>NZ_POTW01000011.1 GCF_003236295.1 Jiangella anatolica
GCCCACCCCCACCGCGACGACGGCGGCCGGCCGTCCGGCGTCAGCAGGAACACCAGCGCGATACAGACGAACCACAGCACGAACGCCGAGTCGGCGAGCAGCCCGGCCACCGTCGCCAGCGGCAGGGCGTCCGGCCGGGCGATCGCGCCGTACGCCGCGTAGCCGATCAAGGCCGGACCGCTCGCCTGCAGGACGGCGAGGCCGAGGAACAGCCAGCCGACGGGATGCTCGGGCCGCCGCAGCGCCAGCCCGGCGCCGACGATCGCGGCGCTGGCCATCGCCAGGATGTAGACGACGCCGTCGCGCAGGCCCTGGGTGAGCTCGGGCCGGCCGGCGTCGCGCAGCAGCTCGTCGAAGACCAGCACCGCCGCGATTCCGGCCGGCACCGTCAGCACGGCCACCACGACGACGGCCCGGCGCAGCGCGGTCATGGCCGGCCGGCCTCCGGGACCGGCGTCAGCGCCGCCGTCGGCACCGTCCCGCGGACGACCGCGCCCGCGCCGGGTGCGCTGGTGATGGTCAGCTCGCCACCGAACGCACCGAGCCGGTCGCGCATGTTCACGAACCCGTGGCTCTCCGCGGTCGCCGCGGGGTCGAAGCCGGCGCCGTCGTCGGCGACCTCGAACTCCAGCCCGCCCTCGGCCGCGCCGATCCGCACCGTCACCGTGGCGTCCGGGCCGGCGTGCTTGGCGGCGTTCTGCAGCGCCTCCAGGCAGCAGAAGTACACCGCCGCTTCGGCGTCCGGCGGGTAGCGCAGGCCGGTGTCCGCCTCGACCCGGACCGGGATCGACGCCCGGCCGGCGGCGTTGCGCAGCGCCTCGCCGAGGCCGTGCTCACGCAGCAGCGGCGGATAGATGCCGTGCGCCAGCTCGCGCAGCTCGACCAGCGTCTCCTGCACGTCGGTGCGCAGCTCCTCCAGCAGCGTCGCGGAGTCGCCGGTCGCGAGCCGGCGGGCCAGGCCGAGCTTGACGGCGAGCGCGACCAGCCGCTGCTGCGCGCCGTCGTGCAGGTTCCGCTCGATCTGCCGCCGGGAGGCGTCGGCGGTCGAGACGATCCGGGCTCGGGACGCCTGCAGCTCGGCGTTGCGGCGGCGCAGCTCGGCCAGCGACGCCTGCAGCGCGGAGTCGAGGCTGACGTTGTGCAGCGCCAGTCCGACCTGCCGGGCGAGGTCGGCCAGCACGCGGTCGTCGTCGTCGCTGAACGGCCGGTCGTCGGCGGAGCGGACCACGACGAGCAGCCCGAGCAGACGGCCCAGGTGCGTCACCGACGCCACCCGCACCGACCGCCGTGCGCCCGGCCCCGAGGGCGCCTCGGCGGCCAGCAGGGACGGCAGCCACATCGCCGCCCACGCGTTGCCCGACACCCGGGCCCGGGTGACGGCGGCCAGCTCGGCGCCGGCCAGCGTGAGCCGGCCGGCGCCGCGTTCGGGCACCGAGACGGTCCGCTCCAGCACGCCGTCCTCGCCGGTCCACACCTCCGCGCCGAGCGGGCCGAGCGTCGAGCGCAGCGTCTCGGCCAGCTGCAGCAGCAGCTCGTCCATCGGGACGGCGCGCGTCATCCGGGAGCCGAACGTCTCCAGCGCCGACGCGGCCGGTCGCTGTGGCCGGCCGGCCCACTGCTCGGCCAGCTCGCGCAGCCGAGTCCGCACCGGCTCGGCCAGCACGACCGCCGTCAGGGCCGCCGCCATCGAGAACGCCAGCACGCCCTGCCCGTCCTCGTCGACCTCGCCGCCCAGCCCGATGACGACCACGAGATAGACGGCCAGCACCATCAGCACCAGGCCGCAGAACACGAACGACGGCCCGGCGACGGCGCCCGCGCGGCGCCGCAGCCGCGGCAGCACCGCCGCCACGACGGCGACCGGCACGGCGGCCAGCCCGAGCAGCGCCCACGGCAGCAGCTCGCCGGGCACGTCGATCAGCACCCGCAGCGCCCACACCGCGAGCGCGACGGTGCCGGCGACCAGCGCCGCCCAGCCGGCCCACAGCGCCACGTCGCGCCGGTTGCGCGCCCGCACCGAACCGTTCACCCCGGCCACCTCCTCATTCCGCCCGCAGCGCCCGCCAGACCGGGAAGGACCCGGCCCGCCGCGCGGGCACAACTGCCAGCAGGACCGCCGCCACCAGGGCCAGCGGGACGACCGTGAACAGCGCCGCGAGCGCCGGTGGCGGCACGTACTGGGTCACGGTCGCGTCGGTCACATAGCGCCACACCGAGCGGCCGACGGCCACACCGAGCGGCGCGCCCAGCACCAGCCCCGCCAGCACGATGGTGACCGCCTGCGTGACGACGACGCCACGGCTCTGCCCTCCGGTCAGCCCCAGGGCGCGCAGCACGGCGAGGTCGCGTCGGCGCCGGCGCACCGCCGCCGCCAGCGCGTGCCCGACGGCCCCGACCGCGAGGACGGTGAGGAAGACCGCGAGGTAGAGCGGGAAGGCGCGGATCACCTGCAGCTCCACCGAGTGGTCCCGCTGCAGGGTCGGCGTCACGGCGACACCGTCGGAGACCGCCGCGCCGAGCCGCTGCGCCGCGCCGGCCGGGTCCGCGCCGTCGCGCAGCGCGATGTGGGCCACGTGGTAGGCGGCGCCGTCGAAGAGCTGGTCGAAGCCCGCTGCGCTCACCCAGGCCCCATCGATGTTGTAGTTCTCCGGTCCTTCCGGCACGAACGCCAGGCCGGTCACGGTGAGCCGGCTGGTCGACCGCGTGCCGGTCAGGTCAACGGTGTCGCCGATCCCGGCCCCCAGCGTCGACGCCGTGTACGGCGCCAGCGCGAGCTCGTCCGCACGGGCCGGCATCCGGCCGGCGGTCAGCACCACCGGCAGCGGCTCGGCCACCGGCTGGAACGAGTAGACCATCGGGGTCATGCTGCCGGCATCGGCGACCGCCGAGCGGCTGTCGTTGACCGCCGCGACCTCGGCGTCGGCCGCGAGGACCGCCAGCGCGTCCGCGGCGGTCGCGGCGTCGACGTCCAGGGCCGCATCCAGGTCGTGCACCTGCCCGTACCGGACCGGGTTGGTCCGGGCGTCGTCGACGCCGGCGGCCACGGTCAGCGCGGCCACGGTGCCGACCACGCCGACGACAGCACCGACGAGCGCCGGCCGCACCGGCACCGCTCGCTCGCCCCGGCCGGTCTCCAGCGCCAGGCCCGCGCCGAGGACCACCGGCAGCGGCAGGCCGGCGCGGGCGGCGGCCGCGGCGACCGTGGATCGGCGTGACGACGTGGGTGCGCGGGTCGCCCGCAGCGCGAGGCCGGCGGTCAGCGCCGCGCCCGCGCCGGTGGCGAGAACGATGCCGCCCCAGCCCGTCGCCACCACGGCCCAGTCCACGTCGATGCCGGGCGCAGGCTCGCGCCGGGCCGCCGTGCCGACGGGGAACCAGGCCGACGCGAGCACGGACACCACGGCGCCGGCGGTGGCGCCGAGCACCGCGGCGAGAACGGGGCCGGTCGTTGCGGCGACGACCACCTGCCGCGGCGACAGGCCGAGCGCACGGAGCACGCGCAGCTCAGCCACCGCCGCCGCGGCGTAGCGGGCGATCGCCTGGCCCACCAGGAACATCGCGGCCACG
Source organism: Jiangella anatolica (assembly GCF_003236295.1). Classification (GTDB taxonomy): domain Bacteria; phylum Actinomycetota; class Actinomycetes; order Jiangellales; family Jiangellaceae; genus Jiangella; species Jiangella anatolica. The sequence goes on from NZ_POTW01000011.1 coordinate 3,568, forward strand.
CCCGCGGCCGTCGCGAACACGAGGAGAGCGGTCGTCTCGATGTCGACGATCCCCTGGTCGAAGTCCGTGGTCGCGGCCAGGTTCCAGATGGACACGTCGGTCCGGCCCGTGGCCTGCGCCAGGGCCGCCTTGAAATCCGCGACGCCGCTGCCGCCGGCGCTCAGCCGCACGACGGCGCTGGTCGGCTGGTCGCTGCCGACCAGGTGCTCGGTGTACGCCGCATAGAACGCGCCGGTCGGGATCACCCAGCCGGGGTCCCCGGCGACATCGGAGATCAGGGCCGAGCGGACCACCCCGACGATGCGCACCGGCACGGCCGGCCCGTCGGCCGGCGTCGGCCGACCGGCCGACGCGGGACCGCGGAAGTCCATGAGGCCGGCCCGCAGCGTCTCGGGCCGGTAGAGCCGCAGCGTGACGGTGTCGCCGACACCGCGGCCGTACGACGCGACGAACCCGGGCGTGACGACAGCCTCGTCCGGCCGCTGCGGAGAGGCGCGCCGGCCCTCCAGCACCACGGGACGCTCGACGGTGGACAGGATGGTCCCGTCGGCCGGGACCGGCCCGTCGACCGGCTCGCCGTCGAGCTCGTACGCCGCGAAGACCATCTCGCCGACCGCGGCGACACCGGGGAGATCGCGCACCGCGTCCCAGTCGAACCCCGGCTCGTTCGGGACCACCTGGACGGTGGCCGGCAGCGTGGCGTCGGCCAGCCGCTGGAGGGAGCTCTCGCCGCGCCGGGCGCCGGCCACGGCCGTCAGCACGGTGGCCGCGGCGAAGCCGATCAGCAGCGCGAGCACCAGCAGCGTCCGCCACCGCCGTCGCAGCTCCAGCCGCAGCCAGGCCCCCGTCATCACTCGGCCCTCAGCACGGAGCCGACCCGCATCGACGCCGCCCGTTGCGACGGCCAGGCGGCCAGCAGGTTCGCCGCCAGCAACGCCACCGGCACCACCAGCAGCAGCGCCGTCACGGCCACCGGCGGCACATAGAACAGCGGCGTCGTCTCCGCGACGTAGCGCCAGAGGACCCGGCCGAGCGCGACGCCCAGTGGGATGCCCAGCGCCAGCCCGGCCAGCGCCAGCACGCTGGCCTGCACCGCGACGACCCCACGCGACTGCCGCCGGGTCAGCCCGACCGCGCGCAGCACCGCCATCTCGTGCCGGCGCCGGCGCACCGCCGTGGCCAGCGCGTGCCCGACGGCGCCCAGCGCGAGCACCGCGAGGAATCCGGCCAGGAACACCGGCAGCGTCCGGATCTGCTGGATCTCCGTCACGGGACCGGGCTGCTCCGGCGGCTCGAACCCGACGCCGGCGCTCTCGGCCAGCCGGGCGGCGACGGCCTGCGGATCGGCGCCGGTGCGCAGTTGGACGTGCGCCTCGTGGAACTTCCAGTTGGGCCCGAACAGCGCCTCGTAGCCGTCGCTGGTCGCCCAGGCGCCGGTCGCGTAGTCGTTGTGCGAGCCGTCCGGCACGAACGCCAGCCCGGTGACGGTGTAGTCGGCCGAGCCCTCGGACCCGGTCAGGCCGACGCGGTCGCCGGTCGCCACGCCGAGGTCGGCCGCCGTCGTCGGGGCCAGCGCGATCTCGCCGGCACGCGACGGCAGCCGGCCCTCCAGCATGACGACGTCCGGCGCCGCGCCGACCGGCGCGTAGGTGTACACCGCCACGGACAGCCCGCCGGCCTCCGCCGCGCCGATCCTGGCGTCGTTGACGGCCACGACGTCGGGGTCCGCGGCGGCCGCGGCCAGCACGTCGCCGGCCGGCGGCGCCTCCTCGCCCTCGTCGAGGTACCCGAGCAGCTGGTGGGTCTGGCCGAACCGGCGCAGGTTGCCGGCCGCGTCGTCGACGCCGCTGGAGAACGTGAACGCCGCGAGCACGCCGAGCACCCCGGTGACGGCGCCCAGCAGCGCCGGCCGCACCGGCACGGCCTGCCGACCGCGGCCGGGCTCCAGCGCGAACCGGGTGCCGACGACGACGGGGACCGGCAGCCCGGCGGCGGCGACGGCGCGCGCGACGGCCGAACCACGACGATGCGACTGGGACAGGGCCGCGCGCTGCGCCAGCACGGCCGACGTCACCGCCGCGACGGCCACCAGCGCCGGCGCCAGCAGCACACCGGCGACCAGCACCGTCGCGTCGGCGTCGATGCCGGGCGCGGGCTCCAGCATCGCCGCGGAGCCGATCGGGAACCACCGCGACGCGACCACCGCGACCGCCGCGCCGGCCGCGGCGCCCAGGACCGCCGCCAGCACCGGACCGAGCGCCGCCGCGACGACCAGCTGCCGCGGCACCACACCCACCGCTCGCAGCGCCTGCAGATCGGCGACACCGGCCGCGACGTAGCGCGCGACCGGCTGCCCGACGAGGAACAGCGCCGCAAGGGCGGCCGCCGCGGCGAACACCAGCAGCGCGTCGGCCTCGAAGCCGGTGACGTCGCGGGCATGCTGGTGGAACACGTCGCCCAGATCCCAGATGTCGATGGTCTGACCGGTGAGCCGCTCCAGCTCGGCCTGCAACGCCGGGATGGCCGCCGCGCCGCCGTCCAGCCGGGCGATCGCGTTGAACATCTCCGTCGGCGAGCCCTCGCCCAGCTCGGCGGGGTACCGCTCGTACAGCCCCGCCGACGAGATCAGCTGGCCCTGCCCGCCGAGGTTGTCGCCGTACCAGAAGGATCGGACGACGCCGACGATCCGCGCCTCGACAACCGGCCCGTCCGGCGGAAGCGACGGGTCGGCCCGGAAAGCGGCGAACGACTCGGGCCGGTACAGCCGGATCGTCACGGCGTCGCCGACGTCGAGGCCGTAGGCCTCGACGAACCGCGGCGTCACCACCATCTCATCGGGGCGGTGCGGATCGGGCAGCCGCCCGGCGAGGGCCACCGGCCGCTCCACCGTGACCATCGTGTCCAGGCCGACGGCGCCGCCCAGCGAGTCCGGCGGCACTCCGTCGACGACGTACGGGGCGCTGCCGAACGTGGACAGCGTGGTCACCTGCGGCAGCGCCCGCACGGCCGCCCAGTCGAAGTCGGCCTGGTTCGGCAGGATCGCGACGTCGGCCGGCAGCGTCCGCTCCAGCAGCCGGTCGACGGCGCTGTCCCCGCGCCGCGCCCCCGCGACCGCCGTCAGCACCGTCGCCGTCGCCAGCGCCACCAGCAGCGCCAGCACCAGCAGCGACCGCCACCGCCGTCGCAGCTCCAGCCGCAACCAGGCCGCCGTCATCACTCGGCCCTCAGCACGTGGCCGACCCGCATCGACGCGGCCCGGTGCGACGGCCAGGCCGCCAGCAGGTTCGCGATCACGAGCGCGGCCGCGGCGGTCAGGACGATCGCGACCAGGGCCGCCGGCTCGACATGGTCCACGGGGGTGGCCTCGGCCACGCCCCTCCACACCACCCGGCCGAGGGCGATGCCCAGCGGGATGCCGAGCAGCAGGCCGGCCAGCGCCAGCACCGTGGCCTGCGTTGCCACGACCGCACGCGACTGCCACCTCGTCAGCCCCAGGGCCCGCAGCACGGCGAGGTCGTGCCGCCGGCGGCGGACCCCGCTGGCCAGCGCGTGCCCGACCGCACCCAGCGCCAGCACGGCCAGGAAGCCCGCGAGGAACATCGGTATCGCCCGGATCTGCCGCAGCTCGGCCAGCCGGCTGGGCGGCGCGGCCGGTCTGACGAGGCCGGCCTCACCGGTCGCCTCGCCGAGCCGGCCGGCGACGGCGGCGGGGTCGGCCTCCGCGCGCAGCGCCAGGAGCAGGAGATGAAACTTGAATCGCGGCGAGACGGCGCTCGCCGGGTCGAACAGCGCGTCGTACCCGCCGGGGGTCACCCAGCCACCGAGCGTGTAGTCGTTGTGCGGGCTCTCTGGGACGAAGGCGATCCCGGTGACGTCGAAGGTGCGCTCGCCGCGGGTCCCGGTCAGCCGGACGGTATCGCCGACCGCCGCGCCGATCGTCTCGGCACTGGCCGGAGCCAGCGCCACCTCGTCGGGTCCGGCCGGCGTCCGGCCCGCGGTGACCACGGGCCGCCAGTCCGGGTCCATCGTGAACAGGCTCACCGACCGGTCTCCCGCGGCAGCCACGGCCATCAGGGTGTCGTTGATCACCCGCACGTCCGGATCGGCGGCCAGGACCGGCAGCAGGTCGTCGACCGGCACGAAGTCGTCGCCGGTCAGGCCGACGAACGCCTCAGCCTGGTGGACCTGGCCGAACCGCTCGGCATGCGCCGTCGCGTCGTGCACCCCGGCGGAGAACGTCACCGCCGCCACGACGCCCGCGACACCCGCCACCGCGCCGGCCACGGCGGGACGCACCGTTCCGCCGCGCCCCGCCTCCAGCGCGAACCGGCTGCCGACGACGACGGGAACGGGCGCACCCAGCCGGCTCGCGGCGTCGGCCGCCGCCGACGCCGACGCTCGTCCCGGTGTACGGCGCAGGCCGGACCACGCCGTCGCCGCGGCGCCCAGCAGGATGAGCGCGGGGACGAGCACCGTCCCCGCGGCGAGCACGAGCACGTCGCCGTCGACGCCCGGCGCCGGCTCGAACCGGGCCGCGGTCCCGATCGGGAACCAGCCCGACGCCACCACGGCCACGCCGGCGCCGACGACCGCACCGGCGGCCGCCGCCAATGCCGGACCGGCGGCCGCTGTCCACCCGAGCCGGCGCGGGGGAAGGCCGAGCGCCCGCAGCACCCGCAGGTCGGGCTGCGTCGCGGCCGCGTACCGCGCCACCGCCAGGCCCAGCAGCACCCCGGACGCGACGGCGGCGACCAGCGCGAACACGAGCAGCGCGTCGGCTTCGAACGCCGTGACCTCGCGGTCGTGCCGGGCCAGCTCGGCCAGGTTCACCAGGTCGAGATCGGTACGGCCGCTGAGCCGCTCCAGCCGGGCGCGGAAGTCGGCGATGCCGGCCTCGCCCTCGGCCAGCCTGACGATCGCGTTGAACTCGGCCGGAGCGTCCCCGAGCAGCTCGCGCTCGTACACCGCGTAGAGCCCCGGCGACGGGATCAGCTCGCCCGTGCCGGCCGCGTCGTCCAGGTACCAGTACGACCGGACCACCCCCACCACGGTCGCGTCCAGTTCCGGCTGCGCCGCGGCCGGGTCGACCGGGTCGACCGGATGCAGCCGCAGCGTCACCGTGTCGCCGACGTTCGCGCCGTGGCCGCTGGTGACGACCACCTCGTCAGGACGCGTGGCATCGGGCAGCCGGCCGTCGAGCACGACCGGGCGTTCCACCGTCCGCAGCGTCTCGTCGTCACCGAGCAGCCCCGCCGACGGCTCGCCGTCGATGTCGTAGTCGATGCCGGCGTAGGTGCCGACGGCGGCGACGCCGGGCAGCTCCCGCACCGCGGCCCAGTCGAAGCCGGGCTGGTTCGGCAGGACCGCGACATCGGCCGGCAGCGTCCGTTCCAGCAGCCGGTCGACGGCGGTCTCGCCGCGTCTCGCGCCCGCCACCGCCGTCAGCACCGTCGCCGTCGCCAGCGCCACCAGCAGCGCCAGCACCAGCAGCGACCGCCACCGCCGCAGCAGCTCCAGCCGCAGCCAGGCCGCCGTCATCACTCCGCCCTCAGCACGCTGCCGACCCGCATCGACGCCGCCCGGTGCGACGGCCAGGCGGCCAGCAGGTTCGCCGCCACCAGCGCGAGCGGCACGATCAGCAGCAGCGCGAGCGCGGCCAGCGGCGCGACGTAGAGCAGGGGCGTCGTGTCGGCGACGTAGCGCCAGACGGTGCGGCCCAGCGCCAGCCCCAGCGGCACCCCGGCAGCCAGCCCGATCAGCGCGAGCAGGCTGGCCTGGGTGATGACGACGCCACGAGACTGCCAGCGGGTCATCCCGAGCGCCCGCAGCACCGCGACCTCCTGGCGGCGTCGGCGCACCGCGGTGGCCAGCGCATGGCCGACGGCGCCCAGCGCGAGCACCGCGAGGAACCCGGCGAGGAACACCGGCAGCGTGCGGACCTGCCGGATCTCGGCCAGCCGGCTGGGCGGGTCGGCCGGCATGACGATGCCGGTGACCGACTCCGGCGGCGCGCCCGTGGCCGCCGCGACCGCCTCGTCCAGCCGGGCGGCCACCGCCTCGGGGTCGGCGCCGGGGGTCAGCCCGAGCAGCAGCAGGTGGTACTTGAACGCCGGCGAGACGTCACTGTCGGGGTCGAACAGCGTGTCGTAGCCGTCACCGGTGACCCAGCCGCCGGTGACGTAGTTGTTGTGCGGCCCCTCCGGCACGAACGCCAGGCCGGTGACGGTGAGCTCGCGGTCGCCCGCGGTGCCGGACGCCGTCACGACGTCGCCGACGGCCACGCCCAGCGTGTCCGCGCTCCCCGGCGCCAGCGCCACGTCGCCCGGGTACTCCGGTGCCCGGCCCTCGACCATGACCGGCCGCAACGGCTCCGGCCCGGCCTGGTCCAGCGTGAACAGCGTGACCGGCCGGCTCTCGAGCCCCGCCACCGCGACCCGGGTGTCGTTGACGACGCGCACGTCCGGGTCGGCGGCCATGACCTCCATGACCGTGTCGGTGGGCCCGAAGTCCTCGCCGTCGTCACCGGCGTACGACACCAGTTCGTAGACCTGCCCGAACCGCTCCGGGTGACCAGCCGCGTCCTCGACACCGTCGGAGAACGTGAACGCCGCGATCACGCCGAGCACCCCGACGACCGCGCCGACCAGCGCCGGGCGCACCGGCACCGCCTGCCGGCCACGGCCGGGCTCCAGCGCGAACCGGGCGCCGACCACCACCGGCACCGGCGCGCCGGCCCGCCGGGCGACGGCCGCGAGCGCCGACGCCCGGCCGCGTCGCGCCGTCCGGTCCGAGCGCAGCGCCAGCCGGGCCGCGAGGACGGCGCCGAGCGCGGCCAGCAACACGGTGACCGCGCCGATCCCGGCGAGCACCAGCGGGTCGACGTCCATGCCAGGCGCCGGCTCGTACAGCGCGGCGGTGCCGATCGGGAACCATCGCGACGCCACCACCGCGCCGGCCGCGCCGAGCAGCGCGCCGAGCGCGGCCGCGACCACCGGGCCGGCCGCCGCGGCCAGGACGGCCTGCCGCACGGTCATGCCCAGCGCCCGCACGACCTGCAGCTCGGCCGCCGACGACGCCGCGTACCGGGCCACCGCCTGGCCGACCAGGAAGATCGCCGCCGCGCCGGCGGCCAGCGCGAAGGCCTGCAGCGCGTCGGCCTCGAACCGGGTGACGTCGTTCAGGTGCCGGCCGTCCTCGGCGAGGTTCATGAAGTCGATGTCACCGCGCCCGGTGAGCTGCTGCAGGTCCGCCTTGAACGCCTGGACGTCCGCCTCGCCGCCGCGCAACCGGACCAGCGCGTTGAGCTCGCCCTCCCCCTTGGTGCCCATGAGGTTGTCGCGGTACTGCGCGAACAGCCCCGGCGACGGCGACAGCCCGCCCTCGGAGTCGCCGACGACGTCGCTGAACCAGGGCGACCGGATGATCCCCACGACCGTGGCCTCGACGACCGGCCCGTCCGGCTCGGGCAGCGTCGTGGCGAACTTCAGCTCGTCCTGCGTCTCGGGCGAGAACAGCCGCAGCGTGACCGTGTCTCCGACGCCCAGCCCGTAGGTCTGCTCGAACGACCGGCTGACGACGACCTCGTCGGCCCGCGTGGGGTCGGGCAGCCGTCCGTCCAGGACGACCGGCCGCTCGATGGTCCGGAACACCTCGTCGTCACCGGGCGGGAAGCCGGCGGCGAACGAGTCCGGCGGCAGCCCGTCGACCACGTACGAGCCGGTCAGGCAGAACGTCGTCAGCGACTCGACCTCGGGCAGCGCCCGGACGGCGTCCCAGTCGAAGCCGGCCTGGTTCGGCAGCACGGCGATGGTGGCCGGCAGCGTCCGGTCGACCAGCCGGTCGAGCGCGGTGGCGCCGCGGCGCGCGCCGGACAGCGCCGTCATGACCGTCCCCGCCGCCAGCGCGACCAGCAGCGCCATCACCAGCAGCGAGCGCCATCGGCGCCGGGTGTCCAGCCGCAGCCAGGCGCGGACCGCCGTCACGGGGCGCGCTCCTCCATCACCGCCGGGCCCACCGGGCCCACCCGAACGCCGTCGTCGCCGTCGATGCGGCCGTCGCGCATGCGCACCACCCGGGACGCGCCGGCGGCGACGTCGGCGGAGTGGGTGACCATGAGGATGGTCTGGCCGTCGCCGTGCAGCCGGCGGAACAGCTCCAGGATCTCCGCGCCGCCCTCGCTGTCCAGCGCGCCGGTCGGCTCGTCAGCCAGCAGCACGGCCGGCTCGTTGACCAGCGCGCGGGCGATCGCCAGCCGCTGCCGCTGCCCGCCGGAGAGCACCGACGGCAGCTGCTCGGTGCGGTCGCCCAGGCCCAGCAGGTCGAGCAGGTCGCGGGCACGCGACTCCGCGGCCTTGCGACGGAGCCCGCCGAGGATCGCCGGCAGCGCGATGTTGTCCAGCGCCGAGACGCCCTCCAGCAGGTTGAAGAACTGGAACACGATGCCGACGTGGTGCCGGCGGAACTTCGCCAGCCAGTTCTCGTCGCGCCCGCTCACCACGAGGTCGTCGACGACCACCTCGCCCTCGTCGGCCTGGTCCAGCCCGGCGAAGATGTTCAGCAGGGTCGACTTGCCGCAGCCCGACGGACCCATCAGCGCGACGAACTCGCCGCGCTCCACGGTCAGATCGACGCCGCGCAGCGCGCGGACCGGCGCCAGTTCCGCCTCGAAGGTGCGGCGGACGCCCAGGGCCTGCAGTGCGGTCATCGGCTGTACTCCTCGATCTCGTCGGGCGCGTGGTCGGGTGCGATCACCCGGCACGCCGTCACCACCGCGTCACGGCCCTTGACCCGGACCGGGTCCAGCCGCTCGAATGTCCACGCTGGCGCGCCCACGGCGGTGGCCTCGCTGACGACCGTCGTTCCGGCCGGGCGGGCCAGGTCCTGCAGCCGCTGGGCCAGGTTCACGGTGTCTCCGACCAGCGTGTACTCCAGCCGCTCGTCGCTGCCGAGCAGCGCGGCGGCCACCTCGCCGGTGGACAGGCCGATGCCCATGCCGAACGGCTCGAGCCCTTCGGCCGCCCAGGCCGCGTCGACGACCGCCTGCCGCCGGTGCATGTCCAGGGCGGCCTGCAGCGCCCGCTCGGCATGGTCCGCCTGCGGGAACGGCGCTCCGAAGACCGCCATCACAGCGTCGCCCACGTACTGCATCACGGTGCCCCCTTGGTCGAGGATGGCACCGTTCATGGCCCGGCGGTGGGCGTTCAGCTGACGAGCCAGCGTCGAGGGGTCGGACCGCTCGGCGATGCCGGAGTAGCCGCGCACGTCGGACATCAGCACGGTGACGACCAGCCGCTCGGTCCGGGCGACCGCGCCGGGGTCGTCGCGCAGCTTCTCCGCCAGCCCCGACGGCAGCAGCCGGCTCAGTGTCTCGCCCTGCTCCTCGCGCTGCAGGATCGCGGTGTGCAGCTTGCGCAGCCGCTCCAGCGCGCCGCGCATGCCCTGGCTGGCGTCGCGCGCCAGGTGCAGGAACAGCTCCTCGACGGCGTGGTCGACGGCTTCGGGCGTGCTCTGCAGCGCGACCGCGATGGCCTTGACGGCGCGTCCCTCGGCCACCATGGTGAGCAGCCGTTCCTCGTCGGCGGACAGCCCGGCTTCGCCCCGCGCCGGTGTCACCAGGGCCTGCACGATCTCCGGGTCCAGCATGGAACCCCCCGCCGCGACCTCGCGGACCGCCCGGGCCAGCCGGTCGCCGTCCGCCACCCGCTCCTTGAGCAAGTATGCGTAGCCGGCCGCCCCCTGGGCCAGCAGCGCGACAGCGTACTCCGGATCGTCGTACTGCGACAGCACCACGATCCCGGTGCCCGGGAGCCGCTTGCGGACCTCCTTGGCCGCCTCGATGCCCTCGTCGGCGAACCGCGGCGGCATCCGGATGTCGGTGACGACGACCTGCGGGCGGTGCTCGACGGCCTGTTCCACCAGGCTGTCGTAGTCCTCGGCCATCGCGACGACGTCGACGTCGCCGGCCACGCGCAACAGCGCCCGCACTCCTTCGCGGACGAGCAGGTTGTCGTCCGCAAGGAGCACGGTGATGCGCGCGCCGGTCGAGGTCATGCGGATATGACACTCCTACCGGCGCGAACGCACCAGTGCGGCAGCCACCCGAATGCGACGGGGTGCCAGCATCACCCCGTCGCCGTCGTCAGGTCATCCGGCCCGGGCCGCGGAACGTGGCCAGACCCACGATCCAGCCGGTGAACAGCCCGTACGTCGCGCCGCCGGCGGCCGCCTGGAACGCGCCGAGCGTCGTCGGGTCGCTGATGAAGATCGCCGCCAGCAGGCCGGCGACGGCGCCGGCGAAGATGTAGGCCGACCAGCCGGTGAGGAACTGGGCGGCGCCGCTGCGCTCGCGCGAGAGCCGCGGGCCGGTGAGCAGGGTCAGGAACACCGCGGTCAGCACGACCACGAGGATCGCCCGCAGCATGATCGCGAAGATGTCCCGGGCCGCGAGGTCGGCGTCGAAGTCCCAGGACGGCCAGGTGAGGAGGGTGAGGAACCAGTCGAGGGCGCCTGTCCCGTTCGCGTTGTCGCGGGCCCAGTCACCATACGGCGGACTGCCGAACACGAGGACCAGTACGAACGCCGCGATCACGCCGGCGGCGGTCGTCGTCCGATACCGCGTCAAGACTCCCATACAGGGAGGAATACCCCGAAGCGATCAAGGTCACACGGTGTGCCAGCACCCCTGCCGGCTTGCCTGTCTGCACCCTGCCCGCGCGATGCGCCGCTCCCTAGCGTTGAGGGCATGTCGAAGCGAACGATCGCCCTCGTGACGGGCCTGAGCGCCGCGTTGCTGGCCGGGGCCGGCCTCGCCGGCGCGGCGGTCACCGCCGGCGACGAGAGCATCCGGGCCTGCCGCAGCACGCTGACCGGCCTGGTCCGGCTGCCGTCCGGCACCCAGGCCTGCAACTCGCTGGAGACCGAGGTCCGCTGGAACGTCCAAGGCCCGGCGGGTGCGCCGGGTCCCGCCGGCACGGACGGCGCCGACGGCGCTGCCGGCCCCGCCGGTCCCGCCGGTCCGCCCGGCCCGGCCGGAGGTGGCGGCCCGGCCGAGCCGCACACGACGTCCGTCGGCCGGCTCGTCGTCGACGGGCTCGACGGCGACAGCGTCCTACTCGGCTACGAGATCGGGGTCACGGCCGATGACCGGCCGCACTTCACCCCGTTCACCGTCGTCCGGCCGGTCGACGAGCTGTCGCCCCAGTTGCTGGAGGCGGCCGCGACCGGCCATCACTTCCGCACCGCGACGATCAGCGTCTTCGACGACACCGGCGCGCCGGTCGAGTCGTACGAGCTGGCCGAGGTCACCGTCACCGGCCGGAACACCGAGGCGACCGGCGCCGCCGGAACGCCGCCGCGCGAGACCGTCACGCTCGGCTACACCCGCATCACCCACACCGTCGGCGCCGTCAGCACCTGCTTCGACGTCGTCCGCCAGAGCACCTGCTGACCGGGGAGGAGATCATGACCACCCGCATCGAGGCCACTGCCACCACACTCTCCTGGATCCCGTCCGAAGCGGTCACCGGGCTCACCCGGGCCGCGTTCGAGACCGGTTTCACCCACTACGACCCGCCGCCGCCCGACGTCGTCGACGACCTGGACCGGCTGCGCGCCGGCGATCGGTTCCGGTACGCGAACCTGCTGGCCGGCTGGGCCGAGGTCGAGGACGGCCGGATCGTCCGCGCCGGCTACGCCGACCGGTCCGGCGTGCTGATGGGGTCGACGACCGTGCGCATCGGCCGGCTCGGCGCGACGTTCGCCGCGATCGCGCTGCCGGTGCTGCGCCGCGAGCCGGAGCTCCTCGCCGACGGCAGCGTCCGGCTGACCCAGACCTGCGGCGGCCGGACGGCGCTGCCGGCGCCCCGTGCGGTGCCGCACGCGCCGTTCGTCAAGCTGCAGTCCCCGCTGGTGTGGACGACGCTCTCGCTCACCATCCACCCGGACGGCCGGTCCGAGCCGGGGCTGCCGGGCGCGAGCGCGTTCCCGCGGCACTGGGTCTACGACGACGCCGGCGCGCTGGCACTGAAGTCGGGGCTGACGGACTACTCGGCGTGGGCGGCGCACTCGTTCGGCGCCCGGACCCCGTGGGGCGACGAGGACTCGCCGGCGCTCACCGTCGAGGTCGAGAGCGCCGCGGAGCGGGTGCTGTCGCGGCTGCTGATGGGCGGCGCGGAGAAGCCGCGGATCCGCACGCTGGCCGCCGACGACCTGCTGACACTGCAGGGCGAGCCCGGCGACGAGCTCTACCTGCTGCTCGACGGCGTGCTGCGGGTCGAGGTCGACGGGCGCCGGCTGGCCGAGGTCGGCCCGGGCGCGGTGCTCGGCGAGCGGGCCGTCCTCGAAGGGGGCCGCCGGACGTCGACGCTGGCCGCCGTCACCCCGGTGCGGGTGGCCGTCGCGCCGTCGTCGGCGATCGACCGGGAGCGGCTGGCCGAGCTGGCCGGGTCGCACCGCCGGGAGGACGTGCCGGCGTGAGGATCGTCCTGCATGGTGTCCGGGGGTCGACGCCGGCCCCCGGCGCCGCGTTCGTGCGGACCGGCGGCCACACGTCGTGCGTCTCGGTGACCGTGCGGGACGAGCCGGCGCCCCGGCTGGTGCTCGATGCCGGCACCGGGCTGGCCAACCTGACGGCGCTACTGAGGGGCGCGCCGTACCGCGGCGACCTGGTGCTCAGCCACCTGCACTGGGACCACGTGCAGGGGCTGCCGTTCTTCCGCTCCGGCGACGTCGACGGCGCCGACGTGCGGCTGACGCTGCCGGCCCAGTCCGGCGCGTCGCCGTCGGTTCCGGGGTCGGCGGCGGCGCTGCTGCGCCGGGCGATGTCGCCGCCGCACTTCCCGATCGGCCCGGACGGGCTGGCCGGCCGGTGGCGGTTCGACGCCCGCGACGCCGGCTGGTTCGCGGCCGGCGGCGCGCGGGTCCGGCTGGCCGACGTGCCGCACAAGGGCGGCCGGACGTTCGGGATCCGGGTGGAGGCCGACGGCGCCTCGTTCGCCTACCTCCCCGACCACGCCCTCGGCGCCGGCGACGGCCCCGCCACCGACCTCGTCCGCGGCGTCGACGTCCTCTTCCACGACGCCCAGTTCGCCGACGGAGAGCGCTACTGGGCCAAGGAGTACGGCCACTCCACCGTCGGCGACGCGGTCGCGCTGGCCGCCCGCGCCCGGGTCGGCCGGCTGGTGCTGATCCACCACGCCCCGGCCCGTCCGGACGACGAGGTCGACGAACTGGCCGCGACCCACGCCGCGGGAGCGCCCCTCCCCGTCACGGTCGGCCGGGAGGGCGACGCGCTGGAGCTGTGAGCTACTGGATGCCGTGGCGGCGCAGGATCGCCTCGATGTCGTCCAGCTCCGGGTCGCCGGCGGCGGCCTGCTGCTTCCTGCCCTTCTTCGGGCCGGCGTCGACCGCGCCCTTCGGGGCGGGACCGGACTCGCCGACGGCGGAGGGCTTGGCCGAGCCCTTCGGGACCTCGAGCTTCTGGCCGGCCGCGAACAGCAGGCCGGCGACCGCGAGCATGCCGACACCGATCCAGGCCATCGGCGAGAGCACCAGGCCCACGACGAAGCCGACGATGCCGATGGCGGAGGCGCCCATGAGCAGGAAGCCGCCGGCCGCCATCTGCAGCGAGGCCGCCCAGCCCTTGGCGCGTGCCTGGCGCACGGACAGCACGACCAGCCCGAGGCCCAGCGCGGCTACGGCAATCTCGATCGCATCGGTGAACACTCCTCCAGGCTACGCGGCCGAGCCCGTTTTGCCCTCAGGGATTCCCCCGAGCTTTCGCACCCTCCCCGAGAGGGAGACGGACGTTGCGGGCGACGGCGGCGCGGGCAGCCAGGTCGGCGTCGGGCGGGTAGCCGACGGCCTCCAGCGTCAGGCCGTGCGGCGGGATGACGACGACGCCCGGGTCGCGCACGCCCGACGCGAGCACCGTCGCGGGCCAGTCGGCCGGGCGGCGGCCGTCGCCGACGAGGAGCAGGGCGCCGATCATCGCGCGCACCTGGTTGTGGCAGAACGCGTCCGCCTCGACCGTCGCGACGGCGAGACCCTCGGCCGAGCGCGACCACGTCAGCACCCGCAGCTCGCGGATCGTCGTCGCGCCCTCGCGGGGACGGCAGTAGGCGGCGAAGTCGTGCTCGCCGAGCAGCCCGGCGGCCGCGACGTTCATCGCGTCGACGTCGAGCGGGCGGTCGTGCCAGAGGACGAACGAGCGCAGCAGCGGGTCGGCGCCGTACGCGGTGTCGGCGACGCGGTAGCGGTAGCGGCGCCAGACGGCGGAGAAGCGGGCGTCGAAGCCGGGCGGCGCCGGCGCGACGCCGTGCACGCGGACGTCGTCGGGCAGCACCCCGGCCAGCCGGCGCAGCAGCGCGACCGCCGGCGGCCGGTCCGAGCGGCCGGGCGCCGCCGCCCACGCCGCCCCGGGGACGTCGACGTGGCAGACCTGGCCGCGGGCGTGCACCCCGGCGTCGGTGCGGCCGGCGACGGTGAGCCGCGGCGGGTCGATCCGCAGCACCCGGCCCAGCGCCTCCTCCAGGATGCCCTGGACGGTGCGCCGCCCGGGCTGCGCGGCCCAGCCGGAGAACGCCGTCCCGTCGTAGGCCAGGTCGAGCCGGACACGCAGCAGCCCGTCGATCCCAGCGGTGGGATCGGCGGGCTGCATGACGGTGCTGCGGTGCGCGGAGGTCAGGCCTTGTCGGCCGTGCCCTCGTCGTCGCCGTCGGCCTCGGCCTCGGCCGAAGCCTCGGCGTCGGCCGGAGCCTCAGCGTCAGCCGCGGCCTCCTCGGAGCCCGTGGCCTCGTCGACCGCGGCCTCGGCCTCGGTGGTCTCGACCTTGGTCTCGTCGGCCGGGACGTCGGTGACCTCGGCGGTCGTCGCCGCGGCGGCGGCCGGAGCCGCCGTCTGCGCCGCGCGCCGGGTGGCGGACGTCGCCTCGGTCACGACCTGCTCGGCCAGCGGCTCGACCAGCTCGATGACCGCCATCGGAGCGTTGTCACCCTTCCGCGGACCGATCTTCACGATCCGGGTGTAGCCGCCGTTGCGGTTCTCGTAGCGCGGGCCGATCTCAGCGAACAGCACGTGCACGACGTCCTTGTCGCGGATCGTGCTGAGCACCTGGCGCCGCGCGTGCAGGTCGCCGCGCTTGGCCTTGGAGATCAGCCGCTCGGCGACCGGACGCAGCCGGCGGGCCTTGGCCTCGGTGGTGGTGATGCGACCGTGCTCGAACAGCGCGGTCGCCAGGTTGGCGAGGATCGCGCGCTGGTGAGCCGGCGAGCCTCCCAGGCGAGCACCCTTGGTTGGGGTGGGCATGGTGATCTACTCCTGTGTGGTGGCGACCGCTACCGGCCGCGCTCGGTCAGTACTGCTCGTCTTCGGCGTAGGACTGGTCGTCGTCGGCGTAGCTGTCGACGGCCGCGGCCGGGTCGAAGCCGGGCGCGCTGTCCTTGAGGCCGAGGCCCATCGTGGCCAGCTTCGCCTTGACCTCGTCGATCGACTTCTGGCCGAAGTTGCGGATGTCGAGGAGGTCGGCCTCGCTGCGGGAGACGAGCTCACCCACGGAGTGGATGCCCTCACGCTTGAGGCAGTTGTACGAACGGACGGTCAGCTGCAGGTCCTCGATCGGCAGCGCGAGGTCCGCGGCCAGCTGGGCGTCGACCGGCGACGGGCCGATCTCGATGCCCTCGGCCTCGATGTTGAGCTCGCGGGCCAGGCCGAACAGCTCGACCAGCGTGCTACCGGCCGACGCGAGCGCGTCCCGCGGCCGGATCGACTGCTTGGTCTCGACGTCGACGATGAGCCGGTCGAAGTCGGTGCGGCCCTCGACGCGGGTCGCCTCGACCTTGTAGGTGACCTTCAGCACCGGCGAGTAGATGGAGTCGACCGGGATGCGGCCGATCTCGGCGTCGGCGCGCTTGTTCTGCACGGCCGACACGTAGCCGCGGCCGCGCTCGACCGTCAGCTCCATCTCCAGCTTGCCCTTGCCGTTCAGCGTGGCGATGTGCAGGTCCGGGTTGTGCACCTCGACACCGGCCGGCGGCGCGATGTCGGCGGCGGTGACGGCGCCCGGGCCCTGCTTGCGCAGGTACATCACGACCGGCTCGTCGTGCTCGGAGGAGACGACGAGGCCCTTCAGGTTCAGGATGACGTCGGTGACGTCCTCCTTCACCCCGGGGATGGTGGTGAACTCGTGCAGCACACCGTCGATGCGGATCGACGTGATGGCCGCGCCGGGGATGGACGAGAGCAGGGTCCGGCGCAGCGAGTTGCCGAGCGTGTAGCCGAAGCCCGGCTCCAGCGGCTCGATGGTGAACCGGGCGCGGTAATCGTTCAGCGACTCTTCGCTGAGACTGGGACGCTGGGTGATGAGCACTTCTGACTTCCTCTCCGCGACGCCCGCTATATGACGGTCGCGATCAGGGCGCCGTGGCCGGCCGGATGCCGGCCACGGCGATGGTGCGGACTACTTCGAGTAGAACTCGACGATGAGCTGCTCCTGCACCGGCGTGTCGATCTGCTGCCGGGACGGGAGCTGGTGGACCAGCACGCGCAGCTGGTTCGGGATCACCTCGAGCCACGCGGGGACCGGACGGTCGCCGTGGGTCTCGCGGGCGATGATGAACGGCGTCGTCTCACGGGACTTCTCCCGCACGTCGATGACGTCGTGCAGCGCCACCTGGTAGGACGGCACGTTCACCTTGCGGCCGTTGACCGTGAAGTGGCCGTGGACGACCAGCTGACGGGCGTGGCGGCGGGTGCGAGCCAGGCCCGACCGGTAGATGACGTTGTCCAGGCGCGACTCCAGCAGCTGCAGGAGGACGTCACCGGTGCGACCCTGGCGACGGTTGGCCTCCTCGTAGTAGCGGCGGAACTGCTTCTCCAGGACGCCGTAGGTGTAGCGCGCCTTCTGCTTCTCGTGCAGCTGGAGGCGGTACTCGCTCTCCTTCTGCCGGCCGCGGCCGTGCTGGCCGGGCGGGTAAGGACGGCGCTCGTACGCCTTGTCCTCACCGATCAGGTCGACGCCGAGGCGACGCGACTTCTTCGTGAGTGGGCCGGTGTAACGGGCCATGGTGGATCAGTTCTCCTCGAGGTCTCGGCGGGTCAGACGCGGCGGCGCTTCGGCGGACGGCAGCCGTTGTGCGCCTGCGGGGTCACGTCCGAAATCGAACCGACCTCGAGGCCGACGGCCTGCAGCGAGCGAATCGCGGTCTCCCGGCCCGAGCCCGGGCCCTTGACGAACACGTCGACCTTGCGCATGCCGTGCTCCTGGGCACGGCGGGCGGCCGCCTCGGCGGCCATCTGCGCGGCGAACGGCGTCGACTTACGCGAGCCCTTGAAGCCGACCTGGCCGGCGCTGGCCCACGCGATCACGTTGCCCTGGGGGTCGGTGATCGAGACGATCGTGTTGTTGAACGTGCTCTTGATGTGCGCGACACCATGAGCGACGTTCTTCTTCTCCTTGCGGCGCACCTTGGTCTGGCGGCCCTTGGCGGGTGGCATGTGTGCGGTACTCCTGTCCGAAAGCTTCTGAGGTCAGCGGTTGGCTGCTCGCGACGGCGACGATGGCGCCGTCGCGGCACTCACTTGCCGGCCTTCTTCTTGCCGGCGACGGTCTTCTTCCGACCCTTGCGGGTACGGGCATTCGTGTGAGTGCGCTGACCACGGACGGGGAGCCCGCGGCGGTGCCGGATGCCCTGATAGCTACCGATCTCGATCTTGCGGCGGATGTCGCTCTGCACCTCGCGGCGCAGGTCGCCCTCGATCTGGTAGTTGGCCTCGATCCAGTCGCGGAGCTTGACCAGCTCCTCGTCGCCGAGGTCCTTGACGCGGATGTCCGGGCTCACGCCCGTCTCCTTCAGCGTCTCCAGCGCTCGGGTGCGGCCGATGCCGAAGATGTAGGTGAGAGCTACCTCCAGGCGCTTGTCGCGCGGGAGGTCGACGCCAACGAGGCGTGCCATGCGGTGTTCCTCACTTCGTTTCGCGGAGGTGTCTGACGCACCGCGTCCCGGCGGTTCGTTCCGCCGAGCCCCGGCCTCCGCCCGGGGGTGGTCCCTGTCGCTTATAGGCAGGGGTGCAGGTGCGTTGTCCTGGGTATTCAGTTGTGTCCGGGCGAGCGGTGCCCGGTGATCAGCCCTGACGCTGCTTGTGACGCAGGTTCTCGCAGATCACCATGACCCGGCCGTGACGGCGGATCACCTTGCACTTGTCGCAGATCGGCTTGACGCTCGGCTTGACCTTCATCGGGGACTCTTTCGTTGACGTGTGCCGAGAGTTCGGAACAGGCCGAAGCCGCCGGCAGAGGTCGTGGTTACTTGTAGCGGTAGACGATGCGACCGCGGGTCAAGTCGTACGGGCTGAGCTCCACCACCACGCGGTCCTCGGGGAGGATCCGGATGTAGTGCTGGCGCATCTTGCCAGAAATGTGGGCGAGCACCTTGTGACCGTTGGAGAGCTCCACCCTGAACATGGCGTTCGGGAGAGCCTCGGTCACGGTGCCCTCGATCTCGATGACCCCGTCCTTCTTGGGCATGTCCTCCGCACTTCTTCGTCGTCGTCTTCCAGCTCGGCACACCACACCGCTGGGAGTCCTGGGAGGGACGAGCGGCGAGCTGTCACGTGCGCCCTTGTCCTTGATCGAGACGACCGCGGACCAGCCGCAGGGCACAACGAAACAGGCCACAGTGGGCCGACCAGAAATTGTACGGCACCGGGCCTATCAGAGGCCAATCGTGTGCCGCAAGGCGACCCGCGAGGTCAGCGTGACGCGCGTGTCTCGCCGGCCCGGTAGGCCAGCTCGAGGCCGCCGAGCATGACGCCCCAGGGCCCGGCCACCCAGATCGGCCAGAAGTACGGCGCGTCGACGCCGCCGCCGATGAGCACCAGCAGCCACACCATGAGGTTGATGGCCACGACGATGCCGTAGAACCACCATGCGCCGGTCAGCAGACGGCGTGCGACGCGGCGTCCGGTCCGCTTGGCTGCGGGGCGCGGCGCGGACAGCGGGCGCGGGATCAGCCCGGCCGGCTGGCGGCGCACCGGCAGGTCCGCGATGACCCGGTCCAGGTCCTGATAGGTCTTGGCGGAGTAGGTCGTCTCGACCCGGATGAGCAGCTCGTCCTGGCTCAGCCGGCCCTCCCCGTGCGCGTCGCGCAGGATCTCGGCCACGCGATCGCGGTCTGCGTCGCTGGCGCGCATCTCGAACCGCTCGGCTCCCATGCGCTCCAGTATCCGCCGCCCCGCCGGGTCCGCCTATCGGGGTAACCCCCCAGTTCGACCCCGGGCCGTCCCCCGGTGCGTCAGCCGCGGTGGGCGGCGGCGGCCGGAACACCCAGCGCCGTCAGCCGCTCGGCGCCGCCGTCGAGGGCGGTGAGGACCCAGGGGCCGTCCGGGGTGACGGCGATGCTGTGCTCGAAGTGCGCGGCCCACGAGCCGTCGTCGGTCTTGACGGTCCACTCGTCGTCGAGGACATGCGTCTCGGGGCCGCCCATGGTGATCATCGGCTCGACGGCGAGGCAGAGGCCGGGCACCAGCTTCGGGCCGCGCTGACGGGTGCGGTAGTTCATCACGTGCGGGTCCATGTGCATGGCCGTGCCGATGCCGTGGCCGCCGTACTCCTCGACGATCCCGTAGTCGCCGCGCGACTCGATGGTCTGCTCGATCGCGGTGCCGATGTCGCGCACCCGGCGCCCGGCCGTCATGGCGGCGATGCCGGACCACAGCGCGTCCTCGCAGTCGTCGAGCAGCCTCGCGACCGGCTCCGGCACCGGGCCGACCGGGACGGTGACGGCGGCGTCGCCGTGCCAGCCGTCGAGGACGGCGCCGAAGTCGAGCGAGACGATGTCGCCCTCGTCGAACGGCGTGGCGTCGGGGATCCCGTGGACGACGACGTCGTTGACGGAGACGCAGACGGTGGCCGGGAAGCCGCCGTAGCCGAGGAAGTTCGACGTGGCGCCGCGGGCGGCCAGCTCGCGGCGGGCGATCGCGTCGAGGTCCTGCGGGGTGGCGCCGGGCACGATGGCGGCGCGCATCACCTCGTGGATCTCGGCGACGACCAGCCCGGCCGCGCGCATGCCGGCCAGCTGCTCCGGCGACTTGATCTCGATGGTGGCTCCCGCGGGGCTCAGTGCAGCTGCGGCGGCTGCTCGATCGCGTCGGCCACCCGCTGCTGCACCTCGTCGACGGACCCGAGTCCGTCGACCTCGAAGACCAGGCCGCGGTCGCGGTAGACGGCGATCAGCGGCGCGGTCTGCTCCAGATAGAGCTCCTGGCGGCTGCGGATGGTCTCGGGGGTGTCGTCCTCACGACCCTCCTTGAGTGCCCGCTCGTGCAGCCGCCTGACGACCTCGTCGACATCCACCTTGAGCACGATGACGTGGTCGAGCTCGTGGCCCTGCTCGGCCAGCACCTTGTCGAGGAAGTCGACCTGCGCCAGCGTGCGCGGGTAGCCGTCGAGCAGGAAGCCGTCGGCGACGTCGGGCTGAGTGAGACGGTCGCGGACCACCTCGTTGGTCAGCTCGTCCGGCACGTAGAGACCGGGACCGATGTACGGCTGCACCCGCAGGCCCAGCTCGGTCTCGGCGGCGATGTTCGACCGGAAGATGTCGCCGGTGGAGATGGCCGGCACGGCGAACCGCTTCGCCACCAGCTCGGCCTGCGTGCCCTTGCCCGCGCCCGGCGGGCCCATGATCAACAGTCGCGTCACCGCAAGAACCCCTCGTAGTTGCGCTGCTGCAGCTGGCTCTCGATCTGCTGCACGGTCTGCAGGCCGACACCGACCATGATCAGGATGGAGGTGCCGCCGAACATGTTGTTGAACGTCTGGCCGCCATCGCTGGGGTTCAGCACGTTGAAGGCCAGCAGTGGCAGGAGCGCCACGAGCGCCAGGTAGATGGCGCCGGCCGACGTGATGCGGTTGAGCACGTAGGCCAGGTATTCCTCGGTGGCCCGGCCGGCGCGGATGCCCGGCACGAAGCCGCCGTAGCGCTTCATGTTGTCGGAGATGTCCTTCGGGTTGAACGTGATGGACACGTAGAAGAACGCGAACCCGACGATCAGCAGGAAGTACGCCGCGATATAGGCGGGGTGGGTGCCGCGGGTGAAGTTGTCCTGGATCCACAGCGCCCAGCTCGACGTCGCGTTGAACTGCGCCGCCAGGAGCGGGATGTAGAGCAGCGACGAGGCGAAGATGACCGGGATGACGCCGGCCTGGTTGATCTTGAGTGGGATGTACGTGGCCGAGCCGCCGTACATCCGCCGACCGACCATCCGCTTGGCGTACTGGACCGGGATGCGCCGCTGCGCCTGCTCGACGAAGACGATGAGCGCGACGACGATGAGCGCGACCACGACGACCAGGCCGAAGACGCCCCAGCCGCGGCTGGTCTGGATGCTCCAGAACATGCTCGGCACGCTCGCGACGATCTGGGTGAAGATCAGCAGCGACATGCCGTTGCCGACGCCGCGGTCGGTGATCAGCTCGCCCAGCCACATGACCAGGCCGGTGCCGGCCGTCATCACGATGATCATGATCGCGGCGGTGGTGAGCGAGTCGTCCTGCAGCACCTCCTCGGGGCAGTTCGGGAAGAACTGCCCGCGGCGGGCCAGCGTGACGATGGTGGTCGCCTGCAGCAGCGCCAGGCCGATGGTGAGGTAGCGGGTGTACTGCGTGATCTGCGCCTGCCCGGACGCGCCTTCCTTGCGCAACGCCTCGATGCGCGGGATGACGACTGTCAGCAGTTGCAGGATGATGCTGGCGGTGATGTACGGGATGATGCCGAGCGCGAACACCGCGAGCTGCAGCATCGCGCCGCCGGAGAACAGGTTGAGCATCCCGTAGATGCCCTCGTTGCCGGCGAGGTCCACACAGGTCCGTACCGCCGGGACGTCGACACCGGGCGTGGGCAGAACCGAGCCGACGCGGAAGATCGCGATGATGCCCAGTGTGAACAGCAACTTCTGGCGCAGGTCAGGCGTACGGAACGCCTGCGCGAACACTCTGAGCACTTCAAGGCCTCCTGCGTGGCCGACGGCGGAGACGACCACAGGGTCGAAGCCGGCGCGGTGGTACGGACGGAACAGACGGTAACACCGCCGGGTCCGAACGACCGAAAGCGCCTGCCGCCTGGTAAGACGGCAGGACGCTCTCGAAACCGTTCGAGCTCACCGGTGCGGGACTCCTACACCTCGGTGACGGTGCCCCCAGCAGCGGTGATCTTCTCCTTCGCGCTGCCGGAGAACGCGTTGGCGTTCACTCGCAGCGCAACGGTGATCTCACCGGTGCCCAGAACCTTGACCGGCTGGCCGGCCCGCACAGCGCCCTTGGCCACGAGGTCGTCGACGGTGACGTCCCCGCCCTCCGGGAAGAGGGCCGACAGCTTGTCCAGGTTCACGACCTGGAACTGAACGCGGAACGGGTTCTTGAACCCCTTCAGCTTCGGCAGCCGCATGTGCAGCGGCATCTGCCCACCCTCGAACCGGGCCGGAACCTGGTAGCGGGCCTTCGTGCCCTTGGTGCCGCGGCCCGCGGTCTTGCCCTTCGACGCCTCACCGCGACCCACACGGGTCTTCGGGGTCTTGGCGCCGGGGGCCGGCCGCAGGTGGTGCGGCTTCAGCGGCGAGTTGCTCATGCCTCTTCGACCTCCTCGACGGTGACCAGGTGCGCCACCGTCTTGACCATGCCCCGGATCTCAGGGCGGTCCTCCTTGACGACCTCGTGGCCGATCCGCTTCAGGCCGAGCGAGCGCAGGGTGTTGCGCTGCGACGACGTGCCGCCGATCGGGCTCTTGATCTGACGCACCTTCAGCTGGCTCATGCCGACGCTCCCGCGGCCTGGGCGCGCAGCAGCGCGGCCGGGGCGACGTCCTCCAGCGGCAGGCCGCGGCGGGCCGCCACCTGCTCCGGACGCTCCAGCGACTTCAGCGCCTCCACCGTGGCGTGCACGATGTTGATCGCGTTGGACGAGCCGAGCGACTTGCTCAGCACGTCGTGGACGCCCGCGGCCTCCAGCACGGCGCGCACCGGGCCACCGGCGATGACGCCGGTACCGGGCGAGGCCGGACGGAGCAGCACGACGCCGGCAGCCTTCTCACCCTGCACGGGGTGCGGGATGGTGCCCTGGATCCGCGGCACCTTGAAGAACTGCTTCTTGGCCTCCTCGACGCCCTTGGCGATCGCCGAGGGCACCTCCTTGGCCTTGCCGTAGCCGACGCCCACGGTGCCGTCGCCGTCGCCGACGACGACCAGAGCGGTGAAGCTGAAGCGCCGGCCACCCTGAACGACCTTGGCGACGCGGTTGATGGCGACCACGGTCTCGATGTAGTTGGTCTTGTCCGCACCGCCGTCGCCGCGACGGTTGTCGCGATCGCGACGGTCACGACGATCGCGGCGCTCGCCACCGGCACCGCCACCGCGGCGCTGGGGTTCAGCCATGATGTCCCTCTATCCTCTCGAGAATTTCTGTGTCGCCGGTCAGAGCTTCAGGCCGCCCTCGCGGGCGCCCTCCGCCACCGCGGCCACCCGGCCGTGGTACTGGTTACCGCCGCGGTCGAAGACCACGGCCTCGACGCCGGCCGCCTTGGCCCGGTCGGCGATCAGCTCGCCGACGCGGCGCGCCTTGGCGGTCTTGTCGCCGTCGAGCGAACGCAGGTCGGCCTCCATGCTGGTGGCCGAGGCCAGGGTGCGGCCGGTGGCGTCGTCGACGACCTGGACCACCATGTGCCGCAGCGACCGGGTGACGACCAGGCGCGGCCGCTCGGCCGTGCCCGTGACCTTCTTCCGGACCCGCAGGTGCCGGCGGTCGCGCGCAACTCGCTTGTCGCCCTTCTTGATGTGGCGATTGATCGCGATGCCCATGTCTTACTTCCCAGCCTTTCCGACCTTGCGCCGGACGTGCTCGCCTTCGTAGCGCACACCCTTGCCCTTGTACGGCTCGGGCTTGCGGATCTTGCGGATGTTCGCCGCGGTCTCGCCGACCTTCTGCTTGTCGATGCCCTGCACCGAGAAGCGGGTGGGCGACTCGACGGCGAACGTGATGCCCTCGGGCGGCTCGACGACGACCGGGTGGCTGAAGCCGAGCGCGAACTCGAGGTTCTGGCCCTTGGCCGTGACGCGGTAGCCGACGCCGACGATCTCGAGCTTCTTGACGTAGCCCTCGGTGACGCCGGTGACCATGTTGGCCACGAGCGTGCGCGTGAGGCCGTGCAGCGCCCGGCTCTCGCGCTCGTCGTCGGGGCGGACGACCTGCAGCGTGCCGTCGTCACCCCGCTCGACGTCGATGACCTCGGGCAGCGTGTGGTTCAGCGTGCCCTTGGGGCCCTTGACCGTGACCGCGCGGCCGTCGATGGCGACATCGACGCCCGAGGGAACGGGGATCGGGAGCTTGCCGATACGCGACATGAGTGTTCGCTCCTTCCCGTTACCAGACGTAGGCGAGGACTTCCCCGCCCACGCCCTGCTTCGCCGCCGCCTGCCCAGTGAGCAGACCCTGCGACGTGGAGATGATGGCGACGCCCAGCCCGCCGAGCACGCGCGGCATGTTGGTGGCCTTCGCGTAGACCCGCAGGCCCGGCTTGCTGACGCGGCGGATGCCGGCGATCGAGCGCTCCCGGGACGGGCCGTACTTCAGCGTGAGCTCGAGCGTCTTGCCCACCTGGTCCTCGGCCGGCTCACGCACGGAGAAGCCCGCGATGTAGCCCTGCTGCTTGAGGATCTCGGCGATGTTCACCTTGATCTTGCTGTGCGGCATCGCCACGGTGTCGTGGTGCGCCGTGTTGGCGTTGCGCAGACGGGTGAGCATGTCTGCGATCGGGTCGGTCATGGTCATGTGTGGTTGCCGCTTTCCCGTCGTGGTTTCCGCTGGGCGGACCTACGACGAACAGTGGGTCTGGGGTTCGGGGTTACCAGCTGGACTTCGTAATGCCCGGCAGCTCGCCGCGGTGCGCCATCTCACGCAGGCACACTCGGCACAGCCCGAACTTGCGGTACACCGAGTGCGGACGGCCGCACTTCTGGCACCGGGTGTACGCGCGCACCGCGAACTTCGGCTTGCGCGCCGCCTTGATGACAAGAGCCTTCTTCGCCACGTCAGTTCTCCTTGAACGGGAAACCGAGCAGCTTGAGCAGCGCCCGACCCTGGTCGTCGTTGGTCGCCGTCGTGACGACCGTGATGTCCATGCCGCGGACGCGGTCGATCCGGTCCTGGTCGATCTCGTGGAACATCGACTGCTCGTTGAGGCCGAACGTGTAGTTCCCGTTGCCGTCGAACTGCTTGCCCGACAGGCCACGGAAGTCCCGGATGCGCGGCAGCGCGATGGTGACCAGGCGGTCCAGGAACTCCCACATGCGGTCGCCGCGCAGCGTCGCGTGCGCGCCGATCGGCATGCCCTCGCGCAGCTTGAACTGCGCGATGGACTTGCGGGCCTTGGTGACCGTCGGCCGCTGGCCGGTGATGGCCGCGAGGTCGGTGACGGCGCCCTCGATCAGCTTCGCGTCGCGCGCGGCCTCGCCGACACCCATGTTGACGACGACCTTGGTCACCGTCGGCACCTGCATGACGTTCGCGATCTGGAACTGCTCGCGCAGCGCGGCCACGATCTCGTCGCGGTAGCGCTGCTTGAGCCGCGGCAGGGCGCGGGTCTCAGTGGTGGTGGTCATCAGATGTCCTCACCGGTGCGCTTGGCGAACCGGACCTTGTTGCCGTTGTCGTCGATGCGGTACCCGACCCGGGTGCCCACCGTCTTCTTCTTGCCGTCCACGTCGGCGTCGACGGCGATCATCACGTTCGAGACGTGGATCGGCGCCTCCTGGTGGATGATCCCACCGGACTGCTGCGTGCCGCGCGCCGTCTGGGTCGGCTTCTGGTGCTTGGTGATGCGGTTGACGCCCTCGACGAGGACACGCTCCTGGCGCGGGTAGGCCGCGATGACCTTGCCCACCAGGCCCTTGTCCTTGCCGGCGATGACGATGACCTTGTCACCCTTTTTGATCTTCATGCCTCACAACACCTCCGGAGCGAGCGAGATGATGCGCATGAAGCGCTTGTCCCGCAGCTCACGACCGACGGGGCCGAAGATGCGCGTCCCGCGCGGGTCCCCGCCGTCCCTGATGATGACGGCCGCGTTCTCGTCGAAGCGGATGTAGGAGCCGTCCGGACGGCGGCGCTCCTTCACGGTCCGCACGACCACGGCCTTGACGACGTCGCCCTTCTTGACCGCGCCGCCGGGAATGGCGTCCTTGACGGTGGCCACGATGACATCGCCGATGCCCGCGTATCGCCGGCCGGAGCCGCCGAGCACGCGGATGCACAAGAGCTCCTTGGCACCGGTGTTGTCGGCGACCCGCAGCCGCGACTCCTGCTGAATCATGTCGCTCCTACTTCGCCTTCTCGAGGATCTCCACGACGCGCCAGCGCTTCGTGGCCGACAGCGGTCGGGTCTCCATGAGCAGGACGCGGTCGCCGATGCCGGCGGTGTTCTGCTCGTCGTGGGCCTTCAGCTTGCTCGACCGACGCACGACCTTGCCGTAGAGCGGGTGCTTGAAGCGGTCCTCGACGGTGACGACGACGGTCTTGTCCATCTTGTCGCTGACCACCACGCCCTGGCGGGTCTTGCGGTAGCCACGGCCACCCGGGGCGTTCCCGGTGGACTTCGGGCTCTCGGTCACGTTTTCTTCCTTGTTCGCGGGGCTCACTCGGCACCGTCCTCATCGCTCGAGGCGGCGGCCTTCTTGGTCGTCCGCTTGCGCGGCGCGGCCTTCTTCGGCGCCTCGGCGGCGTCGTCCTCGGCCTTCTTGGCCGCGGCCTTCTTCGCCGGCGCCTTCTTCGGCTCGGCCTTGGCCTCGGCCTTCTCGGCCTTCGGCTCGGCCGGCGCCGCCACGACGGCGACGATGCCCAGCTCGCGCTCGCGCATGATCGTGTAGATCCGCGCGATGTCGCGACGAACGGCCTTCAGCCGGCCGTGGCTCTCCAACTGACCGGTGGCGCCCTGGAATCGCAGGTTGAACAGCGACTCCTTGGCCTTCTGCAGCTCCTCGACCAGTTCGTCGTCCGAGCGGTCGCGCAGCGACACGGCGTCGAGGTTCTTCGTACCGATCGCCATCAGAAGTCACCTGCCTCGCGCTTGATGATGCGCGCCTTCATCGGGAGCTTGTGGATCGCGCGCGTCAGTGCCTCGCGAGCCACGGTCTCGTTCGGGAACGAGAGCTCGAACATGACCCGGCCCGGCTTCACGTTGGCGATCCACCACTCCGGCGAACCCTTGCCGGAGCCCATGCGGGTCTCGGCCGGCTTCTTCGTCAGCGGACGGTCCGGGTAGATGTTGATCCACACCTTGCCGCCACGACGGATGTGCCGGGTGATGGCGATACGAGCGGCCTCGATCTGGCGGTTGGTCACGTAGTGGCCCTCGACCGCCTGGATGCCGTACTCGCCGAAGGCCAGCGACGTGCCGCCCTTGGCCATGCCGCGACGCCGCGGGTGGTGCTGCTTGCGGTGCTTCACCTTGCGAGGGATCAGCATGATCTCAACCCTCCTGGCCCGTCGTGGTCGCCGCGGTGTCGGCGGCCGGCGCCTGGGGCGCGGTCGCCTCGGCCGGAGCGGCCTGGGTGGCAGGAGCGTTGTCGCGGTCGCCGCGGCCACCCGGCCGGCGGCGCTCGGGACGACCGCCACGGCGGTCATCGCGGCCGCCGCCGCCACCGCGCGACTGCTGAGCGCGGGCCTGCGCGGCCTGCTCAGCGGCGCGCTCGGCGCGCGAGCCGCTCACGTCACCCTTGTAGATCCACACCTTCACACCGATCCGGCCGAAGGTGGTGCGGGCCTCGTAGAAGCCGTAGTCGACGTCGGCGCGCAGCGTGTGCAGCGGGACCCGGCCCTCGCGGTAGAACTCCGAGCGGCTCATCTCGGCGCCGCCGAGACGGCCCGAGCACTGGATCCGGACGCCCTTGGCGCCGGCACGCATCGTGGTCTGCAGCGCCTTGCGCATCGCGCGGCGGAACGCCACGCGAGCCGACAGCTGCTCGGCCACGCCCTGCGCGACCAGCTGAGCGTCGATCTCGGGCTGCTTCACCTCGAGGACGTTCATCTGGACCTGCTTGCCGGTGAGCTTCTCCAGCTCCGAGCGCAGCCGGTCCGCGCCCACGCCACGACGGCCGATGACGATGCCCGGCCGGGCGGTGTGGATGTCGACGCGCACGCGGTCACGCGTCCGCTCGATGTCGACGTGCGAGATGCCGGCGCGCTCCATGCCGTCGGTCATCAGCTTGCGGATGGCGACGTCCTCGGCGATGTAGTCGCGGTAGCGCTGACCCTGGGTCGTGCTGTCGGCGAACCACCGGCTCTTGTGATCGGTGGAAATGCCCAGCCGGAACCCGTGCGGGTTGATCTTCTGACCCACTAGCGGGCCCCTCCCTTCAGTGCAGCGATCGACGCCTTGTCGTCGACGATCACCGTGATGTGGCACGTCCGCTTGTTGATGCGGCTCGCGCGACCATGGGCGCGCGGGCGGAACCGCTTCATGGTCGGGCCGTCATCGACGTACGCCTGCGCGATGACCAGCGTCTCGCGCGGCGTGCCCGCGAGGTCGTCGGCGTTCGCGATGGCGCTCTCGAGCACCTTGCGCACCGGCTCGGCGGCCGCCTGCGGTGCGAACCGCAGCAGCGCCGAGGCCTCGTCCGCGTCCATCCCACGGATCAGGTCCACCACACGGCGCGCCTTCATGGGCGTCACGCGGACGAACCGCGCCTGAGCCCTGGCTTCCATCGTTACTCCTCTGTCACTTCGTGGTGGACGTCACCGGCGCCGGGCGCGGCGGTCGTCCTTCTCGTGGCCCTTGAACGTGCGCGTCGGGGCGAACTCGCCGAGCTTGTGCCCGACCATCGCCTCGGTCACGAACACGGGCACGTGCTTGCGGCCGTCGTGCACCGCGATGGTGTGGCCGATCATGTCCGGCACGATCATCGAGCGACGGGACCAGGTCTTGATGACGTTCTTGGTGCCCTTCTCGTTCTGAGCATCGACCTTCTTGGCCAGGTGCTCGTCGACGAAGGGGCCCTTCTTCAGGCTGCGCGGCATCTGTTCCTACTCCCGACTCAGCGCTTCTTGCCGGTCTTGCGACGGCGGACGATCTGACGGTCGCTGGGCTTGTTCTTCCGGCGGGTGCGCCCCTCGGGACGACCGTTCGGGTTGACCGGGTGACGACCACCGGAGGTCTTGCCCTCACCACCACCGTGCGGGTGGTCGACCGGGTTCATGGCGACACCGCGGACCGTCGGGCGCTTGCCCTTCCAGCGCATGCGGCCGGCCTTGCCCCAGTTGATGTTCGACTGCTCGGCGTTGCCGACCTCGCCGACGGTGGCGCGGCAGCGCACGTCGACGTTGCGGATCTCGCCGGACGGCATGCGCAGCTGCGCCCAGGTGCCCTCCTTGGCGACCAGCTGGACGCTGGCGCCGGCGGAGCGGGCGATCTTGGCGCCGCCACCGGGCCGCAGCTCGATGGCGTGCACCACGGTGCCGACCGGGATGTTGCGCAGCGGCAGGTTGTTGCCGGGCTTGATGTCCGCGCTCGGGCCGGCCTCGACCGTGGCGCCCTGCGCCAGGCGGAACGGCGCCAGGATGTAGCGCTTCTCGCCGTCGGCGTAGTGCAGCAGCGCGATGCGCGACGTGCGGTTCGGGTCGTACTCGATGTGCGCGACCTTCGCCGGCACGCCGTCCTTGTCGGCCCGGCGGAAGTCGATCACCCGGTACTGGCGCTTGTGGCCGCCACCCTGGTGCCGCGTCGTGATCTTGCCGGAGTTGTTGCGGCCGCCCTTCTTGGGCAGCGGCCGCACCAGCGACTTCTCGGGCGTGGACCGGGTGACCTCGACGAAGTCGGCGACGCTGGAGCCGCGTCGGCCCGGCGTCGTCGGCTTGTACTTACGGATTCCCATTCGTCGTTACCTCAGTAGCTCGTGTCCTGGCCGGCTCAGCCGACCGGGCCGGAGAAGATGTCGATGCGCTGGCCTTCGGCGACCGTCACGATCGCGCGCTTGGTGTCCGGGCGCTTGCCCACGCCGAAGCGGGTGCGGCGACGCTTGCCCTGGCGGTTCTGGGTGTTGACACCGGTGACCTTGACGTTGAACACCTTCTCGACCGCGATCTTGATCTCGGTCTTGTTCGCGTCGGGCGCGACCACGAAGGTGTACTTGTTCTCGTCCAGAAGGCCGTAGCTCTTCTCGGACACGACCGGCACGATGAGGATGTCGCGCGGGTCCCTGCGGTTGACGGTCACTTGGTGCCCTCCTCAGCGGCCTGCTCGCCCGCGCCGAGGAACGCGTCGAGCGCGCCCTTGGTGAAGACGACGTCGTCGGAGCAGAGCACGTCGTAGGTGTTCAGCTGGTCGGCCACGAGCAGGTGCACCTGCGGCGCGTTGCGCAGGCTCTTCAGCGTCAGCTCGTCGCCCCGCTCGACCACGACCAGGACGCTGCGCCGCTCGGTGAGCGACTGCAGGGCCTTCAGGGCCGCCTTGGTGCTGGGGGCGTCGCCGTCGACGAAGCCGGTGACCACGTGCACACGGCCGTGGCTCGCCCGGTCGGACAGCGCGCCGCGCAGCGCGGCGGCCTTCATCTTCTTCGGCGTCCGCTGCGAGTAGTCGCGCGGCTGCGGGCCGTGGACGATGCCACCGCCGGTGAACTGCGGCGCGCGGATCGAGCCCTGGCGGGCCCGGCCGGTGCCCTTCTGGCGGTACGGCTTGGCGCCACCGCCGGACACCTCCGCACGGGTCTTGGTGGCGTGCGTGCCCTGCCGGGCCGCGGCCAGCTGGGCCACCACGACCTGGTGGATCAGCGGGACGTTGACCTGGACCTCGAAGACCTCGGCCGGAAGTTCGACCGTGCCGGACTTCTTGCCGGCGGCGTCGAGAACCGTGACGGTGCTCACTGGGTCACTCCCTTCGCGGCCGTGCGGACGAAGACCAGACCGCCGTTGGGGCCCGGCACGGCGCCCTTGAGGAGCAGCAGCCCCTGCTCGGCGTCGACGGCCTGGACCGCGATGTTCTGGGTGGTCATGCGCTCGCCGCCCATCCGGCCGGCCATCTTCATACCCTTGAAGACGCGGCCCGGGGTGGCGCAGCCGCCGATGGAGCCCGGCGAGCGGTGCTTGCGCTGCACACCGTGCGAGGCGCGCAGGCCGTGGAAGCCGTGGCGCTTCATGACGCCGGCGAAGCCCTTGCCCTTCGTGGTGCCCGTGACGTCGACCTCCTGGCCGGCCTCGAACACCTCGACCGTGACCTCCTGGCCGAGCGTGTACTCGGAGGCGTCGGCGGTGCGCAGCTCGGCGACGTGCCGGCGCGGCGTCACGCCGGCCTTGTCGAAGTGACCCTGGGCGGGCTTGGTGACCTTGCGCGGGTTCGGCGCGCCGAAGCCGAGCTGGACCGCGTCGTAGCCGTCCTTGTCGGGCGTGCGGACCTGCGTGACCACGCACGGCCCGGCCTTGATCACGGTGACCGGGACGATCCGGTTGTTCTCGTCCCACACCTGGGTCATGCCGAGCTTCTCGCCCAGCAGGCCCTTGCGCACCGTGGTGGCGGCCTCGGAAGACTGAATACTCATCGTCGGCGGTCCCTCAGAGCTTGATCTCGATGTCGACGCCGGCCGGCAGGTCGAGCCGCATCAGCGAGTCGACGGTCTTCGGCGTGGGGTCGATGATGTCGATGAGCCGCTTGTGCGTACGCATCTCGAAGTGCTCGCGGCTGTCCTTGTACTTGTGCGGCGATCGGATGACGCAGTACACGTTCTTCTCGGTAGGCAGCGGCACCGGGCCTGCGACCTGCGCACCCGTGCGCGTCACCGTGTCGACGATCTTGCGCGCCGACGTGTCGATGACCTCGTGGTCATAGGCCTTGAGCCGGATGCGGATCTTCTGTCCCGCCATGGCTGCTTGTCGTCCTCACTCTTCGTACTGCTAAGACCCGATCTGAACGAACACTGAGCTGCTGCTCCGCCGACCCCCGCGGTCGGGCGTGTCGCGCCTCGTGGCACATGCATGCCGCGACGTTTCACGCTGATCACCGGGGATTGACGGCCGGCCACGGCACGCCATGACGGCGTGGCGCCAGCCCCATCGGAGTTCTTCGTCACAAGCGCACAGCGCTGACGTCGCCCTCCGCCGAGCAACCTGAACAGTATGCCAGATCAGATTGGCTGAGGCCAATCGCGGTGCGAGGGGCGGCCGGTGCGGCCGCCCCTCGCAATGTCGACTACTTGAGGATCTTGGTGACGTTGCCGGCACCGACGGTCCGGCCACCCTCGCGGATGGCGAACTTCAGACCCTCCTCCATGGCGACGGGCTGGATCAGCTCGACGCTCATGGAGGTGTTGTCGCCCGGCATGACCATCTCGGTGCCCTCGGGCAGCGTGACGACGCCGGTGACGTCCGTGGTCCGGAAGTAGAACTGCGGACGGTAGTTGTTGAAGAACGGCGTGTGCCGGCCACCCTCGTCCTTGGACAGGATGTAGACCTGCGCCTCGAAGTCGGTGTGCGGCGTGTTGCTGCCGGGCTTCACCGCGACCATGCCGCGCTCGACGTCCTCGCGCTTGGTACCACGCAGCAGCAGGCCGACGTTCTCGCCCGCGCGCGCCTCGTCGAGGGTCTTGCGGAACATCTCGACGGCGGTGACGGTGGTCTTCTGCGCCGGGCCGGGACGGATGCCGACGAGCTCGACCTCCTCGTTGGCCTTCAGCACACCGCGCTCGACGCGGCCGGTGACGACCGTGCCACGACCGGTGATCGTGAAGACGTCCTCGATCGGCATCAGGAACGGCTTCTCGATGTCGCGCACCGGGTCCGGCACGTTCTCGTCGACAGCCTCCATGAGCTCCTCGACGGTCTTGACCCACTCGGCGTCGCCCTCGAGCGCCTTCAGCGCCGAGACCTTGACGACCGGGACGTCGTCGCCCGGGAACTCGTACTCGGAGAGCAGCTCACGCACCTCGAGCTCGACGAGCTCCAGGATCTCCTCGTCGTCGACCATGTCGGCCTTGTTCAGCGCGACCAGGATGTACGGCACGCCGACCTGACGGGCCAGCAGCACGTGCTCCTTGGTCTGCGGCATCGGGCCGTCGGTGGCCGCGACCACGAGGATCGCGCCGTCCATCTGAGCCGCGCCGGTGATCATGTTCTTGATGTAGTCGGCGTGACCCGGGGCGTCGACGTGCGCGTAGTGACGCTTCTCGGTCTGGTACTCGACGTGCGCGATGTTGATCGTGATACCGCGCTGCTTCTCCTCCGGCGCCTTGTCGATGTCATCGAAGGCGAAGGTCTCGTTCAGGTCCGGGTACTTGTCGTGCAGCACCTTCGTGATGGCAGCCGTGAGCGTGGTCTTGCCGTGGTCGACGTGACCGATGGTGCCGATGTTGACGTGCGGCTTGGTCCGCTCGAACTTCGCCTTAGCCACTGTAGGGCCCTCCTGTGGACTTCGTACGTTGCCGATCCCCGCTGGTGCGGTGTGTTCGGCTATCTGTTTCTGGTCGGGATTGCTCTTGCCAGCCGGGCTGAAAACCCGAGGGAGACTACTCTCCCCGGACCTTCTTGATGATCTCTTCCGCCACGTTCCGGGGAACCTCGGCGTAGGAGTCGAACTGCATCGAGTAACTTGCCCGGCCCTGGGTCTTGCTGCGGAGGTCACCGACATAGCCGAACATCTCCGACAGCGGGACCAGCGCCTTGACGATGCGCTGGCCGGCGCGCTCCTCCATGGCCTGGATCTGGCCACGGCGGGAGTTGAGGTCGCCGATGACCTCGCCCATGTAGTCCTCGGGCGTGGACACCTCGACCTCGAACATCGGCTCGAGCAGCACCGGGTCGGCGCGCCGAGCAGCTTCCTTGAACGCCATGGAACCGGCGATCTTGAACGCCAGCTCCGAGGAGTCGACGTCGTGGTAGGCGCCGTCCTGCAGCGTCACCTTCACGTCCACCAGCGGGAAGCCGGCGACGACGCCGAACTCCATCGCCTCCTGGACACCCGCGTCGACCGACGGGATGTACTCCCGCGGGATGCGGCCACCGGTGACGGCGTTGACGAACTCGTACCCGCCGTCGCCCTCGCCACCCGTCGGCTCGATGTCGATGATGACGCGGCCGAACTGGCCGGACCCACCGGTCTGCTTCTTGTGGGTGTACTCGACCTTCTCGACCTTGCGGCGGATGGTCTCGCGGTAGGCGACCTGCGGCTTGCCGACGTTCGCCTCGACCTTGAACTCGCGCTTCATGCGGTCGACCAGCACCTCGAGGTGCAGCTCGCCCATGCCGGAGATGACCGTCTGGCCGGTCTCCTCGTCGGTGCGGACCTGGAAGGTCGGGTCCTCCTCGGCGAGGCGCTGGATCGCGGTGCCCAGCTTCTCCTGGTCGCTCTTGGTCTTCGGCTCGATGGCGACGTGGATGACCGGCGCCGGGAACTTCATCGACTCCAGGATGACCGGCTTGCCGGCGTCGGACAGCGTGTCGCCCGTCGTGGTGTTCTTCAGCCCCATGACGGCGACGATCTGGCCGGCGCTGGCCTTGTCGATCTCCTCACGCTTGTTCGCGTGCATCCGGTAGATCTTGCCGATGCGCTCCTTGTTGCCCTTGGTGCTGTTCAGCACCATGGTGCCGGCGGTCAGCGTGCCCGAGTAGACCCGGACGAACGTGAGCTTGCCCAGGTGCGGGTCGGCCATGATCTTGAACGCCAGCGACGACAGCGGAGCGTCCTCGTCCGGCTCGCGGGTGAGGATCTCTTCCTCGTCGTTCACCGCGTGGCCCTCGACCGCGCCGACGTCGAGCGGCGACGGCAGGTAGCGCACCACGGCGTCGAGCATGGGCTGCACGCCCTTGTTCTTGAACGCCGAGCCGGTGAGCACCGGGGTCAGGTTGCCGGCGATGGTCGCCCGGCGGATCGCGGCGATCAGCTCGTCGCGGTCGGGCTCCTTGCCGTCGAGGTAGAGCTCCATCATCGCCTCGTCGTTCTCGGCGATGGTCTCGAGCAGCCGGTCGCGCCACTCCTGGGCGGCCTCGGTGTGGGTGTCCGGGATGTCGACGGTGTCGTACATCTCGCCCAGCGGCGTCTCGGCCGACCAGACCAGAGCCTTCATGTCGA
Source organism: Jiangella anatolica (assembly GCF_003236295.1). GTDB lineage: Bacteria > Actinomycetota > Actinomycetes > Jiangellales > Jiangellaceae > Jiangella > Jiangella anatolica. The sequence continues at coordinate 38,655 of NZ_POTW01000011.1, forward strand.
CGAGGTCGACCAGGCCGCGGAAGTCGGCCTCGGCGCCGATCGGCAGCTGCAGCACCAGCGGGGTCGCCTTGAGCCGCGACACGATCATGTCGACGCAGCGGTGGAACTCCGCGCCGGTGCGGTCGAGCTTGTTGATGAAGCAGATCCGCGGCACGCCGTACTTGTTCGCCTGGTGCCAGACGGTCTCCGACTGCGGCTCGACACCCGCGACGCCGTCGAACACGGCCACGGCGCCGTCCAGGACGCGCAGCGACCGCTCGACCTCGACGGTGAAGTCGACGTGGCCGGGCGTGTCGATGATGTTGATGGTGTGGTCGTCCCACTCACAAGTGGTCGCGGCCGAGGTGATCGTGATGCCGCGTTCCTGCTCCTGCTCCATCCAGTCCATGGTGGCTGCGCCATCGTGGACCTCACCGATCTTGTAGTTGATACCGGTGTAGTACAGGATCCGCTCGGTGGTGGTGGTCTTGCCGGCGTCGATGTGGGCCATGATGCCGATGTTGCGGACCTTGGCCAGATCGAGCTTGCGGAGGTCGGTCGCCATGTGCGTGCGTTCGCTTCCTTATATGCGGTCTCGTCGACTCGGCGCCAGCGACTACCAGCGGTAGTGCGCGAAGGCCTTGTTCGACTCGGCCATCTTGTGGGTGTCCTCGCGACGCTTCACGCTGGCACCGAGGCCATTGGAGGCGTCGAGGATCTCGTTCATCAGACGCTCCGTCATGGTCTTCTCACGACGGGCGCGGGAGTAGCTGACCAGCCAGCGCAGGGCCAGCGTGGTGCTGCGGCCGGCGCGCACCTCGATCGGCACCTGGTAGGTCGCGCCACCGACACGGCGGCTGCGGACCTCGAGCGTCGGCTTGACGTTGTCGAGCGCGCGCTTGAGCGTGACGACGGGGTCGGTGCCGGTCTTCTCGCGGCAGCCCTCGAGGGCGCCGTGCACGATGCCCTCGGCGATGGACTTCTTGCCGTCCTCGAGCACCTTGTTGACCAGCTGCGTGACCAGCGGCGACCCGTACACCGGGTCGACGACGACCGGCCGCTTGGGAGCCGGACCCTTCCGCGGCATTAGCTCTTCTCCTTCTTCGCGCCGTAGCGGCTGCGCGCCTGCTTGCGGTTCTTCACACCCTGGGTGTCGAGCGAACCGCGGATGATCTTGTACCGGACACCCGGGAGGTCCTTCACCCGGCCGCCACGCACGAGCACCATCGAGTGCTCCTGCAGGTTGTGGCCGACACCGGGGATGTAGGCGGTGACCTCGATCTGGCTGGTCAGCTTGACACGGGCAACCTTGCGAAGAGCCGAGTTCGGCTTCTTCGGCGTGGTGGTGTACACGCGCGTGCACACGCCGCGTCGCTGCGGGCTGCCCTTGAGCGCCGGGGTCTTGTTCTTGGCGACCTTGTCCTGGCGGCCCTTGCGGACCAACTGCTGGATCGTAGGCACTACGTCTCCGTGTCCTCTGCTCGTCGAACTGCCTCGACTGGTCTGGTTTCCGGGGATCACATCGGCCTTCGGCCTGCCATCGGCGCAGGTCACGGGAGCCTTCCGGCGACCCCCGCGGTCGGGCGTGTCGGCCCGGTCCCACGCCGCACGATCAGGCATCCGATCGATGTGGTCGGTTGATCTGTCCGGTATGCGCTGGCTTCTGCTGCCGGGCGCGCCGGATTGCCCGGAGCAGTCCAGGCACGAAGACTGAGATTACCCGGTCGAGGGTACCCAGGTCAAAGTGATGCCGCAGCTCGACGGGGTAACGCCTACCGACCATAACGCACCGGTCACGCCCACGTCACGACCCCACGCCGCGCCACCTCCGGCGGGGGCGGCGCGGGGTCAGCAGCGGTAGCCGCCGTCCTCCAGGCCGGCCTCGCGTTCCAGCGGGTGCTCGCAGGGCTTGTTGGGGTTGTGGCGGATGACGTACTCCCAGATGAACCGCGCGTAGCCGTAGCGCGCCCACTGCTCGGAGTGGACCCGCTCGTGCCGCAGCAGCCGGGCCAGGCTCGGCGCGCCGGAGCCCGGCGGCTTCCGGCCCGACTCGACCGTGGTCCGCAGGATCTCGGCCGGGTCGTCGAACGAGCCGTTGACGAGGTACATCTCGCCCCAGGTGGTGCCGCCGCGGGCGGCGAACCAGTCCACCGGGTTCGGCAGGGTGCGCAGCGCGCGGCGGCCGGCCACCGCCATCAGCGTGCCTTCCGGGGTCGCGACCAGCGCGCCGCGCTTCACCGTCGTGCCGGCGTCACCCCGGTTGAGGCCGAGCATGCCGCTGTAGGACCAGCGGTTGCGGTCGCGCCGCGGGTCGGTGCGGCTGGGCCGGCCGCCGTTGAGCAGCTCGGTCAGCCGGGCCAGCTCGCGGGCCCGGCGGGCGTCGTCGATGCGGACGTAGGGACGGCGGTCCGGCCCGCGCCAGACGGTGCGGCCGGCCAGCGGCGCGAACGTCGTCGCTGTGACGTTCTCCGCGCGTGCGACCTCGACCACGTCGGCCGGCGCGTGGCCGGCGGCCAGCGTCCAGCGGACCCACTCGCGGTACAGCTCGTCCGGTTCGCCGGCGAGCAGGCCGGCGTCACGGAGCAGGCCGACGGTCGCGTCGGTCATCCGACTCCTCCTCGCGGGGTGCGGGCGCCAATCGCAGCAAATCTACTGGGGCGCTGTCACATTCGGGCTCCGGAAACCACCCATAGGAGGTGTGGCCCTCTCGACCTCCGCCCGGCCGGTCCGGACCGCAGCCCTGGAGCTGGCGGCGCTGTCCGGCCTGCTTCGTGACGGCGCCGGCGTCCTCGCCGCGGCGGTGCTGGCCCACGTCGACGAGGTCCGGCGCCGCGCCGGGCCGGCGCTGCCACCGGATCAGCACGACGTCGTCCGCGCCGCCGGCGTCGCGATGCAACAGGCGCTCACGGCCGCCACCGCCCAGCTGACGCCGCTGATCGACGGCGCCGGCGGCGAGCTCGAGGTGCTGCTGCGCCGGCCCCGTGACGGCCCGCTCGCCGCGGCACAGCGGGAGGCGCTGCGGCACTACACCACCGTCGCCGGCGTGACGGAGCTGAACCGGTACCTGCGCGACCCGGCGAGCACGCCGGAACCGCGCCGGGCCGAGCTGCGCCGGCTGGCCGGCGACGCGATCGCCGGGCTGGCGGCCCTGCCACGGTTCACCGGCGTCGCCTACCGCGGCACGACGCTGCCGGCCGAGCAGCTGGAGCGCTGGCGGCCCGGTGTCGTCGTCGCCGACCGCGGCTTCGCCAGCGCCTCGGCCAGCGCGGCCGTCGCACACGCGTTCCGGGCCGGCGGCAACACGTTCCTCACCATCGTCGGCCGCAGCGGCGCCGACATCCGCCGGCTGTCGCTGTACGAGCACGAGGCCGAGGTGCTGTACCCGCCCGGCACCCGGTTCCGCGTGCTGGACCGATCGTGGGACGACGAGCGCGGCTGCTGGAGCTTCCTGCTGGAGGAGGTGCCGCGATGCGCTTCGACCGCGACGTCTACGACCGGCTGAGCGACGACCAGAAGGCCGCCTACCTGCGGGCCGTGTACGACGGCACCCCGGCGACGAGCGAGCCGGCCACGCGGAAGGCGGCCGCCCCGGAGGGCCTGGAGGTCGTCGAGGAATGACGACGGCGCCGCCACCCACGAGGGGTGACGGCGCCGTCGATCACGGACGCCGGACTCGTCAGTTGTACGAGCCGAAGTCGTAGTCCTCCAGGCGAACGGCCTCGCCGGACCCCTGGCCGAACTCGTAGTCGGAGTAGTCAGCGCCGTAGTCGACCATGGAGTACATGGCCGCCTTGGCCTCCTCGGTCGGCTCGACCCGCAGGTTGCGGTAGCGGGGCAGGCCCGTACCGGCCGGGATCAGCTTGCCGAGGATGACGTTCTCCTTCAGGCCGATCAGCGGGTCGGACTTGGCGTTGATCGCCGCCTCCGTGAGCACCCGCGTGGTCTCCTGGAACGACGCCGCCGACAGCCACGAGTCGGTGGCCAGCGACGCCTTGGTGATGCCCATCAGCTGCGGACGACCCGAGGCCGGCTGACCGCCCTCGGCGACCGCACGCCGGTTCTCCTCCTCGAACCGCGACCGCTCGACCAGCTCGCCGGGGAGCAGGTCGGTGGTGCCGCTCTCGAGCACGGTGATCCGGCGCAGCATCTGCCGCACGATGATCTCGATGTGCTTGTCGTGGATCGACACGCCCTGCGACCGGTAGACCTCCTGGACCTGGTCGGTCAGGAAGACCTGGACCGCCCGCTGGCCCTGGACCCGCAGCACGTCGTGCGGGTCGGCGGTACCGGAGTGCAGCAGCTCGCCGACCTCGACACGGTCGCCGTCCTGCACACGCCACTGGGCGATGCCCGGGGCGCGCCGGTTGGTCCACTCGAACACGCGGCGCGACAGCGGGAACGACTGCTCCTCGCTACCGTCGTCGGGAACGATGACCGCGTGGGCGCCCTTGGCGTCCTCCTCGACCCGGATCCGGCCGGAGACCTCCGACAGCGGGGCCTTGCCCTTCGGGGCACGCGCCTCGAACAGCTCGACCACACGCGGCAGGCCGTGCGTGATGTCCTCACCGGCGACACCGCCGGTGTGGAACGTCCGCATGGTCAGCTGGGTGCCGGGCTCGCCGATGGACTGGGCGGCGATGATGCCGACCGCCTCGCCGACGTCGACGAGCTTGCCCGACGCGAGCGACCGGCCGTAGCACATGGCGCAGACGCCGGTCTTGCTCTCGCAGGTCAGCACGGAGCGGACGCGGACGTTCTCGACCCCCGCGGCCACCAGCCGGCCGATCTCGACGTCGCCGAGGTCGTCGCCGGCCGAGGCCACCTTGGTGCCGTCGGGCGCCACGACGTCCTCGGACAGCGAGCGCGCGTAGACCGAGGTCTCGACGTGCTCGTCGACCAGGAGCCGGCCGTCGGGGCCGGTCACCGCGATCGGCAGCGACAGACCACGCTCGGTGCCGCAGTCGACCTCGCGGATGATGACGTCCTGGGAGACGTCGACCAGACGACGGGTCAGGTAACCGGAGTCGGCGGTCCGCAGCGCGGTGTCGGCCAGACCCTTGCGGGCGCCGTGCGTCGAGATGAAGAACTCGACGACGGACAGACCCTCGCGGAAGCTCGCCTTGATCGGCCGCGGGATGGTCTCACCCTTCGGGTTGGCGACCAGGCCGCGCATGCCCGCCAGCTGGCGGATCTGCATCCAGTTACCGCGGGCGCCGGAGGTCACCATGATGTTGATGGCGTTCTCCGACGCGAACGACTCGCGCATCGCCACGTCGACCGCGTTGGTGGCGTCGGTCCAGATGTCGATGAGCTCCTCGCGCCGCTCGCCGTCGGAGATGACACCCCGGGCGAAGTTGCGCTCGACCTTCTCGGCCTTGGCCTCGAAGCCCTCGAGGATGCCGGCCTTCGTCGGCGGCGCCACGACGTCGTCGAACGAGACCGTCACGCCGGACCGGGTGGCCCAGTGGAAGCCGATCTCCTTCAGCGCGTCCAGCGTGGCCGCGACCTGGATCTTCGGGTACCGCTCGGCGAGGTCGTTGACGATGCTGCCGAGGCGCTTCTTGTCCACGACGGCGTCGACGAACGGGTAGTCCAGCGGCAGCGCCTCGTTGAACAGCGCCCGGCCGAGCGTGGTGCTCAGCGTCAGCGGCTGACCCGTCTCCCAGTCCTCCGGGGTCTCGTAGCCGGCCGGCGGCACGACGTCGTTCACCCGGATGGTGATCGGCGCCTGCAGCGACAGCTCACCGCGGTCGAACGCGGCGATGCCCTCGGCGACGGACGAGAACGCCCGGCCCTCGCCGACCTGCTCGGGCCGGTCGGAGGTCAGGAAGTAGATGCCCAGCACCATGTCCTGCGTCGGCATGGTCACCGGCCGGCCGTCGGCCGGCTTGAGGATGTTGTTGCTGGACAGCATCAGGATGCGGGCCTCGGCCTGCGCCTCCGCCGACAGCGGCAGGTGCACGGCCATCTGGTCGCCGTCGAAGTCGGCGTTGAACGCCGTGCAGACGAGCGGGTGGATCTGGATGGCCTTGCCCTCGATCAGCTGCGGCTCGAACGCCTGGATGCCGAGACGGTGCAGCGTCGGCGCCCGGTTCAGCAGCACCGGGTGCTCGGCGATGACCTCCTCGAGCACGTCCCACACGACCGGGCGGGCCCGCTCGACCATGCGCTTGGCGCTCTTGATGTTCTGCGCGTGCGACAGGTCGACCAGCCGCTTCATGACGAACGGCTTGAACAGCTCGATCGCCATGCCCTTCGGCAGGCCGCACTGGTGCAGCTTGAGCTGCGGGCCGACGACGATGACCGAACGGCCGGAGTAGTCGACGCGCTTGCCCAGCAGGTTCTGCCGGAACCGGCCCTGCTTGCCCTTGAGCATGTCGGAGATCGACTTGAGCGGCCGGTTGCCGGGACCCGTGACGGGACGGCCACGGCGGCCGTTGTCGAACAGCGCGTCCACGGACTCCTGGAGCATCCGCTTCTCGTTGTTGACGATGATCTCCGGCGCGCCGAGGTCGAGCAGCCGCTTGAGGCGGTTGTTCCGGTTGATGACGCGGCGGTACAGGTCGTTCAGGTCGCTGGTCGCGAACCGGCCACCGTCGAGCTGCACCATCGGGCGCAGGTCCGGCGGGATCACCGGCACGGCGTCGAGCACCATGCCGCGCGGGTCGTTCTTCGTCGTCAGGAACGGCGAGACGACCTTGAGCCGCTTCAGCGCCCGGGTCTTCTTCTGGCCCTTGCCGGTGCGGATGAGGTCGCGCAGCTTCTCGGCCTCGGCCTCGAGGTCGAAGCCGTCGATGCGCTCCTTGATGGCCTGCGCGCCCATGCCGCCGCGGAAGTACTGACCGAAGCGGTCGCGCATCTCGCGGTACAGCAGCTCGTCGCCCTCGAGGTCCTGGACCTTGAGGTTGCGGAAGCGGTCCCACACGGCGTTGAGCCGGTCGATCTCGGCCTCCGCGCGCTTGCGCAGCTGGCTCATCTCGCGCTCGGCCGACTCCTTGACCTTGCGGCGCGCGTCGCCCTTGGCGCCCTCGGCCTCGAGCTCGGCGAGGTCGGCCTCGAGCTTCTTCGCCCGGGTCTCGATGTCGGCGTCGCGGCGCTGCTCGATCTGCTTGCGCTCGACGTCGATCTGGCCCTCGAGCGAGGACAGGTCGCGGTGCCGCGACTCCTCGTCGACCCAGGTGATCATGTAGGCGGCGAAGTAGATGACCTTCTCGAGGTCCTTCGGGGCGAGGTCGAGCAGGTAGCCCAGCCGCGACGGCACACCCTTGAAGTACCAGATGTGCGTGACGGGGGCGGCCAGCTCGATGTGGCCCATCCGCTCGCGGCGCACCTTGGCGCGCGTGACCTCGACGCCACACCGCTCACAGATGATGCCCTTGAAGCGGACGCGCTTGTACTTGCCGCAGTAGCACTCCCAGTCGCGGGTCGGACCGAAGATCTTCTCGCAGAAGAGCCCGTCCTTCTCCGGCTTCAGGGTGCGGTAGTTGATGGTCTCAGGCTTCTTGACCTCACCGTGCGACCACTCGCGAATGTTGTCGGCGGTCGCGAGGCCGATGCGTAGCTCGTCGAAGAAATTGACGTCGAGCACGTGTGTCCTTCTCTCGCTCAGATATGTCAGGTCTGTGGTGGCTGGCGGAAATGGGAGGCCGGCTCGGACGAGCGGCCTCCCACCACCGTCAGACCTCTTCGACGCTGCTCGGCTCGCGCCGGGACAGGTCGATTCCGAGTTCTTCAGCCGCGCGGAACACGTCCTCGTCGGTCTCCCGCATCTCGATCTGGGACCCGTCGCTGGAGAGCACCTCGACGTTGAGGCACAACGCCTGCATCTCCTTGAAGAGCACCTTGAACGACTCGGGGATACCGGACTCGGGGATGTTCTCGCCCTTGACGATGGCCTCGTAGACCTTGACCCGGCCCGGGACGTCGTCGGACTTGATGGTGAGCAGCTCCTGCAGCGCGTAGGCGGCGCCGTAGGCCTGGAGCGCCCAGACCTCCATCTCGCCGAAGCGCTGGCCGCCGAACTGCGCCTTACCACCCAGCGGCTGCTGCGTGACCATCGAATACGGGCCGGTCGACCGGGCGTGGATCTTGTCGTCGACGTGGTGGTTGAGCTTCAGGATGTACATGTAGCCCACCGCCACCGGCTTCGGGAACGGCTCGCCGGACCGGCCGTCGAACAGGTTGGCCTTGCCGTCGCCGCCCACGAGGCGGACGCCGTCGCGGGTCTTGAGCGTCGACCCGAGCAGGCCGCCGATCTCGTCCTCGCGCGCGCCGTCGAAGACCGGCGTGGCGACCTTGGTGTCGGCCGGCGCCTCGGCGGCGCCGATGCCGCGCAGCCGCGTCTTCCACTCCTCGTCGTCGCCCTCGACCTGCCAGCCGGTCTTGGCCACCCACCCGAGGTGGGTCTCCATGACCTGGCCGAGGTTCATCCGGCTCGGGACGCCCAGCGGGTTCAGCACCATGTCGACCGGGGTGCCGTCCTCGAGGAACGGCATGTCCTCGACCGGGAGGATCTTGGCGATGACGCCCTTGTTGCCGTGCCGGCCGGCGAGCTTGTCGCCGTCCTGGATCTTGCGCATCTGGGCGATGTAGACGCGGACCAGCTGGTTGACACCCGGCGGGAGCTCGTCGCCCTCGTCGCGGTCGAACACCCGGACGCCGATGACCTTGCCGGACTCGCCGTGCGGCACCTTCAGCGAGGTGTCGCGGACCTCGCGCGCCTTCTCACCGAAGATCGCGCGGAGCAGCCGCTCCTCCGGGGTCAGCTCGGTCTCGCCCTTCGGGGTGACCTTGCCGACCAGGATGTCGCCGTTGGTGACCTCGGCGCCGATGCGGATGATGCCGCGCTCGTCGAGGTCGGCGAGCACCTCGTCGGAGACGTTCGGGATGTCCCGCGTGATCTCCTCCGGGCCCAGCTTGGTGTCGCGGGCGTCGACCTCGTGCTCCTCGATCTTGATCGAGGTGAGGACGTCGTCCTGGATGAGCCGCTGCGAGATGACGATGGCGTCCTCGTAGTTGTGGCCCTCCCACGACATGAACGCGACCAGCAGGTTCTTGCCCAGCGCCATCTCACCGAGCTCGGTGGACGGGCCGTCGGCGATGACCTGGCCGGCCTCGACCCGCTGCCCCTCGTCGACGATCGGCTTCTGGTTGATGCACGACCCGGCGTTGGAGCGGCGGAACTTGGCCAGCTGGTAGGTCTGGTAGGTGCCGTCGTCGGCCATGATCGTGACGTAGTCGGCCGACAGCTCGGTGACCACGCCGCTCTTCTCGGCCAGGATGACGTCGCCGGCGTCCTCGGCCGCGTGCGACTCCATGCCGGTGCCGACCAGCGGCGACTCCGAGCGCAGCAGCGGCACGGCCTGCCGCTGCATGTTCGAGCCCATGAGCGCGCGGTTGGCGTCGTCGTGCTCCAGGAACGGGATCATCGCGGTGGCGACGGAGACCATCTGCCGCGGCGACACGTCCATGTAGTCGACCTCGCCGCCCGGCACGGTCTCGATCTCGCCGCCACGCTTGCGGACCAGCACCTTGTCCTCGGCGAACCGGCTGTCGTCGGTCAGCGGCGCGTTGGCCTGCGCGATGACCCGGCGGTCCTCCTCGTCGGCGCTCAGGTACTCGATGTCGTCGGTGACCTGGCCGTCGACGACCCGGCGGTACGGCGTCTCGATGAACCCGAACGGGTTGATCCGCCCGTAGGTGGCCAGCGAGCCGATCAGGCCGATGTTCGGGCCCTCAGGCGTCTCGATGGGGCACATGCGGCCGTAGTGCGACGGGTGGACGTCGCGGACCTCCATGCCGGCCCGCTCACGCGACAGACCGCCCGGACCCAGCGCGTTGAGCCGGCGCTTGTGCGTCAGCCCGGCCAGCGGGTTGGTCTGGTCCATGAACTGCGACAGCTGGGAGGTCCCGAAGAACTCCTTGATCGCGGCCACGACCGGCCGGATGTTGATCAGCGTCTGCGGCGTGATCGCCTCGACGTCCTGCGTGGTCATGCGCTCGCGGACGACGCGCTCCATGCGGGACAGGCCGGTGCGGACCTGGTTCTGGATCAGCTCGCCGACGGTGCGGATGCGGCGATTGCCGAAGTGGTCGATGTCGTCGACCTCGACCGGCACGGTGACTTCGCCGGTCGTCATCTCCGTCTCGTTGGCGTGCAGCCGCACCAGGTAGCGCAGCGTGCCGACGATGTCGTCCATCGTCAGCGTGCTCTGGTCCAGCGCGAGGTCGACGCCGAGCTTCTTGCCCAGCTTGTACCGGCCCACGCGGGCGAGGTCGTAGCGCTTGGGGTTGAAGTAGGCGTTCTCGAGCAGCTGCTGCGCGGCCTCGCGCGTCGGCGGCTCGCCCGGGCGCATCTTGCGGTAGATGTCGAGCAGCGCCTCGTCCTGGGTGGTGGTGTGGTCCTTCTCCAGGGTGGCGCGCATCGACTCGTAGTCGCCGAACTCCTCGAGAATCTGCTCGTTCGTCCAGCCCATGGCCTTGAGCAGCACCGTGACGTTCTGCTTGCGCTTGCGGTCGAGGCGGACGCCGACCATGTCGCGCTTGTCGATCTCGAACTCCAGCCAGGCGCCCCGCGACGGGATGACCTTGGCCGTGTAGATGTCCTTGTCCGAGGTCTTGTCCAGCGAACGCTCGAAGTACAGACCCGGCGAACGCACCAGCTGCGACACGACGACGCGCTCGGTGCCGTTGACGATGAACGTCCCCTTGGGGGTCATGAGCGGGAAGTCGCCCATGAACACGGTCTGGGACTTGATCTCGCCGGTCTCGTTGTTGATGAACTCGGCGGTGACGAACAGCGGCGCGGAGTACGTGAAGTCGCGCATCTTGCACTCGTCGATGCTGTTCTTCGGGTCCTCGAACCGGGGGTTCGAGAACGACAGCGACATCGTCGCCGAGAAGTCCTCGATGGGACTGATCTCGTCGAGGATCTCCTGCAGGCCCGAGGTGGTGTTGACGTCGGTACGCCCCTCGGCCTCCGCGGCGGCGACACGCGCCTGCCAGCGCTCGTTGCCGAGCAGCCAGTCGAAGCTGTCTATCTGGAGGGCGAGCAGGTTCGGGACGTCAAGAGGTTCGCGAATCTTGGCAAAAGAGATACGACGCGAGACATTAGGGCCAGCAGTGGTGGTGGGCGTGACGGCCAACAGGGGTCCTTCCGAGGGCACACGGTCGGAATGCACGCGCAGTCCTCAACCCAAGCGGGCAGCATCGGCGAAGGGCAGCGCAAAGCTGCAGTCTAACCCAGTGGGCACACTGCTGTCGAGTGGTCAGCCACTCCGCGCTTCCTTCTGTCTCGCATCCCCCACCCCGCTGCCAGATCAGCATCTCGTCACGAGGTCGCCCACGTCAAGCACCAACTCCCCCGGAATCAGCGACATGGCACCTTAATTGCCACATTCACCGTGCTCAGCGGCCAATCGGTGACTCATCCGAACGTACGATCCAGTGGCGCGGCGCGCCGTTTCGAGCCCCCGGAGCGGCGTCGCGAGCCATGTCCCGGGGTCTGGAACGGACGGCCGAATTTCGCTGCGGGCGAACGAACCGGACACGAAACGGGCCCGGCACCCCGCGATGGGGGTACCGGGCCCGCGTGTGTCAGTGGGTCAGTGACTCACTTGACGGAGACGGTGGCGCCGGCGGCCTCGAGGGCCTCCTTGGCCTTGTCCGCGGCCTCCTTGTTGACCTTCTCGAGCAGCGGCTTCGGCGCGGCCTCGACGAGGTCCTTGGCCTCCTTGAGGCCGAGCGAGGTCAGACCCCGGACCTCCTTGATGACCTGGATCTTCTTGTCGCCGGCGGCCTCGAGGATGACGTCGAACTCGTCCTTCTCCTCCTCGGCCGGGGCGGCGGCGCCGGGGCCAGCGGCGCCCGGAGCGGCGGCGACGGCGACCGGGGCGGCCGCGGTGACCTCGAAGGTCTCCTCGAACTTCTTCACGAACTCGGAGAGCTCGATGAGGGTCATCTCCTTGAACGCGTCCAGGAGCTCCTCGGTGTTGAGCTTCGCCATGGTGGCGGTTTCCTTTCTCTGTTCGGCTGAGTGCCGGGTTGTCGTACGGGCTCGGGGCCGTGGAACGACCCCCGGTGGTCAGCCCTCGTTCTGCTCCGTGGCCTCGGCCGCGTCGGCGGCCTCCGTGGCCTCGGCCGCGTCGGCGGCCTCCGCGACGGGTGCCTCGGCGGCGGGCGCCTCGGCCTCGACCTTCTGCCGCAGCGCCTCGACGACGCGAGCGGTCTGCGCCAGCGGCGCCTGGAACAGCGACACCGCGTTCTGCAGCGACGCCTTCATCGCACCGGCCAGCTTGGCCAGCAGGACCTCACGCGACTCGAGGTCGGCGAGCTTGGTGATCTCCTCACCGGTGAGCGGCGCCCCGTCGAGCAGGCCACCCTTCACCACGAGGACGGGGTTCGCCTTGGCGAAGTCACGCAGACCCTTCGCGGCCTCGACCGGGTCGCCCTTGACGAAGGCGATGGCCGACGGGCCGGAGAGGTAGTCGTCGAGCCCCGAGATCCCGGCTTCCTTCGCCGCGATCTTGGTCAGCGTGTTCTTCACCACGGCGTAGGACGCGTTCCCACCGAGCGACCGACGCAGTTCCGTCAGCTGCTTGACGGTGAGGCCGCGGTACTCGGTCAGCACGACCGCGTTGCTGGCGCGGAACTCGTCCGCGAGCTCGGCGACCGCGGCTGCCTTGTCAGGCCTCGCCATGGGGCTCCTTCTTCCGGATGGGTGCCGGTGGAGGCCCGCAGACATGAAGAACGCCCCGGCGCAGGCGCGGGGCGAAGAAGACCGGCGGCACAGCCGACGGCGCGACGTTCGTCTCTCACCTGCGCGGGCCGCCCACATCGCTGCGGGGCCTTCGTCACGATCGGCAAGCGACCGTGAGACCGGCGGTCTTTGGCAGCGTTCATGGTACGGGCACCGGGGCGCTCTCGCCAAATCAGCCGAACGGGCCGGTCTTCTGGTCCTGGAACGAGTGCACCATGTCGCGCAGCTCCTCGGTCCGATCGGCCGGCCAGTCGTCCGGCGGCGCGACCGCCAGCCAGGCGTCGACCAGCTCGCCGCCGTAGTTGTGCCCGTGCCCGGCCGGCACCGTCGCCGACAGCGCCATGTCCGCCGTGACCTGCCAGAACGTCACGAACGGATACCAGTCGAGGCTGGGCAGGACGTCCGGGCCGTGCTCCTCGTCGATCCACTCCGGCCGCTCGAACATCAGGTCCCACGACCACAGCGTCACCGGGTCGGAGGCGTGCTGCAGGAACAGCACCGGCGGGCCGTCGTCGAACTCCAGGTCCAGCGGCTCCTGCCAGCCGCCCCAGAACTTCACCTCGGCGCCGCCGTCGACGACCGGCAGCCGGGCCGGCGAGCCGTCGTCGCGCTCGGCGGTGAGCTCGCGACGCAGCGCGTGCCGGCTGGGCGAGCCGACCCACAGCGCGCCGTCGACCTTCGAGCGCAGGTCGTCCAGCGAGTCGAACGCCGACGCGCTGCCCATCGCGCCGAGGCTCTCGCCGTAGACGAGCAGCTTCGGGCGCTCGTCCGGCGGGCGCTCCAGCCAGGCCTCCTGCACGGCCTCGAACAGGGCCCGGCCGGCGAGCTGCACCTGCTCCTGGTCGGCGACGAAGGAGATCCAGCTGGGCAGGTAGGAGTACTGCAGCGCGACGATCGCGGAGTCGCCGTTGTAGAGGTACTCCAGCGCGTCGGCGGCGGCGCCGTCCACCCAGCCGGTGCCGGTCGTCGTCACCACGACGAGGACGTCGCGGTCGAAGCCGCCGGCCCGCTCCAGCTCGCGCACGGCCAGCGACGCCAGCCCGGCGGGCGTCTCGGCGGAGTCCATGCCGACGTAGGCACGGACCGGGTCGAGCGCGGGCCGGCCGCTGAACGCCGTCAGCTCGTCCACCGTCGGGCCGGACGAGACGAACTCGCGGCCCTTGCGGCCCAGCGAGTCCCACGTGACCAGCGAGCCGGGCCCGCCGGAGTGGGTCGGCGACGACGGCGCGTTGTTGCCGGCCTCGGTCTCCATGTTGACGGCGGCGAACGCGTCGTTGGCGACATCGAGCAGCGATGGGTACAGCAGGCCCGTCCACGACCAGGTCGCCAGCCCGCCGACGCACAGCACCGACGCGACCAGCGCGACCTGCGGCGGCACCCAGCGCGCGAAGAAGCGCCGCAGCCGCCGCGACGCGGCCCGCAGCAGCCGGGCCAGCGCCAGGAAGACCACGAAGATCGCGCCGGCGACCAGCAGGATGAGCAGGTAGTGATTGGGCCCCGGGTTCTCGACGTCCATCAGCGCGCGCAGCTGGGTCTGCCAGGCCGCGTTGTCGGCGAGGTACCAGGCGATCGCCACGGCCGCGACGACGCCGACGCCCCACCAGGCGATCAGCCGGGCCCGTCGCGACGGCGTCAGCAGCTCCGGCCGGGCCCGGCGCAGCACCAGCCGGACCAGCCAGCCGATCAGCACGCCGAGCGCGTAGCCGATGGTGGCCGTCAGGCCGCTCACCATCGCCTGGTAGATCCAGGTGCGCGGCAGCAGGGTCGGCGTCAGCGACCAGCAGAAGAAGCAGACCGCGCCGATCAGCCCCGCGTAGTCCGGGCGCAGCCAGACGAGGAAGCGGCCGAGCACCGGGACGTCGAGCACCGACGGCAGGCTCCGCCCCCGCGCCAGACCGCGGTCGAGCAGCTGCGTCACCGGCGCCGCCCTCCGGGGGCCGTGGAGCGGGCAGAACGCGACCGCCGCGAGCCAGCAGACTGGATCGCGGCGGTCGGCGGACGCTGAGCCGTCAGCAACGGCTCACCGGTCGGAGCTCACGCGTCGGCGGCCTCCGCCGCCCGCACCTTGGCCGGGTCGAGCGGGATGCTCGGGCCCATGGTGGTGGTGAGCGTGGCCTTGCGGATGTAGCGGCCCTTCGACGCCGACGGCTTGAGCCGGTTGATCTCGTCGAGGGCGGCCGCGTAGTTCTCGGCCAGCGCCTGCTCGGTGAACGACGTCTTGCCGATGATGAAGTGGAGGTTCGCGTGCCGGTCGACCCGGAACTCGATCTTGCCGCCCTTGATGTCGGAGACGGCCTTCTCCACGTCCATGGTGACGGTGCCGGTCTTCGGGTTCGGCATCAGGCCGCGCGGGCCGAGCACCCGGCCCAGCCGGCCGACCTTGCCCATGAGGTCCGGCGTCGCGACGACGGCGTCGAAGTCGAGCCGGCCGCCCTGGACCTCCTCGACGAGCTCGTCGCCGCCGACGATGTCGGCGCCGGCCGCCTTGGCCTCCTCAGCCTTCGGACCCACGGCGAAGACCAGGACCCGGGCGGTCTTGCCGGTGCCGTGCGGGAGGTTGACGGTGCCACGGACCATCTGGTCGGCCTTGCGGGGGTCGACGCCCAGCCGCAGGGCCACCTCGACGGTGGCGTCGTACTTGGTGCTCGACGTCTCGCGGGCCAGCTTGACGGCCTCGGTCGGGGCGTAGAGGCGGTCGCGGTCGATCTTCTCGGCCGCGGCGCGGTAGGACTTGCTGCGCTTCATGTCTTCTCCTCGTGTTCCTGGAGTCGTGGTGCGGGCCCAGCGCTGGGACCCTCCCACTGGCCGGCTCGTACTGTGCGAGCCGGTGTCAGTCGGCGACCGTGACGCCCATCTGCCGGGCGGTGCCCGCGATGATCTTCTCGGCGGCCTCGACGTCGTTGGCGTTGAGGTCGGGCATCTTCTGCTCGGCGATGGCCCGCAGCTGCTCGCGGCTGATCGACGCGACCTTCGTCTTGTGCGGCTCGCCGGAGCCCTTGTCGATGCCGGCGGCCTTCAGGATCAGCTTGGCGGCCGGCGGCGTCTTCGTGACGAAGGTGAAGGAACGGTCCTCGTAGACCGTGATCTCCACCGGGATCACGTTGCCGCGCTGCGACTCGGTGGCCGCGTTGTACGCCTTGCAGAACTCCATGATGTTGACGCCGTGCTGGCCCAGCGCGGGGCCGACCGGCGGTGCTGGGGTCGCCTGGCCGGCCTGGATCTGGAGCTTGATCAGGCCTGCGACCTTCTTCTTCGCTGGCATTCCTCGGGTCCTTGTCGTGATGGTGATGCTGTCCCATGCGCACCGGACGGCGCGCGCGGGGACCGTCAGAGCTTCTGGATCTGGTTGAACGAGAGCTCGACGGGGGTCTCGCGGCCGAAGATCTCGACCAGTCCCTTGATCTTCTGGGAGTCGGCGTTGATCTCGTTGATGGTCGCGTGCAGGGTGGCGAACGGTCCGTCGACGACCATGACGGAGTCACCGACCTCGAAGTCTACGACCTCGACCTGCTTCTTCTCCTCGGCCGGCTTGGACTGCTCGGCCACCTGCGGGGCGAGCCACCGCTCGACCTCGTCCAGGCCCAGCGGGATCGGCTGGTGCGCGTGCCCGACGAACCCGGTGACGGCCGGGGTGTTGCGGACCGCGGACCACGACTCGTCGGTCATGTCCATGCGCACCAGCACGTAGCCCGGGAAGCGGTTGCGCTTCACCAGCCGGCGCTGGCCGTTCTTGATCTCGGCGACCTCTTCGGTGGGCACCTCGATCTCGAAGATGTAGTCCTCCATGTTGAGGCTGCCGATGCGGTTCTCGAGGTTCGCCCGGACCCGGTTCTCCATGCCGGAGTAGGTCTGGACGACGAACCACTCGCCCGGCTTCGCGCGCAGCACCCGGCGGAACTCCGCCAGCGGGTCGGACTCCTCGGACTCGACGCTGTCGGCCGCGACGTCCGCGCTGTCGGCGGGCTCCGCCTCGGGTGCGGCCTCGGCCGGACCGGGCTCGCCCGCGGGCGACTCCTCGGTCTCGACGTCCTCGATGGTCGACTCGTGCTCGGACACGGTGTGCGCTTCTTCCTCCTGGGTGCGGCTGACCACGGGATCGATCAGCCGAAGATCTCGAACATCGCCCAGCCCAGGCCCAGATCGAGCAGCGAGACGACCGCGATCATGATCGCCACGAAGACGAGCACGACCGCCGTGTACGTCAGCAGCTGCTTGCGGGTCGGGTAGACGACCTTCCGCAGCTCGGCGACGACCTGGCGGGTCCAGAGCGACAGCCGGGCGAACGGCCCGCGGCGCCGGGGCGAACGCGGACGCTCGGGTGTAGCGGTCATGCCGCTGGTCTCCGTCACGTGCTACCTCGCTGACTCTGGAACAACGTCAGGCCGCTGGGTTGTGGCGACCTCGCAGGGCAGGAGGGACTTGAACCCCCAACCGCCGGTTTTGGAGACCGGTGCTCTACCAATTGAGCTACTGCCCTTCGAATGGACGTGGTGAGTCCCAGCCAAAGATGTGTGGGCACGCTTCGGCCGGGGGTCCGACGACCACCCAAGAGTGAGAGTGTACGGGGTGAGGGGCGTCCGGGTCGAACTCGCTGCGGAGAACGGTCTTGGCCACCACGACCGGTCCAACGAGATCAGCACTCGGTCCGTTCCTTGACCCGCCGATCGACGGGACGGAAAGATCACGATTCACGTGAGATGTCACCTGTCACCGCTCGGGAGGCAGCCGTGAACGCAGCGAAGATCCCCGTCCGTCTGGCCACCGGCGCGCTCGCGATCGCGTTGGCGGGCCTCGTGTTCCCCGGCGCGCCGTCCGCCACGCCGTCCGCTCCCCCGGGCGCGCTGCCGGGCGCCGAGGTCACCGTCGTCCGCGTCGAGGCGGCCACCGACGACGACCGCCGGCGCCTGCTCGGCCTCGGCCTGGACGTCGTCGAGGCCGACGACGCGACCGCCGAGCTCTTCCTCTACTCCGGCGCCGAGGCCGACGCCCTGCGCGCCGCCGGCTTCGATCCCGTCATCGTCGACCACGACCGGTCGCCGGCCGCACGGGCGCTGGCGGCGACCCGGGCCGCCGAGGAGCGCGCCGAGGCGACGGCGGCGACGTCCGAGCTGCCGACCGGGCGGGTGTCGTACCGGACGCTCGACGAGATCGAGGCCGAGCTGGCCGAGCTGGAGGCCGCGTACCCGGACCTCGTCCGGCTGTTCGAGCTGCCGCACCCGACGCTGCTCGGCCGCACCGTCCACGGCGTGGAGATCTCCCGTGACGTGCACGCGCCGTCGGGCGAGCCGGTCTTCCTCACCACCGGCGTGCACCACGCGCGCGAGTGGCCGACCGCCGAGGTCACGCTGGAGTTCACCTGGGACGTGCTGCAGCACGACGGCGCCGACGAGCGGATCACCCGGCTGCTCGACAGCACGACGATGATCGTGGTGCCGGTGGTGAACCCGGACGGCTACGAGCTGTCGCGCAGTCTCGTCAACGAGCAGAAGCGGAAGAACTGCCGGGTGGCGCACGGCGCGATCCCCACGTACGAGCAGTGCGCCGACCCCGTCAACGCCAACCGCGGCGTCGACCTCAACCGCAACTACGCGCCGTTCTGGGCCGGCCCCGGCTCCAGCGCGAGCCAGACCGCCAGCAACCACTACGGCGAGGCGCCGTACTCCGAGCCGGAGATCCACAACATCGCCGAGCTCACGGCCGCCCACCAGGTCACCGTCGCCGTGCACAACCACTCGCCGGACGGACGGCTGCTGCGCGCGCCGAGCTCGCCGCTGGAGCCGGTGCCGGCCGACGTGGAGCTGTACGACGCGCTCGCGCAGGAGCTGGGCGCCGCGCTGGACTGGCCGGCCGGGCCGTGGCCGGAGATCTACTACGAGGCCAGCGGCGTCGCCGAGCAGAACGCGTACTACACCGCGGGCATCTTCGGGTTCACGACCGAGATGACGCCCGGCCACGACGGGCTGGCCCGGTTCCACCCGCCGTACGAGTACGTCGTCGACCAGTACTTCGGCACCGGCAGTTACCCGGGATCCAGCATGCGCGAGGCGCTGCTGATCGCCTGGGACGCCGCCGCGGACCCGGCGCTGCACTCCGTACTCACCGGGCGGGCGAAGCCGGGTGTCGAGCTGACCCTCTCGAAGGACGTCGTCGTCGACTCCTCGCCGCTGACACTGCCCGGTGGCGGCACCGGCGTCGTGTCCACGCCGGTCACGCTCTCGTCGACGCTGACGGTGCCGGCCGGCGGGCGGTTCGAGTGGCACGTCCAGCCGTCGCCGCGGCCCAGCCAGTACGCGTCCGCGCACCTGCCGGAGAGCTGGACGGTGTCGTGCCGCAACCGTTCCGGCCGCGTCGTGCACAGCCAGCAGGTGACGGTCGAGCGCGGGCAGAGCGCCGTTCTGGACCTGCGCCGCTGCCCGGCCGTCCCGCCGCGGGATCGTTGATCGCTGGCGCGTCCGGTCGCGGGTCTCTACTGTCGATGTACAGCCCGCGACCGGACGGAGATCGCCCATGAGCGGCACCGCGGCCGAACTGCGCCCGCCCCGCGACGTCGTGCGCGCCGTGCGCCTCATGTGGGCCGGCGCGGCGCTGACGGCGCTGCTCGGCCTGCTGCGGCTGCTCGACCCGGACGCCTTCGAGGACGCCCTCGACACCTCCAGCGGCACCAGCGCGCGCGGCTCGTACGTCGCCTACCTGTTCGTCGTCGCGGTGATCTGGCTGGTGGTGGCGCGATACTGCGCCCGCGGCAGCCGGCGGGCCCGGCGCGCCGCGGTGTTCTTCGCGGTGCTGTACCTGGCCGCCGTCGTCACGACGTTGGCGGGGCGGCCCCGGTTCGACCTCTACAACGTGGTGAGCGTGCTCATCGCGGTGGTGGCGGCCGCGGTGATCTGGCTGTTGTACCGGCCCGGTTCACGGCCCTGGTTCCTGCGCTCCGGGCCTCCGGCCAGCTAGTGTGCGGGCCTGAACGCACCCGACGAGACGATGGAGAATCGACCATGAGCGGCACCAACCCTCCGCCGGGATCCGGTCCGGGCGAGGAACAGAACCCGTACGCGCAGTCCGGCCAGGGGCAGCCGCCGCAGCAGCCGTGGGAGTCGGCGCCGCCGCCCAGCGCGCCGCCGGCCTGGAGCGGCCCGGTCGACGGAGGCGCCGCCGCCTGGGGCGACCCGACGCCGCCGTCGGAGCCCCCGCAGCCGATCCGGCGCGCCGCGATCCTCATGTACGTCGGCGCGGCCATCTCGGCGATCACCGCGCTGATCCCGCTGCTGTTCCGCGACTCGATCCGTGACGCGATCGAGGACTCCGACACCAGCCTCAGCGCCGACGAGCTCGACACCGCCGTGAACGTCGCGGTGGGTTTCGCGGTCGTCATCGGCCTCATCGGCGTCGCGCTGTGGCTGTGGATGGCGGCGATGAACAAGGCCGGCAAGTCCTGGGCCCGGGTCGTCGCGACCGTGCTCGGTGGTCTGAACATCCTGTTCACGGTGATCTCGCTGGGCACCGGCGGCGGCGGCGCCGGGCTGATCCTCAACCTGGCGTCGATCGCGCTGGCCGGGTACATCCTCTACCTGCTGTACCGGCCCGAGTCCAGCGCCTACTACGCCGCCATGAGCGGCAAGGGACGCTGACCGCCTCAATACGCAGAACCCCTTGGCGTGGCGCGGCGAGGTGATGCCAGGATGGTCGGCATGACCTCGCCTGCGCCCGCCGGCGCCCACCCCCGCGTCTCTGCCCGTATCGCCGCCATCGCCGAGTCGGCCACGCTCGCGGTGGATGCGAAGGCGAAGGCGCTCAAGGCGGCGGGCCGGCCGGTGATCGGCTTCGGCGCCGGCGAGCCCGACTTCCCGACGCCGGACTACATCGTCGAGGCCGCGGTCGAGGCCTGCCGCGACCCGCGCAACCACCGCTACACCCCGGCCGGCGGCCTGCCGGAGCTGAAGGAGGCCGTCGCGGCCAAGACGCTGCGCGACTCCGGCTATCAGGTCGAGCCCAGCCAGGTGCTCATCACCAACGGCGGCAAGCAGGCCGTCTACGAGACGTTCGCCGCACTGCTCGACCCGGGCGACGAGGTGATCCTCCCGGCGCCGTACTGGACCACCTACCCGGAGTCGATCGCACTGGCCGGCGGTGTCCCCGTCGAGGTGCTGGCCGACGAGACCACCGGCTACCGCGTCAGCGTCGAGCAGCTCGAGGCCGCGCGCACGTCGCGGACGAAGGTGCTGCTGTTCGTGTCGCCGTCGAACCCGACCGGCGCGGTGTACTCGCCCGAGGCGGTCCGCGAGATCGGCCGCTGGGCCCACGAGCACGGCCTGTGGGTCGTCACCGACGAGATCTACGAGCACCTCGTCTACGGCGACGCCCGGTTCTCCTCCATCGTCACCGAGGTGCCGGAGCTGGCCGACACCTGCGTCGTCGTCAACGGTGTGGCCAAGACCTACGCGATGACCGGCTGGCGGGTCGGCTGGATGATCGGCCCGAAGGACGTCATCAAGGCCGCCGGCAACCTGCAGTCGCACGCCACGTCCAACGTCGCCAACGTCTCGCAGCGGGCCGCGCTGGCCGCCGTCGCCGGTGACCTGTCCGCCGTCGCCGACATGCGGGCCGCCTTCGACCGGCGCCGGCAGACCATCGTGTCGATGCTCAACGCGATCGACGGCGTGTACTGCCCGGAGCCGGAGGGCGCGTTCTACGCGTATCCGTCGGTGAAGGACGTGCTGGGCCGCACCATCGCCGGGCGCACGCCGAAGACCAGCGCGGAGCTCGCCGAGCTGATCCTCGAGGAGGCCGAGGTCGCGGTGGTGCCGGGCGAGGCGTTCGGCCCCAGCGGCTACCTGCGGCTGTCGTACGCCCTGGGCGACGACGACCTCGCCGAGGGCGTCGGGCGCATCCAGCGGCTGCTCGGCTGAGCCTGTCGCGGTGACCGGACCGGCCCTTCGCGACCTGCGGGCGCTGCCCAAGGCGCACCTGCACCTGCACTTCACCGGCTCGATGCGGCACTCGACGCTGCTGGAGCTGGCCGACGAGCACGGCGTGCGGCTGCCGGACTCGCTGCGCGAGGACTGGCCGCCGCTGCTGTCGGCGGCCGACGAGAAGGGCTGGTTCCGGTTCCAGCGGCTCTACGACCTGGCCCGTTCGGTGCTGCGGACCGAGTCCGACGTGCGCCGGCTGGTCACCGAGGCCGCCGAGGACGAGGCCGCCGAGGGGTCGGGCTGGCTGGAGATCCAGGTCGACCCGTCCGGCTACGGCGGCCGGTTCGGCGGCATCACCGCCTTCACCGACCTGGTGCTCGACGCCGCCCGGTCGGCGTCATCGTCGACCGGGGTCGGGATCGCCGTGGTGATCGCGGCGAACCGGACCCGGCATCCGCTGGACGCCCGGACGCTGGCCCGGCTGGCGGTGCAGTACGCCGGCCGCGGCGTCGTCGGTTTCGGCCTCTCCAACGACGAGCGCCGCGGTGTCGTGGCCGAGTTCGCGCCCGCCTTCGCCATCGCCGGACGGGCCGACCTGCTCTCGGTCCCGCACGGCGGCGAGCTGCGCGGCCCGGACAGCGCACGGGCCTGCCTCAACGACCTCGGCGCCGACCGGCTCGGCCACGGGATCCGCTCGGCGGAGGACTCGGCGCTGGTCTCGCGCATCGTCGACGCCCAGATCACCCTCGAGGTCTGCCCCGCGTCGAACGTCAGCCTCGGCGTCTACCCGACGGCCGCGGACGTGCCGCTGCGCGCCCTGGCCGACGCGGGGGCGCGGATCGCGCTCGGCGCGGACGACCCGCTGCTGTTCGGGTCGCGGCTGCTCGACCAGTACGAGACGGCCCGGCACGTGCACGGATTCAGCGACGCCGAGCTGGCGCAGCTGGCCCGCGGCTCCGTCGACGGCTCCGCCGCCCCCTCCGACGTCCGCAAGGAGCTCCTCGAAGGCATCGACGCCTGGCTCTCCTCCTGACGCGCTGCTCGCCGGCTCGAGTTGATCACGTTGAGCATGCATGATCACGCTCCACCAGGCAGGCATGCCTAGCGACGTGTGAACACGCCTATGTGTATGGCACGCCGCCCTCGAAGCCAGATGAGTGAGTCCGACTGATCGTGCGTGCTGTCACCGGTGGGGGCGCGGCCGAGCCGATGCACGCGGATCCGGCGAATGCCACCCGATCAGGACCCCGCATCCGCGCGTTTGACGGGCATCCGCCGGCGCTCGTCCTCGCCCAGGCCGGCCGGGGACGAGTGCGTCAGGCGGGCGCCCCGACGGTGGCGGGCGCGGCGGCCAGCTCGTCGAGGATGCCGGGGGCGCCGGTGCGCAGGTACCACTCGTAGCCGTACGCCTCGTCGAAGCCGGCGTGGCCGAGCGAGTCGGCGCTGACCTGGCTGGCGTGGACGGCGATGGCGGCCCGCTTGACCGCAAGCTCCGTCGTCGTCGCGGCGAGGCGGAGGGCGACGTCGCCGGAGGGGACGCCGAAGGGGAGACCGGTCGCCTCGGCGGCGGCGTGGATGAGGTGCGAGCGCGTCGCCCGGTCGTGCAGGTGGTCGCGGTCGACGGTGGACTCGTAGGCGGCGATGCCGGTGCGACGGGCGGCCGCGGCGCCGATGCGGTGCGCCGCCAGGTGGTCGGGGTGCCCGTAGATGCCGCGCCCGTCGTCGTGGACGATGGCCTCGGCGGACTCCTCCTCGATGAGAGCGGCGACGCGGCGGGCGACGCGCTCGGGGTCGGCCGCTGCGAGGGCGTCGGGATGGACGTTGTCGGCGGCGCCGGGCAGTCCGGAGTCGCGCGCGCCCAGCAGCACCAGCCGCTCGACGCCG
Organism: Jiangella anatolica; assembly: GCF_003236295.1. GTDB lineage: Bacteria > Actinomycetota > Actinomycetes > Jiangellales > Jiangellaceae > Jiangella > Jiangella anatolica. The sequence goes on from NZ_POTW01000011.1 coordinate 62,181, forward strand.
AGGAGGGCGGCCGCGCGCTCCAGCTCGGCGACCCGGCGGTGCGCCATCGTCTCGCCGGACGACAGCGGCACGTGCGCCTCGCCCAGCTCACCGAGGGTGGCCGTGACCAGCACGACCCGCGCGCCGGCGTCGGCCAGCCGGCGCATCGTCACACCGGTGAAGATCGCCTCGTCGTCGGGGTGGGCGTGGAGGACGAGGACGGTGCGTCCGCGAAGGGACGTGAGGTTCGAGAACATTCCTGCCTGCTGTGGTGACGGAGCCAACGGCCCCGGAGGGTGAACGGGTCGCGGATGAGGTTCAGCGACAGCGACAACAGCAGGGCATGCCGAGGACCGCCGCGAGGGCGGTACGGGTCGGCAGGACGTTCACGAGCGCAGAGTCTGCCACATCGGCGCAGGCTCGCGCACCCCTTTTCAGGCCTCGACGAGCTCGTCGGCGCGGCGGTCGTAGGCGTCGCGGGCGGCGGCGATCTCCTGGCGGTGCTCCTCGGTCCAGTTGACCAGCGCCTCGATGGTGTCGTGCAGGGTGGCGCCGAGCGGCGTCAGCTCGTAGTCGACCCGCGGCGGCACGACGGGGTGCACGGTGCGGCGGACCAGGCCGTCGCGCTCGAGCTGGCGCAAGGTGACTGTCAGCATCCGCTGGCTGATGCCGTCGATCTCGCGCCGCAGCTCGGTGAAGCGCAGCGTTCGCAGGTCGAGCAGCGCGATGACCAGCAGCGACCACTTGTCCGCGATGCGGTCGAGGATCTGCCGGACCTCGCAGTCCTCGCGCGGGTCCCAGATCTGGCAGTACGCGGGGTCGGTTACCGGCGTGTACCCGGGTGACTTCGAAGTGCCTTCTTCCATGCTCAGCCATGGTGCCGGAAGATGCGATCAGTGACAAGAAGTAACTGACCCTCGATCCGATAACCAATGAAGGAGTCCCGTGGCAACGTCGGACCGGCTAACCGCTCGCGGCTGGGCCATCCTGATCGTGCTGAGCAGCGCGATCTTCCTGGAGGGCATCGACATCGCGATGATGGGCGTGGCGCTGCCCTCGATCCGCGCCGACCTCGGCCTGTCCACGTCGTCCCTGCAGTGGGTGGTCAGCGCCTACGTGCTCGGCTACGGCGGGTTCGTGCTGCTCGGCGGCCGCGCGTCGGACCTGCTCGGCCGGCGCCGGATGTTCCTGCTCTGGCTCACCGTCTTCCTGCTCTTCTCCGGCCTCGGCGGCCTGGCGACCGACGGCTGGATGCTCGTCGTCGCGCGGTTCGTCACCGGCGTCGCGGCCGCGTTCATGACGCCGGCCGGCCTGTCCATCATCACGACGACGTTCGCCGAGGGACCGCAGCGCAACCGGGCGCTGCTGGTCTACGCCGGCATCGCGGCCGGCGGCTTCTCGCTCGGCATGGTCACCGGCGGGCTGCTGACGTCGATCGACTGGCGCTGGGTGTTCTTCGCGCCGGTGATCATGGCGGCGCTCATCCTGGCCGCCGCGGTGCGGCTGGTCCCGCGTGACACGCCGGCCACGTCGGCGGCAGGCGGCTACGACCTCCAGGGCACGCTCAGCCTGACCGGGGCGATGCTGCTGCTCGTCTACTCGGTCGTGATGCTGCCGGACGTGTCCGCCGGCCAGACGGCGGCGACGGCAGCCGCGGGCGTCGCGCTGCTGGTGCTGTTCGTGACGATCGAGCGCCGGTCCCGCACGCCGCTGCTGCGCCTGGGCCTGCTCCGGTCCGCGCCGCTGCTGCGGGCCAACCTGGGCGCGCTGCTGCTGCTCGCCGGCTTCTTCGGCTTCCAGTTCATCGCCGTCCTCTATCTGCAGGAGTTCCGCGGCTGGTCGGAGCTGCAGACCGGGCTGGCGCTGATGATCCTCGGGCTGGACGCGATCCTGGCGCCGACGCTGACGCCGGTGCTCGTGCGCCGGTTCGGCAACGGCCGGGTGATCGTCGCCGGCCTGGCGCTGTCCGCCGTCGCGTACGCGCTGTTCCTGCGGGTCGGCGCGGACTGGACCTACGCCGCCATGCTGCCGACGTTCCTGTTGCTGTCGACGGCGTTCGCGCTTGCCTACGGGCCGCTGACGATCGCCGCCACCGACGGCGTCGCCGAGCACGAGCAGGGCGTGGCCGGCGGCGTCCTGACGACGTCGTTCCAGTTCGGCGCCGCGCTCGGGCTGGCGGTCGTGACGGCGGTCGTGGTCGGGCGCAGCGGGACGGACGGTGCCGGGCTGGACGCGTTCCGGACGGCGCTGCTGGTCCCGCTGGCCGCCGCGGCGCTCGGCATCCTCGTGACGGCGTCCGGCCTGCGGCGGCGCGGCACCACGTCAGCACCGGCCGAGGCCGTGCTCGAGCGCACCTAGGATGAGCGGATGACCAGGGACGCCGTGATCACCGAGCGGCTCGTCGTGCGCCCGCCGCAGGACGCCGACCGGAGCCGGTTCGTCGAGCTGTTCGGCGACGCGGACTTCATGGCGTTCGCCACGGACGTCCTCACCGAGGAGCAGGCGCACGCCCGCTTCGACCACATGGCCGAGGTCTGCCGGGCGATCCCGTTCGGCAAGCAGCCGGTGGTCGAGCTGGCCTCCGGGCGCATCGTCGGCTACACCGGCGTCGACCACATCGAGGTCGACGGCCGGGCCTGGCTGGAGTGGGGCTACCGGCTGGCGTCCGACGCCCGGGGCCGGGGGTACGCGACCGAGGCGAGCCTGGCGCTGCTGGCCAAGGCCCGTGAGACCTATGCGGGCGAGCTGCTCGCGATCATCGACCCGGCGAACGTCGCCTCGCGCCATGTCATCGGCAAGCTCGGCTTCACGTTCTGGAAGCAGACGCCGATCGACGGCGACCCCTGCGACCTGTTCACCCTGACGCTGGGCGACGGCTAGAGCGCGCAGCCGACCAGCCTGGGCTCCGGCGTCAGCTCGACGCCGAAGGCCGAGCGCACGCCGTCGCGCACCTCGCGGGCGAGGCTCAGCAGCTCGGCGGTGCTGGCGTCGCCGCGGTTGGTCAGGGCCAGCGTGTGCTTGGTGGACAGCGAGACCGCGGACCGGCCGCCGCTGTAGCCGCGGCGGAAGCCGGCGTGCTCGATCAACCAGGCGGCACTGGACTTGACCAGCCCGTCGCCGGCCGGAAAGCGCGGCGCGCCGTCGGGCAGTGCGGCCGCCTGCGCCTCGGTGAGCACGGGATTGGTGAAGAACGACCCGGCGCTCCACGTGTCGTGGTCGGCGGCGTCGAGCACCATGCCCTTGCCGGTGCGCAGCGCGAGCACGGCGGCGCGGACGTCGCCCAGCGGCGCCCGCTCCCCCACGGCGACACCGAGCCGGCGGGCCAGCTCGGCGTACCGGACCGGCAGGCCGAGGCTGCCCTCGCGCAGCTGGTAGCTGACGGTGAGGATGACGTAGCGCTCGGATCCCTTGAACCGGCTGTCGCGGTAGGCGAAGCGGCAGTCGGCGTTGGCGAAGGTGCGGACGCGGCGGTCCTGGCGGTCGTAGGTGCGCACCGTCCAGACCGTCTGCGCAACCTCCTGGCCGTATGCGCCGACGTTCTGCATCGGGGTGGCGCCGACCAGGCCCGGGATGCCCGACAGCGCCTCGATGCCGGGCCACTCGTTCGCGACGGTGTACGCGACGAGGTCGTCCCACGGCTCGCCGGCGGCCGCCGTCAGCAGGACGCCGCCGCAGGCCGCGAGCGCGTCGCTGTCGCAGGAGGCGCTCGCGTCGACGTCGATGCCGCGGGTGGCGACCAGCACCACCGTCCCGGCGAAGCCGGCGTCGTCGACCACGAGGTTGGACCCGCCGCCGACGACCAGGACCGGCTCGCCGCGCTCGTCGCAGTCGCGGACGGCGCCGATCAGCTCGTCCTCGGACGTGACCTCGACGACGCGCGTGGCCGGTCCGCCCAGCCGCAGCGTCGTCAGCTCGGCCAGCGGGACGGTCCCGACCCGCGTGCTCACGGTTCCGACGGACGCTCGGCCGGCAGCCGGCACAGCGCCCGGGCCTGCGTGAGGACCTTCTGCTCGTCGACCTTGACGGTGAGCTCGAGGGCGACCAAGCCGTCGTCGCGGACCTCGGTGACGGCGGCGGCCACCCGGACGGCCACGCCGATGTCGTCGTCGGGGACGACCACCGGGCGGGCGAAGCGGACCCCGTACTCGACGACGGCGGCCGGGTCGCCGAGCCAGTCGGTGAGCAAGCGCCCGGCCAGGCCCATGGTCAGCATGCCGTGCGCGATGACGTTGGGCAGGCCGACGGACGTGGCGACCCGCTCGTTCCAGTGGATCGGGTTGAAGTCGCCGGAGGCCCCGGCGTACCGGACCAGGTTCTCGCGGGTGATCCAGTACGTGTGGTCGGCGACGACGTCGCCGACGGCCAGCTGCTCGGTCACCCGCTCAGTCACTGGCGTCTCCCCCGTCCACGTCCTCGGGCCGCACCAGGAGGGTGGCCTCGGAGAGACAGACGTCCGCGTCGTTCTCGTCGCGTACCTCGGTGCGGATCTTCAGCAGGTCGTTGCCGGCGACGGCACGGACACCGTCGAGCCGGGTGGTCGCCTCGACCCGGCTGCCGACCCGCAGCGAGCGCGAGTACGTGAACCGCTGGTCGACGTGCACGACCCGGGCGAACTCGATGCCCAGGTCCTTCATCAGCAGGTCGAAGCCGTTCATCACGATGATCATCACGAACGTGGGCGGCGCTACGACGTCGCCGTGCCCGTAGCCGCGCGCCGCCGCGGTGTCGACGTAGGCCGGGTTCGCGTCGCCGATCGCCTCCGCGAACTCGCGGATCTTCTCCCGGCTCACTTCATAGATCTGGGGAGGGTAGACCCGTCCGACGACCGAGGGATCAATGGGCATGCGCTGAACTTACCGTCACCTGGGCTGAGCACCGACGGGAGGACCCTGGCGACGGGACCCCGAAGGGTGTCAGCGGGTCTCGCGGTGGACGGTGTGCGTGCGGCAGCGCGGGCAGAACTTCTTCAAGTCGAGCCGGTCGGGATCGTTGCGCCGGTTCTTCTTGGTGATGTAGTTGCGCTCCTTGCACTCCGTGCAGGCCATGGTGATCTTGGGACGGATGTCAGCGCTCTTGGCGGCCACGGGTGCCTCTTTCGGGGACGTCTGGATCGTCGGAACCGTGCAAGGGTACCCGACCTGGTCACGACCCACCCAATCGAGCGAGCGGTGACGGCCGGGCCGGGGTGGTAGCGGGGGCGGGACTCGAACCCGCGACACAACGATTATGAGCCGTTTGCTCTAACCACCTGAGCTACCCCGCCGAGGGGAGTCGGCGCCGCGCAAACGGCGCAGCCTCACCAGAGCCCCAATACGGAATCGAACCGTAGACCTTCTCCTTACCATGGAGACGCTCTGCCGACTGAGCTATTGGGGCGTGCGCCAGTTGAGGGTACACAACCTCGGGCCGTGGTGCGAAATCGGCCGTTCGGCTGCCGAGTTCACGTCCCGGACCGGCGGACCGGGACGCTCGCTCATTGCCCTCGAGAGGCGTGGCAGGTGCAGGATTCGAACCTGCGTAGGCTGTGCCGGCTGATTTACAGTCAGCTCCCTTTGGCCGCTCGGGCAACCTGCCGGGTGGTTCCCCGCCATCGGCTGGGACCGGTGAGAGAATACATCAGCGCGGAGGGCGCCGGACAATCGGTTCGGGCCCGCGACATCCAGAGGGAGCGATCGTGGCTGGCGAGTCGTCGTTCGACGTGGTGAGCAAGGTCGACCGGCAGGAGGTGGACAATGCGCTGAACCAGGCATCGAAGGAGATCGCCCAGCGTTTCGACTTCCGTGGCACCGGCGCCTCGATCCGCTGGCTCGGTGAGCTGGGGGTCGAGATGGAGGCCTCCGCCGAGGACCGCGTCAACGCCGTGCTCGACGTCTTCAAGGACAAGCTGATCAAGCGGAAGGTGTCGCTCAAGGCGCTCGACGCCGGCGAGCCGCGCGCCTCCGGCACCGTCTACAAGATCACCGCCACGCTGCAGGACGGCCTCGACCAGGACCAGGTGAAGAAGATCACCAAGGCGATCCGCGACGACGCGCCCAAGGGCGTCAAGACGCAGGTGCAGGGCGACGAGGTCCGCGTCTCCGCCAAGAGCAAGGACGACCTGCAGGCGGTCATGGCCATGCTGCGCGAGCAGGACTTCGACTTCGCCGTACAGTTCACCAACTATCGCTGACCGGTAGTTCGCGGGGACTTCGGCCGTACGCCGGGCTGCGTTCACGGCAGCGTCGCGCCGTCGTCGCAGGGCACCATTGTGATCGGCGGATGAGAACTCCACTCGCGCGTTCCGTCGCGGCCGCCGTCGCCGCGACCCTGCTGCTCCCGGCAGCCGCGGCCGCCGGAGAGGACGAGTCGCGAAGCCGCGGCCCGGTCCTTCAGCCCGTGCTCGAGGGCCGGGCCACGCTGTCGGCCGACTACTTGGCCGAGGGGCCGCCGTCGGGCGCGCTCGCGACGCCGGCGAACGGCCGGCAGGGCCCGTGGGACGGCCAGGTCATCCCCGGCTTCTCCGCGATGGTCGACAACGGCGACGGCACCTTCTGGGCGCAGCCGGACAACGGCTTCGGCGCGAAGGGCAACTCGGCGGACTTCCTGCTGCGCAACTACCTGGTGCGGCCGGACTGGAACACCGGCTCCGAGGGCTCCGGCTCGGGCCAGATCGAGGTCGAGCGGTTCGTCTCGTACAACGACCGCAACCACGTCCTGGACTTCCCGATCGTCAACGAGTCGACGCCGGACCGGCTGCTCACCGGCGCCGACTTCGACATCGAGTCCGTCGTGCTGGCCAAGGACGGCACCTTCTGGGTGGGCGAGGAGTTCGGCCCGTTCATCCTGCACTTCTCCGCCGACGGCACGCTGCTGGAGCCGCCGGCGCCGCTGCCGAACGGGCTGAAGTCGCCACAGAACCCGTACCTGCAGGCCGGCGAGACGCCGCTGGTGCGGTCCAGCCGCGGCTTCGAGGCGATGGCCGCGTCGCCGGACGGCCGCTACCTCTACCCGATCGTCGAGGGCGCCTACACGAACGACCCCGACCAGCGGCGCCGCGAGATCCACGAGTTCGACACCCGCCGGGACCGCTACACCGGGCGCACCTGGAGCTACCAGACGCACCAGGACGCCAACGTCATCGGCGACGCGTTCACCGTCGGGCGCGGGAAGTTCTGGATCATCGAGCGGGACGACTTCGAGGGCGACCAGTCGGTGATCAAGCGGATCTACGAGATCGACCTCAACCGCCGCGACCGCGACGGCTACGTGCGCAAGACGCTGATCCTGGACGCGCTGAAGATCGACAACCCGCTGGGCATCGACGCCGGCGAGGGCTACGGCCTCGGCGAGACGTTCGCGCTGCCGGTGCAGTCGTTCGAGACGGTGCTGCGGCTGAAGGACGGCCGCATGCTGATCGGCAACGACAACAACTACCCGGGCAACGACGCGCGCGTCACCGGCACCCCCGACGACACCGAGATGGCGATCGTCGACCTGCGCCGGGTCCGGCCCACCGACGACGGCGTCACCGTCGTCGGGCATCGCGGCGCGTCGGGCTACCGGCCGGAGCACACGCTGGCCGCGTACGAGACCGCAATCCTGCAGTGCGCCGACTACATCGAGCCCGACCTCGTCTCGACGAAGGACGGCGTGCTGGTCGCGCGGCACGAGAACGAGATCGGCGGCACCACCGACGTCGCGAACCGCCCGGAGTTCGAGGGCCGCCGCACCACGAAGGTGATCGACGGCGTCAGCGTCACCGGCTGGTTCACCGAGGACTTCACCCTCGCCGAGCTGCGCACGCTGCGGGCGAAGGAGCGGATCCCGGCGGTCCGGCCGGGCAACGTCGCGTTCAACGGGCTCTACCAGATCCCGACGCTGGACGAGGTGCTGGACCTGGCCCGCAACTCGCGCACCTGCGACGGCCAGCCGGTCGGCGTCTACCCCGAGACGAAGCACCCGACGTACTTCGACTCGATCGGGCTGTCGCTGGAGGAGCCGCTGGTGGCGCAGCTGGCGGCGAACGGGATGAACCACGAGGGCGCCCCGGTCATCCTGCAGTCGTTCGAGACCGGCAACCTCAAGGAGCTGGACCGCATGACCGACGTGCGGATCGCCCAGCTGATCAGCTCCAGCGGCGCGCCGTACGACCTCGTCGCGGCCGGCGACCCGCGCACCTACGCCGACCTCGCGACGGCGGCCGGGCTGCGCGCGATCGCCCGCTACGCCGACGGCGTCGGCCTGGAGAAGAACGTCATGATCCCGCGCAACGCCGACGGCACGCTCGGCTCGCCGACCCCCGTCATCCGCGACGCGCACCGGGCCGGGCTGGAGGTGCACGGGTGGACGTTCCGCCGCGAGAACCAGTTCCTGCCCGCCGACTTCCGCTCGTCGGCCGACCCGGCCGGGATCGGTGACCTCGAAGGCGAGATCCAGGTGTTCCTGGAGGCCGGGATGGACGGGTTCTTCACCGACAACCCCGACCTCGGCGACGCCGCCGTCGAGGACTGACCGACCGGCGTCCGGCCCGTGCACTCGCGCACGGGCCGGGCGCCGTCGCCGGCTTGGCAGGGTCGGCGGGCGAGGGTAAGCTGGCGAACGCCAGGGCAGTAGCCTGAGGAAGTGAGCCCCGCAGTCGTCCGGACGGTCGGTGAGCGGGGCTTCGCGCTGTCTAGACCCTGATCACCGTGGTGAAGACGGAGATCAGCTGGCGCCAGCGCCCGCCCTTCGCGTAGCACCACGCGACCGCGTCGGCCACGCACAGGAGCGGGTCCTCGCTGGCCCGCAGGTGCCGGTACTCCAGGTCGGCGGACTGCTTGCCGGTCAGCTCGAACAGCATGCGCCGGTCCGCCTCGACCACGGCGTCGTCACGCTCGAGCACCAGCCGCGTCACGCCCAGTTCGGCGAGATCGGGCACCATGCGCTCGAGGCATGCGCGGCGGGCGGTGCGGCCGTTGTCGGTCACGTAGACGCGGACGGTCAGGTCCAGCGCCGCGATGCCGGCGAGGATCTGCCCGCGGCGGGCGTCGTTCTCCTTCTTGAAGTGGATCCGCGACTGGCCACGCCTGAACAGCCGGCGCATGGCGGCTCGGTGCGCCGTCACGTGACCGTCTGCGGCCGTCACGACTGCCACGACGTAGTCGCCCTCGAACGACTCGTCGACGAACGCGTGCAGCGGCACGGGCCCGACCTCCAGCCTGGCCGGGCCTGTGATCGTTGTCGCGATCGATCGTAGCTGCCGTCAGCGTCGGTAGCCGGCGCGCTGTTCGAGGCGCGCGACCCGCTCGGCCATGGGCGGGTGGGAGGCGAACAGCTTGGCCAGGCCGGTCTGCTGCAGCGGGCTGGCGATCATCAGGTGGCTGGTGGCGACGATGTCGCGCTCCGGCGGCAGCACCAGCCGCCGGGTGCTGGCGTCGAGCTTGCGCAGCGCCGACGCCAGCCCGAGCGGGTCGCCGGTGATGCGGCTGGCCTCGGCGTCGGCCTCGTACTCGCGGGCTGGGCTGACCGTCAGGCGGACGGCGGCCGCGGCGAGCGGGCCGAGCAGCGTCAGCAGCACCCGCCCGACCGGCCCGCGCATGCTGGCCGCGACCATGACGACGCTGGCCACGGCGCCCGCCGTCGACGAGACGAGGGTGTCGGCGCGGCGGATGTGGGCGAGCTCGTGTGCGACGACGGCGCGCAGCTCGCGCTCGTCGAGGAGGGCGAGGATGCCCTCGGTGCAGCAGACGGCGGCGTGCGCGGGGTCGCGGCCGGTCGCGAACGCGTTCACCGCGCGGGTCGGGCTGACGTAGAGGCGCGGCATCGGGACCCGCGCGGGCGCCGTCAGCTCTCGCACGACGCGGTGCAGGACGGGCTGCTCGGCCTCGCTGACGGGGTACGCGCGCATGGCCCCCAGCGCGATCGTGTCGGAGCGCAGCGCGACGTAGCCGTTCACCGCCGCGACGACGATGACGGCGATGACCAGGCACCAGCGGCCGACCGCCCAGCCGGCCAGCAGCGCCAGCGCCGACGGCACGGCCAGCAGCGCCATGGCCTTCACACGGTTGCGATGCACGTCCACCTCTCGGGCGCCCGTCCGGCGAGCACGGCACCCTGCGAATCAACGCGCGGTGAACCGGCCGGGTTCCTCGCCGCTCAGCGCTCAGCAGCAGCGTTGTTGCGGCGACCGGTCGCGATCGTCCTGCCGGCGACGCTCGAACTCGCGCCGCGACAGCACCCGCTCCGCGGCGTCGTGCCGGCCGCAGTGCTCGACGTAGCGATCGTAGGCCGTCTCGCCGCTGACCTCGCGCAGGTACCACCAGACCCCCGCGGCGGCGCGTCCGACGGCCTCCAGCAGCGCCGTCATGCGTCCTCCCGGTCGCCGCGAGCCGCGGCGGCGGCCATCAGCTCGCGCTCGGCCCGGGTCGGGATCAGCCCGGACGGCGCCACCAGCGTCGACCGCACGTACGGCGCCTCGGTGCTGGTGACGGTGGACGGGTCGCGCAGCGCGCCGACGCACACCCGGGCGGCGTCGGCGATGATGATCACGACCAGCAGTGCGAAGAACGCTGCCAGCACCCCGTCGACCGTGGAGTTCGTCACCACCTGCTCCATGTCCTCCAGCGACCGCGCCGGCGGCAGCACCTCGCCATTGTCCAGCGCCTCGGAGAACCGGTCGCGCTGCGCGAAGAACCCGAGCGTGGGGTCGTCGGAGAACACCTTCTGCCAGCTCGCCGTCAGCGTCACCGCGGCGTCCCACAGGAGGGGTATGCCGGTCACCCAAGCCCACTTCAGCCGTCCGCTCTTGATCAGGATCGTGGTGGCGACGGTGAGCGCGATGGCCGCGAGCAGCTGGTTGGCGATGCCGAACAGCGGGAACAGCTGGTTGATCCCGCCGAGCGGATCGGTGACGCCGGCGTAGAGGAAGTAGCCCCACGCCGCGACGACGACCGCGCTGCTCAGCCACAGGCCGGGCTTCCACGAGACGTCGCGCATCGGCTTCCAGACGTTGCCCAACGTGTCCTGCAGCATGAACCGCCCGACCCGGGTGCCGGCGTCGACGGTCGTCAGGATGAACAGCGCCTCGAACATGATCGCGAAGTGGTACCAGAACGCCTGCCCGCCGGCGCCGAACGCGTCGGTGAAGATCTGCGACATGCCGACGGCGAGCGTGGGCGCGCCGCCGGTCCGCGCGACCAGCGTCGACTCCTCGACGGAGGCGGCGGCGGCCGCGAGCTGGTCCGGCGTGATCGAGAAGCCGAGGCTCGCGACGGCCTGTGACGCCGACTCCAGTGAGTCGCCGAGAAAGCCGGCCGGCGCGTTCATCGCGTAGTAGAGGCCCGGGTCGATGACGGACGCGGCGATGAGCGCGCTGACGGCGACGAACGACTCCATCAGCATGCCGCCGTAGCCGATCATCCGGACCTGCGACTCCTTCTCGATCAGCTTCGGCGTGGTGCCGGAGGCGATCAGCGCGTGGAAGCCGGAGAGCGCGCCGCAGGCGATGGTGATGAAGACGAACGGGAACAGCGAGCCGGCGAAGACCGGGCCGTCGCCTCGGGAGGCGAAGTCGGTGATCGCCTCGTTCTGCAGCACCGGCCGGGCCAGCAGCAGGCCGATGGCGAGCAGGAGGATCGTCCCGATCTTCATGAAGGTGGAGAGGTAGTCGCGCGGCGCCAGCAGCATCCACACCGGCAGCACCGACGCGACGAAGCCGTAGATGATCAGCGCCCACACCAGCGCCTCGGGCGACAGCGTGAACGCGTCGGCCCAGCTGGAGTCCTGCACCCAGCCGCCGCCGACGATGGCCAGCAACAGCAGGGCGACGCCGATGAGGCTGGTCTCGATCACCCGGCCGGGCCGCAGCGACCGCAGGTAGAACCCCATGAACAGCGCGATCGGGATGGTCATCGCGATCGAGAAGGTGCCCCACGCCGAGTGCGCCAGCGCGTTCACGACCACGAGCGCCAGCACCGCCAGCAGGATGATCATGATGGTGAACACGCCGATCAGCGCCGCGACACCGCCGACGACGCCGATCTCCTCACGCGCCATCTGGCCCAGGCTCTTGCCGTTGCGCCGCATCGAGAAGAACAGGACGACCATGTCCTGGACGGCCCCGGCGAAAATCACCCCTACGACGATCCAGAGCGTGCCGGGTAGGTAGCCCATCTGCGCGGCGAGCACCGGGCCGACCAGCGGGCCGGCGCCGGCGATCGCCGCGAAGTGGTGGCCGAACAGCACGCGGCGGTCGGTCGGCTGGAAGTCGGTGTCGTTGCGCAGCGTCTCGGCCGGCGTCGCGCGCGTGTCGTCGACCTTCAGCACACGACGGGCGATGAACCGGGCGTAGAAGCGGTAGGCGATCGCGTACGAACCCAACGCCGCAGCCAGCAGCCACAGCGCCGAGATCTCCTCGCCGCGGGTCAGCGCGACGACGCCCCAGGCGATCGCGCCGACGACGGCGACCACGGTCCAGATCACGATCGATCTGAGCGGCGGACGGCGCCGGGGCGGAGCGGGCTCGGTACGGACGGTGTCGACCATGACGACCTCCGGACGGGATCGGGGCCAGCCGGTGTGACCGTAGAGATTACGCGCGGATGTCCCAACGGTCGAGGGTCGTCACACACGTGTCATCTCTCACGCTTCGGACGCCAGGACGGTTCCTGTGGAAAGTCGCCGTAGCATGGATGGTCGGGATTCGAGCCGGGACACCCCGGAAACACCGAACGTCTGAAGGAGGCGTCGACACCGGTGACGGTGAAGCACGTACACGAGCTCGACCGTGTGGTGATCCGATTTGCTGGCGACTCCGGTGACGGGATGCAGCTGACCGGCGACCGGTTCACCGCCGAGACCGCCTCCTTCGGGAACGATCTCTCCACATTGCCGAACTTCCCGGCGGAGATCCGGGCGCCCGCCGGCACGCTCCCCGGCGTCTCCAGTTTCCAGCTGCACTTCGCCAACTACGACATCCTGACGCCGGGCGACGCGCCGGACGTGCTGGTGGCGATGAACCCGGCCGCGTTGAAGGCGAACCTGCCCGACGTGCCGAAGGGCGCCACGATCATCGTCGACACCGGCGACTTCACCCCGCGTGCGCTGAAGAAGGTCGGCTGGGACACCAGCCCGCTCGAGGACAACACCCTCAGCGCCTACAAGGTGCACGCGCTGGACCTCTCCGGCATCACCATGGAGGCGCTGGCGCCGTTCGAGCTGTCGCGCAAGGACGCCTCGCGGTCGAAGAACATGTTCGCGCTGGGGCTGCTGTCCTGGATGTACGGACGCTCCATCGACGGCACGGTGAAGTTCCTGCACGAGAAGTTCGCCACCCGCGAGACCATCCGCGACGCCAACGTCGCCGCGCTCAAGGCCGGCTGGAACTACGGCGAGACCACCGAGGAGTTCGCGGTCTCGTACGAAGTCAAGCCGGCCGCGATGCCCGCCGGCACGTACCGGAACATCACCGGCAATCTGGCGCTGTCCTACGGCCTGATCGCGGCGGCGCGCCAGTCCGGGCTGCCGCTGTTCCTCGGTTCCTACCCGATCACGCCGGCGTCGGACATCCTGCACGAGCTGTCCAAGCACAAGCGGTTCGGCGTGCGCACGTTCCAGGCCGAGGACGAGGTCGCGGCCATCGGCGCCGCGCTGGGCGCGTCGTTCGGCGGCGCGCTCGGCGTCACGACGACGTCCGGACCCGGTGTCGCGCTCAAGGGCGAGACCGTCGGCCTGGCGGTGTCGCTGGAGCTGCCCCTGGTCATCGTCGACGTGCAGCGCGGCGGCCCGTCGACCGGCCTGCCGACGAAGACCGAGCAGGCCGACCTGCTGCAGGTGCTCTACGGCCGCAACGGCGAGTCGCCGGTCCCGGTGGTCGCCGCGTCGTCGCCGTCGGACTGCTTCCACGCTGCCATCGAGGCCGTGCGGATCGCCGTCACGTACCGGACGCCGGTGTTCCTGCTCTCCGACGGCTACCTCGCCAACGGGTCCGAGCCGTGGCACGTCCCCGACGTCGAGTCGCTGCCGACGATCGATCCCGGCTTCGCGACCGAGCTCAACCACGACGGCGAGGGCGAGCGCGACTTCTGGCCGTACCTGCGCGATCCCGAGACGCTGGCCCGGCCGTGGGCCGTCCCCGGGACGCCCGGGCTCGAGCACCGCATCGGCGGCATCGAGAAGCTCGACGGCCCCGGCACCATCTCCTACGACCCGAACAACCACGAGCGCATGGTGCGGCTGCGCCAGGCGAAGGTCGACGGCATCGCCGGCGTCCCGGACCTCGAGGTCGAGGACCCCAGCGGCGCGGCGCGGCTGCTCGTGGTCGGCTGGGGATCGACGTACGGCCCCATCGGCGCGGCGGTGCGGCGGGCCCGCAAGGCCGGCCACAACGTCGCCCAGGCGCACCTGCGTCATCTCAACCCGATGCCCGCGAACACCGGCGACCTGCTGCGGTCCTACGACCGCGTGCTCGTGCCGGAGATGAACCTCGGGCAGCTCGCCCTGCTGCTGCGCGGCAAGTACCTCGTCGACGTCGTCGGGTACAACCGCGTGCGAGGGTTGCCGTTCAAGGCCGAGGAGCTGGCCGACGTGATCATGGAGGAGGTGGGTGCGCTGTGACCGCACCCGTCGAACTGGGCCGGCCCGGCCTCGCCGGGGTGCCCACCACCGATGTCAAGCAGACGAAGAAGGACTTCACCAGCGACCAGGAGGTCCGCTGGTGCCCCGGCTGCGGCGACTACGCCGTGCTGGCGGCGGTCCAGGGCTTCCTGCCCGACCTCGGGCTGGCCCGCGAGAACATCGTCTTCGTCTCCGGCATCGGCTGCTCCTCGCGGTTCCCGTACTACATGAACACCTACGGGATGCACTCGATCCACGGCCGCGCGCCGGCCATCGCGACCGGCCTGGCCGCGTCGCGTCCGGACCTGTCGGTGTGGGTGATCACCGGTGACGGCGACGCGCTGTCGATCGGCGGCAACCACCTGATCCACGCGCTGCGCCGCAACGTCAACCTGACGATCCTGCTGTTCAACAACCGGATCTACGGACTGACGAAGGGCCAGTACTCGCCCACCAGCGAGCAGGGCAAGATCACCAAGTCGACGCCGATGGGCTCGCTGGAGGCGCCGTTCAACCCGGTGTCGCTGGCGCTGGGCGCCGAGGCGACGTTCGTCGGCCGGACCATCGACTCCGACCGTCAGCACCTCACCTCGGTGCTGTCGGCGGCGGCGGCGCACCGCGGCACGTCGCTGGTGGAGATCTACCAGAACTGCAACATCTTCAACGACGGCGCGTTCGAGATCCTGAAGAACCGCGACAGCCGCGACGAGGTCCTGATCCGGCTGGAGCACGGTGAGCCGGTCCGCTTCGGCGCCGACGGCCAGCACGGCGTCCGCCGCAACCCGTCGACCGGCTCGCTGGAGGTGTGCGCGGGCGACGACCCCGGCGTCATCGTCCACGACGCGACGGCCGACGACCCCACCCAGGCGTTCGCGCTGTCCCGGCTGGCCGACCCCGGCACGCTCGCCCGCAGCCCGATCGGCGTCTTCCGCCAGGTCGAGCGGCCGGCGTACGGCGACCTCATGGCCACCCAGCTGGACGAGGCCGCGGACAAGCACGGCCCCGGCGACCTGCAGGCGCTGCTACGCGGCAACGACCCGTGGACGGTCGGCTGACCCGCTCGCGTCTCGCGTAATGAGCCAAACCTGTGGTGATTGCTGGCAAGCCCGTAGCATGCCTCGGTGAGCACCTCGCGGTCCGGCCTGCTGTACGGCGTCAGCGCGTACGCGCTCTGGGGTGTCTTCCCGCTCTACATCAAGCTGCTGGACGACTCCGGCGCGGTGGAGATCCTGTCGCACCGGGTCGTGTGGTCGCTGGTGCTGGTGCTCGGCCTGCTCGCGGCGATGCGGCAGCTGCGCCGGCTGCGGACGCTCGGCCGGCGGGGGTACGGGCTGCTCACGCTGGCGGCGCTGCTCATCTGCGTCAACTGGGGCGTCTACATCTGGGGCGTCAACAACGACCACATCGTCGAGACGTCGCTCGGCTACTTCATCAACCCGCTGGTGACGGTCGTGCTCGGAGTGCTCGTGTTCGGCGAGCGGCTGCGCCGGCTGCAGTGGGCCGCGCTCGGCCTGGCCGGTGTCGCCGTCATCGTGCTGACCATCGACTACGGCCGCCCGCCCTGGCTCGCACTGACCCTGGCCTTCTCGTTCGGCACCTACGGCATGGTCAAGAAGAAGGCCGGCGTCGATGCCGTCGAGAGCCTGGCGGTCGAGACGGCGGTACTGTTCCTGCCCGCGCTGGCGTTCCTGCTGGTGCTGGGCGCGCGCGGTACCGGCGACTTCGTCACTGCCGGCTGGGGACCGACGCTGCTGCTGGCCAGCTGCGGCATCGTGACCGCGGTACCGCTGCTGTTCTTCGGGGCGGCGGCGGTGCGGGTGCCGCTGACCACGTTGGGGACGCTGCAGTACCTGACGCCGACGCTGCAGTTCCTGCTCGGGGTCGTGGTGTACGGCGAGACGGTGCCGCCGGTGCGGTGGTTCGGGTTCTCGCTCATCTGGACGGCGCTGGTCATCCTCACTGCTGAGGTCCTGGTTCGGCGACGGCGGGAGCGGCGGGCTGTGGTGGATCAGGTCGTTGCTGAGGCTGCTGCCGTTCGGTGAGGTCCGGTTCGCCGGGCATCCGTTCGCCGGGCTCTCGTTGGTTGGGTCTGCACCGTTCGGGTGGCCCCCTCGCTTGCCCCATTGTCCGGTCTCGGGAGCACGCCTCAAGTCCGCGCGCCCTGGCGGCGCTTGGACTTGACCCGTGATCCCGAGACCGGGGGCAAGACTCGGAGGGGGCCACCCGAAGAATGGGCCCTGGCCTTCAGGCCCGCTGTTCTTGGACTTCGCTGGCCGCTCACCATCCGCCGTGGTGGGCTACCGACTCCGCTGTTCTTCCTGTCCGCGAGCCGCCGCCGGCCAGCGGACAACGAGAACAGCGGACCTTTGAGCCGGGCCATTTTCCGGGCGGCCCCCTGATGCTGTTAAGACGGGGGCGCGGTGACGCGGGTCAAGTCCAAGCGCCCCAACCACAATCCCCCAGCACCCCACCGCGCTTGGACTTGAGGCGCGTCACCGCGCCCCCGACAATCGAAACAGCAGGGGGCCGCCCACCACTGTCGCAAACCGGCGAACTAGGAAGTCGGCTGCTCGGGAGCCACGAACGTGCCCTTCCCATGCACGGTGAGGATCCGCCCGCGCTCCCGCAGCTCGACCATGGCCCGCCGCACCGTCAGATAGGCGACCCCGTACTCGACGGCGAGGTCGCGCTCGGGTGGGAGGCGGGCGCCCGGCCGGAGCTCGCCCGAGTCGATCCGGGCGCCGACATGGTCGGCGATGGCGACGTAGAGCAGTTCGTGTCCCTGCGGCGAGAACTCCGGCACGTCACCCATGCCCTCACGATAGAAGCTCTGCTGACCTGCACAAAGGCCCTGAGCTATACAAAGGTCTACAGTGCCACTTAAAGTCAGCACATGCGCGAACAGACCTACTCCGGCTGGCTGCTCTGGAGTCGCCCGCCGGTTCGGCTGCTGGACGAGATCGTCGTCACCGATCGGGATGGGGCGACGGTCACCAACCGGCCGCTGCCGTACGGCACGGTCGGCACCCGAGGATGGGACACCACCTTGCGGCAGCTCGGCTACGAGCGGCTCGGCGGCTGGATGCCCGCGACCGGCGGCTACGTGTGCCGCATCCGGCCGATCGACCCGCCGCCCGCCGGGGTGCTGGCCAAGACGGCCTAGGACATGCGGGTGACGACGGAGTCGCAGAGGGCGTGCAGGGCGGCGCGGGCCGGAACGTCCGGGAGGGCGGACAGCGTGGCCCGGGCGTCGTCGGCCCAGCGGCGGACGTCGGCGGAGGCCTCGGCCATCGCCGGGTGGGCGCGCAGCAGCTCCAGCGCCTCCGCGTGGTCGGCGTCGTCGGCCACGGGGCCGGAGATCAGCGACAGCAGCCGCTCGTCGCCGGGCTGGGCGGCCCGCCGGGCGTACAGGACGGGAAGCGTGGCGACGCCCTCCCGCAGGTCCGTGCCGGGGGTCTTGCCGGACAGCCGCTCCGAGCCGGCGATGTCCAGCAGGTCGTCGGCCAGCTGGAAGGCCATCCCGATCCGCTCGCCGAACTGGCCGAGCACCTCGACCTGCGACGGGTCGACGCCGGCGTGCAGGGCGCCCAGGCGGGTCGAGGCGGCGATGAGGGAGGCCGTCTTGTCCGACAGGACCGACAGATAGTGCGCGACCGGGTCCTCGCCGTCGCGCGGGCCGAGCGTCTCGTGCAGCTGGCCGTGCACCAGGCGCTGGAACGTGCGCGCCTGGATCCGCACCGACTCCGGGCCGAGGTCGGCGAGCAGATCGGACGCGCAGGCGAACAGGAAGTCGCCGGTGAGGATCGCGACGGTGTTGTCCCACCGCGCGTTCGCGCTGGGGGCGCCCCGCCGCAGCTGCGCCTCGTCCATGACGTCGTCGTGGTAGAGAGTGCCGACGTGGGTCAGCTCGACGACGACGGCGGCCGGGACGACCTTCGGCGCGTCGAGGTCGCCGAACCCGGCCGCCAGCAGCGTCAGCAGCGGCCGGAACCGCTTGCCGCCGGCCTGGGTCAGGTGCCGCGAGCTCTCGCTGAGCATGGCGTCGTCGGACTTCACCGCCGCCAGCAGCCGCGCCTCGACGTCGTCGAGGGCAGCGCTGATCGACGCCTCGAGTGCGCCGTCGACCGACGGAATGCCCAGACCGCTGCTCAACCCGGCCCCTCCCCGCTCAGCCGGGCACGTTCACCCAGCAGGAGCATCCACTCTAACGAACGAAGATGGACGCCTGCTGGGCCAGGTCCAGCAGCGGACCGGGCACGATGCCCAGCAGCAGCGTCGCCGCCGCGCCCAGCGTGATGCCGACCGCGGTCCACAGGCTCGGCACCGCGACGGTGGGCCCCTCCGGCGCGGGGTCGCTGAAGAACATCAGCACGATCACCCGCACGTAGAAGAACGCCGCCACGGCGCTGGCGATGACACCGACCACGACCAGCGGCGCGGCGCCGCCGTCGATGGCCGCCGTGAACACCGACAGCTTGCCGACGAAGCCGCTGGTCAGCGGGATGCCGGCGAACGCGAGCAGGAACAGCGCGAACGTCGCCGCCAGCACCGGCGAGCGGCGGCCCAGCCCGGCCCACTTGGCCAGGTGCGTCGCCTCGCCGCCGGAGTCGCGGACCAGCGTGACGACGGCGAACGCGCCGAGCGTCGCGATGCCGTACGTGGCCAGGTAGAACAGGATCGCCCCGGTGGCCGACGAGTCCGCGGCCACCATCGCGGTCAGCACGAACCCGGCGTGCGCGATGGACGAGTAGGCCAGCATCCGCTTGATGTCGGTCTGTGTGAGCGCGACGACGGCGCCGACCAGCATGGTGGCGATCGCGACGGCCCACAGCATCGGCTGCCAGTCGGTGCGCAGCCCGCCGAACGCGACGTAGAACAGCCGCACCAGCGCGCCGAACGCGGCGAGCTTCGTGCAGGCCGCCATGAACCCGGTGATCGGCGTCGGCGCGCCCTGGTAGACGTCGGGCGTCCACGAGTGGAACGGCACCGCGCCGACCTTGAACAGCAGGCCGACGGCCATCAGCCCGACGCCGGCCAGCAGGATGCCGTCCTGGCCGACGTTCGCCGTCAGCGCCTCGGAGATCTCGCCGAACCGCAGCGTGCCGGCGTAGCCGTAGACGAACGCCATGCCGAACAGGAAGATCGCCGACGAGAACGCGCCGAGCAGGAAGTACTTGAGCGCCGCCTCCTGCGAGAGCAGCCGGCGCCGGCGGGCCATGCCGCACAGCAGGTACAGCGGCAGCGACATGACCTCGAGCGCGATGAACAGCATCAGCAGGTCGTTCGCGGCCGGGAACAGCATCATGCCGCCGACGGCGAACAGCACCAGCGGGTAGACCTCGGTCTGCAGCATCCGCTCGCGGACGAGGACCCGCTCCTCCTCGCTGCCCGGCAGCGACGACGCCGACGGGGCGAACGCGTCGCCGCCGGCCTCCAGCCGCCGCTCGGCGAAGAACCCGACGCTGATGATCGCCAGCACCAGGATGGTGCCCTGCAGGAACAGCGCCGGCCCGTCGATCGCGACCGCGCCGACCGCCGCCACCATGCCGGTGCCGGCCAGCAGGATCACCTGGACCAGCGCCGCCACCAGCGCCACCAGCGACAGCCCGACCTGGATCGGGTGCCGCAGCCGGCGCGGCGCGAACGCCTCGATCAGCACGCCGACGACGGCGGCGCCGAAGATCGTGATGAGCGGCGCCAGCTCCGCGTACTCGATGGTCGGGGCGTTCACCGGCCAGTCCCTTCCTCGACGTGTTCAGCGACGGGAGCCAGCGGCTCGGGTGGTTCGACGCCGACCTCGACCAGCGTCGGCTCGACGGCCTCGTCGATCGCGTCGGTCAGCGGCTTGGGGAAGAACCCGACCACCAGCAGCAGCGCGAGCAGCGGAGCGACGACGACGGCCTCGCGGGTGCGCAGGTCGGGCATGCCCTCGACGGCCGGCTGGACGGGACCGGTCATCGTCCGCTGGTAGAGCCACAGGATGTACAGCGCGGACAGCACGATGCCGAGCGTCGCGATGATCGCCGCCGGCCGGTACCGCGTGAACGTCCCGGAGATGACCAGGAACTCGGACAGGAACGTCGCCAGCGGCGGCAGCGCCAGCCCGGACAGGCCGGCCACGAGGAACACGCCGGCCAGCTTCGGCGCCGGCTTCTGCACGCCGCCGAAGTCGTCGACCTGCCGCGACCCGCGCCGGTTGATGAGGAAGCCGACGACCACGAACAGCGCGATCGTCGACAGGCCGTGGTTCACCATGTAGAAGGTCGCGCCGGTGGCGGCCTGGCCGGACAGCGCGAAGATGCCCAGCACGATGAAGCCGAAGTGCGAGATCGACGTGTAGCCGATCAGCCGCTTGAGGTCGGTCTGCCCGATCGCCAGCAGCGCGCCGTAGATGATGCTGACGACGGCGAGCGCGACGATCACCGGCGCGGCGTCGCGGGACGCGTCCGGGAACAGCGGCAGCACCAGCGCGATCATGCCGTAGGTGCCGACCTTGTCCGCGACACCGGACAGGAACGCCGCGTTCGACGGCGTCGCCTCGGCCGCGGCGTCGGGCAGCCAGGTGTGGAACGGCCACAGCGGCGCCTTGATCGCGAACGCCAGCATGAAGCCGACGAACAGCCACCACTGCGTGGTGGTGTCGATGTCCAGCGCGATCAGGTCGGGCAGGAAGAACGACGGGTTGCCGGCGTCGACGGACTGGACGTACAGCCCGATGACGGCGGCCAGCATGGCCAGGCCGCCGACCAGGTTGTACAGCAGGAACTTGACCGCGGCGTAGCGGCGCTGCGGCCCGCCGTACATGCCGATCATGAAGTACAGCGGGATCAGCATCGCCTCGAAGACGACGTAGAACAGCAGCACGTCCTGGGAGAGGAACGCGGTCAGCGTCAGCGCCTCGACGACGAGCAGCAGCGCGAAGAACGCCTTCGGGTCGCGCTGCTCGTCCTCGGCCTCGCGCCACATCGCCAGCGCGACGATCGGCGTGGCCAGCACCGTCAGCGCCATCAACGCGAGGCTGATGCCGTGCACGTCCAGCGCCCACGAGGCACCGAACTCCGGGATCCACTCGTAGGTCTCGGACTCGACGCCCATGTCGACGTCGAACAGGTACTGGATGCTGATCAGCGCGCCGACCAGCAGCGTCAGCAGCGCGAAGCCGGTGGCGACCTGCTTGGCGAGCGGGCCCCGCCCGGACGGCACCAGCGCGGTGAGCACCGCACCGAGCGCCGGCAGCGCGATGAGCGTGGTCAACCAGGGAAAGGTCACGGCAGCCTCACCAACAGCATGGCCAGCACGACGACGCCGACGCCGCCGAGCATCGTCGCGGCATAGGAACGGACGAACCCGGTCTGCCAGCGCCGCAGCCGGGCCGACAGCCCGCCGACGGCGGTGGCGGTGCCGACCACGGCGCCGTCGACGCCGCGGTTCTCGAAGTAGACCAGCGAGCGGGTCAGGTACTGGCCCGGCCGCATGAACACCGCCTCGTTGAACGCGTCGCCGTAGAGGTCGTTGCGGGCGGCGACGGTGAGCGGGTTGCCGGCCGGGACGTCCTCGCGGACGGCGCGGTGGCCGTACATCGCCCAGGCGACCGCGACACCGGCGACGACGGTGGCCAGCGTGATGGTGATCAGCAGCCACAGCGGCATCGGCAGGTCGTGGTGCGCCTCACCGGTGACCGGCGCCAGCCAGTCGACGATGTCCGCGCCCAGGTACAGCAGCCCGAACCCGCCGATGACCGAGAGCACCGCCAGGACGATCAGCGGGACGGTCATGACCGGCGGCGACTCGTGCGGTGGGTCGCTGTGCTGCCATCGCCGGTTGCCGAAGAACGTCATGAGCATGAGCCGGGTCATGTAGAACGCGGTGATGCCGGCGCCCAGCAGCGTGGCCAGGCCGACGACCCAGTTGTCCGCGAACGCCGCCTCGATGATCTTGTCCTTGGAGAAGTACCCGGCGAACGGCGGGATGCCGATGATGGCCAGGTAGCCCATCGCGAACGTGATGAAGGTGACCGGCATCATGATCCGCAGCCCGCCGTAGCGGCGCATGTTGACCTCGTCGTGCATGCCGTGCATCACCGAGCCGGCGCCGAGGAACATGTTGGCCTTGAAGAAGCCGTGCGTCAGCAGGTGGAAGATCGCGAACGCGTACCCGGCCGGGCCGAGCCCCGCCGCGAGCGTCATGTAGCCGATCTGGCTCATCGTGGAGCCGGCCAGCGCCTTCTTGATGTCGTCCTTGGCGCAACCGATGATCGCACCCATGAGCAGCGTGATCGCGCCGACGACGACGACCGCGGTGCGCGCGTCCGGCGCGAGGTCGTAGATCGCGGCGGACCGGACGATCAGGTAGACGCCGGCGGTCACCATGGTGGCCGCGTGGATCAACGCCGACACCGGGGTCGGGCCCTCCATCGCGTCCAGCAGCCAGGACTGCAGCGGGAACTGTGCGGACTTGCCGCAGGCGCCGAGCAGCAGGAACAGCCCGATGACGGTGACCCAGCCGGTCGAGGCGCCCTCGGCCGACGCGAACACGACGTCGAAGGCGGTCGAGCCGAAGACGGTGATCATCGACGCCATCGCGAGGACCATGCCCATGTCGCCGACGCGGTTGACGACGAACGCCTTCTTCGCCGCGACCGCCGCCGAGTTCTTGTGCTGCCAGAACCCGATCAGCAGGTACGACGCCAGGCCGACGCCCTCCCAGCCGATGAACAGCACCAGGTAGTCCGAGGCCAGGACCAGCAGCAGCATCGCCGCGACGAACAGGTTCAGGTAGCCGAAGAACCGTCGCCGCCGCTCGTCGTGCTCCATGTAGCCGATCGAGTAAACGTGGATCAGCGACCCGACGCCGGTGATCAGCAGCACGAACGCCATAGACAGCTGGTCCAGCAGCAGGCTGACGTCGACGCTGTAGCCGCCGGCGTTGACGTACTCCCAGAGCTGGACGGTGAACGCGCGGCCGTCGGACGGCTCGCCGAGCATGGCGAAGAACAGCACCAGGCCCATGACGAACGACGCGATCGACGCCCCGCAGCCGATCAGGTGGCCCACCCTGTCCGTGCGCCGCCCGCCCAGCAGCAGGATCGCGGCGCCCAGCAGCGGGAACGCGATGAGCAGCCAGGTCAGGTCGAACACGCCGGTGGCGGAGACGACCGCCTGGCCGCCGCCGTGCCCGCCCTCGGTGGCGACAGCCGTCGCCAGCGCGCTGAGTGTGGAAGTCACTGGTTCCTCACGCCCGTCAGAGCTTCAGCAGGCTGGCGTCGTCGACCGACGCGGACCTGCGAGTTCGGAAGATCGTCACGATGATCGCCAGCCCGACGACGACCTCGGCGGCCGCCACGACCATGACGAAGAACGCCACGATCTGGCCGTCGAGGTTGCCGTGCATCCGGGCGAAGGTGACGAACGACAGGTTGGCCGCGTTGAGCATCAGCTCGACCGACATGAACGCGATCAGCGCGTTGCGCCGGACGAGCACGCCGGCCGCGCCGATCGAGAACAGGATGATCGACAGCACCAGGTAGTTGGTCGGGTTCATGCGCGCTCACCTCCGTTCGTGTCGTCGTCGCCGCCGACCGGCTCGTCGGTCTCGCCCTCGGCGCCCGCCTCGATGTCGGCCGGCGTCGGGTGGTGCCGGAACTCCTCGGTGGAGCGGGCCGCGCCGCGGGCCACCAGGACCCGGTTGATCGACGCCTCGCTCGGGGTGCCGTCGGGCAGCAGGGCCGGGGTGTCCACGGCGTTGTGCCGCGCGTACACGCCCGGGACCGGCAGGCCGGCCGCCTCTCCGGGCGGGCCCTCGGTGAACCGCTTGATCGACAGTTCCTTCTGGGTCGGACGGTGGAACAGCCGCTCCCGGTGGGTCAGCGTCATGGCGCCGACGGCGGCGGTGATCAGCAGCGCCGCCACCACCTCGAAGGCCCACACGTAGGTGCCGAAGATCGCGTCGGCGATGGCCGGCACGTTGCCGTCCGGCGTCGCCTGCGCCAGGCCCGTGGGCTCCGACGGCAGCGTCGCCCGCACCGTCACCCCCGTCAGCAGCACGATGACGCCGAGCACCGCGAGCGTGGCCGCGGCCCGCTGGCCGCGGATCGTCTCGACCCGCGAGTCCGACGAGTCGACGCCGACCAGCATGATCACGAACAGGAACAGCATCATGATCGCGCCGGTGTAGACGACGATCTGCACGACGCCGAGGAACGGCGCCTCCTGCGCGATGTAGAACAGCGCCAGCGAGATCATCGTGAGGGCGAGGCTCAGCGCACCGTGCACGGCCTTGCGCGCGAACACCAGGCCGAGCGCGCCGAGCACGGCGATCGGCGCCATGATCCAGAAGAGGGCCGTCTCGCCCATCAGGCCCCCTCACCGCTGGAGCGGCCGAGGCCGGCGCCGAGGTAGTAGTCGCGCTCGTCGTCGCCCAGCCGCATCGGGTGCGGCGGCTCCTCCATGCCGGGGAGCAGCGGTGCGAGCAGGTCCTTCTTCTCGTAGATGAGGCTCTCGCGGGTGTGGTCGGCGAGCTCGTACTCGTTGGTCATCGTCAGCGCGCGGGTCGGGCACGCCTCGATGCACAGCCCGCAGAGGATGCAGCGCAGGTAGTTGATCTGGTAGACGCGGCCGTACCGCTCGCCCGGCGAGAAGCGCTCGTCCTCGGTGTTGGAGGCGCCCTCGACGTAGATGGCGTCGGCCGGACACGCCCACGCGCACAGCTCGCAGCCGACGCACTTCTCCAGGCCGTCGGGGTGCCGGTTGAGCTGGTGCCGGCCGTGGAACCGCGGCGCCACCGGATGCGGGTGCTCCGGGTACTGCTCGGTGACCGGCTTGCGGAACATGGTCCGGAACGTGACTCCGAACCCCGCCACCGGGTCGAGGAACTTAGGCACGACTGCTCTCCTCGGTACGTTCGTCGGTCTTGGTGGTGGCCCCGGTTGGGGTCACGGGGATGCGCGCCGCCACGAACTCCTGGCCAGGCATCGGCGGGACCGGGTGGCCGCCGGCGAACGCGTCGAACGGCGCCGGTTCGGCCGGCTCGGTCTCCTCCGGCTGCTTCTTCTCCGGGATCAGCAGGCTGCCGATCAGCAGCACCGCGACCGCGATGCCGCCGTACAGCAGGATCTGGTTGCGCTCGATGCCCTCGTTGAACGCCAGCCGCATGCCCGCCA
Organism: Jiangella anatolica; assembly: GCF_003236295.1. Classification (GTDB taxonomy): domain Bacteria; phylum Actinomycetota; class Actinomycetes; order Jiangellales; family Jiangellaceae; genus Jiangella; species Jiangella anatolica. The sequence goes on from NZ_POTW01000011.1 coordinate 87,889, forward strand.
CCGCGACGATCCAGACCAGCGAGACCGGCAGCAGCACCTTCCAGCAGAAGTGCATGAACTGGTCGTACCGCAGCCGGGGCAGCGTGCCGCGCAGCCAGATGAACACGAAGATCAGCAGGATGACCTTGGCGAAGAACCACAGCAGCGGCCACCAGCCGGTGTTGAACATGCCGTCGTTGATCGCCGACAGCGGCCACGGCGCCCGCCAACCGCCCAGGAACAGCGTCGTGGCGATCGCGGAGACGTTGACCATGTTGATGTACTCGGCGAGGAAGAACATCGCGTACTTGATCGACGAGTACTCGGTGCCCCAGCCGGCCACCAGCTCGCCCTCGGCCTCGGGAAGGTCGAACGGCGCCCGGTTCGTCTCGCCCACCATCGCGATGAGATAGATGATGAACGACGGCAACAGGATGATGCCGTACCAGAGCCGCTCCTGCTCCGCGACGATGCCCGACGTCGACATGGTGCCGGCGAACAGGAACACGCCGACGAACGACAGCCCCATGACCAGCTCGTACGAGATGACCTGCGCGGTCGAGCGCAGGCCGCCGAGCAGCGGGTAGGTCGAGCCGCTGGACCAGCCGGCCATCATCAGCCCGTACACCCCGACCGACGCGATGGCCAGCGTGAACAGCACCGCCACCGGCATGTCGGTGAGCTGCAGCCGGGTCTCGTGGCCGAAGATCGACACCTCGGGGCCCAGCGGGATGACCGACAGGATCAGGAACGACGGGATCACCGCGACCAGTGGCGCGGCGATGTAGACGATCTTGTCCGCGGCCTTCGGGATGATGTCCTCTTTGAACATCAGCTTCACGCCGTCGGCGAGGCTCTGCAGGCTGCCGAACGGCCCGGTGCGGTTCGGGCCGAGGCGGTGCTGCATGCGAGCGACGACCTTGCGCTCGAACACGATGTTGAACAGCGTCAGGACGACGCACAGCACGAAGATCGCCAGGCACTTGATGGCGATGATCCACCACGGGTCGTTGCCGAACCCGGCGATCTCGTCTCCGGTGGTCTCCGCGGCCAGGGCGATCACGATGGCACCGTCACATTCTGACGTCGGGTCATGCGGGGATCACTCACTCCCACTAGTCGTCTCACGGCCAGGAACGACCTCGGGGGGAGCCTCCGGCCCCGCCCCTCGACCGTTGCCCGCATGACCCGACTGGGCACCTGCGAGCTTGACGACGGCGCCGGCGGCGGCGCCGAGCGACTGGTGCAGCGTCGAGCCGTTCGAGTTCTCCGGCAGCCAGACCACCCGGTCGGGCATGTCCGTCACCCGCACCGGCACCGTGACCGAGCCGGTCCCGGTGCGGACGGTGAGCCACTCGCCGTCGGCGACGCCCACCTCGGCGGCGGTGCCGGCGGAGAGGCGGGCCTCGACCTTGCGCGCCGTCGCCGCCAGGTGCGGCTCGCCGTCCTGGCCGCGGCCGGAGTCGAGCATGAGCCGCCAGCTGGCCAGCACGGCCTCGCGCTCGCCGGGCCGCGGTGGCCCGGCGGGCGTCGCGTCGGCGCTCTCCGGCCGGGCGCCGTCCCAGACCCCGAGCTCGGCGATCTCGGCCCGGGCGTCGTCGACGTCGCGCACCCCGAGCCGGATGCCCAGCTCGCCGGCGATCGCGTCGAGCACGGCGGCGTCGCTGAGCGACGGCGTCTGCGCGAGCACCGCGGGGAACGGCCGCAGCCGGCCCTCCCAGTTGACGAACGTGCCGGCCTTCTCCACCGGCGGCGCGACCGGCAGCACGACGTCGGCCAGCTCGGTGACCTCGCTGCGCCGCACCTCGAGGCTGACGACGAAACCGGCGGACTCGAGCGCGCGCTTCGCCGCGGCCGGGTCGGGCAGGTCGGCCAGCTCGACGCCGGCCACCAGCGCGCCGGTCAGCACGCCGCTGGTCAGCGCGGACAGGATGCCGGTGGTGTCGCGGCCGGGCAGCGACGGCAGCGTCTCGACCGACCAGGCGGCGGCGACGTCGACCCGGGCCTCCGGGTCGGCGACCGGCCGGCCGCCGGGCAGCAGGTTCGGCAGGGCGCCGGCCTCGAGCGCGCCGCGCTCGCCGGCCCGCCGCGGCACCCAGGCCAGCCGGGCGCCGGTGACGGTGGCGACCCGGGCGGCCGCGGACAGCGCCCCAGGGATCGTCGCCAGCCGGGAGCCGACGAGGATGACGGCGCCCTTCTTGCGCAGCGCCTCGCCCAGGTAGGCGACGCGATCGTCGCCGAGCGTGATCGCGTTGAGGATCTCCGGCTCGGTACCCGGCGCGGCCGGCAGCAGCGTGCCGCCGGTCTTCGTCAGGCCGCGGGTCGCGTACGGCGCGATCGAGTGGACCTGGGTGCCGTTCTTCCGGTTGGCCTTGCGCAGCCGCAGGAACAGCGCGCCGGCCTCCTCCTCCGGCTCCAGCCCGACCAGCAGCACCGCCGGCGCCTGCTCGACGTCGGCGAACGTGACACCGAGGCCGGACCCGGCGATGGAGGCCAGGAAGCCGGCCTCCTCGGCCGAGTGCGGCCGCGCGCGGAAGTCGATGTCGTTGGTGTCGAGGGCGACGCGAGCGAACTTCGCGTACGCGTAGGCGTCCTCGTGCGTCAGCCGGCCGCCGGTCAGCACGCCGACGCCGCCGGTGTCCCGCGAGCGGGCCAGGCCCTGCGACGCCAGCGTCAGCGCCTCCGGCCAGGACGCCGGGACCAGCTCACCGGTCTCCTCGTCACGCACCAGCGGGTGCGTGATGCGGTCGTCGAGCGTGGACCAGCGGAACGCGAAGCGGTCCTTGTCGGTGATCCACTCCTCGTTCACCTCGGGGTCGTCGCCGGCCAGCCGGCGCATGACCGTGCCGCGGCGGTGGTCGACCCGGATCGCGCTGCCGCAGGCGTCGTGCTCGGCGACGGACGGGACCGACACCAGGTCGAACGGGCGGGACCGGAACCGGTACGCCGCGCTGGTCAGCGCGCCGACCGGGCAGATCTGGATGGTGTTGCCGGAGAAGTAGCTCTCGAACGGCTCCTTCTCGTAGATGCCGACCTGCTGCAGCGAGCCGCGCTCGAGCAGCTCGATGAACGGGTCGCCGGCGATCTCCTTGGAGAACCGGGTGCACCGGGCGCACAGCACGCAGCGCTCGCGGTCCAGCAGCACCTGCGCGGAGATGTTGATCGGCTTCGGGTAGGTCCGCTTCTTGCCCTCGTAGCGGGAGTCGCCGCGGCCGTTGCTCATCGCCTGGTTCTGCAGCGGGCACTCGCCGCCCTTGTCGCAGACCGGGCAGTCCAGCGGGTGGTTGATCAGCAGGAACTCCATGATCCCCTGCTGCGCCTTGTCCGCGACCGGCGAGGAGAACTGGGTGTTGATCACCATGCCCGGCGCGACGGTGAGCGTGCAGGACGCCTGCGGCTTGGGCATGCCGCGGCCGTTGCCCATGTCGGGCACCTCGACCATGCACTGCCGGCAGGCGCCGACGGGCTCCAGCAGCGGGTGGTCGCAGAACCGCGGGATCTGGATGCCGATCAGCTCGGCCGCGCGGATGACCAGCGTGCCCTCCGGCACGCTCACCTCGAAGCCGTCGATGGTGACCGTCACCAGGTTCGGCTGCGGCTCCACGGCGTCGGACGTGGAGTTGGTCGTCACGGTCATCAGGCCTTGGCCCCCAGTTCCTGCGCGAACAGCGTCGAGGCGGCCGGGTCGAACGGGCAGCCGCCGTGCTCGAAGTGGGCGATGTACTCGTCGCGGAAGTGCTGGATGGTCGAGACCACCGGCGCCACCCCGCCGTCGGCGAGCGCACAGAACGAGCGGCCAGCGATGTTATCGCTCATGTCCAGCAGCTTGTCCAGGTCGGCCTCGGTGCCGTCGCCCTTCTCCAGCCGCTCGAGGATCTGGACCATCCACCAGAAGCCCTCGCGGCAGGGCGTGCACTTGCCGCAGGACTCGTGCTTGTAGAACTCGATCCACCGCTCGGTGGCGCGCACGACGCATGTGGTGTCGTCGAAGATCTGCAGCGCCCGGGTGCCCAGCAGCGAGCCCACGCCGGCCATGCCTTCGAAGTCCAGCGGGACGTCGATGTGCTCGGCGGTGAGGATCGGCGTCGACGAGCCGCCCGGCGTCCAGAACTTCAGCTCGTGACCGGCCCGGATGCCGCCGGCCATGTCCAGCAGCTCGCGCAGCGTGATGCCCAGCGGCGCCTCGTACTGGCCCGGCTTCGTCACGTGCCCGGACAGCGAGAAGATGCCGTAGCCGGGCGACTTCTCGCTGCCCATGCCGCGGAACCACTCGGCGCCGCCGGAGACGATCGACGGCACCGACGCGATGGTCTCGACGTTGTTGATGACAGTCGGCGACGCGTACAGGCCGGCCACCGCCGGGAACGGCGGCTTCAGCCGCGGCTGGCCCCGTCGCCCCTCCAGCGAGTCCAGCAGGGCGGTCTCCTCGCCGCAGATGTAGGCGCCGGCGCCGGCGTGCACGACGACGTCCAGGTCGAACCCGGAGCCGAGGATGTCCTGGCCCAGGTAGCCGGCCTCGTACGCCTCGGCGACGGCGTTCATCACCCGGCGGAACACCTGCAGCACCTCGCCGCGCACGTAGATGAAGGCGTGCTTGGCGCCGATGGCGAAGGACGTGATGATGACGCCCTCGACCAGCACGTGCGGATCGGCCATCATCAGCGGGATGTCCTTGCAGGTGCCCGGCTCGGACTCGTCGGCGTTCACGACCAGGTAGGTCGGCTTGCCCGAGTCCTTGGGGATGAAGCTCCACTTCATCCCCGTCGGGAAGCCTGCGCCGCCGCGGCCGCGCAGGCCGGAGTCCTTGACGATCTCGACGATGTCCTCGGGCTTGCGCTGCAGCGCACGGCGCAGCGCCTTGTAGCCGCCGGCCTTCTCGTAGTTGCGCCGGGTGAACGCGTCGGACTGGTCCCAGCGGGCGGTGAGAACAGGGGTGAGGGTCTTCTGGCTCACTTGCTGCTGCCTCCCAGCTCGCGCTGACCGCCCTCGGGCGCCGTCCAGCCGTTCTCGTTCGCCAGTTCCAGCCCCACGACGGAGGCCGGGCCGGCCGCGGCGCCCTCGGTAGCCAGGCCGTCGGGGAACCCGGCCAGCACCCGCTCGGCCTGCTTCCAGGTGCAGATGCGCGGGCCGCGGGTGGACTCGACCACCTCGCCGGCGCGCAGCCGGTCGACCAGCTCGCGCGCGGACTGCGGCGTCTGGTTGTCCATGAACTCCCAGTTGACCATCATCACCGGCGCGTAGTCGCAGGCCGCGTTGCACTCGACCCGCTCGAGCGAGACCTTGCCGTCGTCGGTCGTCTCGTCGTGCCCGACGCCGAGGTACTCGGACAGGTCGTCCCAGATCGCGTCACCGCCCATGACGGCGCACAGCGTGTTCGTGCACACGCCGACGTGGTACTCGCCGACCGGGCGGCGCTTGTACATGGTGTAGAACGTCGCGACCGCGGCGACCTCGGCCTCGGTGATGTCGAGGACCTCGGCGCACAGCTCGATGCCCTCGGGGGTGACGTACCCCTGGTGCGCCTGCACGAGGTGCAGCATCGGCAGCAGCGCCGACCGCGGCTCCGGGTACCGGGCGATGATCTCGGCCATCTCCGCCCGGACGGTGTCGTCCAGCGCGGCGGGCGCGGCCGGTGTCTGGTTCACGTCGGTCATCGGTCACATCCACCCATCACCGGGTCGAGGCTCGCGACGGACACGATGACGTCGGCCACCATCGAACCCTCGCACATCGCCGGTACGGCCTGCAGGTTGTTGAAGGACGGGTCGCGGAAGTGGACGCGCCACGGGCGGGTGCCGCCGTCGGACACCACGTGCGCGCCGAGCTCGCCGCGCGGGCTCTCGATCGGCATGTACACCTCGCCGGCCGGGACCCGGAAGCCCTCGGTGACCAGCTTGAAGTGGTGGATCAGCGCCTCCATCGACTCACCCATGATGTGCCGGATGTGGTCGAGGGAGTTGCCCATGCCGTCGCTGCCGATGGCCAGCTGGGCCGGCCAGGCGATCTTCTTGTCGCCGACCATGACCGGGCCCGGCTCCAGCCGGTCCAGGCACTGCTCGACGATCTTCAGCGACTCCTTCATCTCGTCGATGCGGATGCGGAAGCGCCCGTAGGAGTCGGCGGTGTCGCGGGTCGGCACCTCGAAGTCGTAGGTCTCGTAGCCGCAGTACGGCTGCGACTTGCGCAGGTCCCACGGCAGGCCGGTCGACCGCAGCACCGGCCCCGTGATGCCCAGCGCCATGCAGCCGGCGAGGTCGAGGTATCCGACATCGACGGTGCGGCCCTTGAACACCGGGTTCTCGTTCGCGAACGCCTCGTAGGAGCCGATGTGGTCCCACATCCACCGCAGGTACTCGCGAACGCTCTCGACCGCGCCCGGCGGCAGGTCCTGCGCGACGCCGCCCGGGCGGATGTACGCGCTGTTCATCCGCAGGCCGGTGATCAGCTCGAACAGGTCCAGCGTGCGCTCGCGCTCGCGGAACCCGTTGGTCATCATGGTGAGCGCGCCCATCTCCATGCCGCCGGTCGCGATGCAGACCAGGTGCGACGAGATGCGGTTCAGCTCCATCATCATGACGCGGATGACGTTGGCCCGCTCCGGGATGTCGTCGGTGATGCCGAGCAGCTTCTCGACGCCCAGCACGTACGCGGCCTCGTTGAAGAACGGGGACAGGTAGTCCATGCGGGTCACGAACGTGACCCCCTGGGTCCACGTCCGGTACTCCATGTTCTTCTCGATGCCGGTGTGCAGGTAGCCGATGCCGCAGCGGGCCTCGGTGACGTTCTCGCCGTCGAGCTCGAGGATGAGCCGGAGCACGCCGTGCGTCGACGGGTGCTGCGGGCCCATGTTGACGACGATGCGCTCCTCGCCCGCGGCGGCCGCGCCGATCACGTCGTCCCAGTCCTGACCGGTGACGGTGTAGACCGGGCCCTCGGTGGTCTCGCGTACGCCCGCGTACGGGTCGTCGGTGTCGTCGCCGGCCGGCGTGAAGGTGACGTCCTGCTGGCTCATCAGTTGTACGCCCTCCGCTCGTCCGGCGGCGCGATGGTCGCGCCCTTGTACTCCACGGGGATGCCTCCGAGCGGGTAGTCCTTGCGCTGCGGGTGCCCCGGCCAGTCGTCCGGCATCTGGATGCGGGTCAGTGCCGGGTGGCCGTCGAAGAGGATGCCGAAGAAGTCGTACGTCTCCCGCTCGTGCCAGTTGGCCGACGGGTAGGTGTGCACGATCGACGGGATGTGCGGGTCGTCGTCGGGGCAGGTGACCTCGAGGTTGACCCGGCGGTTGTGGGTGATCGAGAGCAGCTGGACGACGGCGTGCAGCTCGCGGCCGGTCTCCTCCGGGTAGTGCACGCCGTTGACGCCCATGCACATCTCGAACCGGAGCAGCGGGTCGTCGCGGAACGTCCGGGCGACCTCGGCCAGCTTCTCGCGCTTGACGAAGAACGTGATCTGGCCGCGGTCGACCAGCACCTTCTCGAACACGTCGGCGTCGGTGCTGCCGGCCTCCTGCAACGCCGCGGTGACGTCGTCGCCGAGCTTCTCCAGCTCGTCGGGCCACGGGCGCGGGGTGGAGGCGCCGCGGACCGGGTTCGTGTCGCGGACCACCAGCCGGCCGTAGCCGGACGTGTCGCCGCTGCCGTCGTAGGCGCCGAACATGCCGCGCCGGGACGGGTGCTCCGGCGGCAGCGCCGGGCCCTCCGGCTCGGCCGGGAGCGACTCCTCCTCCGCCTCCGCGGCGGCGGTCTCCTCGGTCGGGGCCTCGGCCGGCTTCTGGTCCTCGGTCGGGCTGGTCTCGGCGCGCGTCTCCGCGGCCTCGGCGACGTCGTCGGGGTGCTGCGAGCCGCTGGTCATGCCCTGCGCGTCGCCCGCGCTGTCGGCGGCCTCGGTCCGCTTCTCGTCGTCGCTCACCGGAGCAGGCCCTTCATCTCGTGCGTGGCCTCGGCCCGCAGCGCCAGCCGCTCGGCCTCGGCGTCGTCCGCGGCCTTGTGCGCGCCCAGCCGCGTGTGCTGGATCTGGTCGTGCAGCTTGAGGATCGCGTCGATCAGCATCTCCGGCCGGGGCGGGCAGCCGGGCAGGTAGACGTCGACCGGCACGACGTGGTCGACGCCCTGGACGATGGCGTAGTTGTTGAACATGCCGCCGGACGAGGCGCAGACACCCATCGACAGCACCCACTTCGGGTTGGCCATCTGGTCGTAGATCTGCCGCAGCACCGGCGCCATCTTCTGGCTCACCCGGCCGGCGACGATCATCAGGTCGGCCTGCCGCGGCGACGCGCGGAAGACCTCCATGCCGAACCGGGCGGAGTCGTGCCGGGGGCCGCCGAACGCCATCATCTCGATGGCGCAGCAGGCCAGGCCGAACGTCGCCGGCCAGACCGAGCCCTTACGCATGTAGCCCAGCAGGCCCTCGACCGTGCTCAGGAGCACGCCGGACGGAAGCTTCTCTTCAACACCCATGATTCGCCTCTGCTAGTCCCAGTCCAGCCCGCCGCGCCGCCACTCATAGATGAACGGCACGGTGATCAGGAAGATGAACGTCACCATCGCGACGAAGCCGAAGACCCCAAGGTGGTCGAACCGGACCGCCCACGGGTACAGGAAGATGATCTCGATGTCGAAGATGATGAAGGTCATCGCGGTCAGGTAGTACTTGACCGGGAACCGGCCGCCGCCCACCGGCAGCGGGGTCGGTTCGATGCCGCACTCGTAGGAGTCCAGGCGGGCGCGGTTGAACCGCTTCGGGCCGGCCAGGGACGAGAAGGCGACCGAGCCGACCGCGAACGCCGCGGCGATCGCGATGAGACCGAGGATCGGTGCGTACGAGTTCACGCCGGGCCACTCCTCTGCGCTGAGTTCCGCAAGACGTCCTGCATGGTGCTCCTCACGCCGCCGGGGCGAGTCGGGTCATCGCGTTGATGACGCGGTCGTACACGTCACCGTCGCGGTGGTCGGTCAGGTTGGCCAGCAGCTTCAGCGTGAACTTCATCAGCCAGGGGCGCGGCAGGCCGTGGTTCCGGGCGATTCTCATGATCCGTGGGTCACCGATCAATCTGACGAAGATGCGGCCGAGCGTGAAGTAGCCACCGTGTTCGTGCTTCAGCGCCGCAGGATATCCCCGCAGCACCCGTTCCCGGCCGGCGGCATCCCGGGAGAGCGCGTCCGCGATCACCGTCGCGGCCAGGCCGGCGGCCTCCATCGCGTAGTCGATGCCTTCGCCGTTGAAGGGGTTGACCATGCCGCCGGCGTCGCCGACCAGGAGCAGGCCACGACTGTAGTGGGGCTGGCGGTTGAATCCCATCGGCAACGCCGCGCTGCGGATGTCACCGACCTGGTTCTCCTCGGTGAAGCCCCATTCCGGCGGCGTCTGGGCCGCCCAGCGGCGCAGCATGTCCTTGTAGTCGACCCGGCCGAAGGCCTTGGAGGTGTTCGTGATGCCGAGGCCGACGTTGCTGGTGCCGTTGCCGGTGCCGAAGATCCAGCCGTAGCCGGGCAGCAGGTCGCGCCCGCCGGACGGGTTGTCGGCCCACAGCTCCAGCCAGGACTCCATCCAGTCGTCGTCGTGCCGCGGCGTCTTGTAGTACGTACGGACGGCGACCGCCATCGGCCGGTCCTCGCGCTTGTGGATCCCCATCGCGGTCGACAGCCGCGACGAGGTGCCGTCGGCAGCGACCACCAGCGGCGCGCGGTACGTGACCGCCTCGCCAGCGGCGCGGCCGCGCTCGTCCAGCGGCCTCGCGGTGACGCCGACGATGTCACCGGTGCGCTCGTCCAGCACCGGGCCGGTGACGTTGGTGCGTTCGTGCAGCCGGGCGCCGGCGGCCGCGGCGTGCCGGGCCAGCAGCTCGTCGAAGTCGGTGCGGGTGCGGACCAGGCCGTAGTCGGGGTAGCTGGCCAGTTCCGGCCAGGGCAGGTGCAGCCGCATGCCGCCGCCGATGATGCGCAGGCCCCGGTTGCGGATCCAGCCCGGCGCACTCGTGTCGATGCCCATCCGGACCAGCTGCCGCACGGCGCGCGGCGTCAGGCCGTCGCCGCAGACCTTGTCGCGCGGGAACGAAGCCTTCTCCAGCAGCAGCACGTCCAGCCCGTACCTGGCCAGGTAGTAGGCCGTGGTCGAGCCGGCCGGCCCTGCGCCGACGACGATGACATCCGCCTCGCCGGCGGTGCGGCTCGGAACGCTCGGTGCGCTCGGTCGGCTACGACCAGTGCGCTGGCTCATCGACGGTCCTCGGCATGCGTGTCACTGTTCGGTTCGTGGCGGCACGCTCGTGAATCAGTTCACGAGCGCACACTCGACCTAAGTGTAGGGGTTGCCTGCCGTGTCACTCACCCCGGGTCACCCACTCTGACCTGCGGATTTACGCAGCATCAGCGTTGCGTAATTCACCGCCGTCAGTAGACGCGGATGACCTCCTGGCCGGTGGGGTCCCAGCGGACGTAAGTGACGCCGGTGTCACCCTCCGGGTAGACGCTGATGGTGACCAGTCCGTCCTGGTAGTGGCCGATGCTGATGTGGCCGACGGTGACATCGGGGAGGCCCGTGGCGGCCGGCATCCCGTCGATCGCGGCCATGACCGCCTCGGGCGTGACGTCGCTCCAGGAGAAGAACACCTCGTCGTCCGGCTCGCCGTCGCCCAGGTCCCGATAAGGGTCTCCCGGCAGCAGAAGCAGCCCGCCGCTGTACTCGACGCGGTCGAGGGCACGCTGGGGCGAGCTCGACCGCACCTCCAGCGTGGCGTTGTCGGCGAACAGGGTGATCGCGCTCGGCTCGGTATCGGCGGCCGCCGCCCACAGCTCCTGCAGGCCCGCCAAAGTGAAGAGGCCGAACTGCTCCATGTCGATCGCCGGAAGGTCCACCTCGGCGGCCGGCGGTGCCGGAGGTTCCGGCGGCTCGGCCGGTGGCTCTTCGACGGGCACCGGCTCGCGCGCCGGCGGATCGGCCGGCGTGGGTCCGTCGCGGAAGGTCAGCAGGAGGACACCGAGGAGCACGGCCAGCGCGACCGCGCCGAAGGCCAGCCTGATCCAGCCGCCGCGTCCGCCGGTGGCGGGCGCTGCGGGCGCCGCCGCAGGGGCGGGCATGTCCTCGACCAGCGCGTCCAGGTCGGCGATCGTCTTCGCCTCGTAGATCAGCGCGGTCCGGCTCTCCATGTCGGCGGCGTCGATGCGGCCCTCGGCGAACGCCTGCGAGACGGCACCCGCGTACCGTTCCCGGTCGGCGTCGGACGGCCGCCAGTTGCGGTCCGTGCGGCTCACGGGTCGATCCCGTCGTCGAGCAGGTGCTGGCCGGTGGCGTCCCAGGTCAGCGTCGGCGCGACCCCATAGGCGTCGGCCTCGAGGTGCACGTTGATGGTGACGACGTCGCCGTAGAACACGTCGCGGTTGATGACGATCAGCTCGACCGCGCGGTCCGGCCGCTGGGCGACCTCCGCGGCCCGGGCGGCGCACGCGGCGACGATCCCCGGGTCGACCTCGTCGAGTGCGAAGAACGCGTCGTCCGGGTTCTCCTCGGAGACCTGGCTGCCCGGCTCGCGCTCGCCCAGCGTGCCGTCGTACTCGACGCTGTCGTAGGTGGGCGCGCCCGGCGCCGTCCGCACCTCGAGGTCGGCCCACTCGTCGTGCAGGTAGATGCTCTGGACCTCGGCCACCTGCTGCGCGGCGAGCGCCTCCCACAGGATGGTCAGCTCGGCCGCGGCGAACATGTCCACCGGGACCTCCTCGTCCTCCTCGACCTCCTCGACCGGCGGTGCCTCGACCTCGCCCGCCGGCGGTTCGGCGGCCGGCGCGTCGTCGTCGCCGGAGCTCGCCGCGACGATGCCGAGGCCGACGGCGGCCAGGATCGCAACACCCGCCACGGCGACCGTCACCAGCGACCGGCCTCCCGCCGTCCGGTCCGGACCGGGCAGGTCATCGACGACGGCGTCCAGCTCACCGATCGTCTGCGCGTAGCGGACGGTGAAGGAGCGCCGGGACAGCTCGGCATCGTCGATGCGGCCCTGAGCGCGGGCGGCGTCGAGCACCGCCGTGTAGCGCCTGCGGTCGTCGTCCTCCGGCCGCCGGTTCTGCCCCCTGGCCATGCTCAGCGCTTCACGGCGTGGTGCAGGGCGACGATGCCGCCGCTGAGGTTGCGCCAGCGGACGTCGGCCCAGCCGGCCTCGCGCAGCCAGCCGGCCAGCCCTGGCTGGTCCGGCCAGGCGCGGATCGACTCGGCCAGATAGACGTAGGCGTCCGGGCTGCTGGAGACGCGGCGGGCGACCGGCGGCAGTGCCCGCATCAGGTACTCGACGTAGACGGTGCGGAACGGCGCGAACGCCGGGTGGCTGAACTCGCAGACCACCAGCCGGCCGCCAGGCCGGGTGACGCGCAGCAGCTCGCGCAGGCCCGCGATCGGGTCGTGCACGTTGCGCAGCCCGAACGAGATGGTCACGGCGTCGAACGCGTCGTCGGCGAACGGCAGCCGGGTGGCGTCGCCGGCCACGAACGGCAGGTCGGTGTGCGTGCGCCGGCCGGTCCGGAGCATGCCGAGGGAGAAGTCGCACGGCACGACGAACGCGCCGCGGGCCCGGAACGGCTCGCTGGACGTGCCGGTGCCGGCGGCGAGGTCGAGCACCCGCTCCCCCGGCGCCGCCGCGACGGCCGAGACGACGGCCCGCCGCCAGGCGCGGTCCTGGCCGAGCGAGAGCACGTCGTTGGTGCGGTCGTACTTCTCGGCGACGTCGTCGAACATGGCCGCCACCTCGTGCGGCTGCTTGTCCAGGGAGGCGCGGGTCACGAGTCCACTTTGACGTGTCGGGCCGTGCATGCGCCAATCGGCAGGCCGCCACGCGTCGCGTCGGGCGGTCGCGCCGTACGCTTGATGGTCGTGACGACGCTGCCCGTCTCCGCGCCGATGGTCGTGCGCACCACCGAGGTGCCGGATCCGGGACCGCTGCTGGAGCTGCTGCCCGAGGACCACCCGATGGCGTGGGTGCGCCGCGGCGAGGGCGTCGTCGGGTGGGGCCAGGCGGCCCGGTTCGACACGATCGGCGCCAACCGGTTCGTCGCCGCCGACCGGTGGTGGCGGCGGATGGTCGGCACCGCCGTCGTCCGCGACGAGGTCCGGCTGCCCGGCACCGGCCCGGTCGCGTTCGGCTCGTTCGCCTTCGACGACGTCCCCGGCTCGTCGTCGCTGGTCCTCCCGGACACCGTCATCGGGCACCGGTCCGGCCGCTGGTGGGTGACGACGATCGACGTCACCGGCAACCTGCCCGGCGGCGCCGCGCTGCCCGCGGTCTCGGCGCCGCGTCGGCCCCTCTCCGTCGTGTACAGCGACGGTGCCCGCTCCGGCGCGGAGTGGCAGGGCGTCGTCGCCGAGGCGGTCCGGCGCATCGTCGCCGGCGGGCTGGAGAAGGTGGTGCTGGCCCGCGACCTCGTCGCCGAGAGCCCGGAGCCGATCGACATCCGTTGGCCGCTGCGGCGGCTGTCGGCCGGCTACCCGCACTGCTGGACGTTCAGCGTCGACGGCATGATCGGCGCGACTCCGGAGCTGCTGGTCCGCCGCGAGCGGGGCCTGCTCACGTCGCGCGTCCTCGCCGGCACCATCCAGCGCACCGGCGACGACGAGCACGACCTCGCGCTGGCGGCGTCGCTGGCCCGGTCCAGCAAGGACCTGGAGGAGCACGAGTACGCCGTACGCTCCGTCGCCGACGCGCTGGCGCCGTTTTGCTCCAGCATGAACGTGCCGGAGACGCCGTTCGTGCTGCACCTGCCCAACGTCATGCACCTGGCCACCGACCTCGCCGGCGTCACCGCCTCCGACGCGTCGTCGCTCGCGCTGGCCGCCGCCCTGCACCCGTCGGCCGCGGTCGGCGGTACGCCCACCGCCGTCGCGCTGGAGCTGATCCGCGAGATCGAGGGCCTGGACCGGGCCCGCTACGCCGGTCCGGTCGGCTGGATGGACGCCCGCGGCGACGGCGAGTGGGGCATCGCGCTGCGCTCGGCCGAGGTGTCCGGTTCCCGGCTGCGGCTGTTCGCCGGCTGCGGCATCGTCGCCGGCTCCGACCCGGCGGCGGAGCTCGCCGAGAGCGTCGCCAAGCTGGTCCCGATGCGCGACGCGCTGTCCTCGTAGCTGTCACAGCGCCGCGGTTCGGCGCACCTTCCTGGTGTGGCGGCGGAAGGCATCCGGTACGCGGCGCACGGCCTGGTGGCCGCCTGGGCCGACCACGCCCGCACGTCGGCCGAGCTGCTCGATCTCGTCGGCGCCCGTGGCCTGACGGTGGCGCGGACGGTCGAGCCGGTCCGGCCCGACGGCGCGGCCCTGGCGACCGCCGTCGTCGGTTCGCTGGCGACCGGTGCGGCCGACGCCTCGTGGGAGCTGGCCGCCGTCGCGGCGACGCTGAGCGGCGAGGCGCGCGCCCTGCTCGCACTGCTGTTCGCCGACCCGTCGCTGCCCACGGTCGCGACGGTGCTGCCGCCGCCCGGCCACGGCCTGGCCGGGATCGCGTCGACATTCCCGCCCGGCGTGGCGCACGACTATGTCGACGCCGTGCTCACCGACCAGCCGGCCTCCTTGGGGCTGCCGGTCCGGGATGCCGCTGCGGCGCCGGTGACGAGCGACGGACCGCTGGTCGCGGCCGTGATCGCGGTGGCCTCGCAGTTCGACCCGGCCCTGCGGCGGGACGTCGCCGAGATGTTCCTGCATGCGTCCAGCCACGCGATCCAGGTGCACGGGCCGTACGTGGCGGACGAGGCGTTGCAGGCGCGGATCACCTGGCGCAAGGACCCGGCCGGCCGGACGACGCCGGAGCACGTGTGGACGGTCGGCCCGGATGACACGGTGACGACGGAGCACCGAGTGGGCGCGGTCGCCGGCCGGTTCGACAGCTTCGAGGCGCTCGCGAAGCCGCTGAAGGCCCTGATCGAGGGAAACGGCGGCACCATCGCCGGGCTGCATGCCTACCTGAAGCTGGTGGGACCCCAGGGCCAGGCCAGGATCTTCGTGCCGGCGGACGTGGCCGGCCTCGGACCCGACGAGACCACCGGTTTCCGCGGCTCCGGCGCCCGATCGCACGATCTGGCCCAGCACTGGACGAAGGCACGCGACTACGCCATGGAGGTGGGCGCGGCGCCGATGCCGATCGTGGCGACGGACCAGATCGCCACCGGATCCGATCCCGGAGCTGTCATCATCTTCCGCAAGATCGGCACCGACTGGATCGTCATCACCTGCTACCCGACCGCGGCGCCGCCCAAGAACTTCACCCGCTTCGGAGGATCGACACCGTGACCGAACGAACCGAGAATCTGCGGCTCTGGATCGGCAACTGGTTCGACGACAGCGGGGATCCGGACGGCTATGTCGAGGGGTGCAACCGGGCGCCGGAGTGGCTGGACGACCCGGACCAGCGCGAGAGCCTCCTCGCCTTCCGCGACGAACTTGCCGCACACATCCGCGACTCGTCGCTGCAGTCGCTGGCGGGCTCGGAGCCTCAGTGGAACAACGACGAGTGGCATCGGAACCTGTACTACGACCTGTTCGGGCCGGAGGCGCCGCCGGGGGACCCGTACCCCGTCCCGCCGGAGGACTGGGGCCACCGGCGCCAAACGCCGTACCTGTTCTGGCTGCCCAAGCGCGCCGACCGACTCAGCGAGGCGAACCGCGCCTGGCTGGCCAAGCGCGGCCTCACCCACGAGGACCGCGGCGACCACCATCGGCGCCCCGAGCCGCCCGACTACCAGCAGCGGCTGGAACGGCTGACCCGCGAGGGCGCCCGTCAGGCCTGGATGAGTGAGTCCGATTGATCGTGCGTGCTGTCGGCGACGGGGGCGCGGCCGAGCTGATCCCGCGGATCCGGCGAATGCCACCCCGGTCCGGGCCCGCATCCGCCTGTTTGACGGGCATCCGCCGACGCTCGTCCTCGTCCCAGTGAGGAGCACCTCACCCGCCCAAGGACCGTTCCCGGAACCGAGCCGAACCCGGATATGGCTGGGTGGCGGGTGAGGTGCACTCGCGATGGGTGCAGAACCCCTTCGGGCGGGCGCGCCACACGGCCCGACCCATGATCATGGGGTGCACACCACTGCGCGGCAGCGAACTGCGGGTCGCCCGAAGGTCGATCAGACTCGTTCATCTAGTCCAGCGCCGCGGACACCGCGGCGCGGATGCGGGCATGCAGGTCGCGCAGCGCCGCGCGGGCGACCGGCACCTCGATCACGCCGCGCCCCGTCACCGGCTCGGCCAGCGCTGACCGCAGCGCCGCCGGATCCGTCACCCGCCGGTGCGCCACGCCATACCCCGCGCACAGCGCCGCCAGGTCGGCCCCGTGCGGGGTGCCGAAGACCCGTTCGAACCGCTCCGCGTGCGCCGGGTCGCCGTGTTCGAGCAGCGCGAAGATGCCGCCACCGTCGTCGTTGACGACGACGATCTGCAGGTCCGGGCGCTCCTCCAGCGGGCCGATCAGCAGGCCGCCGGCGTCGTGCAGGAAGGTGAGGTCGCCGACGAGGGCACGCACCGGGCCACCGCTGGCGAGCGCGACGCCGGTCGCGGTCGAGAGCGTGCCGTCGATGCCGGCGAGGCCGCGGTTGGCCAGCACCGGTCCGGCCTCGTCCGTGACGGCGGGCGCGGCGGCGAGGTCGAGGTCGCGCACGGGGTTCGACGAGCCGACGACGAGCGCCTCGCCGGACCGGCGCGCGGCCCAGACCAGCGCCGCGACCGCGGGCCCGGTGAGCGGCCCGGCGGCCAGGACCCCGTCGACGGCGTCTTGGGCGGCCTTGGCGGCGCGCTGCCAGGACGCCGGCCAGTCCGGGTCGCCGGGGGGCGGCGCCGTCACCGCCGAGACCACCCGGGCGGCCCGGCGGCCGGGGTCGATCCAGTCCGGCCGCCGGTCGACCACGACCACCTCGACGGACTCGCGCGCGAGCAGCGCGCTGACCGGGCGCGACAGCGTCGCGTGTCCGAAGACCACGGCCCGCTCGATCCGACCGCCGAGCTCGGGTCGCTCCAGCAGCAGCCGGTACGGCCCGACGGCGGCCGGGCCCGAGCGGGCGCCCGACGACGGCTCGGCCAGCAGCGGGTAGCCGGCCGCCTCGGCGAACGTCCGCGCGTCGGGCCCGGCCCCGTCGCCCGCGATGACGACCGTCAGCGGTCCACCGTCCAGCGTGGCCGGCTCGACGGCACGAGCAGCGACGATCTCGGGTGCGCCATCGGACGCCTCCGGCCAGAACGCGTCGTCGTCCGGGACCAGGGGCTCGCGGAAGGCGAGGTCGAGGTGGACCGGTCCGGGGTCGCCCGAACGGGTGCCGGCCGCGGCCGCCAGCGCGCGGGCCAGCAGCGCCCGCAGGTCGGCGTCCTCGCCCGGCCGCCCGAACGGCGCGGGCACGTCGGCGAAGAACCGGACCGCGGCGCCGAACAGCCGCACCTGGTCGGTGGTCTGGTTCGCGCCGGTGCCGCGGACCTCGTGCGGCCGGTCGGCCGTGAGCAGCAGCAACGGCACTCCCGCGTGCGACGCCTCCAGCACGGCCGGGTGCAGGTTCGCCGCCGCCGTGCCGGACGTCGTCACGACGGCGACCGGGCCGGCCACCCGGGCCAGCCCGAGCGCGGTGAACGCGGCCACCCGCTCGTCGACGCGGACGTGCAGCCGCAGGTCGCCGCGGGCCGACGCCGTCGCCAGCGCGTGCGCCAGCGGCGCGGACCGCGATCCGGGCGCCAGCACGACGTGCCGGACGCCGTGCCGGACCAGCTCGGTGACCAGCACGCGTGCCGCGGCCGTCGAGGGGTTCACGACGTCGATTCTGCCCTGCGGCCGCGCCACGCCCGCTGTTTGGCCCGGTTGCCGCAGACCTGCATCGAGCACCACCGGCCCGACCGCGCCCGCGACTCGTCGTAGAACGCCCACCGGCACGTGTCGTCGACGCACACCTTGAGCCGCGCCCAGGTGCCGTCCGCCATCGCGTCGCCGACCAGCGCGAGCAGTCCGCCGAGCGCGCCGTCGACACCACCGGCCGACGGCCGGGGGCGCCAGCCGTCGCTCGGCGTCAGGGTCGCGGTCAGCCGGGCGCGCGCCGCGGCGTCGTTGAGGACGGCGAGCGCGGCGGCCGGGATCGGGGCGCGGTCGTGGTTGGCCGCCAGCGCCTCCCGCAGCGCCTCGCGGACGGCGACGGCGCGCGCGAGGTCGTCGGCGCCGGCTCTCGCGCCGGACGCCAGGCCGGCCGCCGTCAGCCAGGCGCTCAGCTCGGACGGTGTCGTCAGCGCGTCGGAGCCCGACTCGATGTCGAGGGTGTTGACGAAGCGCCGGACCGTCTCGAGCCGGCCGGGCGCCGGCGTGCTCGCTCCGGACATCTTCCGAGCATAACCCTCTTGTGGAATTCATTGGTTACTCCATAACCTGTGAATCCATGACAGCGGTTATGGCCAACCGGAACTTCCGCCGGCTCTGGACCGGGTCGGCCGTGTCGATGTTCGGCTCGGAGGTCGCCGAGCTGGCCGTGCCGCTGCTGGCGATCGGCGTCCTGGCCGCGACACCGGGCGAGCTCGGCACGTTGCGCACGGCGCAGTTCCTGCCGTTCCTGCTGGCCACGCTGCCGCTGGGGCTGCTGGTGGACCGGCGGCGCCGGCTACCGCTGATGGTCGGCGCCGATCTCGGGCGGTTCGCGTTGATCCTGGTGATCCCGCTGGCGGTGTGGGCCGGGGTCGCCGGGATCGAGCTGCTGTACGCCGTGATGTTCCTGGCCGGCGTGCTGACGGTGCTGTACCAGGTCGCGGACTTCGCGCTGGTGCCGGAGCTCGTCGCACCGGATCAGCTGGTCGACGCGAACGGGAAGCTGGCAGCGGCGCAGTCGGCGAACGAGATCGGCGCCCGCGGCTTCGGCGGGCTGCTCGTGCAGGCCGCGTCCGCGCCGGTCGCGATGCTGGTCAACGCGCTCACGTATCTGGTGTCGGCGCTGGCGCTGCACGGCATCGACGTCGTCGAGGCGGCCCGGCCGGCGTCCTCGCGGCCGTCGTGGGCGGAGCTGACCGCCGGGCTGCGTGAGGCGCTGCGCAATCGGTTCGTCCGGGCGCTGCTCGGCGAGGCGACGACGTTCAACTTCTTCAACGAGGCCTTCGTCCTGGGGCTGATGCTGTTCGCCGTCCGCGACGTCGGGCTCGGCCCCGTGCAGATCGGCCTGGTGTTCACCGCCGGCGGGGTGGGCTCGTTCCTCGGCGCGTGGTTCGGGTCGCGGGCGACCGGCCGGTTCGGCTACGGGCGGGTGCTGCTGATCACGCTGATCCTCGGCAACACGGCGCCGGTGCTGGTCGCGCTGGCCGGGCCTGACCCCGTCGCGACGATGGCGCTGCTGTGCTCGGTGTTCGTGGTGATGGGTGTGGGCATCGGGATCGCGAACGTGCACGCGGTGACGCTGCGGCAGGCGGCGCTGCCGGAGCGGCTGCGCGGCCGGGTGAACGCGGCGTACCGGCTGATCTCGTGGGGTGCGATCCCGCTGGGTGCGTCGCTCGGCGGGCTGCTGGCCGCGACGACGTCCGCCCGGACGGCGATGGTGGCCGGCGCCTGCGGCATGGTGCTGGCGACACTGTGGGTGGCGTTCTCGCCGGTCCGCCGGCTGACGTCGATCGACGAGGCGGCCCGGTTGTCACACGTCAGGTCTGCGGCGCCTCGTCCTCGACCCGGCGGATCCACGTGAAGCCGGTGTTGCTGCCCTGACAGGTCTGTAGGACGATGTCGCACTCGTCGCCGCAGGTCCAGTTCGACGCGGAGCCGAGCGCGGAGCCGCGGCCCTGCGCGATGACTCGGTTCACGACCTCGTAGAGGCCGGCGAACTCGCCCTCCAGCTGGACGAACGTGCCCTCCGGGATGGAGTTCCACCAGGAGTTGCCCAGGTAGTCGTGCGCGACGACGAACGTGCCGGACTCGACCGGCGTGTAGTGACAGCCGACGCCGTTGCCGAGGTTGTCGATGTCGACGTCGTCGTCGCAGAGCTCCACCGGGATGGTGCGGACGTCGTCGCCGAGCGCGAGGGCCTCCTCGCTCGTGACGGCGGCGAACCGGCTGCCGCCGGCGTAGCTGAACCGGAACCGGGTGGTGTGCTCGGCGGTGGCGTCGACGACCGCGGTGCCCTCCGCCGTCGTCGTCACGGCCGACAGGGGCGCCCACTCCTCGCCGTCGGCCTGCTGCTCCAGTCCGATGTCGCCGACGATCGGGACACCGCCGTCGGTGGTCCACGCGGCGGTCACGCCGACAGCGCCGTCGTCGGTCACCTCGGCCGTCGCGGTGAGGCGGGACGCCAGCTGGGCGCCCGCCGTCACGACCACCTCGTGCGAAGCGATCGCCTCCACCTCCGGCCCGCCGCCGTACGCGAGCCGGTAGATGCCCGACGACCGCACCTGCACGTCGACCTGGCCCTGGCCGTTCTCGACCGGGATGGTGGTGACGGTCGTCCAGGCGTTGCCCTCGATGCGCTGCAGGTCGACCTTGCCGCTGACGGGGTCACCGGCGGGCGTGATCCAGCTGGCCCCGAACGTGACGGAGGCGTCCGGCCGGGCCTCGCTGGGGGCGGTCAGTACCAGCGGCAGCTCCTCGGCCGCGGCCGGCGGCTCGGCCGAGATCGGGCCGGCCACCTGCTCCGGCGCCGGCGACGCGGCCACCTGGACGATGTTCGGCTCCGAGCCGCCGCCACTCGCCGTCGGGTCGTCGTCGTTCGTCGCTCCGAGGATGGCGAACACCGCCGCCCCGAGGAGGGCCAGGACGCCGGTGACGGCAAGCACGCGGTACTTCATGCCTCTATTTTCCATGATCACAGGCGCGTGCCGTCCCCTACCCGGTGCTCCCACACCCCTGAGACGGACGAGTCGCCCGGATCGTTCCCTCTTTTCTCAGGGGACGACGAACGATTCGGTCATGCGGTCGACGTCGTCCGTGAGGCGCTGCCGTTCGTCCGGCTTGCCCGCCGCGTAGACGACCAACGTCCGCTCCTCGAGGTGGATGACCCGCATCAGATACGTCCACTCGCCGGCGATCACGACCCCGTCGATCGCGTGATGACCACGGACGTCGAGCAGGGCCGAGCTCTCGACCGTGCCCTCGACGCTCACGGCCACGTTGGCCAGCGCCGCGTCGAGGTCGTCACCATCCGGCCGTCCATCGACGACGACGAAGCCCAACCCGTCGTCGTGGTGGTAACCCCGCACGGGGGTAGACCCGTCGGGAGACCGGTCCTCGGGCGGGACGCGGTCCGGCAGCTCGACAGTGATGCCGCTGGGCTCGTCGAGCACCGCCACCGGACCGCCCGCGGGCCGGAGGAACGCGGTGTCGGTAAGCCGCGTGAACTCCGACTCCAGCCGCTCCCGGTCCTCCTCCGGACCGCCCGCGAAGCCGGACCAGACGTCGCCGTCGCTGTTCAGCACCAGGATCCGGAACAGCATCAGCTGGTCGTCGCCGTAGACGACCTCGCCGTCGATGCCGCGCTCCTGGCCGACGTCGACCTCCTCGGTCGCCACGACTGCGCCACCGACACTGGCGGCGAGGAAGTCGGCCATCTTCTCCAGGTCGTCCAGAGTGGCGTAGTCGTCGATCATCTCGAATCCGATGACGCCGTCGTCGTGCTCGAACACGAAGCCCCGCGTGATGACGGTCGTGCCGTCGGGTCCGGGGATGGTGTTCGCGATCGGCCTGGCTCCTTCGGGGAGGGCCAGGTTCGACCCGCTGGCCTCGTCCCGAATCGGCGCCCAGAGGAAACCCGTGGCCTCGGGACTGGCCGTCACCGCCGGCCGGAGGCCCTGGGGCGGATCGCTCCCGTCGAGCAGGTCGGAGCTGGGCGTGGGCGTCGGAGTGCTCGCGGCCGCCGCCGGGTCCCCGTCACCGCCGGAGCAGGCTGTCGCCGTCAGCGCGACCAGCAGGGCCGCCGGAACCCACCGCATTCGTCCCCCCGAACACTCAGTTGCGGCACCCTATCGAAGCGTCCGGACACATGCACCGGCTAGCGTGACCGTCAGTGTCAGGGTGATGTCGCCGCTGTTTTCGCGGCTGGTTGGATCCTGATCGCCTTGGTGTCTGGCTCGTAGCGTGGCTGCCGACCGTTGGTCTGGTCTTCATGCGTTTTGCCGGCACCGGGGTGTGAAGGACCGGCCGGCGTGACTTGATAGGAGCGTGGCGTCGCCCCGACTGAGATGTGTCCGCCGGCCGGTCCAACCGTCCCGTCACTGATCAGGTGAGAGGAGGCAACCACCATGGTTGT
>NZ_POTW01000120.1 GCF_003236295.1 Jiangella anatolica
GGCGGGGCGCGGGTGACGCTGTGGAACTTCGCCGCGATGGCGGCCGGCACGATCGTGGTGATCATCGCGGTCGACGCGGGCCGCTGGCCGCTGTTCCTGGGCGCGTTCCTGCTGGTGTTCGCCACGACAGGACTCGGGAACGGCTCGACGTTCCGGATGATCCCGATGATCTTCCGCAACCGGACCGAGGCGGCCGCCGTCATCGGGCTGTCGTCGGCGGTCGGCGCGTTCGGCGGGTTCGCCATCGTCGCGACGTTCGGCGTGCTCGGGCTGGTGAACGACGGCCGGGTGCCGACGAGCGCCATCGCGACCGCGTTCGTCATCTTCCTCGGCTTCTACGTCAGCTGCGCGCTGCTGACCTGGTGGAACTACGGGCGACGCGGGTCCGAGCTCGCCGGCGCCGACATCTGATCACCGGTCGCGGAGACATCGAGTGCGGGGCATTTATCGCGGGCGTAACACTCCTGAGGCGGCTCGGAAACCGCAGGTTCACACCGTAGCGGGCATGGGGAACACGGCCACCCACTGTGCGTACTGCGCCCTGCAGTGCGCGATGACGCTGACGGCGGACGCCGGCGGCCGGGTCACCGTGGGCCCGCGCGACTTCCCGACCAACCGCGGCGGGCTGTGTCAGAAGGGCTGGACGGCGGCCGAGCTGCTCACGTCGCCGCACCGGCTCACGTCGCCGCTGCTGCGCGACGACCGGTCGGCGCCGTTCCGCGAGGCGAGCTGGGACGAGGCGCTGGCCGTCGTCGCGGCCGCGATCCACGCCACGCAGGCCGAGTACGGACAGGACGCGGTCGCCGTCCTCGGCGGCGGCGGGCTGACGAACGAGAAGGCCTACCAGCTGGGCAAGTTCGCCCGGGTCGCGCTGCGGACGAAGAACATCGACTACAACGGCCGGTACTGCATGTCGTCGGCCGCGGCGGCGTCGAACCGGGCGTTCGGCATCGACCGCGGACTCCCGTTCCCGCTGCCCGACCTCGCCGAGACCGGCGCCGTGCTGATCGCCGGAGGCAACGTCGCCGAAACGATGCCGCCATTCATGCAGCACCTGGCCCCCGTCGTCGACCGGGGCGGGTCGCTGATCGTCGCCGACCCGCGCCGCACCGCCACCGCCGAGCGGGCGACGCTGCACCTGCCGGTCGCGCCCGGCACCGACCTCGCGCTGGCGCTCGGCCTGCTGCACATCGCCGTCGCCGACGGGCACGCCGACCGGGCCTACATCCACGACCGCACGACGGGGTTCGACGCGGCCTGGCGGGCGGCGGCGCAGTGGTGGCCGGAGCGGGTCGAGCGGGTCACCGGCGTCTCGGTGCAGGCGCAGCGGGCCACCGTGGCGGCGCTGGCCGCCGGTGCGCGCGGCCGGGGCGCCGTCGTGCTCACGGCCCGGGGCGCGGAGCAGCAGAGCAAGGGCACCGACACCGTCACCGCGCTGATCAACCTGACGCTGGCGCTCGGCCTGCCGGGCCGGCCGTCGAGCGGGTTCGGCTGCATCACCGGCCAGGGCAACGGCCAGGGCGGGCGTGAGCACGGCCAGAAGGCCGACCAACTGCCCGGCTACCGGAAGATCGACGACCCGGCCGCCCGGGCGCACGTCGCCGGGGTCTGGGGCGTGGACCCCGACGACCTGCCCGGGCCGGGCCCGTCGGCGTACGAGCTGATCGAGAGCCTGGGGACGGACGGCGGGCCGCGGGCGCTGCTGGTGCACGGCACCAACCTCGCGGTGTCATCGCCGCGCGGGCGTTTCGTGGCCGAGCGGCTCGCGGCGCTGGACCTGCTGGTCGTCAGCGACGTCGTCCTGTCAGAGACCGCCGCGCTGGCCGATGTCGTCCTGCCGGTCACCCAGTGGGCCGAGGAGGACGGCACGATGACCAATCTCGAGGGCCGCGTGATCCGCCGCCGGCGGGCGGTCGCGCCGCCGCCCGGCGTGCGCACCGAGCTCGCCGTCCTGACCGAGCTCGCGGACCGCCTGGACTGCAAGGCCGAATTCAGCGACGACCCGGAGACCGTCTACGACGAGTTGCGCCGGGCCAGCGCGGGCGGCGTCGCCGATTACGCCGGCATCGGCTGGGACCGCATCGACGCCGAGGGCGGCGTGTTCTGGCCGTGTCCGACGACCGGGCACCCTGGTACTCCCAGGCTGTTCGCGGACGGGTTCCCGACGCCGGACGGCCGGGCCCGGTTCGTCGCCGTCGAGCACCGGCCGCCGGCCGAGGACGTCGACGCCGAGCACCCCGTCTACCTCACCACCGGACGGATCCTGCAGCAGTACCAGAGCGGCGCGCAGACCCGCCGGATCCCGGCGCTGGCCGCCGAGCCGCACGTCGAGATCCACCCCGACCTCGCCGGCCGGTCCGGGCTGGCCGACGGCGACCTGGTGCGGGTGGTCAGCCGCCGCGGTGACGCCGTCGGACGGGTCCGGCTGACGACGACGATCCGGCCGGACACCGTGTTCATGCCGTTCCACTGGGGCGGCGAGCAGGCGGTGAACCGGGTGACGAACCCCGCGCTGGACCCGGTCTCGCGGATGCCGGAGTTCAAGGTGTGCGCGGTCCGGCTGGAGCGGGTGCCCAGGGAGGCTCATGCGGCACCGACGGCGACGCGGGGCCGGAGGCCTCGCCGAGTCGTCGGTCCAGACCGCTTGCCGAGTGGGGCGAAGGAGTTGGCGCCGCATGAGCCGACCGACTGATGTCGCAGTCGTGAATCGCATTCTCGTCGTCGGGCACGGCATGGCCGGCGCCCGGTTCGTGCAGGAGCTGCGCTCCCGCGACCTCGGCCGCCGGTTCGAGGTGACGGTGCTCGGCGCGGAGCCGGAGGCCGCCTACAACCGGGTGCTGCTGTCGTCGGTGCTGGCCGGCAAGCTGACCCCGGCGGAGATCGAGACGGTGCCGTCGGCCTGGTACGCCGCCGAGGACGTCGAGCTGCGCACCGGTGTCGAGGTCGCGGCGATCGACCGCCACGGGCGCCGGGTCCTCACGACGGCCGGCGAGCACGTCCCGTACGACCACCTGGTGCTGGCCACCGGAAGCACCGCGTGGGTGCCGCCGATCGACGGGCTGACCGGCGACGACGGCGAGCCGGGACGCGACGTCGCGGTGTTCCGCACGCTGGCCGACTGCCGGGCGATGCTGGCCCGGCTGGACCGGATCCGGTACGCCGTCGTGCTCGGCGGCGGGCTGCTCGGCCTGGAGGCGGCCCGCGGGCTGGCCGGCCGCGGTGTCCGCGTGCAGGTCGTGCACCCGGCGGACCGGCTGATGGAACGCCAGCTCGACCTCGACGCCGGCCGGGTGCTGGCCCGGACCATGGACGAGCTGGGCGTGCGCGTGCGGCTGAACGCCCGGGCGGTCCGGTTCACCGAGGGCTGGGGCGGCGGCGGGCGCGGCCTGCTGCTGGAGGACGGGACGCGGCTGCCGGCCGACCTCTTGGTGGTCGCCTGTGGCGTCCGGCCGAACACCCGGCTGGCCGCGGCCGCCGGGCTGGCGACCGACCGGGCCATCGTCGTCGACGACGCCATGACCTCGGTGACCGACCCGGCGATCCACGCGATCGGCGAGTGCGCGGAGCACGACGGGCAGGTGTACGGGCTGGTCGCGCCGGCGTGGGAGCAGGCCGCGGTGCTGGCGGACGCGCTCACCGGCGGGCCCGCGCGGTACCGCGGCTCGGCCGTCGTCACCCGGCTGAAGGCGGCCGGCGTCGACCTCGCGGCGATGGGCGAGACTGACGTCGACGACCACGAGTCCGACGCCGAGGTGCTGCGCTTCGCCGACCCGGCCCGCGGCACTTACCAGAAGGTCGTGATCCGCGACGACCGCGTCACCGGCGCGATCATGCTCGGCGGCGCGGAGACCGTCGGCGCCGTCACCCAGCTGTTCGACCGGGCGGCGCCGGTGCCGGCCGACCGGCGGGCGCTGATCTTCCCCGGCGTGGCGGCGGCCGTCGACCCGGCGGACGTGCCGGACGACCACACCGTCTGCCGCTGCAACGGCGTCACCGCCGGCCGGATCCGGGCCTGTGGCGCGGACACCGTCGCCGAGGTCGCCGCCACCACCCGCGCCACCACCGGCTGCGGCGGCTGCCGCGCCGACGTCGCGGCGCTGCTCACGTCCCGATCCACCGTGGAGGTCCCCGCATGAGCACACGTCAGCTCGTCGTCGTCGGCAACGGCATGGTCGGGCAGCGGCTGGTCGAGGCGGTCCGGCAGCGCGACCCGCAGCGGCGGTGGCGGATCACCGTCTTCGGCGAGGAGCCGCGGCCGGCCTACGACCGGGTCGCGCTGACCTCGTACCTCACCGGGACGACCGAGGAGGAGCTGCGGCTGGTTCAGGACGGCTGCTACGACGACGGCTGCGAGCTGGTGCTCGATGAGGCCGTCGTCGAGATCGACCGGGCCGCGCGCCGGGTGCGCACGTCGGCCGGGCGGGAGCTCGCCTACGACGCGCTGGTGCTGGCCACCGGGTCGCGGCCGTTCGTGCCGCCGGTGCCGGGCGCGGACCTGGACGGCTGCTTCGTCTACCGGACGATCGACGACCTGGACGCGATCCGCGACCGCGCGTCCTCGGTCACCAGCGGCGTCGTCGTGGGCGGCGGGCTGCTCGGGCTGGAGGCGGCGAACGCGCTGCTCGCGCTCGGGCTGGACGCCAGCGTCGTCGAGTTCGCGCCGCGGCTGATGCCCGCGCAGATCGACCGTGGAGGCGGCGAGGTGCTGCGGCGCAAGGTCGAGGCGCTCGGGCTGACCGCCCGGCTGGACACCGCCACCGAGCGGATCGAGGCCGTCGACGGCGGGCTGCGGCTGACGTTCGCCGACGGCTCGGACCTGGACACCGGGATGGTGGTGTTCTCCGCCGGCATCCGGCCGCGCGACGAGCTGGCCCGCTCCGCCGGCCTCGCGGTCGGGGAGCGCGGCGGCATCGTCGTCGACGAGGCGTGCCGGACGTCGGACCCGGCGATCTGGGCGATCGGCGAGTGCGCGCTGGCCGGCGGCCGCGTCTATGGGCTGGTCGCGCCGGGCTACGAGATGGCCGAGGTGGTGGCCGACCGCTTGCTCGACGGCGACGCGGCGTTCGCCGAGGCGGACCTGTCCACGAAGCTGAAGCTGCTCGGCGTCGACGTCGCCAGCTTCGGCGACGCCCACGCGGCGACGCCGGACGCGCTGGAGGTCGTGTACGCGGACCCGGTCGGCGGCGTCTACAAGAAGCTGGTCGTCACCGACGACGCGTCGCGGCTGCTCGGCGGCGTTCTGGTCGGCGACGCGTCGGCGTACGCGGCGCTGCGGACGATGGTCGGGCAGCCGCTCACCGACACACCGGAGCAGCTGCTGCTGGCCGGGCCGTCCACGTCCGACCTCGGCGACGACGCGCAGGTGTGCTCCTGCCAGAACGTCAGCGCCGGCGCCATCCGCGCGGCGATCCACGACGAGGGCTGCGCCGACGTCGGCGCGGTCAAGGCGTGCACCCGGGCCGGCACCGTCTGCGGCAGCTGTGTCCCGCTGCTGAAGACGCTGCTCACGCAGTCCGGCGTCGAGGCCAACCCGGCGCTGTGCGAGCACTTCGACGTCGGCCGGGCCGAGCTGTTCGACATCGTCCGGGTCACCGGGCTGCGCACGTTCAGCGAGCTGATCGCCCGGCACGGCCGCGGCCGCGGCTGCGACATCTGCAAGCCGGTCGTCGCGTCGATCCTGGCCAGCCTGGGCACGGGGCACGTCCTCGACGGCGAGCAGGCGACGCTGCAGGACACCAACGACGCGTTCCTCGCCAACATCCAGCGCAACGGCACCTACTCGGTGGTGCCGCGGGTGCCCGGCGGCGAGCTGACACCGGAAGGCCTGATCGCCATCGGCGAGGTGGCCCGCGACTTCGGCCTCTATTCCAAGATCACCGGCGGGCAGCGGATCGACCTGCTCGGCGCCCGGGTCGAGCAGCTGCCGGCGATCTGGAAGCGGCTGGTCGACGCCGGGTTCGAGTCCGGGCACGCGTACGGCAAGGCGCTGCGGACGGTGAAGTCGTGCGTCGGCTCGACCTGGTGCCGCTACGGCGTGCAGGACTCGACGTCGCTGGCGATCATGCTGGAGCTGCGCTATCGCGGGCTGCGGGCGCCGCACAAGATCAAGGCCGGCGTCTCCGGCTGCGCCCGCGAGTGCGCCGAGGCCCGCAGCAAGGACGTCGGCATCATCGCCTCGGAGAACGGCTGGAACCTGTACGTCGGCGGTAACGGCGGGTTCCGGCCGCGGCACGCCGAGCTGTTCGCGTCCGATCTCTCGACGGCCGAGCTGGTCGCGCTCGTCGACCGCTTCCTGATGTTCTACGTCCGCACGGCCGACCGGCTGCAGCGCACGGCCGCCTGGATCGAGGCGCTGTCCGACGAGCACGGCGACGGCCTCGCGTACCTGCG
Source organism: Jiangella anatolica (assembly GCF_003236295.1). GTDB lineage: Bacteria > Actinomycetota > Actinomycetes > Jiangellales > Jiangellaceae > Jiangella > Jiangella anatolica. The sequence continues at coordinate 6,391 of NZ_POTW01000120.1, forward strand.
CCGCGTCCTCGTCGACGACTCGCTCGGGCTGACCGCCGAGCTGGAGGCCGCGATGGAGGCGCACGTCGGCGCCTACACCGACGAGTGGGCGGCTGTCCTCGACGACGAGGAGAAGCTGAGCCGGTTCGTGTCGTTCGTCAACGCCCCCGACGCGCCCGACCCGAGCATCAAGTTCGAGCTGGAGCGGGGGCAGATCCGTCCGGTCGTGGCCGGGCCGACCCTGGAGGTGGTGCGCCGATGACGGTGATCGATGTCCGGCTGTGGACCGTCGTCTGCAGCTACGACCGGCTGCCGCCCGAGCGCGGCGTGGCGGCGCTGGTCGGCGACGCGCAGGTGGCGGTCTTCCGCACGTTCGGCGGCGACGTGTTCGCGCTGGACAACCGCGACCCGTTCAGCGGCGCCTACGTGTTGTCGCGCGGCATCGTGGGCTCCCGTGGCGCCGAGCCCACCGTCGCGTCCCCGCTGCACAAGCAGGTGTTCTCGCTGGTGACAGGGGAGTGCCTGGACGAGCCCGGTGTCGCGGTGCCGGTGTACGAGGTGCGGGTGCGCGACGGTGACGTCGAGGTGGCGGTGCCGTGACGGACCTCCCGCCACTGGCCGGCTTCACGGTCGCGGTGACGGCCGCGCGCCGGCGGGAGGAGCTGGGCGCGCTGCTGGAGCGGCGCGGCGCCCGGGTCGTGCAGGCGCCGGCGATCCGGATCGTGCCGCTGGACGACGACGCCGAGCTGCTCGCAGCGACCAAGCGGTGCGTCGACGAGCCGATCGACATCGCCGTCGCGACCACCGGGATCGGCTTCCGCGGCTGGATGGAGGCGGCCGACGGCTGGGGCCTGGGCGAGCCGCTGCTGGACCGGCTCGGGTCGGCGACGCTGCTGGCGCGCGGCCCGAAGGCGCGCGGCGCGCTGCGGGCGGCCGGGCTGACCGACGACTGGTCGCCGCCGTCGGAGTCGTCGGCCGAGGTGCTGGAGCACCTGCTGGCACAGGACCTGACCGGACGGCGCATCGCGGTGCAGCTGCACGGCGAGCCGCTGCCGGACTTCACCGACGCGCTGACCGCGGCCGGCGCCACCGTCGTCGCGGTGCCGGTGTACCGGTGGGTGCCGCCCGACGACGTCGCGCCGCTGAGCCGCCTGGTCGAGACGCTCGCGGCCCGGCAGGTCGACTGCGTCGTGTTCACCAGCGCGCCGGCGGTGGCCAGCCTGCTGTCGCTCGCGTCGTCGATGGGTCTGGAGGACGCGGTGCTGGACGCGCTGCGCTCGTCGGTGCTCGCCGCGTGCGTCGGGCCGGTGACCGGGGCGCGGCTGGAACGGCTGGGTGTCGACACGGTGCAGCCGGCCCGGTCCCGGCTGGGCGCGCTGGTCCGCGAGATCGTCGCCGAACTGCCCGCCCGCCGCCGCACGCTGCGGGTCGCCGGGCACGCCGTGCAGCTGCGCGGGCACGCCGTCGTCGTGGACGGAGAGGTGCGCGAGCTGCCGCCCGGTCCGCTGGCGGTGCTGGCGGAGCTGGCCCGACGGCCCGGCGTCGTCGTGCCTCGGGCCGAGCTGCTGGCCGTCCTGCCCGGCGGCGGCAGCGACGAGCACGCCGTCGAGATGGCCGTCACCCGGCTGCGTGGCGCCGTCGGAGCCCGCGTCGTGCAGACGGTGGTGAAACGTGGGTATCGGCTGGCCTACGAGCCGGAGGCGTCCGGCTCGGCGAAGTACGGGGGTGTGCGATGACGGGGCATGTGGCGATCGTGGGCGGCGGGCCGGGCGACCCGGGGCTGCTGACGTTGCGCGGGTTCGACCTGCTCAAGCACGCCGACGTCGTGCTGGTGGATCGGCTGGCGCCGCGGTCGCTGCTCGACGCGCTCCGACCGGACGTCGAGATCGTCGACGTCGGCAAGGAGCCGCACAAGCACCGGCGCGGCCAGCGCGAGATCGAGGAGCTGATGATCGACCGGGCCCGGCGCGGGCTGCGGGTCGTCCGGCTCAAGGGCGGCGACCCGTACGTGTTCGGCCGCGGCGGCGAGGAGGCGCTCGCGTGCGCCGCCGCCGGCGTGGCGTACGAGGTGGTGCCCGGCGTGACCAGCGCGATCTCCGTCCCCGCGATGGCCGGCATCCCGGTGACCCAGCGCGGCGTCACCCAGGAGGTGACGATCGTCAGCGGGCACGCCCACCCGGACTCGGCGGAGTCGACGGTGGACTGGGACCGACTCGGGGCCGGGACCGGCACGATCGTCGTGCTGATGGGCGTGACGCACCTCGGCGCCATCGCCGCGCGGCTGGTCGCCGGTGGCCGGCGGGGCAGCACGCCGGTCGCCGTCGTCGTGTCCAGTGGCGAACGGGTGCTGGTGGCGACGCTGGACACCGTCGGGTGTGCCGCCGAGGGGATCGAGCCGCCCGCCGTCGTCGTCGTGGGCGACGTGGTCGCCCTGCGCGACCTGATCGCGTCGTGACCGCGTCAGCTGCGGGTGCCGCGGGCCCGGCGGGCGACCCGGCGCTGCCAGCGGTCCGTCTCCGAGCGCAGCGGCGTCGCCAGGTACTCGCCCAGCGTGACGCCGGCGGCCAGCGCCAGCGCGATGCCGAACGCCTCGATCAGCTGGCCGGTGCCGCCGACGACGTCGTCCGCCTCGACCATCCGGAACATCGCGTTGTAGATCGCGAGGCCCGGCAGCAGCGGCGTGATGCCGCAGACGGAGATGACCAGGTTCGGCGTCCGCAGCGGCTGGCTCAGTCCGCCCGCGATCAGACCCACCACGAGCGCCGCGAGGAAGGACGAGCCGACCGGCCCGAGGTCGAGCGCCTGCCGTCCGAGCAGCAGCACACCGGCCGCGACCATGCCGACGCCGACGACGACCGGGATCGTGCGCGCCCGCGTGTACGAGGCGAGGCTCCAGGTGCCGGCGATCAGGCCGCCGCTGAGGATCTGGACGGTCGTCGGGCTGGTCAGGTTCGCCGGGTCGACGATGGTCAGCGGGATGCCGGCGCGCTGGCCGAGGTCCAGCATCACGCCGATGCCGGCCACCAGGCCGATCGTGTGCAGCACCACCTCGTACGTCCGCGCCGCCGCCGTCAGCGGATAGCCGGCGATCGCGTCCTCGGCCGAGCCGACCAGCGACAGCCCGGCCAGCAGCACGACGATGCCGGACGCGACGATCAGCGACGGCGGCAGCAGCGTCGGCGACCAGCCGAACCGGTCCGTCGCCCACAACGCCGCCAGCCCGACCACCGTCGCCAACCCGGCGCCGATGATCTGCTGGAACAGGTACGGCAGCCCCTTGCGGCGGACGGCGCGAAGGGTCCGGTCGATGACGATCGTCGTCACCGCCGCGACCAGCGCGACCAGCGGGCCGCCGTTGAGCAGCAGCGCGACGCCCGACGCCATGAGGCCGAGCGCGAGCGTGACGATCCAGCGCCGGTACGGATGCGGCGCGGACAGGATCTGGTCCAGCCGCCGCTGCGCCTGGTCCGGCGTCAGCGACTCCGCGTCGTCGACGAGGTCGAACAGGTCCGCGAGCCGGCTGTAGTCGGAGTTGCGCAGGTTGATGACGCGGACCTTGGTGATCGGGTCGTCGCGGTCGATGGACGCGATGATCGAGATGAACGTGATGTCGATCTGCAGCCGGGTCACGCCGAACCCGGCGGCCAGCCGCAGCAGCGCCGCCGTCACGTCCGCGACCGGCGCGCCCGTCGCGATCATCGCGTCGCCGGTGCGCAGGATCAGGTCCAGGACCCGGCGCTCCTCGTCCGCCGTCAGCCGGCTCTGCAGGCCGCGGATGGCCAGTGGCTGGGTCGGTGGTCCCTCCGGGCGCACCACGCGGCGGGCGCGCTGCCGGAACGGGCCGCGGGCGTTCGGGTCGGAGGTCATGATCCGACCGTACGAACATCGCGCAGACTTGTCCCGTGACTCTCATCGCCGTGGCGCACGGGACCCGCGCCCCCGAGGGCCCCGTCGTGCTGGCCGAACTGCTGGACGGGGTCCGCGCGCTGCTGCCCGGTGTCGACGTGCGGGTGGCGTACGTCGACGTGATCGAGCCGACGCTGGAGTCCGTGCTGGCCGACGTTCCCGCGGGTGAGCGGCCGGTCGTCGTGCCGATGTTCCTCGCGTCGGGGTACCACGTGCGGGTCGACGTGCCGTCGGCCGTGGCGTCCGACGGCGGACGGGCGGTCGTGACGCCGGCGCTCGGCCCGGACCCGGCGATCGTCGCGGCCGTGGAGGCACGGCTGCGGTCGGCGGGGGACGGCCTGCCCGACGCCGTCGTGCTGGCCGCGGCCGGCTCGTCCGACGCGTCGGCGCTGGCCGAGGTTGACGTCGCGGCGGCGCTGCTCTCGTCGGCGCTGTCCCGGCCCGTCCGGCCGGGCTACGTCACGACCGCCTCGCCGTCGGTGCCCGAGGCGGTGGCGGAGCTGCGGTTGTACGGCACCGTCGGGGTGGCGTCGTACCTGCTGGCCCCCGGCCTGTTCCAGCAGCGGCTGGACTCCGTCGGCGCCGACGTCGTCGCGCCGCCGATCGGGCCGCACGCCCTGGTCGCCCGGCTGATCGCCGACCGCTACCGAGCCGCCGTCCCATGATCATCAACCTTTTGGGCTGCTGGGACAGCTCAAAAGGTTGATGATCATGGGAGCTAGGGCCAGGGGACCTCGGTGTGGGTGGGCGTGGCCCAGGGTCCGTCGGTGACGGCGCCGAGCTCATCGGGCGACGGGCCGTCGGCGAGTGGCGGCTCGAACACGCCCCGGCCCGGATACGCGATCAGCCAGCCCTGCTCGACCGCGTCGTCCATGCCCTCCAGCGGCCGGGCGGCGGGGGTGTCCTCGGAGAGCTGCTGCCACTCCCCGCCGTCGACCCGCCACAGCCCGGCCGGCGCCAGGGCGGAGCAGTCGCCGGCATCCTGCTCCAGCGTCGCGTAGAGGTCCTCGCCGTTGAAGAACACCTCCTCGACGATCAGGTCCTCGGGCACCGGCGCCACAGCAACCTCGGTCAGGCGGTCGGCCTCGAGCACCGTGACCTCGGCGCCGCACGCGCCGTAGCCGGTCACGACGGCGACCTGCGCGCCGTCGGCCGAGGCGGCCATCGGCGCCTGAGCCGAGCCCATGACGTCCGCGGAGAACTCGGCCGTGCCGGACGCCGGATCGAGCAGCCACACCCGCTCCGACGCCTGCGCGCCGCCGGACTCGTGCACCAGCAGCCGCCCGCCCACCGACCCGAGCAGCGTCTTCGTTCCGACGGCGTCGGCCGGGAAGGCCGGTGTCGTCGTGGCCGTCTCCGTCAGCGTCGCGACGTCGTACCAGGTCATCGCGCCGGTGTAGTCCATGCCGACGATGAAGTCGCCGGTCGCGCCGTCGACCTGGACGTCCTCGAGGAACGCGCCCCGGCTCTCGGTGCACCAGCCGCACGCCTGCGTGACCAGCTCGGACCCGTCCCAGGCGAATAGCTCGCCGCCGACGACGCCGGTCAGCAGCGACCCGTCGGCGGACCACTCGACCCAGCGCACCTGCGCCCCGGGGTCGAGCGTCATGACGGGCGTGAGCTGGTCGCCGTCGAACGCGACCAGCTCGTCGTCGCGGACGAACACCGCGTGGGTGCGCTCCGCCGGCGTCATCGCGGGCGGCTGGCCGGCCAGGACCTGGTCCAGCGCGCCCTCGATGTCCAGGAAGCCGTGGCCGACGCCGAGTCCCAGCCGGTCCTCCTCGTCAAGCGGATCGAGGTCGGCGGTGTCGAGCAGCGCCTGCGCGATGTCCTCGCCGGAGGCCTCGGGCGCGGCGGCCCGGATCAGCGCGGCCGCGGCGGCCACGTGTGGCGCGGCCTGGGACGTGCCCTGGATCGACTTGTAGTCGCCGCCGGGGTACGTGGAGGTCACGGTGTTCATGAGGTCGCCGCCGCCCGGCGCGACGAGGTCGATGAACTCGTTCCGGGTCGAGTACCCGGCCAGGTCGAAGTCCTCCTGGACCGCGCCGACGGCGATCACGTCCGGCAGCGAGGACGGGTTCTGCTGCTGGTTCGTCTCGTCGCAGCCGGTGAACGGCGACGGCCCGCAGTTGCCGCCGGACGCGACCACGACCACGTCGTTGGTGACGGCGAAGTACACCGCCGCCGCTTGGACCTCCAGGCCGTGGGCCTCCTCGACGTCGGGGTTCGCCGGGATCGGCCCGCCGAAGGACATGTTGACCGCGTCGGCGCCGTGGTTGACGGCCCAGACCAGGCCCGTGGCCCAGCTCGGCCCGTTGTCGTTGGCGTCCTTCAGTCGCACCGGCACGTCGAGGACGCTCACCCGCGGCGCGACCCCGATGATGCCGCCGTTGTCGCGCCGGGCGGCCGCGATCCCGGCGACGTGCGTGCCGTGACCGTCCGGGTCGTGCTCGCCCTCGCCGGGGTAGTGGCGGCGCTCGATGACGGCGTTGCCGAGGTCCGGGTGCGTCTCGTCGATGCCGGTGTCGAGGACCGCCAGCACGGCGCCGTCGCCGTCCGGCCAGGGCAGGTCCGGCGAGCCCTCCTCGGCGCCGAGCCGGTCCAGCGGCCACTGCTGGTCGCGGCGGTCGTCCGCCTCGTCGAGGCTCACCTCGCCGACCACGCCGGCGGCGACGACGCCGTCCTCGGCCAGCAGCTCCGACTGCCGCGCCTCGACGTCGCCGGCCGGCAGGTACTCGGTGGATGTCACCAGGCAGTCGTTCTCGTCCACCCGCAGCACGTCCAGCGCGACGAGGGAGTCGTCGTCCGGCGCGGCGGCCGGCTCGTCCGGGCAGTCGGGGCTCGGCACGGCGGAGTCCAGCAGCGCCCGCTGCTCGTCGGCGAGCGCGACGGTGCCGGGAGTGTCACCGTCACCGTCGTCCCTGGTGACCAGCACGATCGCGACCGCGGCCACGATCACGACGACGACGGCGGCGAGTGCGAGCAGCAGTCGGCGGTTCACGATGTGCGGTTGACCCGTTCTCCCGGCGGCAGTGGCTCGTTGTGCACGACGACGTCGAACTCGCCGCGGATCTCGATCCGTCTGGCATCGCCGTCGGCCGCTTTCAACGCCTGCGCCCAGACGGCGGGGTTGACCTTGAGCACGGTGACCTCGTCGTCAGGCTTCTTCGGCACCGGGTCACCGTACGCCCGCGAGGTGTCCGTCAGGTGAAACGACGCGGCGATGTGTCGGCGGTCACGCCCCGCGGGCGGCCAGCACCCGCCCGAGCGCGTCGACGGCGAGGTCGATCTCGTCGCGGGTGACGACGAGCGGCGGCGCGAACCGGATGGTCGAGCCGTGCGTGTCCTTGACGAGGACACCCTCGGCGAGCAGCGCCTCGCACGCCTCGCGGCCGGTCATGAGCGCCGGGTCGATGTCGACGCCGGCCCACAGGCCGCGCCCGCGCACCTCCAGCACGCCCCGTCCGACCAGCTCGCCCAGTCGCGCGTGCAGGTGCGCGCCCAGTTCGACGGCGGCCTGCTGCCACTCGCCGGTGGCCAGCATGGCGACGACGGCGCGCCCGGCCGCGCAGGCCAGCGGGTTGCCGCCGAACGTGCTGCCGTGCTCGCCGGGGTGGATGACGCCGAGCACGTCGCGGTTGCCGACCACCGCCGACACGGGGACGACGCCGCCGCCCAGCGCCTTGCCGAGCAGGTAGAGGTCGGGCACGACGCCCTCGTGCTCGCAGGCGAACGTCGTGCCGGTGCGGCCGAGGCCGGACTGGATCTCGTCGGCGACGAACAGCAGCCGCCGCTCGTCGCAGACCCGGCGCACGTCGGCGAGGTACCCCGCGGGCGGGACGACGACGCCGGCCTCGCCCTGGATCGGCTCGACCAGCACGGCCACCGTCGTCTCGTCGACCGCCGCCTCCAGCGCGGCCGCGTCACCGTACGGGACGACCCGGAAACCGGGCGTGAACGGGCCGAAGTTCGTCCGCGCGACCGGGTCGGTGGAGAAGCTGACGACGCTGATCGTGCGGCCGTGGAAGTTGCCCTCGGCCACGATGATCGTCGCCTGGTCCTCCGGCACGCGCTTGACCTCGTAGCCCCACTTGCGGGCCACCTTCAGGCCGGTCTCGACCGCCTCGGCGCCGGTGTTCATCGGCAGCACGACGTCCTTGCCGGCGAGGTCGGCCAGTTCGCGGGCGAACGGGCCGAGCACGTCGTGGTGGAACGCGCGGCTGGTCAGCGTGACGCGGTCCAGCTGCTCCTTGACGGCGGCGACGATCTGCGGGTGGCGGTGGCCGAAGTTGACCGCCGAGTACGCGGCGAGGAAGTCGAGGTAGCGGCGGCCCTCGACGTCGGTGACCCAGGCGCCCTCGGCCTCGGCGACGACGACGCGGAGCGGGTGGTAGTTGTGCGCGGTGCTGCTCTCGACGAGCGCGATCGCGTCCTGGGTGCGGGTGGTCTGCATCGTCACGAGAGCTCCTCCTGGTGCGGGGCGTGCAGTTCCAGAGTGGCGCATTTGACGCCGCCACCGGACTTCATCAGCTCGGACACGTCGACCGGGACCGGCTCGAACCCGGCCCGGGCGACGGCGTCGGCCAGATCGCGCGCCTGCGTGGCGAGCACGACGTGCCGCCCGTCGCTGACGGCGTTCAGCCCGAGCACGAGCGCGTCGGCCTCGGTGGCGACGATCGCCTCGGGGAACAGGTCGGCCAGCACGGCCTGGCTGGCCGGCGAGAACGCCGGCGGGTAGTACGCGATCGTCGTCGCGTCGAGCACGGCCAGCGCGGTGTCGAGGTGGTAGAAGCGCGGGTCGACCAGCTGCAGCGGCACGACCGGCACGCCGAAGACGGCGGCCAGCTCGGTGTGTGCGGCGGGGTCGGAGCGGAATCCGGCGCCGGCCAGGATCCGCCCGCCCGCCCAGGCGAAGTCGCCCTCGCCCTCGTTGACGGCGACAGGCTCGGTGACGGCGACGCCGGCGGTCTCCAGCCAGGCCCGGTGCGCCGGCGCCTCGTCGGCCCGGACCAGCTCGCGGAACCGCGCACCCAGCGCTCGGTCGCCGACCACGAACGCGCCGTTCGCCGCGAACACCATGTCCGGCAGGCCGGGCTCCGGGTCCAGCAGGTGCACCCGGTGGCCGAGCTCCTCGTACGTCCCGCGCAGCTCGTCCCACTGGGCCAGCGCGCAGGCGCGGTCGACCGGCCGGGCCGGGTCCATCCACACGTTGATCGAGTAGTGCACGGCGAAGTGGTCGGGGCGGCACATCACGTAGTCGCGGGTCGTCGCGCTGCGGTGGCCGCTCGGGGGGAGCCGGGTCAGCTCCGCGGCGTCGTTCACGGTCACAGCGCAACGGTAAGGGGACGTTCATTGCGCGGATGTGGCCGAAACGTTGCGTCCGTTCTCGAACAGACGGCGATTCGTTGCGCTCGCTGGGGCGAACGGGGACGATCGGCCCATGACACTCGACGCGCTGGACGAGCGGATCATCCGGGTCCTGATGGCCGACGGCCGGGCCAGCTACGGCGCCATCGGCGCGAAGGTCAGCCTGTCCGCGCCCGCCGTGAAGCGCCGGGTCGACCGGCTGCGCGCCCGCGGCGTCGTCACCGGCTTCACCGTCCGGGTCGAGCCGGCCGAGATCGGCTGGAGCACCGAGGCCTACGTCGAGCTCTTCTGCAACCCGCGCACGAGCGGGGACGCGATCGCCCGGCGCATCCAGACCTACCCCGAGGTGGTCGAGGCGTTCATGGTCACCGGCGACGCCGATGCGCTGCTGCACGTCTTCGCCGGCAGCATGCAGCACTTCGAGCGGGTGCTGACGGCGATCTCCGCGGAGCCGTTCGTGGCCCGCACCCGCAGCGTGCTGGTGCTGTCGCCGCTGCTCCGGCGCGTGCAGGCGCCCCGGATCGACGAAGACGCCCCGTGAAATTACACGGATGTCAGTAGTCAAGGCGACACGCCGTGTGACTCCTGAAATTCTTGTGGTTCCTGTTCCCTGGCGTGACTTTCCTGGCTACTGTGCTTGGTGGGACGCCAGGTACGGGGGAGGTTGTCAGTGCGGAACGGGCTCGTGGCAGGTGTACTAGCCACCGCGTTGGCAGCCGGCGTGGTCGGGCCGGCGTTCGCCGACCCGGCCGGTCCTGGTGGGCCGACGATGCCCAGCGAGTCGGACCTCCAGGACGCCCGCGACGCCGAGGCGGCCGCCGCCGGCGACGTCGCCGCGCTCGAGGCCCGGCTGGCCGAGCTGACGGCGCAGGTCGACGCGCTGTACATCCAGGCGGCCAAGGCGATCGAGGCCTACAACGGCGCCCGGCTGCTGCTCGAACAGGCCACGGCCGCGGAGCAGACGGCGCGCGCGGCGGCCCAGGAGCGTGCGGACGAGGCCGAGCAGGCCCGGATCGCGCTGGGCCGGATGGCCTCGGCGACCTACAGCCAGGGCGGCCAGCTGGCCGGCGTCGGCTTGGTGCTCGGCGCCGAGGACGGCCAGGCGCTCTACGAGGGCATGGGCGCGCTGCGTGCCGTCACCCGTTCGCAGCTGACGATCGCCGAGCGCGCCCGCGACGCCCGCGAGGCGGCCGACGACGCCGCGGCCGAAGCCGCCACCGCGCTGGCGGACCGGACGGCGGCGGCCGAGCAGGCCGACGCGGCCCGTGCGGTGGCCGAGGCCGCGGTCGCCGGGCAGGAGCGCGCCGTCGCCGCCGTCGAGGACCAGCGCTCCACGGCGCTCGCCCAGCTCGCGGTCGCCCGCGGCACCACCGTCGCGCTGGAGCAGCAGCGCCAGGACGCGCTGGCCGCGGAGCAGGAGCAGGCCGAGCAGGAGGCGGCGGAGCAGGACCAGCCGCCGGCCCCGACCAGCACACCGTCGGTCGGCCCGCCGGACGACCCGACCGTCCCGGTCGAGCCCGGCCCGCCGCCGCAGCCGACGACGGAGCCCAGCCCGCCGCCGACCAGCCAGCCGCCGGTGGTGCCGGAGCCGCCGCCCGTCGTGCCGTCGCCGTCGCCGGAGCCGACGGTCGAGCCGGACCCGCCGGCGCCGCCGGAGGAGCCGGATCCGCCGGCCAGCGGCGCGCAGGCCGCCATCGACTACGCCTACGCGCAGGTCGGCAAGCCGTACGAGTGGGGAGCCGACGGCCCGAACAGCTTCGACTGCTCCGGCCTCACCATGCGGGCCTGGCAGGCCGGCGGCGTCGACCTGCCGCACTGGAGCGTCGCGCAGGCGCAGGCGGTGGACCGCGTCTCGTACTCCGACCTGCGCCCGGGCGACCTGATCTTCTGGTCCGACAACGGCCAGGCCGCCGGCGTGTACCACGTCGGCCTGTACATCGGCGACGGCCGGATGATCCACGCCCCGAGGCCGGGCAAGGACGTCGAGGTCCAGAACGTCTTCTACTGGATCGACCCGTCCTTCTACGGCCGCGTCTAGGGCATGTCTCCCAAGTCTCGGCCGTAGCGAGCGGCGTCCAGGTGGATGCCTCGCAAGGCCGAGGAAGGAGACATAGCGGTGCCTATGGCGACTGACGAGAACGCAGCGAGGCGCCGCCTGGGCGTCGCGCAGTAGGCCATGGACTTGGGAGACATGCCCTAGCTCAGTGGTGGCCGCCGGCGTCGATCAGGCGCTGGCGGGAGGCCTGGATCTCCTCCTCGGCGGCCGCGCGGTCGACCCATGTGGCGCCCTCGACCGACTTGCCCGGCTCGAGGTCCTTGTAGATCTCGAAGAAGTGCTGGATCTCCAGCCGGTCGAACTCGGGGACGTCGTCGATGTCCTGGTAGGTGTCCTTGCGCGGGTCGCCGGCCGGCACGCAGAGCACCTTGTCGTCGCCGCCGGCCTCGTCCTTCATCCGGAACATGCCGACCGCGCGGCAGCGGATGAGGCAGCCCGGGAATGTCGGCTCCTCGAGCAGCACCAACGCGTCCAGCGGGTCGCTGTCCAGCCCCAGCGTGTCGTCGATGAACCCGTAGTCGTGTGGGTAGCGGGTCGACGTGAACAGTCGCCGGTCGAGTTTGATGCGGCCGGTCTCGTGGTCCATTTCGTACTTGTTCCGGCTGCCCGCCGGAATCTCGATGGTGACGTCGAACTCCACCTGCAGGTCCTTCCGCGAAGCTCCCCGATGTGCTGGTCGGGTCCAGTCTCCCGTACGGTGATGTCGGCCGTGTCAACAGGTGAGGGGGCGACGATGTGGAGGCGGGCCGGGATCGTGGCCGGCTGCGTCGTCGTGCTCGCCGCCGGCGCCGGTGTCGTGCTGGAACGCCGGGGTGAGCTGCCCTGGCTCGGCGACGACGCCACGGCCGACGTGGCGCTGTTCCGGCCTTCGGCGCCCCCGTCCCCGGCGTGGGCCGCGGCCGGCGGCGTGCTGGACGCTCCGGCGGCCGCCGGTGTGGCGAGCGAGCCGGCCGTCGCCGACGTGCTGGCGCCGGCGCTGGGCGCGTCGGGGTTGGGTGGGCGCTGTCTCTT
>NZ_POTW01000121.1 GCF_003236295.1 Jiangella anatolica
CAACAGTCCCAGCCGGGCCCGCCCGCCCACCGCCTCGCCGAGCAGCCGGCGCGCGGCGGTCGCGACGACCAGCGGCTGCAGCGCCGCGATCAGCGCGCAGGTGCCGGCCGGGACGCCGAGGCCGATGCCGGTCGTCACGCCGCCCAGGTACAAGACCTGCGAGAACAGCCCGATGACGGCGTGCCGGCCCAGCGCGCCCCGGCGCACCCGGAGCAGCCGCGGCGCCAGGACCGGCAGCAGGATCGCCGCCGCGATCAGATACCGCCAGGTCAGCAGCGTGTCGGCGGGCGCGTACTGCGTCCCGAGCTGGGAGCCGACGAACCCGGAGCTCCAGAACACCACCAGGGCGGCGGCCGCCGCGGCATCGGCCGAGGAGATGCGCGGCGCGGACGCGGACCGAAGTGCGGGCTCCGTCATGGCCTGGATATAAACATACCGGTCGGTATACTGTCAGTGTATGGTTCGGCAGCGCTCCACCGAGCTCACCCCGGCCGGGCAGCGGCTGCTCGACGCCGCCAGCGCGCTGTTCTACCGGCACGGCATCCGGGCCGTCGGCGTCGAGGCCATCGCCGAGGCCGCCGGCACCACCAAGAAGACGCTCTACGACCGGTTCGGCTCCAAGGACGCGCTGGTGGCGCTCTATCTGGGCCGCCGGTTCGAGCGCTCGCGCGTGTTCACCGCCGTGTACCTCGACGAGCACGCGCCGGATCCCGGGCCGGGCCGCGTGCTGGCGGTGTACGACGCGCTCGCGGAGTGGCAGCACGAGGACGAGCGCGGCTGCGCGTTCGTCAACGCCTATGCGGAGATCGGCGGTACGGAGCACCCGGGCGTCGCGGTGATCCGGGCCGAGAACGAGTGGATCCGCGCCCTCTACACGCGCCTGGTCACCGAGGCCGGCCTCGACGACCCCGGGGAAGCGGCGGAGCTCGGCCTGCGGCTGACCCTGCTGCACGAGGGCGCGCTGGTGACGATGACCGCCGGCGGCGTGCCGGACGCGATCGCCCACGCCCGCGACACCGCGGCCGACCTGCTGGAGCTGGCGCTCAGGACGTGACGCGGTGCTGCGCCGAGGAGATGCCGGCCTTGGCCCGCCCGGCCCGCACCTTGGCCCGGCCGGCGGTGACCTGAGCGGCCAGCCGCGCCTCGCGCTTGGCCGTCCTCGTCGCCCGCTTCGCGTCCTTGGCCGCCCGCCGCGCCCGCCACGACAACCCGGGCTTGCCCTCGGTGTCGACGCTGGCCAGCATCAGGCCGCCGGCGAGCCCGACGTTCTTCATCGCCTGGGTGCGCTGGGCGTTGCGCTGCTCGGGGTCCTCGATCGTCCAGAACGGATGCCCGGCCCAGGTGGTCGGAACCAGCGAACCGAGCAGCGCCAGCGACGCCAGCCGGGGGAACCGGCCGGTGGCCAGCGCGAGCCCCGCGCCGACCTGTACCCCGGCGTTGATGCGCACGAGCGTCTTCGGGTCCGTGGGCAGCTGCGGCGCCTTCTTCTGCAGCGTCGGGCCGAAGCGGTCGGCGAACGTGGTGGCGGCGGCGATGCTCGGCTCCGGGTCGCGCAGGCGCTGGACACCCTGGACGACGAAGATCGACGCGAGCATCGGGCGGGCGATCATACGGACGAGGCTCATACCCCTTGCCTACCACGAAACTCGCCCGAGCCGGTGCGAGGATGGAGGTATGTGCGGACGGTACGCGGTCAGCCAGAGCGCCGACGACCTCGCCGACGAGTTCGGCGTCGAACGGTCGGAGGTGCGCGAGCGCCTCGACCCGGACTGGAACGTCGCGCCCAGCAAGAAGGTCTACGCCGTCGTCACCCGCGGCAAGAAGGACGAGCCGGAGCAGCCGCCGACGCGCCGGCTGCGCACGTTCCGCTGGGGCCTGGTCCCGTCGTGGGCCAAGGACGTCGCCATCGGCAACCGCCTGATCAACGCCCGGGTCGAGACGGCGGCGGAGAAGCCGGCGTTCCGCAAGGCATTCGCGCTGCGGCGCTGCATCCTCCCGGCCGACGGCTTCTACGAGTGGCGCGGCGAGAAGGGCGACAAACAGCCGTTCTTCATCCACCCGAAGCAGGGGTCGCTGGCGATGGCCGGGCTGTACGAGATCTGGCGCGACAAGAGCAAGCCCGAGGACGCCGACGACGCGTTCGTGTGGTCCGTGGTGATCCTGACCACCGACGCCACCGACGACGTCGGCCAGATCCACGACCGGATGCCGATGCTGGTCGACCAGGACCACTGGGAGCGCTGGCTCGACCCCGCCAACGACGACCCGGCCGACGTGACGGCGCTCTTGCGTCCCGCCGTGCCGGGCATCCTCGACGCCTACCCGGTGTCGACCGACGTCAACAAGGTCGGCAACAACGGGCCGCACCTCGTCGAACCGGTGGAGCTGTGACGGCGCCGGTCCGGACCACGGCCGAGACGCCGATCGGTCCGGCCGCGTTCTGGACCGACGCCGCCGACGAGCCCCGGCTGCGGCTGGTGCTCGGGCACGGCGCCGGTGGCGGGCCGAAGGCGGCCGACCTCGAGGCGCTGGCGCGTGAGCTGCCGGCGCACGGCGTCACCGTCGTCCGGTTCGAGCAGCCGTGGCGGCTGGCCGGCAAGAAGGTCGCGCCGCGTCCGCCGGTGCTCGACGAGGCCTGGCTGGCCGCGCTCGCGACGCTGCCGCGCGACGTCCCGCTGGTGCTCGGCGGCCGCAGCTCCGGCGCCCGGGTCGCCTGCCGCACCGCCGCGGAGCTGGGCGCCGCCGCCGTCGTCTGCCTGGCGTTTCCACTGCATCTGCCCGGTAAGCCCGAAGCGTCGCGGCTGCCCGAGCTGACCGGCGCCGCCGAGAAGCTGCCGGTCCTGGTCGTGCAGGGGGAGCGGGACACCTTCGGCGGGCCGGACGAGTTCCCCTCCGGGCCGCACGAGCTGGTCACCATCCCCGGCGCCGACCACGGGATGAAGGTGCTCAAGGGCCGGTCGCAGCGCGAGGCGATCGACGCCGTCGTGGCCGCCGTACGGGCCTTCCTGGCGCCGATCGGGGAATGATCCGGACGCCGTCGCCGTTGACGCCAGCGGAAACACCGGACTTGGAGGTTTCAGCTGACTGTGAGTGCGACGTGCTTGGAGCGACCGGCACCTGACTTGGTCGCGCCGGTAGACTTGTCGGTGATGGCTGATCAGGAGAGTGACGAGCAGCGCACGCAGCGGTTCGAACGCGATGCGTTGCCGTTCCTCGACCAGTTGTACTCGGCCGCGCTGCGCATGACGCGCAACGCCAGTGACGCCGAGGACCTGGTCCAGGAGACGTTTGCGAAGGCCTATGCCTCGTTCCACCAGTTCAAGGAGGGAACGAACCTCAAGGCGTGGCTCTACCGGATCCTGACCAACACGTTCATCAACACGTACCGCAAGAAGCAGCGCGAGCCGCAGCAGAGCGCCACCGAGGAGATCGAGGACTGGCAGATGGCCAGGGCCGAGGCGCACACCTCGACCGGCCTGCGCTCGGCCGAGGCCGAGGCGCTGGCGCACCTGCCCGACTCCGACGTGAAGAACGCGCTGCAGGAGATCCCCGAGGAGTTCCGCATCGCGGTCTACCTCGCCGATGTCGAGGGCTTTCCCTACAAGGAGATCGCCGACATCATGGGCACACCCATCGGGACGGTGATGTCCCGGCTGCACCGTGGCCGCCGTCAGCTGCGCGGGCTGCTGGAGGACTACGCCCGCGAGCGTGGGCTGGTGCCGAAGGTCACTCAGGAGGTCGGAGGATGAGCTGCAACGACGACGAGGTCGACTGCGCTGAGGTTCTCGATCGGGTCTACGTCTTCTTCGACCACGAGCTCGACGACCGCAACCTCACCTATGACGAGATCAAGGCCCATCTCGACGACTGCCAGCCGTGCCTGTCGACGTACGACATCGAGCGGGTGATCCGCGAGGCGGTGGCCCGTGCCTGCGGCTGCGACCACGCGCCGGACGAGCTGCGGCTGAAGATCCGCGCCCGCATCGAAGAGGTCCGCGTCCAGATGACCAGGACGCCCTGACCCACCCCTGAACTGCCGAGAGCCCCGGACCTGTTCGCAGGTCCGGGGCTCTCGTCGCGCCTCAATCAGGAGTTGGGGCGCTTGCCGTGGTTGGCGGCGCTCTTCTTGCGCGAACGGCGCTTGCGTGCCTTCTTGCCCATGGCGAGCTGACTCCTCTCCGGGATCGATCTGCTGATGGCGGACGGTGACACCGTCACGCGGTGACGCGCGGCGATTGCGGCGTGCTCGCGTCGTCGTCCATTGTCGCATGGCCGGCGACGGGCTCCGGCGGTGGCGGTGGCACCTCGTCCGGCCGCGGCCGCTGGGCGGGTCGCTGCGCCGGCCGCTGGGCCGGCCGCTGACGGGGGACGCGCGGCCGCTCGCGCTCCCGCGCCACGGGAACGGTCCGCCGTCCGGTCAGCGCCGTGGCCAGCGCGGCCGCGACGCCGGCGGCGACCGCGAGGTCGCCCGGGCTGACCGCCTCGGGGCTGGGCGGGAACGCGACGGGGATGGTCTTGCCCAGCCAGCGCAGCCGGGTGTCGTCGCCGGCGAGGGTGACGACGCCCTCGTCCGGCCGCTCGGCGACGGTCGTCTCGACGCCGGCCCGATGCTGCGCCGAGGCCGACACCGGCATGCCGCCGTTGAGCAGGATGACCAGGCCGTTGGCGGCCAGGCCGAGTGCGACCAGCGTCGCGCCGTAGTACGAGCGGTTGAGCCAGGCGTAGAACCCCAGCGTGAACCAGCACAGCGCCGTCATGGCCGGCAGCAGTGGCTCCCAGACCCAGCTCCCCGCGACGCCGACGGCGTAGGCGCCCAGCGCGGTGAGGATGAGCCGGCTGCGCACCGGCGGCCGTTCGCCCAGCCGGCGCAGCCGCCCACCGCGTGCGAGCCCCGCCACCAGGCCGGCGGCCAGGGCGAGCAGGACCAACGCCATATCATCATCCTGACCTGCTCCGGTGCCGATATCCGGTACGCCACACCGGGAGCAGCCGAGAGGAGTTCAGCACGTGGGAGAGCTGGTGGCGGCCGAGATGGTGGCCAATGTCCATTCCGTGACGGTGTCCGTGGGTGACCAGGTCGACGCCGGCACGACGCTGCTGATCCTGGAGTCGATGAAGATGGAGATCCCGGTGCTGTGCGAGGACGCCGGGCAGGTGTCTGAGATCAAGGTCGGCCCGGGGGACGTCGTCCAGGAGGGCGACGTGCTGGTCGTCCTCTCGTGACGGCGCTCGAGCCGGGCCTGGCGGCGAGCGAGTCGCACACGGTCACCGAGACCGACACCGCGCTGGCGCTCGGCTCCGGCGACGTGCCGGTGCTGGCGACGCCGCGACTGGTGGCGTGGCTCGAGGCGGCCACCGTCGCCGCCGTCGACGACGCGCTGGCCGGCGGCGACACCACGGTGGGCACCCGGGTCGAGGTGGACCACGTCGGGGCGAGCCCGCTCGGCGCCGTGGTCGGCGTGCGCGCCGAGCTGGCCGAGGTCGACGGGCGGACCCTGCGGTTCGCCGTCGCCGCGTCGGACGGCGACGGGAACCCGGTGGGTCGTGGAACGATCACCCGCGTCGTGGTGGGACGCGAGCGGTTCCTGGCCCGCTGGGGTCAGCGGGCGTAGGGGTGGTTCGGCAGGGTCGGGGACCACTCGTCGTCGGCCCGCGGGAGCGGGTCGTGCCGAGGGCCGCCGTCCGACCCCGCCCAGCGCGCCGCGGTGACCGCGGCGGCGATCGCGACTGCCAGGACCAGGAGAAGGGTGACTGTGTTCATGGCAGTAATTCTGCTACCACTGTGATCCTGCCACTAGTGGCAGGACTGCCAGCACCCATCGACTTCCTGCCAAACGTCTGGCAGACTGTCTGAATGCTGCGAAATGTCGCCGTCGTGGTGCTCGACGGGGTCGCCCCGTTCGAGCTCGGCGTGCTCTGTGAGGCGTTCGGCATCGACCGTTCCGACCAGGGCCTCCCGGTCATCGACTTCGACCTGTGCGGGCCGTCACCGCAGGTCCGGACGTCGGTCGGCTTCGGAGTGTCGATCGATCACGGGCTGGAGCGGCTCGAGACGGCCGACCTCGTGGGCGTCCCCGCGGTGCCGCGCAACGGCGTCTACCCCGGCGAGGTGCTCGAGGCGCTGCGCGCCGCCGTCGACCGCGGGGCACGCGTGCTGTCGGTCTGCTCCGGCGCGTTCGTGCTCGGCGAGGCCGGCCTGCTCGACGGCCGGCACTGCACGACGCACTGGATGTACAGCGGCGAACTGGCCGCCCGGTTCCCCGCGGCCAAGGTCGACCCCGGCGTCCTCTACGTCGACGACGACCCGATCATCACCAGCGCCGGCACCGCCGCCGGGCTCGACGCCAGCCTGCACCTGTGGCGCAAGGAGTTCGGCGCCGAGGCCGCCGCGACGGTGGCCCGCCGGATGGTCGTCCCGCCGCACCGCGACGGCGGCCAGGCGCAGTTCATCGAGGCGCCGATCCGGGCCACCCCGGCCCGCACGCTGGCCGGCATCGTCGACCACATGGCCGCCCACCTCGACCAGGACTTCACCGTCGACGACCTCGCGGCGCTGGCGAACATGTCGCCGCGCACGTTCGCCCGCCGGTTCCGCGCCGAGACCGGCACCACGCCGTACGAGTGGCTGCTCACCGCCCGGCTGGCGGCGGCCCAGCGCATGCTGGAGCGCGGCGACGACGTCGTCGAGACCGTCGCCGCCCGCGCCGGGTTCGGCACGGCGGCGGCCATGCGGCACCACTTCGCCAAGCGCCTGGGCACCACGCCGCAGGCCTACCGCGCCGCGTTCTGCGACCGCCGCCCCGGCGCCGCCTGACCCGGCCGCCTCAGATGCCGGTGGTCGAGCGTGGATAGGCGACCTTCGGGTCGCACTGGACGTTGACGAGGTAGGGCACGCCGGAGTCGAACGCGCGGCGCAGCGCCGGGCCGATGTCTCCGGGGTCGGTGACGGTCTCGCCGGCGCCGCCGAGCGCCTCGACGACGGCGTCGTAGCCGGTCTCCGGGCGCAGGTCCGCGGCGACGTCGTAGCCGTAGAGGAACCGCATCGGGTGCTTCTCCAGCCCCCACGCGCCGTTGTTGCCGACGACCATGACGACCGGCAGCTCGTGCCGGACCAGCGTGTCGACGTCCATCAGCGACATGCCGGCGGCGCCGTCGCCGTAGAGCAGGACGACCTGGCTGTCGGGCCGGGCCAGCCGCGCGGCCGCGGCGGCGCCCGCGCCGGCGCCGAGGCAGCCGTACGGGCCCGGGTCGAGCCAGCAGCCGGGCCGGCCGGGCTCGATCAGCTTGCCGGCCCACGAGACGAAGTCGCCGCCGTCGCCGATCACGACGGCGTCGTCGTCGAGCAGCTTGTTCAGCTCGCCGTAGACGCGCGCCGGGTGGATCGGCTCGCCGTCGGACTCGAGCAGCGGCGCGTCCCGCTCGACGGCGGCGGCCGCCTGGTCGCGCAGGCCGTTGGCCCAGTCGTCCCAGCGCCGGGTGGCGCGCAGCGAGCTCAGGATGCCCTCGAGGACGAGGCTGAGGTCGCCGGACGCGCTGGCGGCCAGCTCGACGTGCGTCGCGATGCCCTCGGGGGAGTCCATGACGTGGACGACGCGCGCAGGTGCGACGCCGTCGGAGCCGCCGAACGTGCCGAACCCGAGCCGGAAGTCCAGCGGCGTCCCGACCACGACGACGAGGTCGGCGTTCTTGAACGCGGCCGATCGGGCCCGGTTGACCAGCAGCCGGTGTCCCTTCGGCAGCACGCCGCGGCCCATGCCGTTGGCCACGACCGGGATGCCGGTCTCGTCGGCGAAGTGCAGCGCGGCGGCCTCGGCGCCGTCCATCCAGACGTCCGAGCCGAGCACGACGACCGGGTGCTGCGCCGCACCGATCAACGTGGCGATGGCGGCGAGGTCGGCGGGGTCCGGCTCGGGCCGGTGCGCCGGCGGTGTGAGCTCCAGCGTCACGTCGGCGAAGCTGTACAGCTCGTCCATCGGGACGTCGACGAAGACCGGCCCGCGGTGCGCCGACCGGGCGACGCTGAGCGCGCGGTCGATCGCCGGGCCCACGTCGGCGGCCTTGTGCGCCGTCTCGGCGAGCTTGGTGACCGGCGCCAGCAGCGGCGGGTGGTCCAGCTCCTGCAGCGCGCCGGTGCCCCAACGCCAGGCCGGCGCGCGGCCGCCTACGGCCAGCAGCGGGACGCCGCTGAAGTGCGCCTGGGCGATGCCGCTGATGCCGTTGGTGACGCCGGGGCCGGCGGTCAGCACGACCAGGCCCGGCTCGCGGGTGAGCTTCGCGGTCGCCTCGGCGCCGAAGACGGCGGTCTGCTCGTGCCGCACGTCGACGATGCGGGTCGGCGACTCGGCCTTGACGACGGCGTCGTAGAGCGGGAACACGTGCGCGCCAGACAGCGTCCACATGGTCCCGACCCCGTGCGCCTCGGCGACGGCCAGGGCGTGCTGTCCCGCATGCCCGCTCAGGGTGAGGTCTTTGCGCTGCGAAATACTCACGCGTTCACCGTACCGGAATCCATGGTCCGATCATGGCCCGCGGCCCAGACGCGTTCCAGGGCGCTGTCGCGCCTCGATGAGTAAGTCCGATTGACCGTCGCCGGGGGAGGCGCGGTCGAGCTGATGCCCGCGGATCCGGCAAATGTCACCCGGTCCGGGCCCGCATCCGCCCGTCTGGCGGGCATCCGCCGAACGACCCCACCCCTGATCACGGGTGCGCCCCTACGCGGCTGCGAGCTGCGGGCCAGCCGAATGTCGATCGGGCTCACTCATCTAGCCGGCTCGGTGGGCGGCGACCCGCTCGCGCACGGCCGGGACCACCTCTGACGTGAACAGCTGCAGCTGGGCGGCGGGGTCGGTGATGGTCCACAGCACGAACGTGTCGAAGCCCAGCCCGACGGCCCACTCGGTGAGGCGGTCGACCCACAGCTCGACCGGGCCGACCAGGCCCTGCCCGCCGCGGTAGGGCCCGATCGCGCCGATGACGTTGTAGAGCCGGCGCTCGTCGCGCGGGTTCCGGCCGGCCGACCGAGCGGCGTCGTCGACCAGCGCCTGCCGCTGCGGGACGTCATCCGGCGGCACGTAGATGTTCAGCGGTGACACCCAGCCGTCGCCGGCCCGGCCGGTGACGCCGAGCATCTTCGGCTTCTGGGCGCCGACCCAGATCTCCACCGGCCGCGGCGGCCTCGGGCCGGCCTGGTAGCCGGCAATGTGGTGGTGCTCGGTGGTCGTGCGGATCGGCTGCCCGGCCAGGGCGGCGCGGAGGATGCCGATCGCCTCCTCGGTGTACTCCACCATGGCGTCGCCGTGGTGCGGCGTCGCGCCCATCGACGCGACGGCGGCCGCGCTCGGTCCCGCGCCGACGCCGAGCACCACCCGTCCGGGCGCGATCGTGGCCAGCGACGCGGCCGCCTTGGCCAGCATCGTGGGCGGGCGCAGCTGCAGGTCGGCGACGTCCGGCACGACGGCGATCCGCTCGGTGGCGGCGGCCAGCCAGCTGAGCATCGTCCACATGTCCAGGTAACCGGGCTGGTAGGCGTGGTCCTGGACGGCGAGGTACTCCAGTCCGGCGCGATCGGCCTGCCGGGCGAGGTCGAGCGCGGACCCGACGTCCGCGGCGGTGGGGTCGAGGCTGACCCCGAAGCTGAGGGGGCGTCCGTAGTCGGTCACGCCGCCATCGTGCTCGTTCCCGGCCGCCGCCGGCCAACGGCGGTAAGCGACTTACTTTTCGCCGCGTTCCCAGCGCGCGATCGAGTCGTAGTCACCGAACTCGGGCATCGGCTCGCGTAGCTCCGGATGCTCGGCCGGGTCGAACCTCGCCTCGACGACGTCGACCGTGGGCTGTCCCTGCCCCCGCACCTCGGTCCGGAGCAGGCCGTTGGGCCGGGTCCAGGTCACCTCCTGGGCGATGACGGTGCGCGGGCCCTCGAACTGGCGGCGGCGGGTCTGCTCCAGCCACAGCCCGTCGCCGGCGGGGTCGGCGACGAACTTGTACTGGCCGGCCGGGCGGCGCTCCTCGTCGAGGAGGAAGACGTCGACGACCGGTGGCCGGAAGTTGAGGTCGAGCGCCGCGACCGGCCGGCCGTCGTCCTCGAGCAGGGCGGCGTAGCGCTCGCGGGCCTCGTGGCGCCGGCGGGCCTCGTCCTCGGTCAGGCTCTCCCCGAAACTGTGCGTCGAGCGGTTCCAGAGGTTGCCGTACGAGATGGCGTCGGTCATCAGGTGTAGACCCTTCCAGTGTCGTCCCGGATCTCCACGCCCAGTCTGCGCGCCTCGGCCAGCACGTTCGGCGGGATCGGCGCATTCTGCACGGGGACGAGCAGGACGGGCCGGCCGTCCAGCGTCGCCCCGCGCATCGCCTCGGGGGTGGACGGGACGTCGGCGATCGGCGTCCCGGGCGGGTACTTGTTGCCCAGCGACCGGATCTCGCTGAGCGCGTGCTGCTCGGTGACCTCGGCGAACTGGGTGGACTTGATCTCGATGATCTCGTCGCCGTCGATGTACCCGTCGACGATGTTGTACGGGTAGCTGTCGCGGTAGACGGGGTTGCCGGCCTCGTCGACCAGCGGCCGGCCGGTCTCGGGGTCGGTGGCCCGCTGCTGCACCCGCAGCTGCGTGGTGCCGCCGGCGCCCTCGATGGCCGGCGTCTGCGCCCGCTCGAACTCGTTGCCGCGGATGATGTTGCGCAGCCACTCGGGCATCTCGCGCCGGTACACGCCGCCGACGGGCGCGCCGCTGGTCGCGACGCGGACGGCCGCGCCCGGGTTGGCGTTGACGACGCGGGCGCCGTCGAGCTGCCGGCTGATGGCGGCGAGCTCCTCGGCGCTGAGCGCCCGGCGCACCCACTTGCCGCCGACCGCCGTCCAGCCGATGACGGGGACCACGCCGGCCGCGGACAGCCCGGCGTTGACGTAGTCGCCCTCGGCTGTGTACCAGGCGGCGTTGACGGCGTCGGCCGGCTCGCCGAGCACCGGGATGAGGCCGACGACGTCGAGGATGGTGTGCCCGAGCCGCGAGAGCCAGTTGCGGTCGTACTCCGCCTGCGCCTGCTCCTGCTCGGTCGTGATGGTCTCGATCAGCTCGGCGGCGTGCGCGGCGATGTCGGCGCTGATCGTGCTGCCGCCCTCGAACGGCGTGACCGCGGCCTGCAGGGCCGCTTGGAACCCGGCGCCGCCGTCGCTCTGCCAGCGACGGCGCAGGCAGTACTCGAGGAACCCGGACGTGTCGACCTCGACGCCCTCGATCTCGACAGTGCCGCTGGTCGAGTCGTCGAAGACCCACTGGGCGGCCTCGGGGTTGGTCCCCATCGCGGCCAGGATCCCGGCCAGCGGGTCGCCGAAGCTGTCGCCGCCGGGCGCCACGAGCGGGATCTCGTCGCCCCACGCCTCACGGCCCAGCAGCTGCTCGCGGCCGTAGACCTGGTTCGCCGCGTAGAAGAGGAACGGCGTGCTCCACTGGCCGCGCGAGACCACCAGCGCGAGCGCCGAGGCCTGCCCCGGGAACGCGTCGTCGCCGAGGCCCTCGTACGGCGTCGCCACCGCCTCGACCCACCGGTCGCGGACGTCGTTGGGCAGCCGCAGGTCCGCGTTCGTGCGGGTGGCCAGGCCCAGGGCGCCGCCCAGTCCGGACAGCAGCGACTCGTACTGCCGGTCGACCTCCTCGACGTCGACCAGCGGGTCCGTGGCGGCGCGCTGCCGGTACGCCGACACCTCGGCGACCAGGACCGCGACGTCCTCGGGGCTGGTGGTGCGGGCCAGCTCCTGGGCGAAGTACGGGTCAGTCGAGTTGGCCGCCAGCAGGTCCAGCAGCTCCTGCGGGATGCCGTACTGGTCGAGGACCTCGTCGGAGACGGTCGGGTCGAGGTTGTTCTCGGCGATGAGGTGGGCGGCGCGGCGGGCCGCCTCGCGGGCGTCCTCCGGGCTGAGCGTCGAGATCAGGCTCTCGTCGATGGTGACGACGAACTGGTGGCCGGGGGTCTGGGCCTCGATGGCCTCGGCCATGGCCAGCCGGCGGCGCACGCCCGGCAGCTGGTCGGTGACCCAGCCCTGGACGCCGTCGAGCCGGCTCACCGACGACGTGTCGAGGTCGACCCGTTCGAGGACGCCGGCCATGGAGGTCTTGCTCTGCCCGACGGTGCTGCTGGCCGTCTCCATGGCGGAGACGAGGGCGGACATCTGCGCGATGTCGATCGATGCCGTGGCCATCAGGGCGTCCAGCGTCCGTCCGGCGAGTCCGGCGGGACCATCTCCGGCCGGCCGCTGATCGCGTCGTCGATGTCCTCCAGAGCGCCGTCGGCGGCGGTGTCGAGCGCGGTGGTCTGCTGGCCGAGCGCGGCGTAGAACTCGTCGGCGGCGGGACTGACCCACGCGCCGTTGTCCATCGCGGTCTTGACGCCCTTCAGCTCGTCGCGCATCGGCCCGGCGAGGCGGTCGGCGTCGTCGCGCGCCTCGCGCAGCGCCGCGAGATACGGGTTCGGGATGTCCTCGGCCATCGCTCTCCGCTCGGGCGGCTACGGCTGGCGGTACAGCCAGGGTGCGCTGGAGCGCAGCGTCGACTGCATCGCCAGCAACAGGTCCGAGCGGACCGCCGGCATCGGGTGGACGGTACTGGCGACGTTCTGCGCCGGGGTGCCCTGCACGCCCAGCAGCAGCTGCAGGTGCAGCGCCCGCAGGTAATCGAGGGTGTTCTCGCGAGCCGCGGCCCGCGACGACGGCGGGCGGGCGTCGTCGCGCCAGGCCTGGGCCAGCCGGTCCAGCCAGCCCTCCAGCGAGTCGATCGTCACCAGGTCGCGGTGCAGCACCGACATCGTCGCGTAGGCGAGACGCTGCTCCTCGCCGGCGGAGAAGCGGTGCCGGGTCGGCGTCGTGAGCCGCTCGGCGACGACGTCGAGCAGCACGCGCAGCTCGTCGGCGCCCAGGTGCCGTGACGCGCTCAGCGCGCCGAGGATGTCCGCGCCGTGCACGACGGCGTTGGCCCAGCCCTGGCTCGGGGTCCAGCCGCGCAGGTCGCGCTCGCCGAGCAGCCAGCCGACCGCCTGGTCGGCCCAGGTGAGCACGGCGGCCGGGTGCAGCCCGTGAGTGACGTTGTCGCGGGCGATCACCTCGGCCAGCACGCTCGCGGAGAACGAGCGGCGCAGCACAGAGTCGGTGCCCTCCTCGCCCAGGCCCTTCTTCAGCCCCAGCGCGAGCCCGTCGCCCAGGCCGATCAGCAGGTCGTCGTAGACGCCCTCGCGGATCCAGGTCTGCAGGACCGAGCGCGCGATGTCCTCGCGCACGTGCGGGTCGGTGTCGCCGAGCATGGTGACCAGCTCGATGGTGAGCTCGTCGAGGGCAGCACCCTGGGGTAGCCGGAAGCCGTCGGCGACGACCTGCTCCCAGTACGACTGCTGCACAGGAGCAATCCTCGCAGAACCACCTCCATGGAGGGAAGCGAGGTGACGAGAGCTACGCTCGGTGACGTGCCGTCGCTCAACGACGTCGTCCAGCGTCATACCGATCTCTCCGAGGCCGACCTGGACTGGCTGCATGCCCTCATCGCCGACTGGCAGCTGCTCGCCGACCTCTCCTTCGCCGACCTGGTGCTCTGGGTGCCCGACCGCGACGGCGAGGGCTTCCGCGCCGTCGCCCAGATGCGGCCCACCACGGGCCCGACGGCCTACGTCGAGGACCTCGTCGGCACGTATCTGGTGAAGGGCCGGCGCCCGCTCATCGACACGGCCTACGCCGCGGGCGTCATCCGCCGCGAGGGCGACCCGGAGTGGTGGGACGACGTGCCGGTGCGGGTCGAGGCCATCCCGGTCCGCCACGACGGCCGTGTCATCGCGGTGATCGGCCGGCACACGAACCTCATCGCCGTCCGTACCCCCAGCCGCCTGGAGCTGTCCTACCTGGAGTGCGGCGGCCAGCTCGCCACGCTGATCACCGAGGGCCGGTTCCCGCACTCCACCCGCACCGACATGGGCCGGCGCGGCGCGCCGCGGGTCGGCGATGGCCTGGTCCGGCTCGACGCCGACGGTCTCGCGCTCTACGCCAGCCCGAACGCCGTCTCGGTCTACCGCCGGCTCGGCCTCGCCGCGGACCTCGTCGGCCAGCACCTGGGCAAGGCGACGGCGTCACTGGCGCCGCCGCCGGGAGCGCGGGACGAGCCGCTGGAGGACGTGCTCGGCGGGCGGCAGCACATCCGCACCGAGATCGAGGGCAACGGCACGGTCATGACGTTGCGGATCATCCCGCTGGACCCGGGCGGGCAGCACGTCGGCGCGCTGGTGCTGTGCCGCGACGTGACCGAGGTGCGCCGGCGCGAGCGGGAGCTGCTCACCAAGGACGCGACGATCCGCGAGATCCACCACCGGGTGAAGAACAACCTGCAGACGGTCGCGGCGCTGCTGCGGCTGCAGTCGCGCCGCATCGGGTCGGCGGAGGGCCGGGCGGCGCTGGACGAGGCGGTCCGCCGGGTCGGCTCGATCGCGATCGTGCACGAGACGCTCTCGCAGACCGTCGACGACACCGTCGACTTCGACGACGTCGCCGACCGGTTGCTGGCGATGGTCGCGGAGGTGGCGGCGATGTCGTCGGACGTGCGGGCCACTCGTGAGGGCACGTTCGGGATCCTGGGCGCGCAGACCGCGACGCCGCTGGCGATGACGCTCACCGAGGTGCTGCAGAACGCCGTCGAGCACGGCCTGGACCGCCGCGGCGGCGCGGTGCTGCTGACGGCGCAGCGCTCCGACGGCCGGCTGCTGGTGACGGTCGAGGACGACGGCGTCGGCCTGCCGCCCGGCTTCGACGCTGCCGTCACCGGGAACCTGGGGCTGCAGATCGTCCGCACGCTCGTCGTCGGCGAGCTGAGTGGCACGCTGGCGATCGGGCCGCGCGACGGCGGCGGCACCCGGGTCGTGCTGGACCTGCCGGTTCAGGCGGCGCCGGCCTGACCGTGGCCCGGACATACCGACGCCCCGCCGATCCGGGGTCGGGCGGGGCGTAGCGTCCGGCGCGGGTGTCGGTGTCTCAGTAGGCTCGCGCGCGGGCTCGGGCGTTGCGACGCTTCAGCGCGCGGCGCTCGTCCTCGGACAGCCCGCCCCACACGCCGGCGTCCTGACCGCTCTCGAGTGCCCAGCTCAGGCAGGCCTCGCGCACGTCGCAGCGCCGGCAGACGGTCTTGGCCTCCTCGATCTGGAGCAGCGCGGGCCCGGTGTTCCCGATCGGGAAGAACAGCTCCGGGTCCTCGTCGCGACAGGCGGCACGGTGGCGCCAATCCATGGTTCTCACAGCTCCTTATGGGTGGTGCCGGACGGTTGCGCCGTCCGGCCACGTTGCACTACGTGAATTCGTTCACGAGTCCCCGCCCGGCCCTGTGGCTCCAGGTGGCCGAGGGGGATGACGCGAAGTCCTGCGGCGGCCTAGCACGCGCTCGTGGAGCGCACGTAACCGCGTCGCCCTACCAGGGTGACAAGTTCGTGATGCATCTACAAGGGCTTTGTGTAATCCGTCTCATCAAGTCGGTGTAGCGTCGGTCACAGCATCGGTCCAAAACGGCCAAGTGGGACCATAACCGGCACGTCTTGGCCTGACAAGGGTCCTGCGGACCTCGATCTGCGAGGTGCGGCCCGCTCGACGGCTACGGATCGACGGAACCGCCGGGTCAGTAGGCGACGCGCAGCGCGTGCGGCACCGACGTCAGCGTGACCTGCGTCCGCTCGCCGATGTAGTCGCCGTCGACCTGCACCGGCTGCGGTTCCGGCGCGCGCAGCACGATCTCCTTGCGGTCGTGCAGCGACACGACGTTGTGCCCGCGCGGCCCGCGGCGGCTGGTCATCTGGGCCAGGTGCAGCAGCGTCGGCCCCAGTCGCAGGCTGGTCAGGCCGAACAGGTCCAGCCCGGCGTTGAGGTCGGCGAACGGGGTGGGCCGCAGCGGCCGGGCGCCCAGGTACGTCCACGGCGTGCAGTTCGTGACGATGACGACGGCCAGCCCGTCGACCGGCAGCCCGCCGTCGGCCGTCGCCGAGATGACGCCGCGCCGCCGCTCCGGCTGGGCGAAGAACCGCCGGATCGCGGTGCGGACGTAGAGCTGGACGGTGGACACCCGGCCCCGCTCGCGCTCGGCCTCGACGGCGCGGATGACGTCCGCGTCCAGGCCGAACCCGGCGGTGAAGGTGAAGTACCGGTCGTCCAGCCGGCCCAGCCCGATGCTCTGCCGCCGGCCGGACCGCAGCGCGTCCAGCAGCAGGCCGGTGGCCTCGATCGAGTTCTCCGGGATGCCGAGGTTGCGGGCCAGCACGTTGGTGCTGCCGCCGGGGATGATCGCGATGTCGGGCACCGTCTCGCCGGCCGCCGGCGCCGGATCGAGCAGGCCGTTGACGACCTCGTTCACGGTGCCGTCGCCGCCGACCGACACGACCATGCCGACGCCGTCGGCGCGGGCCTTCCTGGTCAGCTCGGTGGCGTGGCCGCGGTGGGTGGTCTCGGCGACCTCGACGTCCAGGTCGTTGCTCAGCGCCGCCAGCAGCACGTCGCGGGTGCGCACGGACGTCGTCGTGGCGTTCGGGTTGAGGACGACGAGGGCGCGCATGGGTGACAGCCTACGGTCCGCCGGACCGCCGCCGGTCAGCGGAACATGCCCTCACGCAGTTGGATCAAGGTCCGGGCCAGCAGCCGGGACACGTGCATCTGCGAGATGCCGATCTCGCCGGCGATCTGCGACTGCGTCATGCCGCGGAAGAACCGCAGCACGATGATGCGCCGCTCGCGGTCGGGCAGGCCCTCCAGCATCCGGGCCAGCGTCTCGCGGTTCTCGACGCCTTCCAGCGCCTCGTCGTCGTGGCCGATCGTCTCGATCGTGCTGGGCGCGTTCTCGCCCGGCTCCGGCGAGTCCAGCGAGACCGTGCTGTACGCGGCCGCCGTCTCCAGCGCCTCCAGCACCTCGTCCTCGGTGGTGCGGGTGGCCTGGGCCAGCTCGGCGATGGTCGGCGAGCGGCCCAGCTGCTGCAGCAGGTCGGTCGTCGCGGTGCTGATGGACAGCCGCAGCTCCTGCAGCCGGCGGGGCACCCGGATCGCCCAGCCCTTGTCGCGGAACCAGCGCTTGATCTCGCCGAGGATCGTCGGGGTGGCGTAGGTGGAGAACTCCGCGCCGCGGCCGGGGTCGTACCGGTCGATCGCCTTGATCAGGCCGATCGTCGCGACCTGCACGAGGTCCTCGTACGGCTCGCCGCGGCCGGCGAAGCGGCGGGCCAGGTGCTCGGCCAGCGGCAGGTGCAGCGTCGTCAGGCGGTTGCGGATCTCGGCGCGGGCGGGGTCGTCGGCGTCCATGCCGGCCAGCAGCTCCAGCAGCGCCCGGCTCGTGGCGCGGTCGACGGTGCCGCGGGTGGGCTCGCCCTCGATCGGCTCGGCCTCCAGCGGCCCGACCGCGCGTGGCCCGACCGCTCGCACCGGCCGGACGACGTCGACGACCGGACCGGCGGGCTCATCCATGGCCTCGCTGGTCAGCCTCGCCTCGGCGGCGCCCACGGCCCGACTCAACCCCGCTTCTTGCGCAGCATGATCGACACCCGGCCGTCCTCCGCTCGCGAGTGCACCTCGCCGGCCAGCGCCGACAGCACCGTCCAGGCGAAGCTGTCCCGGCTGGGGAGGTCGGTCTGCGCCGCCGGCACCGACACCACCACGTCCAGTATGTCGGTGTGCAGCTGGAAGCTGCAGTGCATGTTGGAGCCCGGTACGGCGAGCGGGAGCAGCATGGCGCCGGCCTCGTCGACGGCGATGCGCAGGTCCTCGATCTCGTCGAGGGTGAACCCGATCCGCGCGGCCAGCCGGGCGGCGGTGGTGCGCAGCACGGTGAGGTAGGCGCTGGACGCGGGTACCTGGAGCTCTACCAGGTCACCGATCGACGAACCGGACTCGCTCACCAAACCTCCTCGTGTGTGTTGCGCTCCGACCAGAGTGTCACACCCCGGCGGTCGACGCCCTGACGCATCCTGCCACCAGAGGCGGCCGGAGTGAACTCGTTAGGCTCTGGGGATGTTCGCCGCCTATGCCTCGACGCTCGACGCAGACGACCCGCTGGCCGCGCTGACGCTGGGGGAGCGGCCTGAGCCGGAGGAGCCGGACGGCTGGACGACGGTGACGGTCCGGGCGACGGCGCTCAACCACCACGACCTCTGGTCGCTGCGCGGCGTCGGGCTGGACGAGAGCCGGCTGCCGATGATCCTGGGCTGCGACGCGGCCGGTGTGACCGACGACGGCCGCGAGGTGATCCTGCACGCCGTCGTCTCCGACCCCGACTGGCGCGACGACGAGACGCTGGACCCGAAGCGCTCGCTGCTGTCCGAGCGGTACCAGGGGACGTTCGCGCAGCGGGTCGCGGTCCCGTCGCGGAACCTGGTCCCCAAGCCGGCGTCGCTGACGTTCGAGCAGGCCGCGTGTCTGCCGACGGCGTGGCTGACGGCGTACCGGATGCTGTTCACGCAGGCGCGCGTGGTGCCGGGTCAGACGGTTCTGGTG
>NZ_POTW01000122.1 GCF_003236295.1 Jiangella anatolica
CCCGCCGCCGGTGGCGAGAGCGCCGGCACGCCGGAGCCCGCCGACATCCGGCTGTGGCTCAACGGCCCGGACACCCCGCAGCCGATGCGCGACTGGCTGATCGCCGAGTTCGAGGAGCAGAACCCCGGCTCCACGCTCACCATCGAGGAGCAGCAGTGGGAGGGCCTGGTCGACCGGCTCACCACGTCGCTGGGCAGCGAGTCCGAGACCCCGGACGTCGTCGAGGTGGGCAACACCCAGGCGCCGACCTTCACCACCGTCGGCGCGTTCACCGACATCACCGACATGCTGCCCGATCTCGGCGGCGACGACCTGCTGCAGGGCTTCGTCGAGGCCGGCAGCGCGGACGGCAAGACCTACGCGGTCCCGCTGTACGCGGGCTCGTCCTACATCTTCTACCGCAAGGACCTGTTCGCGGCGTCGGGCCTCGAGGTGCCGACGACCATGCAGGAGTTCGTCGACACGGCCGTGAAGCTGAAGCAGGACAACGCCAGCGTGCCGAACTTCTCCGGCTTCTGGCTGCCCGGCCAGGACTGGCGTGACGGCGCCGCGTTCCTGTGGGACGCCGGCGGCGACTTCGCCGCCGAGGACGGCGGCGAGTGGAGCGGCGCGCTGTCGACGCCGGAGTCGCAGGAGGGCCTGGCGCTGGTGCAGCGGCTGTTCACCGAGGCGTCCGGGGCGCCGAAGGACGGCAACGAGGCCGACGGCCACGTCCCGTTCTGCGCCGGCGAGGTCGGCATGATGCTGCGTCCGGGCTGGCTGCGCGGCAGCCTCGAGGACCCGGAGATCGGCTGCCCGGACATGATGGCCAACGTCGGCGTCTTCGCCCTGCCCGGCACTGACGGCGAGCCGGCTCCCGTCCTGCTCGGCGGCTCGAACATCGCCATCTCCGCCACGTCGCAGAACCAGGAGCTCGCCGCGAGCCTGCTCGAGCTGATCATGAGCGACGAGTTCCAGAGCCAGTACGCGGAGAACGGCCTCACCCCGGCGAAGGTCTCGCTCGCCAGCGGCCTGGGCACGGACGAGTTCGCCGCCGCCACCCAGGAGGCGGTCACGAACGCCAAGCTCACGCCCGCCGCGGCCAACTGGGCCACCGTCGAGGGCTCCCGCATCCTGGAGGACCTGTTCGTCGCGATCGCCAACGGCGGCGACGTGCAGCAGCTCGCTGAAGAAGCCGATGCCGCCATCGCCGACCAGCTCGGCTAGCAGCCGAGCGGAGGAACGGGCCGGCCGGGACCAGGGACCCGGCCGGCCCACTCCCCCCACCACGAGGACCGGCCGGGGGCCGGCGGGTGACGTCGCACCCCGCCGGTCCCGACGGCCACGGCGCTCGCCGCTCCCGTACGTGCTCCTGGTGCCGGCGCTGGCGGTCCTGGTCGCTGCTCTCGGCTACCCGCTGTACCGCCAGGCGGTCATATCGTTCCAGGAGTACGGCCTGGCGCAGCAGTTCGGGCAGCCGCCGGAGTGGGTGGGCCTGGACAACTACGTCGCCCTGGTCACCGACTCCTACCTGTGGACGGTGATCGCCCGGTCGGTCGTCTTCTGCCTGGCCAACGCCGCCATCACGATGGTGATCGGCATCGCGCTGGCGGTGCTGATGACGCTGACCAGCCGAGGCCCGCGGCTGTTCCTGCAGATCGGGCTGCTGCTGGCGTGGGCGATGCCGCACCTGGCGTCGCTGACGGTGTGGCAGTGGCTGTTCGACTCGCAGTACGGCGTCATCAACTGGCTGCTGACGAACGTCGGCCTGGACCAGTTCGCCGGGCACTCGTGGCTGATCGACCAGCTGTCGTTCTTCACAGTGGCGACGGTGATCGTGGTCTGGATGAGCGTGCCGTTCGTGGCGTTCTCCGTCTACGCCGGCCTGACCCAGGTGCCGGGCGAGCTGTACGAGGCGGCCCAGATCGACGGCGCGTCGGCGTGGTCGCGGTTCCGCCAGATCACTGTCCCGCTGGTCAAGCCCGTCCTGCTGATCGTGCTGCTGCTGCAGATCATCTGGGACCTCAAGGTGTTCACCCAGATCTTCGTACTGCAGGACGCTGGCGGCATCACCGCGCAGACGAACCTGATCGGCACGTACATCTACCGGCTCGGGCTGGGCGAGGGCGAGTTCGGGCTGGCGGCGGCCGCGTCGTGGTTCGTGCTGCTGCTGACCGTCGTGCTGAGCCTCTACTACGTCCGGGTCCTGGTCCGCGAGGAGGAGCTGTGAGCACGCGCATCCGCACCCGGCAGCGGACGTTCGGCGTCGTCGCCGTCGTCATCGCGCTGATCTGGATGTTCCCGGTCTACTGGATGCTGAACAGCTCCTTCCTGCCGTACAACCGGATCCGCGCCGCCGAGCCGACGTTCCTGCCGCTGAACGGGTCGCTGTCCGCGTACGGCCGGGTGTTCGACAGCAACTTCTTCGACACGCTGCGGATCAGCGCGATGGTCACCGGCCTCACCGTCGTCGCGGCGCTGCTGTTCGCATTCCTGGCGGCGCTGGCGCTGTCGCGGTTCCGGTTCAAGGGCCGGCGCAGCTTCATCCTGGCCGTGCTGATCATCCAGATGATCCCGGCCGAGGGCCTGTTCATCTCCCAGTTCAAGCTGCTGGAGGGGTGGCAGCTGCTGAACAGCGTCATCGGGCTGTCGCTGCTCTACATCGCGGCCGTCGTGCCGTTCACCATCTGGATGCTGCGCGGGTTCGTCAACGGTGTCCCGCGGGACCTCGAGGAGGCGGCGCTGGTCGACGGCTGCAGCCGGCTGCAGGCCTTCTTCCGCATCACCCTGCCCTTGCTGGCGCCGGGCCTCGTCGCCAGCGGGGTGTACGCGTTCCTGCAGGCCTGGAACGAGTTCACCCTGTCCCTAGTGATCATGACGAGACCGGAGAACATGACTCTTCCACTGTGGCTGCGCTCGTTCACCGAGGCGAACCGCGTCAGTGACTGGGCCGGTATCATGGCCGGATCCGTCCTGGTGGCGGTGCCGGTGATGATCTTCTTCCTGCTCGTGCAGCACCGCATGACCTCGGGGCTGGTGTCCGGGGCGGTGAAGGGCTGAGATGAACGACAGCAGCGAGCTGCGAGGCCTCGCCCTCGCCACCCTCTTCCCTGGCTTCCTCGGCGCGCACGACGTCCCGCCGTGGCTGGCCGAGCTGGCCGCGGATGGGCTGGGCGGCGTCGTCCTGTTCGGCCGCAACGTCGATCCGGCCCGCGGCGACGCCGGGGTGGCCGCGCTGACCCGCCGGCTGCACGAGCTCAACCCGGACCTGCTGGTCGGCATCGACGAGGAGGGCGGCGACGTCACCAGGCTCGACGTCGCGACCGGGTCGACGCTGCCGGGCAACGCCGCGCTCGGCGCGCTGGACGACCCGGCGGCGACGGAACGGGTGGCGGCCGAGGTGGGCGCCCGGCTGCGGGCCGGCGGGATCGACCTCAACTTCGCCCCCGTCGCCGACGTCGACTCGAACACGCTGAACCCGGTGATCGGGGTCCGCTCGTTCGGCTTCGACCCCGACATCGTCGCCCGGCACGTCGCCGCCTGGGTCGCGGGGCAACAGGCGCAGGGCGTCGCCGCCACCGCGAAGCACTTCCCCGGCCACGGCGGCACCAGCGAGGACAGCCACCTCACCGTCCCGTCGATCGACGACCCTCTCGACGTCATCCAGACCCGCGACCTGCCGCCGTTCCGGGCGGCGGTGAAGGCCGACGTCAAGATCGTCATGACGGCGCACATCCGGTTCCCGGCGCTCGACGGCGACCGGCCGGCCACGCTGTCGCGACGCGTCGTCACCGACGTCCTCCGCGACGAGCTGGGCTACGACGGCCTGGTGATGACCGACGGCATGGACATGCACGCGATCAGCCGGACCGTCGGGCACGCCGAGGGCGCGGTGCTGGCGCTGCTGGCCGGCGTCGACGCGCTGTGCGTCGGCGGCGACACCGTCGACCCCGGGACGGTCGAGGCGATGGCGGCGGCGCTGGTCCAGGCCGTGCGGTCCGGCCGGCTGCCGGAGGAGCGGCTGGCCGAGGCGGCCGGCCGGGTCCAGGCGCTGCGCCGCTGGCTGCGCGACGTGCGTCCGCCGGCGGTCGTCCACGGCGCGGCCGCCGACGCCGCGCGGCGCGCGATCACCGTCCACGGCGACGTCACGCTGAGCGCGCCGCCGCTGGTCATCGAGCTCGACGACGACCCGTCGATGGCCGCCGGCCCGGTGCCGTGGGGCGTCGGCCGGCACCTGGCCGACCGGCTCCCCGGCACGGTCGTGGCCCGTGTGACGGCGTCGACGGCGGACCTGTCCGCGGTGATCGCGGCGCTGCCGTCGCGGCGGCTGGTGATCGGCGTGCGCGGGGTGCGGCGGCGGCCGTGGCAGGCGGAGGTCGTCTCGGCCGCGCGGGTCGCCCGGCCTGACCTCGTCGTCGTCGACCATGACGTCAATCCGCTGCCGGAGGTGCTGGGCTCGCACTATGTTCTGACGCATGGCGCCGCGCGGGTGACGGCCGAGGCGGCGGCGGATCTGCTGGCCGGGCTAGGGGGTGTCTGACGGATATTGGCGGATGCGGGCGGCGTCCAGGCGTCGGTCCAGCAAGGTGCCGGAGGAGATCGATGCGGTGCCATCGGGCGACGACGGCAACGCAGCTGGTCGGCGTCTGGGCGTCGATCCGCGCCGCCGAAGATCCGTCAGCCACCCCCTAGCTCGACAGGGGTAGCTCCGGCCCTCTCGACCCCTCCTACGGGGGAGGCCGGGCCGGGGTCCGGACCGGAAGCATCGTCGTCATGACGACCATGCGCACCCGGTCCGCCCCGGCCCGGCCTCGTCAACTGGCCGGCGATGTGCTGGCGATCGGCCGGCCCTGGTTCTGGTTCGTCTCGCTGCTGCCCTATTACCTGGGCGTCGTGCTGGCGGCGCGGCGCGTGGTGCCGCCGGTCGCGGACTGGCCGCTGCTGGCCCTGGGTGCCGTGGTGATCGGGCCGCTGGTCTGGATCTCGGTGCTGGCCGTCAACGACGCCCACGACCTGCGCGGTGACCGGCTCAATCCGCGCAAGGCCGGGTCGCCGCTGGTCGTGGGCCGGTTGAGTGTGGCGGCGGCGCTGCGGGTCTCGTTGGCCGCGGCGGTGCTGGCGGTTCTGGCGGCGTTGTTCGTGGGGCCGCTGTTCGCCCTGGGGACCGCGATCGTGCTGCTGGTCGGCTGGGCGTACAGCGCGCCGCCGCTGCGGCTCAAGGCGCGCCCCGGCTTCGACGTCGCCGTCAACGCGCTGGCCATCGGCGCCGCGGGGCAGCTGGCCGGGTGGTCGATGCTGCGGCCGCTGGCGGAGTTCCCGTGGCCGATGGCAGTGCTCGGCACGCTGGTCGGCGCCGCGCTGTACGTCCCGACGACCTTCGCCGACCTGGAGGCGGACCGGGTCAGCGGTTACACGACGCTGGCCGTGCGGCTCGGGCCGCGGCGGACGTACCTGCTCGGGCTCGGCCTCTGGCTGGCCGCCGGGCTGCTGTCGCTGGCGATGTCGGCCGCCGACGTGGTGGTGCCGCGGTCGATGCTGCCGATGGAGATCGTGCTGGTGCCGCTGCTGGTGCTGGCGTACCGGCGCCTCGTCCGGGCCGAGCGCACGTTCCGCGGCATCGTCGCCGTCGCCGTCCTCTTCCTGGTGCCGAGCCTGACCTTCGTCCTGACCTACACCGGCGTGGTCGGCTAGGCGCTCGCGTAGAGGCCGCTGAGCGCGTCGACGAGCGGACTCAGCTCCGGCACGTCGGCGGCCTCGGCCAGCGCGGCCTGCAACGCGGTGTCGTGCGTCTCGCGGGCCGCGGCGAGCAACTGTCCGCCGGCCTCGGTGACCTCGGTGTAGATGCCGCGGCGGTCGGTGTCGCACAGATAGCGGCCGAGGTAGCCCTGCGTCTCCAGCCGTGTGACCAGCCGCGTCGTCGCGCTCTGGCTCAGCACGACGGCGTTGGCCAGCTGCTGCATGCGCATGTGCCAGCCGTCCTGGCGGCTGAGCACGTCGAGCACGGTGTACTCGCTCACGCTCAGTCCGTGCGCGTCCTGGAGTGCGCGTTCGATGCGCGACTCCAGCCGCGCGTGCAGCGCCGCCAGCGTGCGCCAACCCTGGGCGCGTGCCTCCACGGCGTCGTCGGCGAGGGACATCGGCACCTCCTTCGGTCCTTGTGACGCCGAGTTTACCTGAGCGAGACGGTAGCCGCTTGGACCGATAGCAAGCGTGTGCAATTATTGCTCACGCCAGATAGTTCGGACGATTCCTGGGACCTTCATGCCTCTCGCTCTGCTCGCACTGGCCATCGGCGCGTTCGCCATCGGGACGGCGGAGTTCGTCATCGCCGGCCTCCTCCCGGAGGTGGCCGCCGACTTCGACGTCTCGATCCCGGCGGCCGGCTGGCTGATCTCCGGCTACGCCCTCGGCGTGGCCATCGGCGCGCTGCCGATGACGCTGCTCGGCTCGCGGATGCGCCGCAAGCACCTGCTCCTGCTTCTCATGGTGGTCTTCATCGCCGGCAACGCGATCAGCGCGCTGGCGCCGTCGTACGAGGTGATGATGGCCGGCCGGATCGTCGCGGCGTTCTGCCATGGCGCGTTCTTCGGTTTCGGCTCGGTCGTCGCCGCCGACCTCGTCGCGCCGACCAGGCGGGCCAGCGCCATCGCGTTCATGTTCACCGGTCTGACGCTGGCCAACGTGCTGGGCGTGCCGATGGGCACGTTCCTCGGCCAGGAGCTCGGCTGGCGGTCGACGTTCTGGGCCGTGGTCGGGCTCGGGGTGATCGGCTTCGCCGGCATCGTCGTCCTCGTCCCGGACCTGCCGCGGGTCGCGTCGGGCGGGGTGCGGCAGGAGCTACGGGTGCTACGCAGCGGACGGGTCTGGCTGGCGGTCGCGATGACCGTGCTCGGCTGGGGCGGCGTGTTCGCATCGTTCACCTACATCGCACCGATGATGACCGAGGAAGCCGGGTTCTCCGAAGGTGCGGTGAGCTGGCTGCTCGTGCTGTTCGGCGTCGGCCTGGTGCTCGGCAACCTGCTCGGCGGCCGGTTCGCCGACCGGCGGCTGATGCTCAGCCTGTACGTGCTGCTCGGCGGGCTCGCGATCGTGCTGGCGGCGTTCACGGTGACGGCGACCGCGCCGGTGCCCGCCGCGGTGACGCTGTTCCTGCTCGGCGGGCTCGGCTTCGCCACGGTGCCAGGCCTGCAGATGCGCGTGCTCGACAGC
The DNA here is from genome assembly GCF_003236295.1 of Jiangella anatolica. Lineage (GTDB taxonomy): Bacteria > Actinomycetota > Actinomycetes > Jiangellales > Jiangellaceae > Jiangella > Jiangella anatolica. The sequence continues at coordinate 7,189 of NZ_POTW01000122.1, forward strand.
GCGGCGGCGGCGCCCACCATCGCGTCGGCGGTGAACATCGGCGCGTTCAACGTCGGCAACGCGCTGGCCGCCTGGCTCGGCGGGCTGGTGATCTCGGCGGGGCTCGGGTACACGGCGCCGAACTGGGTGGGCGCGCTGATGGCGACCGGCGCCCTGCTGCTCGCCGTCGTGGCCGGCCGGCTGGACCGCTCGCGTGGCCCTGTCGCCGTCGCGCCCGAACCCGCGCGGGTGTGACGCCTCAGGCGGCGGCCGCCGCCGGCTGCTCCTGCGAGCGGAACTGGGTCCGGTAGAGGTCGGCGTACGCGCCGCCGGCCGCGAGCAGCTCGTCGTGCGTGCCGCGCTCGACGATGTGGCCGTCGTCGACCACGAGGATCTGGTCGGCGTCGCGGACGGTGGACAGCCGGTGCGCGATGACCAGCGACGTCCGTCCGGCCAGGGCGGTCTCGAGGGCGCGCTGCACGGCCGCCTCGGACTCGGAGTCCAGGTGCGCCGTCGCCTCGTCGAGGACGACGATGCGCGGGGCCTTGAGCAGCAGCCGGGCGATGGCCAGGCGCTGCTTCTCGCCGCCGGAGAGCCGGTAGCCGCGCTCGCCGACGACGGTGTCGAGGCCGTCCGGCAGCTCGCGGACCACGGCGGCGATCTGCGCCGCCTCGAGCGCCGCCCAGATCTCGTCGTCGGTGGCGCCGGGCCGGGCGTAGCTCAGGTTGGAGCGCAGCGTGGTGTGGAACAGGTGCGCCTCCTGGGTGACGACGCCGATCGCGTCGCGCAGCGACTGCTGCGTCACGTCGCGGACGTCGTGGCCGCCGACGCGGACGGCGCCGCCGGTGACGTCGTACAGGCGTGAGACCAGGCTGGTGACCGTCGACTTGCCGGCGCCGGACGGGCCGACCAGCGCGACCATCTCGCCCGGCCGTGCGGTGAAGGTCACGTCGTGCAGGACCTGGCCGCCCGGGGTGCTGGGCAGGCCGGCGACCGACTCCAGCGAGGCGAGCGAGACGTCGGACGCGGCGGGGTAGCCGAAGTCGACGTGGTCGAACTCGACCTCCGCCGCGCCGCCCGGCAGCTCCTTCGCGTTGGGCGCGTCGCGGACCATCGGCTCCAGGTCGAGCACCTCGAGCACCCGCTCGAAGCTGACCAGCGTCGTCATGATGTCGACCTGGAGGTTCGACAGCGACGTGATCGGCCCGTAGAGCCGGCCGAGGTACGCCGTCAGCGCGACGATGGTGCCGACGCCCAGAGTCCCGGCGATGGCCAGCACGCCGCCGAGGCCGTAGACGAACGCCGTCGCCAGGGCGGCGAGCAGGCCGAGCGACGTCATCAGAACCCGCGAGTAGACGGCGATCGTGACGCCGATGTCGCGGACCCGGGCGGCCCGCTCGTCGAACTCGGCGGACTCCGCCTCGGGCCGGCCGAAGATCTTGACCAGCAGCGCGCCGGCGACGTTGAACCGCTCGGTCATCGTCTGGCCCATGTCGGCGGTGAGGTCGTACCGCTCGCGGGTCAGGTCGGCGAGCTTGCGGCCGACCAGCTTGGCCGGCAGCACGAAGAGCGGGACGAGGATCAGCGCCGCGACGGTGATCTGCCACGACAGGACGAACATCGCGGCCAGCACGGCCGCCGTCGTCGCGATGTTGCCGACGACCGTCGACAGCGTCGAGGTGAACGCCTGCTGCGCGCCCTGCACGTCGCCGTTGAGCCGGCTGACCAGGGCGCCGGTCTGCGTGCGGCTGAAGAACGCGATGGGCATGCGCTGCACGTGCGCGAAGACCTGGCTGCGCAGGTCGTGCACCAGCCCCTGGCCGATCTTGGCCGAGACGTAGCGCTGCGTCAGGCCGATCGCGGCGGTGACGATGGCCAGCCCGGCGACCGCGAGGGCCAGGCCGAGGACCAGGCCCTGGTCGCCCTTGAGGACGCCCTCGTCGATGATCAGCTTGAACAGCAGCGGCTGGGCGGCCCCGAGCAGCGCGTCGGCCAGGATCAGGCCGAGGAAGACGGCGAGCTGCTTCTTGTAGGGGCGGGCGAAGGTGAGGATGCGCCGGAGTGTGCCCGGCGCGAGCTTGTGGGCGGTGACGGAGCGGTCCTTGGTGAAGGAGCGAGTCCGGCCGCCGCGAGTGGAGTCATCCATGGCGACCTCCCTGAAGTCTGTGTGTGATCCAGAGGTTACCTCCTAAAGAGGTTTTCTCGCAAATCGGTGCTAGGCTGGGGCTCGTGGACAGGGAGCGTGCCGGGCACATCGCCGACCTGCTGACCAGCGCGAACCGGCGGCTGCGCCGGGCGTCGAAGGACGAGCTGGAGCGGGCCGGCGTCACGCCGAGTCAGTGGCGCGTGCTGCGGCTGTTGCAAAGGGCCGGCGCGCCGCTGCGGGTCGTCGACCTGGCCCGCCAGCTCGACGTCGTCCCTCGCTCGGCGACGTCGGTGGTCGACCTGCTGGAGGAGCGCGGCTTCGTGACGAGGCAGCCCGATCCGGCCGACCGACGGGCCATCCTGGTCGCGCTGACCCCGTCGGCGCTGGAGCTGCTGGCCGCGCTGCGGGCCAGCCGCGCGGCCGGGGTGGCGCAGCTGGTCGACCGGCTCACGCCGGGGGAGCAGGCCGAGTTCGTCCGCCTGCTCACCGTCCTCACCACCGACGACTGAACGCCGACGCGGCCGGCGGCGCCGCGCTGGTCGACTCGTCAGTCGCCGAGGCCGGTGCGGATCGTGTCGAGCAGCTCGGCGGGCTTGCAGCGCTCGGCCACCTGCTCGACCGGCACCCACTCCGACGCGGTGTGCTCGGCGCTGAGCGTCACGGCCGTGTCCCACGGCACGTTCAGCCGGTAGATGCCCACCTCGTCGGACTCGTCGGTCCGAACGGGCTCGGGGGTGGCGACGATACCGGTCTCCTCGCGCAGCTCACGCGCGGCGCAGTCGGCGATCTTCTCGCCCGGTTGCCGGACGCCGCCGGGCGGCACCCAGGACCAGTCGCCGTCGAGGGTGTCGATGTCGGCCGGGTGCAGCAGCAGCACGTGCGGCCCCTTCGGCCCCCGGCTGGTCACGACGATGGCGGCGACGAACGGTGCCGTCTCGGGCGCCTCGGTGGTCGGGTCGGTCATGGCGGACAAGTGTGACGCATGACGTGGCCGGATGCGGGCGGATCGCCGCAGACCACCCGTTCGGCGTGCCGCGCTCGTCCGGGGCGACGGGCGCGTTCCTGGGTGGAGACAGCCCCACCCAGGGACGGGGGTCAGCCCGGCAGACGCGACATTTAAACGTACGTATGATCTTGATCATGACAGCTTTTACGGCCATGACCAGCGCCGATACCGCCGGAGGGCGGCCGCGGCAACGGTTCGTCAGCGACTATGCGGACCTCTCCCAGCGGATCCGGGACGCGGGCCTGCTGCGTCGCCGTCCGCTCTACTACGCGATCCGCGCGACGTTGCTGGCGCTCGGGTTCGCCGGCTGGGTGGTGGCGTTCCTGGCCGTGGGCGACTCGTGGTGGCAGCTGGCGCTGGCCGCCGGGCTCGGTCTGCTGCTGACGCAGACGGCGTACCTCGGGCACGACGCGGCGCACCGGCAGATCTTCGTCTCCGGCCGTCGCAACGAGCTGGCCGCCATGCTGCTGGGCGACGTCGTCGTCGGGCTGAGCCACGGCTGGTGGATGTCCAAGCACAGCCGTCACCACGCCAACCCGAACAAGGTCGACGTCGATCCCGATGTCGAGCCGGCGGCGCTCGTGTGGACCAGCGACGTCGCCGCGAAGCGGACCGGGTTCGCCGGCTGGTGGGTGCGTCATCAGGGCACGCTGTTCTTCCCGCTCCTGCTGCTGGCCGGGCTGAACATGCACGTCAGCGGTCTGCGGACGGTGTTCGGACGCGGCCGGGTCAAGTTCCGCGCCGTCGAGATCCCGCTGCTGCTGGCCCGGCTCGTCCTCTACCCCGTCGCGTTGTTCATGTTCCTGTCGCCGGGGATCGCGGCCGCGTTCCTCGCCGTCCAGCTCGCTGTGTTCGGGTTCAGCATGGGTGCGACGTTCGCGCCGAACCACAAGGGCATGCCGATGATCCCCAAGGACCTGACCCTGGACTACCTGCGCCGGCAGGTGCTGACCAGCCGCAACGTCCGCGGCGGCCGAGCGATGAACGTCGCGATGGGCGGGCTGAACTACCAGATCGAGCACCACCTGTTCCCGAGCATGCCCAGCCCGACCCTGCGCGCCGCCCGCCCGATCGTCCGCGAGTTCTGCGCCGAGCGCGGGGTCGACTACACCGAGGCGGGCCTGTTCGAGTCCTGGCGCATCGTCGTCCAGCACCTCAACCGCGTCGGCACCACCGACGTCGACCTGTTCGAGTGCCCGGTCGCGGCCCGGCTGCGGTCGCCGGTCTGAGGGTTTTCGATGAGGACGAGGGCCCCCGCCGGCGACCGCCCGGCGAGTCGGTCTATCGGCGCCTCTCACTCGGCCGCCCCTGCGCCAAGATGGGCCGATGGCGGAGCTGGAGCAGCTGTCCCAGGCGTATGAGACGGCGGAGGCGTTGTTCCTGACTGCCGTGCGGAGCGCCGCGGATCGAGGTGAGCTGGCGTTGGCAGCGCGACGGGCCGCGTCGGCGGCTGCGGCGTACGACACGGAGGCCTATCGCAAGTTCCATGCAGGTGAGGGGGATGCGTGGAACTCGCTGGACCACCTTCAACGAGCGCACCGAGGTGCTGCGTGAACTCTGGGAGGATCTGGCCGCCGCCTACGAGGCGTGAGCCGACCGCACCGGACACTCGGGCGGTACCGGCGTTCTTCGGTCGCTCCGACCGGCCCCAGAAGGTCAGTCGGCCTGGGCGGCGGCGGACCAGGCCGGGAGCTGCTGCAGCGACCAGCCGTTGCCGTCCGGGTCGGAGAAGAAGACGAACCGCCCCCACGGCTGGTCGTCGACCTCGCTGACCTCGATGCCGCGCGCCAGCAGGTCGGCGCGGGCGGCGTCCGCGTCGGCCACCACCATCTGCAGGTTGTCCAGCGACCCGGGCGCCATGCTGGTCAGCCCGAGGCCGATCGCGATCGAGCAGGCCGACCCCGGCGGGGTGAGCTGCACGAAGCGGACCGTGTCGCTGACCGTGTGGTCGTGGTCGGCGTTGAAGCCCGCCCGGACGTAGAACTCCTTGGCCCGGTCGACGTCGGTCACGGGCACCGACACCAGTTCCAGTTTCATGTCCATGTCGCGAGCCTAGCCACTCCGACGGCGTCCCACGGTTCGCGTCAGCACAGCGTTGGCAAAGCCATCCACGTCCCCAACCCGTAGGTCGTATGCTCGTCGGACCTTTGCGGGAGGAAGGTGGGTATGAGCCAGGGTGGTGTACTCGCCGACACGAGGGCGAATCTATGGCGCGGAGCCATCAGCGTAGGTGGACGTCTCACACTGACGAGCGAGTTGCTGTCCTTCCGCGCACACGCTCTGAATGTTCGTGCGGAACCGCTCGACCTCCCCGTCGCCGATATCGCTTCTGTGGGGAAGTATCGAAGTATGGGGCTGATCCCCAACGGGCTCGTGGTATCGATGACTTCTGGCGCTGAGTACCGCTTCGTCGTTGCCCGCCGGGATCGCTTCATTGCCGCGGTCGAGTCGCAACGCTAGGCGAACAGGCGGGCGTCAGAAGCTCACACTCCCTTTGAGTAGCTGGCGGGCCATGACGATGCGTTGGATCTGGTTGGTGCCTTCGTAGATTTGGGTGATTTTGGCGTCGCGCATCATGCGTTCGATGGGGTAGTCGCGGGTGTAGCCGTAGCCGCCGAAGAGTTGGACGGCGTCGGTGGTGACGGTCATGGCGGTGTCGGAGGCGAAGCATTTGGCGGCGGCGCCGAGGAAGCCCAGGGTGGGTTCGTCGCGTTCGGAGGCGGCGGCGGCGCGGTAGACGAGTTGGCGGGCGGCTTCGACCTTCATGGCCATGTCGGCGAGCATGAACTGCACGCCCTGGAAGTCGGAGATCGGGCGGGCGAACTGGTGGCGTTGCTGGGTGTAGGCGGTGGCGGCGGCGACGGCGCCGGCGGCGATGCCGACGGCTTGGGCGCCGATGGTGACGCGGGTGTGGTCCAGGGTGCGCAGCGCGATCTTCAGGCCTTGGCCGAGGTCGCCGACGACGCGGTCGGCGGGGATCCAGCAGTGGTCGAAGAGCAGCTCACGGGTGGGTGAGCCCTTGATGCCGAGTTTGCGTTCCGGTGCGCCGACGGTGAAGCCCTCGTCGCCGTCCTCGACGACGAAGGCGGTGATGCCGCGCGAGCCCGCGGACGGGTCGGTGACGGCCATGACGGTGTAGTACTGGGAGACGCCGGCGTTGGTGATCCACGACTTCTGCCCGTTGAGGACGAAGCCGTCGCGGTCGGCGACGGCGCGGGTGGTCATGGACGCGGTGTCCGAGCCGGCCTCGCGTTCGGACAGGCCGTAGGAGAACATCGCCTCCCCGGCGGCCACCGGCGGCAGGTACTTCTCCTTCACCGAGGAGGATGCGGCGAGCAGCAGCGGCATGGTGCCCAGCTTGTTCACCGCCGGGATGAGCGAGGACGACGCGCAGGCGCGGGCCACCTCCTCGATCACGATGCAGGTGGCCAGCGCGTCGGCGCCGGCGCCGCCGTACTGTTCGGGGATGTGCGGGGCGTGGAAGTCCGCCGAGCGCAGCGCGTCGTAGGAGGCCTGCGGGAACGTGGCGGTCTCGTCGGCCTCGGCGGCGTGCGGGGCCACCTTGTCGGTGCACAACTCGCGCACCGCGGACCGGATCGCCTCGTGCTCGTCGCTGAGCCGGTACAGGTCGAAGTCGGCATCCATGGGCCGATGCTACTCGCCAGTAGTCAGCCGATGGCAAGTGCGCCGTGGCGGCACCGGACGCCGACTTGTACTGTCGACCCCGACGAACCGGATACAACGGGTGGGGAACTCGACGTGTCTCTGCGCATCTCCGTGATCGGCACCGGCTACCTCGGCGCCGTGCACGCGGTCTGCATGGCCGAGCTCGGCTACACCGTCGTCGGCATCGACGTCGACGAGGAGAAGGTGGCCGCGCTGTCCCGCGGTCAGGCCCCGTTCTACGAGCCCGGCCTGGACGACCTGCTGGCCAAGCACCACGACACCGGCCGGCTCACGTTCACCACCGACTTCGCCGCCGCGAAGAACGCCGACGTGCATTTCGTCTGCGTCGGCACCCCGCAGCGCCGCGACGGCCTGGCCGCCGACATGCGCTACGTCGAGGCGGCCGTCGACGCGCTCGCGCCGCACCTGGACGCGGAGTGCCTGGTGGTCGGGAAGTCGACGGTGCCGGTCGGGACGGCGGCCGCGCTGGCCGAGCGGCTGGCCAAGACCGCACCCGTCGGGGCCGGCGCCGAGCTCGCCTGGAACCCGGAGTTCCTGCGCGAGGGCTTCGCCGTCCAGGACACGCTGCGCCCGGACCGCCTGGTCTTCGGCGTCACGTCCGCCGAGGCGGAGCAGAAGCTGCGCGAGGTCTACGCGCGCACCATCGCCGACGGCACGCCGGTCATCGTCAGCGACCTGGCGACGTCGGAGCTGGTGAAGGTGTCGGCGAACGCGTTCCTGGCCACGAAGATCTCCTTCATCAACGCGATGGCCGAGATCGCCGAGGTGGCCGGCGCCGACGTCACCAAGCTGGCCGACGCGATCGGCCACGACGCCCGCATCGGGCGCAAGTTCCTCAACGCCGGCATCGGCTTCGGCGGCGGCTGCCTGCCCAAGGACATCCGCGCGTTCATGGCCCGGGCCGGCGAGCTGGGCGCGTCGCACTCGCTGGCGTTCCTCGCCGAGGTCGACGCGATCAACCTGCGCCGCCGGCAGTACGTCGTCGACCTCACCCGCGAGCTGGTCGGCGGCAGCGTCGCCAACAAGCGCGTCGCCGTGCTGGGCGCGGCGTTCAAGCCGCAGTCCGACGACGTCCGCGACTCGCCGGCGCTGAACATCGCCGGCCAGCTGCACCTGCAGGGCGCCCGGGTGTCGGTGTACGACCCGAAGGCGACGGCGAACGCGCGCAAGATCTTCCCGACGCTGCCCTACGCGGACTCCGCCGTCGAGGCCTGCCGCGACGCCAGCATCGTCCTGCACCTCACCGAGTGGCAGGAGTTCCGCGACCTCGACCCGGCCGAGCTGGCCGGCATCGTCGAGACCCCGATCGTCGTCGACGGGCGCAACTGCCTCGACGCGGACGCGTGGCGGGCGGCCGGCTGGACCTACCGCGGGCTCGGCCGCCCGTAGGACGTCAGCGGCCCGGCTGACGCGGCCGCGGCGTCGCCTCCAGCGCGGCGTGCCACGCCTTCGCCGCCGCGAGCATCTCCTCGCTCACGTCCTCCGGCGCGAACAGGTAGTTCATGTGCTCGTACGTCGGATCGCCCTTGATGACGTCCTTCGCCGGAAGCGGGAACGTCCCGTTCAGGTGCAGGAACCGGTACCCCAGCTCGCCCATCAGCTCGGTCAGCGGCCGTTCCGGCGCCCGGCCGGCCAGCACCTCGCAGAGGATCCACGGCCGGTGCTCGGCGATCAGCTCGCGGGCGCCGCGCAGCACGTAGTGCTCGGTGGTCTCGGTGTCGACCTTCATGACCGACGGGATCGAGCCGGTCCGCCGCGAGTACCGGTCCAGCGGCTCGACCAGCACGTCGAGCTGGCGCTTCGAGACCCGGAAGCCCTGCGCCAGCGAGTTGGACGAGTCGCTGCTCTCGGACAGGTAGAACGTCGCGGTGCCGGGGCTCTCGCCGGCCGCGATCAGCTCCAGCCGGTAGTCCAGGCCGTTGACGTCGGCCAGGTGCCGGGCCCAGTGCGCCAGGTCGGGAGTCGGCTCGAACGCGACGATCTCGCGGTCGGTGTAAGCCCGGGCCAGCAGGGCGTACGGGCCGAGGTTGGCGCCGACGTCCCAGACGGCGCCGGGCGGCGCGGTGTCGCACAGCGCCAGGTACCAGGCGATCGTCGACGGCTCGTAGCCGCCGATGCCGTGCTTCAGCAGGTGCTTGGCGACGATGTAGTGGGCCGGGACGGTGACGTGCAGCTCCCGAGGCTGGCCGCGGTCGCCGCCGGGCGGCACCGGCATCGGCACCCAGTAGTCGAACCGGCGCGGCTCGTCGGACGGGACGGGCGTGGCCGATGTGGTGACGCGGCGCGCTGCGGGCGTGCGCCGGGTCTTCCAGGCCTCGCGCAGGATGCCGGCGGCGCGCCGGCTGCCCCGCACCGGGTGCCGGGCCATGCCGACGACGGCCTGGCCGACCTGCATCGTCGTCGACGCGCGGGCGACCTCCAGCCGGTGCTCGGCGGTCTGCCGCAGCGCCCGCGTCGACCGCAGCTCGGTCCGGGTGACGTCGAGCGCCTCCGCCGCCGACTCGTACTGTGCGGCCACCTTGACGAACGCCGCGCGGGCCCGCTCCCAGTTCGGCTCGCCGCCGGTGGTGACGGCGCGCAGGTTGGCGTCCGCGAGGTCGGAGCCGCCGGACTCGCCGACCCGCAGCAGCGACAGCCCGCCGATCGCGGGCAGCTCGACGGCGTCGTCGAGGTACACGACGTGCAGCAGCTCGAAGCCGCGCTCGGCCAGTGTCGCCGCCAGCTCGCGCGTCACCGGCTCGACCGGGAGCGCGTCGGTCAGCAGCACCGCCCGGTCGCCGACGGCGACGTCGTCGAGGCAACTCAACCCGGCCGGGAGATCGTCGGTGCGCAGCATGGAGACCTGCACCGGCCACCGCTTGTCCGCGCCGGCGACGGACAGCCCCGTCAGCGCCGGATGCGCGGGCAGCGGCGAGCCTGACCAGGCCAGATCGTCGAGGTTGGGCGCTTGCGACGTGAGGAAGTCGCCGATCAGCATCATGCCCTCCGGGGCGGCCGTGCCTAGGGTTGAGCGTCGATGACCTCGGAGGGTATATCAGTTCCGTTCTGCAGGGCAGTCCACAGCGCACCCGAGAGTTCCGGGTCCCAGGTGACGGTGTTGCCGATGTCGCCGAGCGGGACGGTGATGGTGTCGCCGGAGCCGCCGGAGACCGAGCCGATCGCCCGGACGAACGCGAACATGTCCATCGGGCCGGTGTCCTCGTCGAGCACCAGCGCGTCGCCACCGGCCAGCGCCGTGCGGGTCAGCCCAATCGGGTTGACCAGCGTGCCGGGCGACAGCGCCTTGTCGGCGATGGCGGAGATCAGCTCGCGCTGGCGCTGCACCCGGCCGATGTCGGACGTCGGGTCGAAGTGCCGGGCGCGGGCGTAGCCGAGCGCGTCCGGGCCCTGCAGCGTCTGGCAGCCGGCCGGCAGGTCGATGTGCGCCTGCTCGTCCTGAACCGGTGCGTCCAGGCAGATCTCGACCCCGCCGAGGGCGTCGACGATGCCGGCGAAGCCGCCGAAGCCGATCTGCACGTAGTCGTCGATGGCGACGCCGGTGGCCGCCTCGATCGTCTCGACCAGCAGCGGCGCGCCGCCGAACGCGAAGGCGGCGTTGATGCGGTTCTCGCCGTGGCCGGGGATGTCGACGACGGAGTCGCGCGGGATGCTGATGAGCGCGTTGCGGGCGCCGCCGCCGGGCACGCTGAGCAGCATGATGGTGTCGGTGCGCTGCCCCTCGGTGCTGCCGGTGCCCAGCTCGCTCTGCTCCTCAGCGGAGAGGTCCTCGCGGCTGTCGGAGCCGACCAGCAGGAACACCCGGCCCTCGGAGACCGCCGAGCCGTGGTCGGACGGGATCGCGTCGACCTTCTCGATGCGGCCCCACACGTACCAGACCAGCACGCCGAGCGCGATCAGCACGATCAGCCAGAACGACAGGAACCAGCGCAGGAACCGGACGAAGCCGGAGCGCTTCTTCTTCGGCCGGCCGGGTGGCTCGGCCTCGCGGCGAGGGCGGGCCGGCGGGGCCGCCGGCGGTGCGCCGGCGCCGTCGGTGTCCGCGGCCGGGTAGCCGCCGGCCGGCATGACGCTCGTGCCGCCGGGCGCGGCGATGGCCTGGGCCGGTGCGGGGGAGTCGTCGGGCGGGCTGTGCGCCACCCCGCCGCGATAGGAG
>NZ_POTW01000123.1 GCF_003236295.1 Jiangella anatolica
GTCAAGGACTTCCGGGTGCTGCTGCTGGACCAGCGCGGCACCGGCCGGTCCACGCCTGCGACGGCGGCGACGCTCGCGGCTCGCGGCTCCGCCGCCGCGCAGGCGGACTACCTGGCGCACTTCCGGGCCGACTCGATCGTCGCCGACGCCGAGCTCGTCCGCCGCTCCCTGCTCGGCGACGAGGGCCGCTGGCACGTGCTGGGCCAGTCCTACGGCGGGTTCTGCTCGCTGACCTACCTGTCGTTCGCGCCGGAGTTCCTCGACTCGGTCATGCTCACCGGCGGGCTCGCGCCGCTCGTGGCCGGGCCGGACGACGTCTACGCGGCCACCTATCGCACCGTCGAGCGGAAGAACGCCGAGTTCCACGCGGCGTTCCCGTGGGCCCGGGCCCGGCTGGAGGAGGTCGCGGCGTTGGTCCGCGCCAACGACGTCGTGCTGCCCGATGGCTCGCCGCTCACCGTCCCGCGGCTGCAGGCGCTCGGCCACGGCCTGGGCGCGACGACCGCGATCCCCGGCCTGGCGTTCCAGCTGGAGGAGGCGTTCGCCGCCGACGGCGTGCTGTCCGACACGTTCCTCGTCCAGGCCTGGCAGACGCTGTCGATGGCGAGCCAGCCGCTGTACGCCGTCCTGCACGAGGCCTGCTACTCGCAGGGCGAGCCGACGCGGTGGTCGGCTGCGCGGGTGGGCGCGGGCCTGCCGCGGTTCGCGGCGGACGCGGACCCGCTGCTGCTCACCGGCGAGATGATCTACCCCTGGATGTTCGAGCACGACCCCGCGCTGATCCCGTTGCGGGAGACGGCGGACCTGCTGGCGCAGCGGTCGTGGAGCCCGCTGTACGACCTGGACCGGCTGGCGGCCAACGAGGTCCCGGTCGCGGCCGCCCTCTACACCGGCGACATGTACGTCGACGCCGGCTTCTCCCGCGACACCGCTGAACGCGTGCGCGGGCTGCGGTACTGGGAGACCAACGCCCACGAGCACGACGGCCTGCGCGAGACCGACGACGTCGTCGACCGGCTGATCCGGATGAACCGCGGGGAGCTCTGATGGCGAAGCCGCGCTTCACCGTCGCGCTGCGGCGCTGCTGTCGCCCGGCGACGGCGTGACGCCGGCGCCGTCCGGCGGGCCCGTCCAGCCGCCCGGGCAGGTGCCGGGCGCCCGGTTCCTCGTCGTGCGGATGCGCGAGGGCTACGACATCGGCGAGGTCGACGCGTTCGTCGACCGGATCCTGGCCGCCGCGCTGACGACCGACGCGGTCCGGCAGGTCCAGTTCACGACCGTGCGGCTGCGGGCCGGCTACGACATGCAGGCCGTCGACGAGTACCTGGACGAGGTGGCCGCCTGGCTGGAGACGGCGGCCGCCACCGGCGCCGGCGCCGCCGCCGAGCCGGTCGAGACGCAGAGCACGAACGAATGGCGCGAGTCGCTGACCGAGCGGTACGAGCTGCTGAAGGTCGCCGACCGGCCGGCGGGGGACCGGTTCGGGACCGTGCGGCTGCGCGAGGGCTACGACCCCGGCGAGGTGGACGTGTTCGTCGATCACGTCCGGGCCACGCTGGCCACGACGCTGACGGCCGCGGAGGTGCGGGCGGCCGAGTTCACCACCGTCCGGCTGCGCGAGGGCTACGACATGCCCGCCGTCGACGAGTGGCTCGCCGCCGTCGAGTCCGCCGCCGAGCGCTGACGATCAGGTGACGAAACGCCCGCCCGGAGCGCGCCTTTGGTCACCTGATCGTTTTCTGTCCACATCGTGGAGACGATCAGGTGACCAAGTGGCCGGCGCGCGGCGTCGTTACGTCACCTGATCGTTCTGCAGAAGATGATCAGGTGACGTCAGCGAGTTCCGGGGCCGCGGTCAGTGGGTGCGCTCGGTCGTCAGCTCGATCAGCTGCGACAGCGCCTTGCGGCCGTCGTCGGTGACGTCGGCGGTGTCGAGGGTGCTGTGGGCGTCGGTGACGAGGTCGGTGACCAGCGCCTCCACCCGGTCGAGCGCTCCCGTGTCGACCAGCACCGAGCGCAGCGCCGTCACGCCGTCGAGGTCCAGCGACGGGTCGCCGAGCCGCGCCGACACCAGGGCCGCCTGCGCCGGCGTCGCTCGTTCCAGCGCGTAGGCGACGAGCAGGGTGCGCTTGCCCTCGCGCAGGTCGTCGCCGGTGGGCTTGCCGGTGCGGTCCGGGTCGCCGAAGACGCCGAGGACATCGTCGCGGAGCTGGAACGCCTCGCCCAGGGCCAGGCCGAACCGGCGGTACGACGCCAGCAGCGGCTCCGGCGCCCCGGCCAGCGCGCCGCCGATGACCAGCGGGTGCTGAACGGAGTAGCCGGCGGACTTGTACCGGATCACGGTCCGGGCCCGGTCCGCCTGGCCGCCCGGCAGGCCGCCGCCACTGACCTGCTCCAGCATGTCGAGGTACTGCCCGCCGCCGACCTCGGTGCGCATCCGGTCGAACACCGTGCGGGCCGCCCGCAGCCGCTCGCCTGGCACGGTTGCCTGGTCGAACACCTCAGCGCTCCAGGCCAGCAGCATGTCGCCGAGCAGGATCGCGGCCGCCGCGCCGAACGCGTCCGGGTCGCCCTGCCAACCGGCGTCGCGATGCAGCGTCGCGAATCGGCGGTGGACGGACGGCAGCCCGCGCCGCGTGTCCGACGCGTCGATGAGGTCGTCATGGACCAGCGCCGACGCCTGGAACAGCTCCAGCGCCGCGCCGGCCGTCACCAGCGCCTCGTCCGACGGCGATCCGCCGGCTGCCCGCCAGCCCCAGTAGCAGAACGTCGGGCGCAGCCGCTTGCCGCCGGACAGGAACGCCGCCGCGGCGTCGACCAGCGGCAACGTCTGCGGGCTGGCCGCGCCGAGCAGCTCGCGCTGGCCGTCCAGGAACGCGTCCAGGGCCTGCTGGATGCGCGGGCGCAACAGGCCGACCGGGTCGTCGGGGCTCGCCAGGGGTGCGGGGATCGCCACGCCTGCAAGGCTAGGGGGTGCCGGCCCGACGGGAGGGGAGCGGGCGGCCGCGCCCGAACGCTGAGACGAATCGTCCGAAACGCGGACGCGGCCGGTACGCTGATCGGATGGCGCTGGGACTTCCGTCGACGATGCCCGGTGGTGCGCGCACCATCCGGGAGCTGCTGGCCGCCGGCGGACGCTCGTTCTCGTTCGAGTTCTTCCCGCCCAAGACCGAGCAGAGCGAGACCGCGTTCTGGCAGATCATGCGCGACCTCGAGCGGCTCCAGCCGACCTTCGTCTCCGTCACCTACGGCGCCGGCGGCACCACCCGCGACAAGACGGTCCGCATCACCGAGGGCATCGCCCGCGACACCACGCTGACCGTCGTCGGTCACCTGACCGCCGTGAACCACTCGGTCGCCGAGCTGCGCAACGTCATCGGCCAGTACGCCGACGCCGGGGTGCGCAACTTCCTCGCGCTGCGCGGCGACCCGCCGGGCAACCCTCAGGGCGAGTGGGTCAAGCACCCGGACGGCTTCGAGTACGCCGAGGACCTCATCCGGCTGATCCGCGCCAACGGTGACTTCTGCGTCGGCGTCGCCGCCTTCCCGGACAAGCACCCGCGCTCGCCCGACCTCGAGACCGACGCCCGGTTCCTGGCGCGCAAGTTCCAGGCCGGCGCCGACTACGCGCTCACTCAGATGTTCTTCCACGCCGACGCCTACCTGCGGCTGCGCGACCGCGTCGCGGCGGCCGGGGGAGACGCGCCGATCATCCCGGGCATCATGCCGGTGACGAACGTGCGGCAGATCCAGCGCTTCGCCCAGCTGACGGCGGCGGACTTCCCGCAGGCGCTGGCCGACCGGCTGCTCGCCGTCGAGGACGATCCCGAGGCCGTCCGCGCGATCGGCGTCGAGGTGGCGACGGAGCTGTGCGAGCGGGTGCTGGCCGAGGGCGCGCCCGGGCTGCACTTCATCACGCTGAACAAGTCGACGGCGACCCGGAAGATCTACCAGAACCTCGGGGTCGCGGCGCTGTCCTGACCGGTCAGGCCCGGCCGATGTGGTCGGCGACGATCGACGCGGACAGCGCGACGAGCGGGATGCCCGGCCCGGGGTGCGCGCCGGCGCCGGCGAGGTAGAGCCCGCGGGTCTTCGTGACGTTGGCCGGACGGCGGAACAGCGCGGTCACGCGGCCGGCGGCGGCGCCGTGCACGTCGCCGGCGGCGTCGTACCAGCTGGCCGCCCGGCCGCCGCCGGCAGGGAACCGGACCGTGCCGGCCGGTACGGGAGCGGCGACGGCGGCAGCGGCGGGCGCCGGGTGGTCGCGGCGGCGCCGGAACAGGCCACGGCGCTCATCAGCGAGGTCTCCTGGCGGCGCCGTCCACACGACCGCGTCGGCGCCGATCGTCCCGTCGGCCAGCCGCACGCCGTCGACCCGGCCGCCGTCCCGTGACGGGCCGGCCACAGTCACGTCGTAGCGGAACCGAGCCCCCCGCTCGGCCGCGCGACCGGCCAGCACGCCGACGAGCGTCGGCAGGTCTGCCGTCCACACGCCGAAGGTCTGCTCCAGATAGGGCAGCACGGTCAGCGCGGCCGGCGCCGTCGCCGGGTCGGCGCCGAACCTGGTCGCGTACGACTCCAGCGCTGCCCGCAGCCGGGGCTCGCGCAGCGACGCGGCGACGTCGCGCAGCGTTCCGCCGGACCGGGGCGGCTTGGCGCCCGCATGCCCGAGGACGATCGGCCGCAGCTCACGCCAGGACCGGTCGCCGTGCCCGACGACGGCGTCCCACTGCGCGCCCGCGCCCGGGCCGAACGCGTCGTCCAGCGCGCGCCGGGTGCCGGATGGGCTCGCGTTGGGGACGGCGACCTCGACTCCGTCCGCGAACACCCAGCGCACGGCCGGGTCGGCCGGGACGACGTCCAGCTCGCGCTCCAGCGGCCGGCCCGTCTTGCGGAACAGGTCGCGCAGCACCGCCGGCAGCGTGAACGGCTGCGGCGCGTAGGTCAGCTGGCCGCCCGGCGCCGGGCCGGACTCGAGCACCGTCACCTCGTGCCCGAAGTCGGCCAGCGCGAGGGCGGAGCAGAGCCCGGCCAGGCCGGCGCCCACGACGACGACGCGCGCCATCCGGTCAGGCGGTGACGTCGACGGGCGCGCCGCCAGTGACCCGGACCAGCTCGTCGAACGTCGTCGGGAAGACGGTGTGCGGGTGGCCGGCCGCGGCCCAGACGCGGTCGTACTTCGCCAGCCAGACGTCGACCAGCGTGCGTACGGGCGCCGGGTGCCCGACCGGCGCGACGCCGCCGATGGCCTGGCCGGTGTGGGTGCGGACGAAGTCGGGGGTGGCCCGGCCGACGGTGGTCGCGCCGGCCGCGCGTGCCAGCGCCGCGACGTCGGCCCGGTGCGCGCCGCTGGTCAGTACGAGCAAGGGCGCGCCGTCGCAGTCGAAGATCAGCGAGTTGGCGATCGCGCCCACCTCGCAGCCGAGGCGTTCGGCCGCCGCGGCCGCCGTCGGCGTGGAGTCCTCGAACGCGACGATCTCGGGCGTCGCGCCCGCGGCCGCCAGGGCGGCCCGGACCCGCTCGACACCGGGGTGGCTGAGGATCTTGTCGTTGCTGGTCACAGGGGTCGACCCTACCGCCTCCGGATTCGGTCCCGAGACGTTGTCGGTGCCGGGGTGTACATTGATTCCTAGGTCGAACAGTCGTTCGAACAAGATGCGGAGGCGGCCATGACTGTCGAGATCCAGGAGTACCGCCGGGTGCCGGCCGGCCACGGTGTGCCGGCCCCGCGCACGCGGCCGCCGATGGGCCACGCCGCCCTCGACCTGATCGAGCACGCGCGGCTGTGCCTGTCCGAGGCGGCGTCGGCCGGGCACGCCGCCGACCGGTTCGCCGCGGCGCACCTGGCGGCGCTGCGCGCGGCCGCGGCCGTCCTGGCGGCGAAGGCCCGCCCGGCGGAGTCCGGTCGCGGCCGGGGCCGGCGCGGGCACGGTCCGCGCAACGTGTGGGACCTCCTGCCCGGCGTCGCGCCGGAGCTGGCCGAGTGGGCCGCGTTCTTCGGCGCCAACGCCGGCAAGCGCGCCGCCGCGCAGGCCGGGCTGCCCGGCGCCGTCACCCCGCGCGAGGCCGACGACCTGCTCCGTCAGGCCGACGAGTTCCTCGGCCTGGTGTGCGTGCTGCTCGGCCTGCCGTACCAGGAGCCGCTCGACGGCCCGGTCGTCGCGCTCGTCCCCGGCGCTGCGTAAGGCCGAGCGGGAAGCCTGCGGCGGCTTGCGGCGTTATGCCTCTTGTTCTGTCTGTCCGATGTCGGGAGTGCGCCATGCCGAGCCGCAGTGAGCTGTACGAGCTCGTCGACGAGCCGTCCGAGCTGGGAGCACCGGTTCTGGTCTACTGGTTCGACGGCTTCGTGGACGCCGGCCGAGCCGGCGGCGGCCTCGTCGACCATCTGCTCGCCACCCTCGACACCGAGGTCGTGGCCCGCTTCGACGTCGACGCGCTGATCGACTACCGCTCCCGCCGGCCGGAGATGCGCTTCGCCGACGGCGCCTTCCAGGAGTACGACGCGCCCGAGCTGACGCTGCGGCTGGTCCGCGACGACGTCGGCGAGCCGTTCCTGCTGCTGTCCGGCCCGGAGCCGGACGTGCGCTGGGAGGCCTTCGTTGCCGCCGTCACCGACCTGGTCGAGCGGCTCGGCGTCCGGCTGTCCATCGGCGTGCACGGCATCCCGAACCCGGTGCCGCACACCCGCCCTCTGAGCGTGCTCACCCACGCCAACCGCCCCGGCCTGCTCGACGACTCCGCGCTGGTCGACGTCGAGCTGCGCGTGCCGGGCAACGTCGCGTCGCTGCTGGAGTACCGCCTGGGCCAGACCGGCCACGACGCCATTGGCCTCGTCGCGCGGGTGCCGCACTACCTCGCCGAGTCCGAGTACCCGCAGTCGTCGCTGACGCTGCTGCGCGCCCTCAGCGCCACCACCGGCCTGCTGCTGCCGTCCGGCGAGCTGGCCGAGGCCGCCCGCCGCACCGACGAGCTCGTCCGTCAGCAGGTCGAGGGCAACGACCAGGTCGCCAAGGTCGTGCATGCGCTGGAGAACCAATACGACGCGTTCGCCGGCGGCGACGCGCGCGGCAGCCTGATCGCCGAGCAGCGGGCGGTGCCCAGCGCCGACGAGATCGGCGCCGAGCTCGAGCAGTTCCTCGCCGACCTCGACGACACCGACGGCCCCGAGACCGGCGAGGACCCCGGGGACCGCTGAGCCGCCCTAGTTCGAGCCGTCCGACGGGCGGCGCATCCGGCCGGCGAGGTTGTCGAACAGCTTGCCGCCGGCGTCGCCGACCCCGTTGACGATGTCGCGCAGCGTGCTGATCAGCGGGTCCGACGTCCGGGTCCACGACTCCTGGTAGGACTTCGCGGCGTTGCGGACCTCCTGGCTGACCGAGGCGTCCCGGTCGTCGGAGCGGCGCGGGTAGTCGCCGGCGAGGATGCGGCTGTACTCGCCCGACGCCGCCCAGCGATCCAGCTCGGCCAGCCGCACGACCGCCTGCGGGTGGGTGCGCCCCATCAGGCTCATCAGCTTGATCACGCCGTCGCGGGCGTCCTCGCCGGCGTCGTACTCGCGGGCCTGCTGCAGGAACGCGTCGATGTCCATCTCGGCCAGCCGGGAGCCGCCGGCCAGCTTCATCAGGGCGCGCTTCGCCGCGGCGGGGTCCTGCGACGACAGCAGGCCGGCCCGGTCCGCGGACAGCTCGGACTTCCGCTGCCACTCCTCCAGCGCGAACACGATCGCCCGCAGCCCGACGTAGCCGAGCGGGATCCAGGCGACCCGCAGCGCCAGCCGGGTCAGCATCAGCAGCAGCGTCCGGTAGACGGCGTGGCCGGACAGGATGTGCCCGACCTCGTGCCCGATGGCGACCCGCCGCTCCTCGGCGTCGAGCAGGTCGAACAGCCCGGTCGTGACGACGATGAACGGCTTGTCGGTGCCGATGGCCATCGCCCGCGGGTAGGGATCGGTGACGATGTAGAGCTCCGGCCGCTCCACGTCGAGGATGTGGGCGGCGTCGACGACGTCCTGGTAGACGTCGCGGAACTGGGTCTCGCCGACGCGGACGGCGCTGGACAGGTAGTGCAGCCGCAGGCTGCGCTCGTTGAACAGTCCGGACATCTTGCGCAGCAGGGTGTCGAAGCCGCGCAGCGACCGCATCGCGACCAGCGCGCCGCGGTCGGCCGGGTGCTCGTAGGCGCGCGAGCTGAGGTCGGGGAAGCGGACGCGGCTGCGGTCGGGCTCGGTCGTCATGCAGCCATCGTAGACCCAGTGTTGACAATGCACATACTCGGTATACATGCTGACTGCCACACGAGCGAAGAGGAGTCACGTCCGTGGGCGTCACCCGACGGATCGTCCTGCCGACGATCAGGATCCTGCTGCTGGCGGTCATCGCGGTCGCCGCCGTCCGCCTGGCCTTCGGCGGCGACGACGACCCGGCCGCGGGCGACGAGCCGGCCGTACCATCGGTCGAGATCGTCCAGCCGGAGGTGCCGGTCAGCCTCGGCACCGTCGTCAACACCGTCGAGGTCGAGGCGACCATCACGGCCGACGCGCCGACCCCGGTCCGGGCCACCGACGGCGGCGAGGTGACGGTGCTGCACGCCGACCCCGGCGACGTCGTCGAGAAGGGCGACCCGCTGATCGAGGTCGTGTTCGAGGAGGAGGGCGAGCCCACGACCGAGACCGACGACGAGGGCAACGAGGTCGAGGTGCCGGGCGAGCCGGTCCGCCGCTTCCGCACCATCGAGGCCCCCATCGCCGGCACCGTCGGCGAGTACGACGTGCTGGTCGGCGAGACAGTCGCCGTCGGCGACACCGTCGGCAGCATCGCGACCGGCGGGTTCACCGTCTCCGGGACGTTGTCCGCCGAGCAGCAGTATCGCCTGGTCAGCGGCCCGACGGCGGCAGAGGTGCAGGCCCGCGGCGGCCCGGCGCCGTTCGCCTGCACCGACCTGCGCACCGGCCGGTCCGCGTCCGGCGGCGGGGGAGAGGGCGGCGACGACGGTGGTGGCGGGGACGCCGGCGGCGCGGTGGTCGACCCGATGGCGCCGGAGCAGGGTGGTGGCGGCGGTTCCAGCACCGCGATCTCCTGCACCGTCCCGGCCGGTGTCACGGTCTTCGACGGCCTGGCCGCGACGATGGTGATCGAGGCCGGCCGCGCCGAGAACGTGCTGGTCGTGCCGGTGACGGCGGTCGAGGGTGCGTTCGAGACCGGCAACGTGTGGGTGCCCGCCGCCGACGGTGGCGAGCCGGTCGAGACGCCGGTGACGCTGGGCCTCACCGACGGCGAGGTGGTCGAGATCCGCGAGGGCCTGACCGAGGGCACGATGGTGCTCGAGTTCGTCCCGGGCGGCGCCGCGGAGGAAGAGGTCGCACCGGAGATGATGGGCGGCCAGGCCGGATGAGCCTCCTCGAGCTCGACGGCGTCGGCCGGACGGTGGTCCTGCCCGACGGCGACCTGTTGGAGATCCTCCGCGACGTCACGTTCACCATCGAGGAGGGCGAGCACGTGTCGATCGTCGGCCGGTCCGGGTCGGGGAAATCGACGCTGCTCAACCTCATGGGCCTGCTCGACACGCCGACGGAGGGCGAGTACCGGCTGGACGGCCGGCCGACCGCCGGGCTGTCGCAGCGGCACCGGGCCAAGCTCCGCGGCGCCGGGTTCGGCTTCGTGTTCCAGCAGTTCAACCTGCTGCCCGGGCGCACGGCGCAGGAGAACGTCGCCGCGCCGCTGCTGTACTCCGGCGGCCGGGAGTTCTGGCGCCGCCGCCGGCTGGCCGAGGACATGCTGGGCCGCGTCGGCCTCGGCGACCGCGCCGACACGATGCCGGAGAAGCTGTCCGGCGGCGAGCAGCAGCGGGTCGCGATCGCCCGCAGCCTGATCCGCCGGCCGCGGGTGATCCTGTGCGACGAGCCGACCGGCGCGCTGGATGTGCAGACCGGCACCGAGATCATGGACCTGCTCGACACCGTCGCCGCGGAGTCCGGCGCGACGCTGGTCACCATCACGCACGACACGATGGTCGCCGCGCGGGCGCACCGGCACTACCGCCTCGACGCCGGCGTGCTCGGCCCGCTGGACCCGGCCGAGCTGGCGCCGGCCCGGCAGGTCGCCGCGCCCCGTCAGGTGGTCGCGTCGTGACCGGGCTGGCGGCGGCGTTCGCCGAGGCGTGGGACGAGGTCCGCATCCACAAGGTCCGGGTGATCGTGTCGCTGATCGGCGTGCTGATCGCCGTCGCCGCGATGACGGTGATCACCGCGCTGGGCGACATGGCCCGGCAGGCCAACGCCGAGCACTCCGAGCGCACGTCCGGCCGGCCGGCGACGCTGTCGGTCAACGTGTGGAGCGAGACCGGCATGGTGGCGGCCGAGCCGGTCGTGACGGCCTACCGCGAGCTGGTCGAACGGCACTCCGTCGGCTACGCGTCGCAGGTCGGCTACAGCGAGAACGTCATGCGGTTCGCCGACGGCAGCGAGCCGATCTCCACCATCGCCGTCGACCCGCAGTACGGCGAGATGCACCGGATCGAGCCGCTGCACGGGCGCTGGTTCGCCGCCGCCGACGCGGACCGGCTGGCGCCGGTGCTGGTGGTGAACGAGATGTTCTACCAGCGGCTGGGCGCGCCGGACCTGCGGACGAACCCGACGGTGGTGATCACCGGCACCCGGCCGGTGCGGGCCACCGTCATCGGCGTCACCCGGGACGCGTACGAGGGCGAGATGCCCGGCGCCTACCTGCTCACGTCGCACCTGGACCGGTGGGAGATCCAGGGCCTCTACGCGTCGACGCCGACGCTGGAGCTGTGGGTGCCGCCGGACAGCGCCGACCAGCTGACCGAGGTGGTCCGCTCCGACCTGGTCAGCCGGCTCGGCGACGATGTCCAGGTCGAGATCTACCGCGCCGACCCGGAGGACTTCGACGTCATCGACAGCCAGCTGCAGTGGGTGGTCCGCGGCGTCAGCGTCATCGCGCTGGGCATGGGCGCGCTCGGGCTGGTGAATATCGCGCTGGTGACGATCAAGTACCGGGTCCGCGAGATCGGGGTGCGGCGCAGCTTCGGCGCGACGTCGGCCCGGGTGTTCTTCTCGGTGATGATGGAGAGCGTCTTCGCGACGGCGGTCGCCGGCCTGGCCGGGGTGGTGCTGGCAGTGGCGATCGTCAAGAACGTGCCGATCGACGAGCTGATCGGCGGCGCCGTCACCGACGTGCCGGAGTTCCCCGTCGGCGCCGCCGTCCAGGGCCTCGTCGCGGCGACGGTGGTCGGCGCCCTCGCCGGGATCCTGCCCGCCACCGTCGCCGTCCGCGTGAAGGTGATCGACGCCATCCGCTTCTAGGGCTCGACGGCGACCACCGTGGTGCCGGTCGTGGCGGCGTAGCCGACGACGCCGAGGTACGGGGTGCCGGGGGTGAGGCCGGTCCAGGTGACGGTGACGTCGGCCGGTTCGCCGGCGCGGGCGGGCAGCGGGTCCGGCGCGACGGTCGCGTTGCCGGCCGCGTCCGCGCCGACGGCGAACGTGCGCAGGCTGAAGTCCGTCGCCGACCCGTCCGGGCTGGAGAACAGGTGCACCAGCACCTGGTACGTCCCCGGCTCCGGCGCGGTCAGGTCGACCCGCTCGCTGGCGGCGCCGGTCGCGCCGTTCACCGGCAGCTCGGCGCCGTCCGGACCGTAGACGTAGATGTCGTAGTCCGCCGACTCGAGCCCGGCGACCAGGTCGAACCGGGCCAGCGACGTACCTTCCGGCACCTCGAAGCTCACCACCTGTGAGGATGCGTTCCCGGCCGGGTCCGGCGCCTCGCCGGGGGTGAGCGACCCATCGGTCACCTCGCCCGGCGCCAGCCCGCGCAGCGTCAGGTCCACCTCGCCGGTCGCCGACGTCGTCACCTGATACGTGGCCGTGCCGTCGGCCCCCGTCCCGGTCACCTCGGTCGGCGCGGCGACGGAGACCGGGCGGGCCACGATCGGGCTGCGCACCGTCGTCCCGCCGCCGCTCCAGGTCAGCGAGCCGTGCGCGTACTCGTCCAGCGCCGCACGGGTCCGGGTGAGCGTCACCTCGAACGTCTTGCTCTGCCCGGGCCGGCCGAAGTACAGCACCGACGGCGTCACCCGGGCGGTGAACCCGGGCACGTCGACGGTCGCCCGGTACAGCCCCGGCGTGACGGCGGTGACGGTGCGGGTGATCGTCTGCCGCCCGGCCAGCGCGCCGACCGCGATCGACGGCTGGTTGAGGTCCGACGGGTCGATCGGCTCGACCCCCGGCACGCCGGAGTCCTCGCCGGTGCCCTCGATGAAGGACAGCCAGTCGTCGACCCCGGCCTCGTAGACCAGGCCGGGGTCGAGGAACCGGGTCGGGTCGACGTGCCCGGCGCCGGCGTGGAACCGGTCGGGGTCCGGCTCGCCGGACGCGAGCAGCAGGTCGTACGCCGTCGTCATCATCGCCGACCGGATCGCCGCGACCGACCAGTCCGGCTTCGCCGCGCGGATCAGCGCGGCCAGGCCGGCGACGTGGGGCGAGGCCATCGACGTGCCGGAGACGAAGTCGAAGTCGTTGCCGTTGTGCGGCCCGGGCGCGACGGCCGCGAGCACGTCGACCCCGGGGGCGGCGATGTCCGGCTTGAGCAGGTCGCCGCCGTTGGCCAGCGCAGGACCGCGCGACGAGAACCCGGCCAGCACCGGCTTCGGCGTCGGCGGCAGGTCCGTCCGGTCACCGGGCAGCAGCGCCGCCGTGGCGCCCTCGCCGGCCGCGTACTCCCTGACCAGCGCCGCGTCCGCGGCGCCGATGTGCACGGCCGGGACGGAGTGGAAGTCGGCGTTGAGCGTCTCGGCCGGGTCCACGTTGCCGAGCACCATGCCGACGCCGCCGGCCCGCTGCACCTCCGCCGACTTCGACACCCGGTCGTACACGCCGCGGTCGCAGACCACGACGGCGCCGACGGCGGCCGCCGCGTCCAGCGACGACTCCGCGCACAGCGCCGCCTCGTCCGGCTCCACGCCGGCGGCCGGGATGTCGCGCGCGTAGACCAGCGGCGTCTGCTCCGGCACGCCGGCGTCGCTGATCATCGAGCCGCGGAAGCGCCGGCCGTCGCCCAGCTCGACGGTGCCCTCGTAGACCTGGTGCGTGCTGGCCGCGACGGTCGTGACCCACGGGCTGTTGTGCGCGACGGTCGACTCGCCCGGCCCGGAGTTACCGGCCGACACGGCGACGAAGATGTTCGCCGACGCCGCGGAGAGGAACGCCAGCTCGACCGGGTCGACCAGCGTGTCGGTCGCGCCGGAGATCGAGTAGTTGATGACGTCGACGCCGTCCAGGATCGCCTGGTCGATCGCGGCGACGGAGTCCGACGGGTAGCAGCCGCCGGTGTCCGGGTCGTCGTCCTGCCAGCACACCTTGTACGCGGCGATCGAGGCGCCCGGCGCCATCCCCGACCCGTCGCCGAACGCGCGGCCGTTCACCGCCATCGGCACGCCGTGGTTGCCGGCGGCCGTGCCGGCGGTGTGGCTGCCGTGGCCGTCGCCGTCGCGGGTGGACAGGTGCTCGTTCGGGTCGCGGTGCTCCGGGGGCACGTTCGCGACGAAGCCGTCGTCGTAGTAGCGGGCCGAGACGAGCTTGCCGTTGCACAGGTCGGCGGTCCAGTTCTGGCCCGGCTCGCAGGCGCCGGTGAACGTGTCGCCGTCAGCCTTCAGGATCGCCGTGCCGGTGTCCGACGTGCGGTAGGCGACGCCCGGCTCGCCGGTCGGGCCGTCCGCGAGGGCGGGCCCGGCGAACGACGCGCTCTCCGGCCAGATCCCGGTGTCGATGACGCCGACGACGATGCCCCGCCCCGCGTCCGCCGGCCCGCCGAGCGCAGACCACACGCCGTCGTCGCCGGTCAGGCCGAGGAACTCCGGCGAGGCGACGGTGTCGACGGCGCGCGGGGTGTCCGGCACGACGGCGCGCACCCGCGGGTCCGCGGCCAGCTCCGCCGCCTGCGCCGCCGTCAGCTCGGCGGCGAACCCGTTCACCGCGACCGTGTACTGGTACAGCGGCTCGGCGCCGACGTCGCCGGCCAGCTCCTGCTGCCGCGAGCTCAGGTGGGCGCGGTAGTCGCGGACGGCGCGGTCGCCGGCCCGCAGCCGCTCGCCGTCGTCCGGCGCCGTCGGCTCGAAACCTCGCACCCCGCCCTCGTAGGTCGCCGCCGGCGGCTCCGTCAGCACGACGACATAGGAGCCGCTGGGGCCGGACGGCCCGGCGGCGACGGCGGTCGAGGTGGCGGCCAGGACGCCGACGCTCGCGAGGGCGACGACGAGGCGGGTGAGCTGCGGCACGAGTGGTCCTCCGGGGTGGTGACATTCGTCATCGACCGGCCCCGCATCCGTCATCGAGGCCGGTGACATCGCCCACCGGATCGGGCCGTCCTCCTGGGCCACGATGGGGTCATGGCGAACATCGAACCATCCCGGGCGGCCCGAGGAGGCGCAGATGGCTGAGGTCATCGAGGTCTCCGGGGTGCGCCGCAGCTACGGCGACTACGAGGCGGTGCGCGGCGTGACGTTCTCCGTCGCGCGCGGCGAGCTGTTCGCGCTGCTCGGCACGAACGGCGCCGGCAAGACGTCCACGCTGGAGGTCGTCGAGGGGCTGGCCCGGCCCGGCGGCGGACGGGTCCAGGTGCTCGGCCGCGACCCCTGGGCCGACCGGGCCGCCGTCCGGCCACGGATCGGGGTGATGCTGCAGGCCGGCGGGTTTCCCGGCGACCTCACCGTGACCGAGACCGCCGTGATGTGGGCCGGGACGCTGACCGCGCCGCGTCCGGTCGGAGAGGCACTGGAGCTGGTGGACCTCGCGCACCGCGCCGGGATCGCCGTGAAGCAGCTCTCCGGCGGCGAGCGGCGCCGGCTCGACCTCGCGCTGGCCGTGCTGGCCCGCCCGGAGGTGCTGTTCCTGGACGAGCCGACCACCGGGCTGGATCCGGAGAGCCGCCGCAACACCTGGCAGCTGGTCCGCTCGCTGCTCGACGACGGCGTCACGGTGCTGCTCACCACCCACTACCTCGACGAGGCGGAGGAGCTGGCCGACCGGCTGGCGATCATGCACGAGGGCCGGATCGTCCGCAGCGGCACCGTCGCCGAGGTGGTCGCATCGCAGCCGGCGACGGTGTCGTTCGCGCTGCCGGCCGCGGTGAGCCGGGCCGACCTGCCCGAGCTGCCCGGCACGCTCGCCGTCGACGACGGGCGCCGGATCGAGCTGCACACCGACACCATGCAGACGACGCTGACCGGCCTGCTGGTCTGGGCCCGCGACCACGGTGTCGAGCTGGCCGAGCTGTCGGCCCGGCCGGCGTCGCTGGAGCAGGCCTTCCTGGCCGTCGCCTCCGCACCTGGGACGCCCGAGCGAACGGAGGTGGCGGCATGACCGCCCTGGTCATGACGGGATCGCTGCGCCGGGTGCGGTCGCTGGCGACGGCCGAGGTCCGGCTGCTGGTGCGCAACCGGACGGCGATGTTCACCGCGTTGGGGCTGCCGGTCTTCACCGTCCTGCTGCTGAGCACCGTCGGACTCGGTGAGGACACCGGGCTGCCGCTCGGCGCGATGGTGCTCACCATGCTGGCCGGGTTCACGCTGCTGTACGTCGTCTACTACAACCTCGTGTCGGCGTACGTGGCCCGGCGCGAGGAGCTGGTGCTGAAGCGGCTGCGGGTCGGCGAGCTGCGCGACGCGGAGATCCTGGCGGGCACCGCGCTCCCGTCCGTCCTGGTCGCGCTCGCGCAGGTGCTGCTGACGGCTGTCGTCGCGGCGCTGGTGTTCGAGCTCGACCCGCCGCCGAACGTGCTGCTCGCCGTGGCGGCGGTGCTGGCCGGCCTGGTGCTGTTCGTGCTGCTCGCCGCCGCGTCCACCGCGATCACCCGCAACGTCGAGATGGCGCAGGTCAGCACACTGCCGATGCTGTTCCTCGGGATGGGCAGCCTGCTCCTGTCCGGTGTCGCGATGCCGGCGGACTCGCTGCCGGACGGGGTGCGCACGGCGCTGCAGTTCGTGCCGCTGACGCCGATCGTGGACCTGATCCAGCTCGGGCTGACCGGCCGCACGCCGGACGGCGACACCGTCGGGTTCGCCGCCAGCTGGGCCGAGGCCGCCGTCCCGCTGGCGATCACCGTCGCCTGGCTCGCGATCGGTGTGTGGGCGCTGCGGCGCTGGTTCCGGTGGGAGCCGCGTGGCTGAAGCCGGCGGCGTGACAAGCTGATGCCCGTGTCGACGGTCAGCCGGTGGTGGGAGGAGCGCAGCGCGCCGCAGCGCTTCGACCTCTACACCCGCGGCACGGTGTACTCGATGCTGGCGGCCGAGCCGTTCGTCGCGCTGCTGCTCGCCTCGGCCGGCACCGGCGGCCCCTCCGCGCCGGCCGTCCTGACGTTCGTGGCGGCGACCGCCGTGCACGCCGGCGTCGCGTACCTGGTGCTGCGGGCCGGCCTCGAGTGGCACCTCGGACGCGGGGCGTGGCCGCGCCGGTGGACGGCGGTGCTGGTGGCCGCGACCGTGGTCACCGTCGCCGTGGCGCTGGCGGTGTTCGGCGCGGAGGCGCCGGCCGAGCCGGGCGAGATCACCGGCGGCGTCGTCAGCGCCTACGCCGTCCTCCTGGTCGTCGGAATCGCGGTCGGCGCGCTGACGCCGCGGCTGGCCAGCCCGCAGCTGCTGGTGGTGGCGCTGGTCGTCGGCACGGCGGTGGCCGGCATCGGGCTGGCGAGCGGCTGGCCGACGCCTACCGCGATCGGGGTCGGCTTCTCCGGCGTGTTCGCCTACCTCGGCGGACTGACGGCGTTCCGCGCGTCGGTGTGGATGCTCGGGATCGTGTGGGAGCTGGACCGGTCCCGGCAGGTGCAGGCCGACCTCGCCGTCGCCGAGGAGCGGCTGCGCTTCGCCCGTGACCTGCACGACATCCTCGGCCGCAACCTCTCCGTCATCGCCGTCAAGAGCGAGCTGGCCGCCGCGCTGGCCCGCCGCGGCCGGGACGAGGCGGACGAGGAGATGATGGCCGTCCGCGACATCGCCCAGGAGTCGCTGCGCGAGGTCCGCGACGTCGTGCGCGGCTACCGTGAGGTCGACCTGACGACCGAGCTGGCCGGCGCCCGCTCCGTCCTCCGCTCCGCCGGCGTCTCGACCCGCGTCGTCGGCGAGGTCGGCGGGCTGCCCGCGGACGTGCAGGCGGTGCTCGGCTGGGTCGCCCGTGAGGGCACGACGAACGTGCTGCGCCACAGCACCGCCTCGACCTGTGTCATCACCGTCGCCGGGTCCGGCGCGACCGTCACCCTGACCATGGAGAACGACGGCGTCCGTGCGCCGGTGGACGGCGCCGGGTCCGGGCTGTCCGGTCTCGCGGAGCGGCTGGGCGAGCTGGGCGGGTCGCTGACGGCGGACCGGCTGGCCGGCGGCCGGTTCCGGCTGACCGCGCGGGTGCCGTCGACGGGGGTGACGGCGTGATCCGCGTGCTGCTGGCCGACGACGAGAACCTGATCCGGTCCGCCCTGAGGGCGCTGCTGTCGCTGGAGGACGGCATCGAGGTGGTGGCCGAGGCCGCGACCGCCGACGAGGCGCTGGCGATGGCCCGCTCGTTCCGTCCCGACGTCGCCGTGCTGGACCTGCAGCTGCCCGACCGCGACGGCATCGCGCTCGCTGCCGACCTGCACGAGCAGGTGCCCGGCTGCCGAACGATGATCGTCACCAGCCACGGCCGGCCGGGGTATCTGAAGCGGGCGCTGGCCGGGGGAGTCGGCGGCTTCCTGCCCAAGACCGTGTCCGCGTCGGTGCTGGCCCAGGTGGTCCGGACGGTGCACGCCGGCGGCCGCTACGTCGACCCGGAGCTCGCGGCGGACGCGATCAGCGCCGGAGACAGCCCGCTGACCGCGCGCGAGTCCGACGTGCTGGAGCTGGCGGCCGAGGGCGCGCCGGTCGAGGAGATCGCCCGCCGCGCCGCGCTGACGCCGGGCACCGTCCGCAACTACCTCTCGTCGGCCGCGTCCAAGCTCGGCGCCGCCAACCGCCACGAGGCCGTCCACGTCGCCCGCCGCCACGGCTGGATCTGACCCCTGGCCCCCATGATCATCAACCTTCTGTGCTGTCATCACGACGCGGAAGGTTGATGATCATGGGG
>NZ_POTW01000124.1 GCF_003236295.1 Jiangella anatolica
GGCGGTGGCCGACGCGGTGCGGGCGGCGGTCGCCGGGGCGGGGCGGACGGTGCTGTTCAGCGGCGCGACCGTGGCTTCGTCGCTGGCCGTGCTGTTCGTCTTCCCGTTCCCGTTCCTGTCGTCGTTCGCCTATGCGGGCATCGCCGTCGTGCTGACCGCGGTGGTCGGCGCGACGGTGATCCTGCCGGCCGCGCTGATGCTGCTCGGCCACCGGGCCGCTCGCCGTCGCCCCGCCGACCCGCGGCGGGAGGCCGGCTTCTGGTTCCGGCTCTCGACGGCGGTGATGCGGCGGCCGGTGGTCAGTGGCGGCGCGGCGCTCGTCGTGCTGCTGGGCCTCGGCGCGCCGGCCCTCGGCGTCGACTTCGGCTCCCCCGACGACCGCATCCTCCCCAGCAGCCAGCCGGTCCGCGCCATGTACGACACCATCCGGGCCGACTTCGCGACGGAGGACGCCGACGCCATCCAGGTGGTGGCGCCGTCGCTGCCGGACGCCGACATCGCGCCGTACGCCGCGGCGCTGTCGGAGCTTGACGGCGTCGAACGGGTCGACACCCACACCGACGGGACCGGCGCCTGGTTCGCCGTCGTGCCGACCGGCGAGCGGCTGGCCGAGGACCCGACCGGTCTGGTCGCCGACGTCCGCGCACTCCCCGCCCCGGCGGACGTCCTGGCCGGCGGCTACCCCGCCGAGCTGACCGACTACCGCGACGGCGTCGTCGACCGGCTGCCGCTGGTGGGCGTGCTGATCCTCGGCGTGACGTTCGTCGTCCTGTTCCTCATGACGGGGTCGATGGTCGCGCCGCTGAAGGCGTCGGTGCTCAACCTGCTCAGCCTGTCGGTGATGTTCGGCGTGCTGGTGTGGGGCTTCCAGGACGGCGGCCTCGCCGGCCTGCTGGGCTTCACGCCGACCGGCGTCATCGAGCCGAGCATCCCGCTGCTCATGTTCTGCATCGCCTACGGGCTGTCGATGGACTACGAGGTGTTCCTGCTGGCCCGCATCAAGGAGGACTACGACCGCACCGGCGACGTGTACGGCTCGGTGCCACGGGGCATCGCCCGGTCAGCGCCCCTGGTCACCGCCGCCGCGATGATCCTGGCGGTCTCGTTCGCCGTGTACGCCACCGGCGAGGTGGTGTTCCTGCAGCAGCTCGGCATCGGCATGGCCCTGGCCGTCCTCGTCGACGCGACGCTGATCCGCGGCGTCCTCGTGCCGGCGCTGATGCGGCTGGCCGGCCGGGCGAACTGGTGGGCGCCCGGCCCGCTGCGCCGCCTGCACGACCGGATCGGCCTGCGCGAGGATGCGGCGGCACATCCCCCGCAGACCGATATGGCTGTATTGCTCGACTGATATAGTCAACCATATGAAGACGACCGTGAACCTGCCGGACGAGCTGCTCCAGGAGGCACAGGAGCTCGCCCGCCGGGAGGGAACGACGTTGAAGGAGCTCATCGAGACGGGCCTGCGCGGCGTCGTCCGGCAGCGCTCCGCCGAAGCGCGGTTCGTCCTCGACGACGCGAGCGTCGGCGGCAACGGCCTGCGGGCGGAGTTCCGTGGCGCGGGGTGGGACCAGATTCGCGACGCGATCTACTCGCAGCCGTGATCGCGGTCGACACGAACGTCCTTGTCTACGCCCATCGGCGGGACAGTGAGTTCCACGATCGTGCCACCGAACGGGTGAAAGGTCTCGCCGAGGGACGGGTCGCCTGGGCGATCCCGTGGCCATGCGTCCACGAGTTCTTCGCCATCGTGACGCATCCGAAGATCTACGATCCGCCAAGCACGCGCGACCAAGCGATCCGACAGCTGGACGCCTGGCTCGCCGCGCCGACGCTGTCGCTCCTCGGCGAGACGCCCAGTCATTGGACGCAGCTCAGGGCGCTGCTCACCGCCGGCAAGGTCACCGGGCCCATGGTGCACGACGCCAGGATCGCCGCGCTCTGCGTCGCGCACGGTGTTCGCGAACTGTGGTCGGCCGATCGCGACTTCGGCCGCTTTGCCTCGTCCGTCCGGATCCACAACCCCCTGCTGACCTAGCGGTGGACCGCCTCGGTGGCCTGCAGCGCGGGCAGGTCGGCGCGGGTCGGCAGGCCCTCCCAGTCGCCGAGTGAGGTGCAGGCGAACGCGCCCGCCGCGGCCGCCGTCGCCAGCCGCCGCTCCACCGGCGCGCCGTCCATCAGCTCGGTGAGGTAGCCGGCCACGAACGCGTCGCCGGCGCCGACGGTGTCGACGACCCGCACCGGGACCGCGGGCGTGCGCCGCAGGTCGCCGTCGATCAGCGACACGGCGCCGTCCGCGCCGAGCTTGATGACGACGTGCGCCGGGCCGAGCTCGGCCAGGGCGGCCGCCATCGCCTCGGGCTCCCCGTCGGGCACGACCAGCGACGCCTCCTCCGGCCCCGCGAACACCACGTCGGCCTGCCCGACCAGCGGCGCCAGCGCGGCGCCGGCGTCGTCGCGGCTCCACAGCGCGGACCGGTAGTTGAGGTCCAGCGACACCGTGACGCCGGCCGCCTTGGCGGTGTCGACGGCCAGTTGCACCGCCGACGCGGGGCCGGGGCCGAGCGCCGGGGTGATGCCGGTGACGTGCAGGACGGCGGCCCGCTGGATCCGCTCCAGCGGCAGGTCGAACGCCGTCAGCGCCGACGCCGCGCTGCCGGCCCGGTAGTAGCGGACGTTCGTGTGCAGGCTGTTCGGCCGCTCCTTCACCATCAGCCCGGTCGGCCGGCTCTCGTCGACGGTGGCGATCGCGGTGATGCCCTCGGCACGCAGCTCGCGCAGCATCAGCTCGCCGAACCCGTCGGCGCCGACCCGGCTGATCCACGTCGCCGGCCGGCCCAGCCGCCGGACCCCGACGGCGACGTTCAGCTCGGCGCCGGCGACGGACACCTGGGCGGTTCGGTGGTGCGCCCAGCCGCCGGTCTCCACGGCCGCGACCAGCGCCATCGCCTCGCCGAGCGTGACGAGGCCCGCGCCGGTCATGCGCCCGCCCGGGCGTCGCGGACCGCCGCCAGCGCCGTCGCCGCCCGCTCCGCCAGCGCGCCGAGGTCGCCACCGTCCGCAGCGTCGCCCAGCAGCGGCCCGCCCAGCCCGACACCGGCCGCGCCGGCGCGGATCCAGTCGCCGATGTTGGCGAGGCTGACGCCGCCGGTCGGCATGATCGCGACGTCCGGGAACGGCCCGCGCAGCGCGGTGATGTAGGACGGCCCGACCGCGGAGCCGGGGAACAGCTTGACCACGGTCGCGCCGGCCCGCCACGCCGTCAGCACCTCCGTGGGGGTGAGCGCGCCC
Source organism: Jiangella anatolica (assembly GCF_003236295.1). Classification (GTDB taxonomy): domain Bacteria; phylum Actinomycetota; class Actinomycetes; order Jiangellales; family Jiangellaceae; genus Jiangella; species Jiangella anatolica. Next base: position 3,289 of record NZ_POTW01000124.1, read on the forward strand.
GGGTAGGACGGGATGCCGGCCTCGCGCGCGACCGCGATGACCTCCGGCTCGACCGACGGCGACACGACGAACCCGGCGCCCGCCTCGACCACCGCCCGCGCCTGGCCGGCGTCGATGACCGTGCCGGCGCCCACGTCGACCGAGGCGGGCAGCTCCGCCCGGATGGCCTTGATCGCCTCGAGCGCGCCCGGCGAGGTCAGGGTGATCTCCAGGCAGGTGATCCCGGCGTCGACGAGGGTACGGCTGATCTCGCCGAACCGGTCGGCCGAGCGGGCCCGCAGGATCGCCATCACGCCCGTCTGCGACAGCTGGGCGCTCGGTGGGATGCGGTCGGTCATCGTGGTTCCTCTCTGTGGCGGGGTGCGCCGAGCTGCTCTGAAATCGCCCGGCCGGCGGCGACGACGAGCTCGCCGAGCCGCCCGAACCGGTCCGGGGTGACCCGGGTGGCCAGTCCGGCGACGGAGACGGCGGCGACGACGGCGCCGTCGTGATCGAACACCGGTGCGGCGACGCAGCGGATGTCGTCCTCGTTCTCGATGTCGTCGATGGCATAGCCGCGCTCGCGGATGCCGGCCAGCCCGGCCCGGAACGCCGCCGGCTCGGTGACGGTCCGCTCGGTTCGCTTCGTCAGCCCATGGGCGACGACCTGGTCGACGGCGTGTGGGCCCGCGAAGGCCAGATAGGCGCGGCCGACCCCCGTCGAGTGGGCCGGCTGCCGCGACCCGACGGTGGAGTTCATCCGCACCCGCCCCGGCCCGTCGATCTTGTCGATGTAGACCATGTCCGGCAGGTCCGGCAGCACGAGGTGGACCGACTCGCCGGACTCCTCGACCAGGCGGCGCAGCGCCGGCTGAGCCAGCGCCCGCAGGTCGACGGAGTCGAGGTAGCCGCGGCCGAGGTGCGCGGTCCGGGGCCCGAGCAGGTGCCGCCCCTGCTCGACGCGGACCAGCCCCGCCTCGGCGAGCGGCGCCAGCAGCCGGAGGGCCGAGCTCTTGTGCACGCCGACGGCAGCGGCCAGCTCGGTGAGCGTCGCCCCACCCGCCGCCGTGGCGTCGGCCACCGCGTCGAGCAGCGCGATCCCCCGCCGCAGCGACGACGAGTTGTTCCGCTCCACCGGGCTCACCTTCTGTTGCGCACTGCACAACTGCATTGTGTAAGTGAGCCCAGCATAAACGGTGCCGCACGCGACAGCGGCGGGGCGGCCGCTCGGCCGCCCCGCCGCGCGAGGACCTCGAGGAGCGATCCGGCGGTGGTCAGCCGGCCTTGGCGATGTCGCGGAGCCAGCGCAGCTGCTCGCGCGTCTGGAACGTCTGGCCGCCCTCGTGCTTGTTGTACGGCCAGACCTTGATGTCCTTCGGCCCGGCGTAGTGGTTGTACGACGCGAACACGGTCGACGGCGGGCAGGTGGTGTCCATGAGGGCCACGCTGTACAACGCCGGCGCGGTGGCGCGGGCGGCGAAGTTCATACCGTCGAAGTAGGAGAGGGTCCGGAAGACCTGCTCCTCGTGGTCGCGGTGGATCGACAGGTACCGCGCGATCTCGTAGTACGGCAGCGTCTCGACGATCTCGGTGGCGCGCCGGTAGCCGGTCAGGAACGGGACGTCGATGAGGGCGCCCGCCAGGCCGGTGCGCAGCCCGGCCACCGCGGTGGCGATGCCGCCGCCCTGGCTGCCGCCGGCGATGACCAGCCGCGACCCGTCCACCAGCGGGTGCCTCAGCGCGGCGTCGACCGCCCGCACGGCGTCGGTGAAGACGCGGCGGTAGTAGTAGTCGTCGGGGTCCAGCACGCCGCGGGTCATGAAGCCCGGCGTCTGCGCGTTCTGCCCGCCGGCCGGGTCCGGCGTGTCGCCCGGGGTGCCGTTGGAGCCCTGGCCCCGGGTGTCCATGACGAACGTCGCGAAGCCGGCGACCGCGCTGGTCAGCCAGTCGTGCGGGAAGCCGCGGCCGCCGCCGTAGCCGATGTAGTGCACGACGGTGGGCAGCGGCTCCGACGCGCCGGCCGGGGTGATCAGCCAGCCGGCGATCCGGTGCCCGCCCCAGCCGGTGAACCGCACGTCGTGGACGTCGACGAGGCGAAGGGCCGCGTCGTACGGGGTGAACTCCGGGTCCAGCGGGAACTGCGCCGCCTCGGCCAGCGTCCGGGACCAGAACTCGTCGAAGTCGGGCTGCTCGTCGCGCTCGGGGCGATAGTCGCGCAGCTCCGAGAGGGGCTTGTCGAACAACGGCATGGCGGGCGTCCTCCGCGGTCGTCGTCGGGGTGTGGTCGGACCACTGTAGTGGACTCGAACGACGGCGGTGCCAGCCGGTGGCACCCCCGGTTACGATGATCGAAACGCGGCGCGTGCGATGACGAATCGCGCTGGTTGGGTCTAGATTGCCCTAATGGGGACAACAACACGCCAGCGGACGGGCACACCGGCCACGCTGGTGCTGGAACGATCGGGGGTGCCGTTCACCGTGCACCCGTACCACCACGACTCCTCCGCGCCGTCGTTCGGCCTGGAGGCTGCCCGCGCCCTCGGCGTCGTGCCGACGCGCGTCTTCAAGACCCTGCTGGCCGAGGTCGACGACGAGCTCGTCGTCGCCGTGGTGCCGGTGTCGGGGTCGCTGGACCTCAAGTCGCTGGCTCGTGCCGCCTCGGGGAAGCGTGCGGTCATGGCCGCCACGTCGCAGGCGGAGCGGGCCACCGGCTACGTGGTCGGGGGGATCAGTCCGTTCGGGCAGCGGCGCCGGCTGCCCACCATCGTCGACGAGTCGGCCTACGGCTACCCGACGGTGTTCGTCTCGGCCGGCCGCCGCGGTCTCGACGTCGAGATCTCGCCGGCCGACCTGGTCAGGCTCACGGGGGCGAAGACGGCCACGATCGGCCGCACCAGCTAGCCGCCGACGCTGCCGGCGCCGCCAACGCCAGCGCCGTGGCCGGTGTCAGCGCCCGGCACCGCCCACGGCGTCCGGTCCTCGCGGAACAGCGCGATGACCGCGGCCACCACGACGGCCACCATCGACCAGACCAGATAGGCCGCCGACGACTTCAGCTCGAGCGAGAACAGCTGCTCCGCGCCGTCGGCCAGCCCCGACACGTCGCCGTCGGGGCCGAGAACCCTGCCCACCACGCCGGCGACCAGTGACCCGACGACGCCGAGCCCGGCCAGCGACACCAGCACGGCCACCGGGTTGCGCCGGTGCCACACCACGAACACGACCGAGAGCACGAGCCCGAACGCGGCGCCGAGCAGCGCGAACACGGCGTCGCGGGTGAACAGGTGCTGGCCCTCGCGCGCGTCGACGCCCAGCCCGCCGTCGATCACCACGCCCTGGACGTCGGGCGCCAGCGCCCACCAGAGCACCCCCATGGCGATGCCGGCGACGAGTGAGGCGACGGCGATCTGGACGACGACGCGGACGGTGCTCGGCGCCGCGTGGCCCAGCCGCTCGGCCCGCGTCGTCACGACGCCAGACACGTGGGTCCCAGCAGCTGCTTGAGGTCGCCCATCAGCGCGGTCGACGGCGTGACCCGCAGCCGGTCGTCGAGCTTCATGACGGTGGTGCGGCCGGTCCCGGTGAGCTTGAGGTGCACCGGCGTGACACCAGGATGCGTGGTCAGCACGTCCTTGAGCCGCTCGACCACCGGCGGCGTGCACCGCGTCATCGGCATCGTGACCACGACCGGGCCGGACGGGCCGTCGGACAGGTCGGGCAGGCTCAGCTCGGCCGCGATCAGCTGCGGCGCCTCCTCACGCCGGTCCAGCCGGCCCTTCACCACGACGATCTCGTCCTCGGCCAGTTGCAGCGCGTAGAGCTGGTAGGTGGCCGGGAAGAACATCGCCTCGATCGAGCCCTCGAGATCCTCGATGGTGACGATGGCCCAGGTGTCGCCGCGCTTGCTGACCTTGCGCTGCAGCGACGTGATCAGCCCGCCGACGCTGATGGTGGTGCCGTTGGGCACCTCGCTCTCGTCGCTGAGCGCGGAGATCGGCCGGTCCGACGCGTTCGCGATGACGTGTTCCAGGCCGAGCAGCGGGTGGTCGGACACGTAGAGGCCGAGCATCTCGCGCTCGAACGCCAGCTTCTGCTTCTTGTCCCACTCCGTCAGCTCCGGCACCGCGACCTCGAAGCCGCCCGCGTCGTCGCCGCCCGCGCCGCCGAACAGGTCGAACTGGCCGATCGCCTCGTTGCGCTTGAGCGAGATGACGGTGTCGACGGCGTCGTCGACGACGGCGGCCAGCGCGCGGCGGGCGTAGCCGAGCGAGTCGAACGCGCCGGCCCGGACCAGCGACTCGACCACGCGCTTGTTGCAGACGTGCACCGGGACCTTGTCCATGAAGTCCGGGAACGTCTCGAACCGGCCCTTCTCCTGGCGCGCGACGACGATGCCGTCGACGACGTTGGCGCCGACGTTGCGGATGGCGGTGAGGCCGAAGCGGATGTCGGTGCCGACCGGGGTGAAGTCGCCGGCGGACTCGTTGACGTCGGGCGGCAGCACCTTGATGCCCATGCGGCGGCACTCGGACAGGTACATCGCCGTCTTGTCCTTGTCGTCGCGGACCGACGTGAGGACGGCGGCCATGTACTCGGCCGGGTAGTGCGCCTTGAGGTAGGCGGTCCAGTACGCGATGACGCCGTAGGCCGCGCTGTGCGCCTTGTTGAAGGCGTAGTCGGAGAACGGGACCAGGATGTCCCACAGCGTCTTGATCGCCGCATCGCCGAACCCGTTGGCCTTCATGCCGTCGGAGAACGGCACGTACTCGGCGTCGAGCACCTCGCGCTTCTTCTTGCCCATGGCGCGTCGGAGCAGGTCGGCTTTACCGAGCGAGTAGCCACCGAGCTGCTGCGCGATCGCCATGACCTGCTCCTGATAGATGATCAGGCCGTAGGTCGTGCCGAGGATCGGTTCCAGCGCCTCGGCCAGCTCCGGGTGGATCGGCGTGATGGGCTGCTGGCCGTTCTTGCGCAGCGCGTAGTTGATGTGGCTGTTGGCGCCCATCGGGCCGGGCCGGTACAGCGCGATGGTCGCGGAGATGTCCTCGAAGTTGTCCGGCTTCATCTGCCGCAGCAGCGACCGCAGCGGCCCGCCGTCGAGCTGGAACACCGCCAGCGTGTCACCGCGGCCCAGCAGCTCGTAGGTGGCCCGGTCGTCCAGCGGCAGCTCCTCCAGGACGATGGCGTCCTTGCCGTTGCGGACGATGTTCTTCAGCGCGTCGTCGAGGATGGTGAGGTTGCGCAGGCCCAGGAAGTCCATCTTGACCAGCCCGAGCTCTTCGCAGGTCGGGTAGTCGAACTGGGTGATGATCGCGCCGTCCTGCTCGCGCTTCATGACCGGGATCGTGTCGAGCAGCGGCGCCGAGGACATGATGACGCCGGCCGCGTGCACACCCCACTGGCGCTTGAGGTTCTCCAGGCCCTTCGCGGTGTCGACGACGCGGCGCACCTCGACGTCGGACTCGTACAGCGAGCGGAACTCGCCGGCCTCGGCGTAGCGCTTGTGCTCGGGGTCGAAGATGCCGCCGAGCGGGATGTCCTTGCCCATGACGGCCGGCGGCATCGCCTTGGTGATGCGCTCGCCGACCGAGAACGGGTTGCCCAGCACCCGGGAGGCGTCCTTGATGGCCTGCTTGGCCTTGATGGTGCCGTAGGTGACGATCTGCGCGACGTGGTCGGTGCCGTACTTCTCGGTGACGTAGCGGATCACCTCACCGCGCCGGCGCTCGTCGAAGTCGATGTCGAAGTCGGGCATCGACTTGCGCTCGGGATTGAGGAACCGCTCGAAGATCAGGCCGTGCGGGATCGGGTCGAGGTCGGTGATGCCCATCGCGTACGCCGCGATCGACCCCGCACCCGAGCCACGGCCCGGGCCGACCCGGATGCCGTTGTCCTTGGCCCAGTTGATGAAGTCGGCGACGACGAGGTAGTAGCCGGCGTAGCCCTTGGTGGTGACGACCTCGGTCTCGTAGTTGGCGCGGGCCCGGACCTCGTCGCTGATGCCGCTCGGGAACCGGCGGTGCAGGCCGCGCTCGACCTCCTTGATGAACCAGGAGACCTCGTCCTCGCCCGGCGGTACCGGGTAGCGCGGCATGTACTTGCCGGCCTCCTCGACGAACTTGACGTCGCAGCGCTCGGCGATCAGCAGCGTGTTGTCGCAGGCCTCGGGCAGGTCGGCCCACTTCTCCCGCATCTCGGCGGCGGTCTTGAGGTAGAAGTCCTCGGCGTCGAACTTGAACCGCTTCGGGTCGGCCAGTGTGGAACCGGACTGCACGCACAGCAGGACGGCGTGCGCCTCGTGGTCGGACTTGTGGGTGTAGTGCAGGTCGTTGGTGGCCAGCAGCGGCAGGCCGAGGTCCTTGCCGAGGCGCAGCAGGTCCTCGCGGATGCGGGTCTCGATGTCGAGCCCATGGTCCATCAGCTCGAGGAAGAAGTTGTCCTTGCCGAAGATGTCGCGGAACTCCGCCGCGGCCTTGATCGCCTCGTCGTACTTGCCCAGCCGCAGGAACGTCTGCACCTCGCCACTGGGGCAGCCGGTGGTCGCGATGATGCCGGCGGAGTACTTCTGCAGCAGCTCGCGGTCCATGCGCGGCTTGAAGTAGAAGCCCTCGATGGAGGCCAGCGACGAGAGCCGGAACAGGTTGTGCATGCCGCCGGTGTTCTCGGCGAACATCGTCATGTGCGTGTAGGCGCCACTGCCGGAGACGTCGTCGCCGCCGCCGTCGCCCCACCGCACCCGGGTCTTGTCGAACCGGCTGGTCCGCGGCGTGAGATAGGCCTCGGTGCCGATGATCGGCTTGATGCCGTGCTTCTTGGCCTTGTTGTAGAAGTCGTAGGCGCCGAACACGTTGCCGTGGTCGGTGGTCGCCAGCGCCGGCATGCCCTGTTTGGCCGCCTCGGTGAAGAGGTCGTCCAGCCGGGCGGCGCCATCGAGCATGGAGTACTCGGTGTGCACGTGCAGGTGCACGAAGCTCGACACGGACGCCTCCTCGCAGACACTTCACCGGCGTCAGAGGGTTCGCGCCGGGGGTCAAGAGACACCCTATGCCGCGGCTCCGACAGCTTCTCGGAGCCACTCCGACGAGAGCCGGCTCACAGCCGCCAGACGGGCGGATCGTCGGAGTTGTCGCGCTCGGCGGCGTCGAGCCCGGCCTCGATGATCGCCGTCACGATCCGGCCCAGCGACTCCGGCGGCAGCGACGGCGCGCGCCCGGCCATCGCGGCGACGATCTCGGCCTCGCGGCGCGGATCGCGGCCCGCGTGGCCGCCGACCGGCTTGAGCCGCTGGATCCGTCCGGCCAGCGCGACGCGGTGCTCCAGCAGCGTCGCCACGGCCGCGTCGACGGCGTCGATGGCCTCCCGGCAGGCGGCGATGGTGTCCGGGACGGACGTGCGGACCAGTGGCGCGACCCGGGCGGCCGCCTCGCGGGCCTGCCCGGCGGCCGCGGCGCCCGGCGCCGTCAGCCAGAGCCCGTCGGCGCCCGCGGCGACGGCGGCGGCGGCCAGCTCCGGCCGGTCCCCCAGGTCGGCGACGACCGGCTTGCCCTGCGCGCGGGCCGCGGCGATCGCGGCCGGGTCGGCGCCGTCGACGAACGTGACGGAGCCGGCCGGGACGGCGTCGTGGTCGAGGTCACCGCCGGCGCCGGACGGCGCGATGACGGGCGGCACCGGGCCGGCGAGGGGCGCGCCGGCGGCCACCGTGTCGGTCTGGGCGCCGGGGTGCGGGGTCGTGGTCACGGGATGCTCCAGTAGTCGGGGGGCCACCTGACGAACGGGCCGAAGCCTCGGGAGCCGACTCGGAGGAAGGTCGCGCTACGCCTCGACGCGGCCGGCCACCCGAGCCGGCTCGATAAAGGCGAGAGACGTGTGCATGGCGGCGACGCTACCGGCGGCCCCCGCGCCGCGTCCACCCCTCGGATGGTCGGTTTCGGATCGCGAGACGACGTCACCGCGAGCCGAGCGCCTCCCGGCAGGCAGCCGCCACCTCGCGCACCGCAGCCAGCGGCGCGGTCCAGCCGGTGCGCTCCGACGCGGCCTCCAGCGGGGCGAGCAGCTCGGCGGCGCCGCGCGGGTCGCCGCGCCGCAGCCGGGCCCGGGCCAGCGCGACGTAGGTGTCGGCGCCGAACAGCCACACCGATCCCGGCGGCGCGTCGACCGCCCGCACCATCGCCTCGGCCTCGTCCAGCAGCTCCCGCGAGTCCGTCGCGGCGGCCAGCGCCGCCAGGCACGGCAGCCGGTAGGCCTCGGTGCGATGCCGATCGGCGATCGTCAGCCCGCGCTCCAGCACCGCGATCGCCTCCTGCGTCCGGTCCAGCTCGAGCAGCGTCGTCGCGTGGATCGCCATGCTCGCGGCGCTGAACCAGGCGTGCGCCGGCAGCGTCAGCGACCGCCGGCCGTGCCGGAGCGCCTCGTCGGGCCGGCCGCGCAACCGTGCGATCCAGCCGAGGTTGGCCACGTACCAGGACTCGTAGCCGGTGTGCCCGCTGCGCCGGTTGACGGCCAGCGCCTCCTCGATCCGGCTGGTGGCGATGTCCCAGTCGCCGCGGGCGACGGCCGGGAAGGCGGACTCGAACACGCACCACTGCAGCAGCCACAGGTCGCCGGAGCGGCGGCACAGCGGCTCCAGCTCGTTCAGGACGGCGCGCAGCTCACGCACCTCGCCCAGGTAGGCGTGCACCGTCTTCAGCCCGTCCAGCGCCAGCGCGAGCGCGTCGTCGCCGCCGATGCCGCGGGCCAGCTCCAGCGCCCGCCGGCCGTAGCCGAGGGCGTCGGCGAAGCGCAGCCGGTTGGCCGAGAGCACCGAGAGCCAGGCCAGCAGCTCCGACTCCGCCGGCCGGTCGCCCAGCCGCTGCGCCAGCCGCAGGCTCTGCTCCAGGTACACCATCGCCTCCGCGATCGGCCGCCCGATGCCGCTCCACGCCGGCCCGCCGAACTGGCGCAGCGCGCGCATCTCCAGCCGCTGGTCGCCGACGGCCCGGGCGGCCCGCAGCGCCTCGGTGTGGTCGGCCATCGCGTCGGCGTAACGGAACATCGCCTCCCGGGCCCGGCCGCGGGCCAGGTGCACCCGCCCGGTCAGCTCGACGTCGCCGCTGTGCCCGGCCGCGTCGAGGGCCTGGCGCAGCAGCGCCTCGGCGTCGCCGACGGCGTACCGGTGCAGCGCCTGCTCCCCCGCGGCCAGCCAGCCCGGCCCGGCGCGGGCCCAGTCGCCGGCGGCCGCGGCGTGCCAGCCGACCGCCTCCGGGTTGCCGGCCTGCAGGTCCGCGGCGCGCAGGTGGTACGCCACCCGGGTGGGCGGCGGCGTCTCGGCGTAGAGCGTCTCCTGGACCAGGTCGTTGCCGAACTCATAGGAACGGCCGGCCACCACCAGCAGGCGGGTCGGCAGGATCCGATGACAGCGCCGGGCCGCCTCCTGCGCGCTGAGGTCGAGCAGCCCGGCCAACGTCATCGGCGTGAACGACGAGCCGAGCACGGCGGCGGCGTGCAGCAGCTCTTCGGCCTCCGGACCGGCCCGCCGGACCCGGGCCATGACGCTGGCCCGCAGCGAGTCAGGGATGCCCTCCTCGCCGGCGGCCAGCGCCCGCAGCGTCTCGACGACGAACAGCGTATGGCCGCGGGTGCGCCGGGCGATCTCGGCGCCGTGCGCCTGCTGACCGGCCTCGGCGGCCAGCCGCGCGATCGCCGCCTCGTCCAGCGGGCCGACGTCGAGCCGTTGCGCCACCCCGGCCAGCGTCTCGAGGACCCGCTCGCCCTCGTCGGCCCGGACCGTCCCGATCACCAGCAGCCGGCCGCCGGACGTGTGCCGGCCCAGGTAGTGCAGCAGCTCGACGGTGGCCACGCCGGCGTTGTGCAGGTCGTCGACGACGAACACGACCGGCTGCCGGGCGGCCAGCCGGCGCAGGAAGACGACCACCGCGTCGTAGATCCGGCGGCGCTCGGCGGCCGCGCTGCGCCGCTCCGGCGCCGGCTCGCCGAGCAGCGCCGTCACCTCCGGCACTAGTGCGGCCAGGGCGCCGGCGCGATCGCCGGCGGCCTGGCGCAGCACCGGCGCCGGCAGCTGCGCGACCAGCCGGCCCAGCGCATCGGCCACCGGCTGCAGGAACAGCGAGCGCTCCACGTCGTAGCAGCGCGCCTCCAGGGTGCGGCCGCCGGTGCGGCGGGCCAGCCGGGCCGCTTCCTCGGCCAGCGCGGTCTTGCCGATCCCGGCCTCGCCGGCCAGCAGCACCAGCGCGCCCTCGCCGGCCACCGTCCGCTCCCACAGCCGGACCAGCCGGGTGAGCTCGGCCGCGCGCCCGGGCAGCCGCTCGGTACCGGGCGCCGGCTCCGGCACGACGGCGGCCGGCGCCGGTGCCGCCTGCTGGCGCAGAATCGCGACGTGCAGCTCGCTGGTCGGCGGCGCCGGGTCGACGCCCAGCTCCGCGGCGAGGCCGGCGCGCAGCCGCTCGAACGCCGTCAGCGCCCTGGCCGGCTCGCCGGCGGCGTCGTAGGCGCGCATCAGCGACCGGGCGGACCGCTCGTCCAGCGGCTCGGCCTCGGCGGCCGCCTCCGCCGCCGCGAGCGCCGCGGCGACGTCCCCCGTCCGCAGCCCCGCCTCGGCCGCGACGGCGCGGGCCCGGCCGGTGAGCTCCGCCTGACGCCGCCGGCCCTCCGCCGCCCACTCGGCGTCCGCCTCGTCGGCCAGCAGCGGCGCGGCGTCGGCGAGGTCCAGGGCGGCCTGCGCGGCGGCCAGCGCGATCGCCGGCTCCGCGTTCGCCAGCCGGATCTCCGCCTCGTCGACGAGGTCGGCGGCGCGGTCCAGGTCGACCCCGGCGCCGTCGCCGAGCCGGTAGCCGGACCGGCCGCCGGCGACGACCTCGTGGCCGAGGGCCGCCCGCAGCCGGCTGACCAGCGTCGCGACGCTCGCCTCCGGCCGCCGCGGCCGCGGCTGTCCGGCCCACAGCGCCTCGACGATCGTGTCGACGGGCACGAGCCGGCCGCCGGCGACGGCCAGCACGGCGAGCAGCGTCCGCCCCTTGCGGTCGCCCACCTCGCCGGCGGCCAGCGCCCGGCCCGCGCGCTCCACGGTCAGCTCACCGACCAGGCGCACCTGCAACTCAGCGTCCGCCGCGTCCACCCCCCTGCACCAGGTGGTACTCCTCCCGGGCGCGCCGGTCAAGAGCGACCGCAACGCCACCGCAACGGGCCGTGGCAGCGTCCGGGACGTCCGAACGACCCACCAACGGGGGGCAACACCATGAGCACCACCATCGAGACCGGCGACGCGCGCCGGGAGCTCGCCGACGTCCGCGGCCGGCTGACCGGCCCGGAGGACGCCGGCTACGACGAGGCCCGCAAGGTCTACAACGCCATGATCGACCGGCGCCCGGCGCTGATCGCGCGGGTCGCCGACGCCGACGACGTCGCGCGCGTGGTCCGCTTCGCCCGCGACCACCAGCTGCCGCTGGCCGTGCGCGGCGGCGGCCACAACGGGGGCGGCCTGGGCGTCGTCGACGACGGCGTCGTCATCGACCTGGGCGACCTGCGCGACATCGTCGTCGACCCCGCCGCCCGGACCGCCCGGGTCGGCGGCGGCTGCACCTGGGGCGAGGTGGACCGGGCGACGAACGCGCACGGCCTGGCCACGCCGAGCGGGATCATCTCGACCACCGGCGTCGGCGGGCTGACGCTCGGCGGCGGCCTCGGGCATCTGACGCGCGCGTTCGGCCTGGCCATCGACAACCTGCTCGAGGTCGAGATGGTCCTGGCCAGCGGCGAGCGGGTGACGGCCAACGAGACCGAGCACCCGAACCTGTTCTGGGCCGTCCGCGGCGGCGGCGGCAACTTCGGCGTCGTCACGTCGTTCCTGTTCCGGCTGCACGAGCTGGACACCGTCATCGCCGGCCCGACGTTCTGGCCGGTCGAGCAGACCGCCGAGGTGCTCGCCGCGTACCGCGACTTCCTGCCCGCAGCGCCGCGCGAGCTGAACGGGTTCTTCCTGGTCGGCGCGGTGCCGCCGGCGCCGCCGTTCCCGGAGGAGCTGCACCTGCGCACGATCTGCGGCGTCGTCTGGTGTCACATCGGGTCGGAGGAGCAGGCCGCCGCCGACATGGCGCCGCTGCTGGACGCGCTGCCCGCACCGCTGCTGCACGCACCGTCGCCGATGCCGCACCCGGCGCTGCAGAGCGCGTTCGACGGCCTCTACCCGCCGGGCGACCAGTGGTACTGGCGCGCGGACTTCGTCACGGACATCCCGGACGAGGCCGTCGCGGTCCACGCCGACTTCGGCGCCCGGCTGCCCAGCTGGAAGTCGACCATGCACCTCTACCCGATCGACGGCGCGGCGCACGACGCCGAGCCGGGCGACACCGCGTGGAGCTACCGGGACGCGCGCTGGGGCTCGGTGTTCGCCGGGGTGGACGCCGACCCGGCCAACGTCGAGGCGATCCGCTCCTGGTCGGTCGACTACTTCGAGGCCCTGCACCCGTACTCGGCCGGCGGGGCGTACGTGAACATGATGATGGACGAGGGCGAGGACCGGATCCGGGCCAGCTACCGCGGCAACTACGAGCGGCTGGCCGACGTCAAGGCCCAGTACGACCCGGACAACCTGTTCCGGGTCAACCAGAACATCAAGCCGGCCTGATCAGGTCCAGGGCCTGCTGGAGGTCGTCGGGGTAGGCCGAGGTGAACTCGGCCCACTCCCCCGTCCCCGGGTGCTCGAAGCCCAGCCGGGTGGCGTGCAGCCACTGCCGGGTCAGGCCGAGCCGTGCCGCCAGCGTGGGGTCGGCGCCGTAGGTGAGGTCGCCGACGCACGGGTGCCGCAGCGCGCTCAGGTGCACCCGGATCTGGTGCGTCCGGCCGGTCTCCAGGTGGATCTCCAGCAGGCTGGCCGCCGGGAACGCCTCCAGCGTCTCGTAGTGCGTGATGCTGGGCTTCCCGCCGGCCACGACGGCCCACTTGTAGTCGTGGTGCGGGTGGCGGTCGATGGGCGCGTCGACGGTGCCGCGGGACGGGTCCGGGTGCCCCTGGACCAGCGCGTGGTAGACCTTGTCGACCGTCCGCTCCTTGAACTGCCGCTTCAGCGACGTGTAGGCGCGCTCGGACTTGGCCACCACCATGAGCCCGCTGGTGCCGACGTCGAGCCGGTGCACGACGCCCTGCCGCTCGGCCGCGCCGCTGGTCGAGATGCGGAACCCGGTGCCGGCCAGCCCGCCGACGACGGTCGGGCCGGTCCAGCCGGGGCTGGGGTGGGCCGCGACGCCGACCGGCTTGTCGACGACGACGACATCCGCGTCGTCGTGGACGATGCGCATGCCCTCGACCCGTTCCGGCACGACCTGCACCGGCGCCGGCGGGGCGGGCAGCTCGACCTCGAGCCAGGAGCCGCCGCGGACCCGCGCCGACTTCAGCGCGACGGAGCCGTCGACCACCACGTGGCCGTCCTCGACCAGCGCGGCGGCCTTGCTGCGGGAGAACCCGAACAGCCGGGCCAGGGCGGCGTCCAGGCGCTCGCCCTCCAGCCCGTCGGGCACGGGCAGACTGCGGTGCTCGCTCACGTCGCGACCACCTCGCGCCGCCGGGCCCCGTCGTGCGGGACGCCGCGCACGCTCAGCACCGCCACCAGCACCGCGCCGGTGACGATGGCCGCGTCGGCGAGGTTGAAGACCGGCCAGTTGGGCAGCTCGACGAAGTCGACGACGTGGCCGCGGAACGCCCCGGGCATGCGGAAGATGCGGTCGGTGAGGGTGCCGAGCGCGCCGCCCAGCACCGCGCCGAGCGCCAGCGCCCAGCCGCGGTGCGCGACCCGCCGGCTCACCATGACGATGACCAGCACGACGACGATCGCGACCACCGTCAGCACCGGTGTCGCGCTCGTGGCCAGGCTGAACGCGGCGCCCGGGTTGCGGATCAGGCGCAACTGCACGACGTCGCCCAGGACGGGGACCGCCCGGCCGGGGTCGAGCAGCGCGACCGCCAGGATCTTCGTCAGCTGGTCCGCCGCGAGCACCGCGACGGCCACGGCCAGGAGGACGCCGGTGCGGCGACGCCCTCCGTCCGTCAGCGGCGCTCCTGCTTCTGCTTGCACGTCATGCACAGCGTGGCCCGCGGGAACGCCTGGAGGCGGGCCTTGCCGATCGGGTTGCCGCAGCTCTCGCAGATGCCGTAGGTGCCGTTCTCGATCCGGCCCAGCGCCCGCTCGGTCTGGTTCAGCATGTCGCGGTGGCTGGCGGCCAGCGACATCTCGTGCTCGCGCTCGAACGTCTTCGTGCCGGTGTCGGCCTGGTCCTCGCCGCCGGTGTCGCTGCTGCGCAGCAGGTCGGCGATGTCGGCCTCAGCGTCGGAGATCTCCTCGCGCAGCCGGACGCTGTCGGACTTCAGCAGTTCGCGGACCTCCGCGAGCTCGGCCTCGGTCCACGGGTCCTCGTCCTCGCGGACCACCAGCGCGGCCGCCTCAGCGGCCTCGACCTTGCCGTTTGCGGCCATGGTGTCCACCTTCGCCTTCGCACCCGCCATCTGCCTCGCCACCCTTCTCGTTCCCCCGTTTGCCCTGCCCCTTTCTCTTATA
>NZ_POTW01000125.1 GCF_003236295.1 Jiangella anatolica
CCTCCCCAACCCCCTCTCCCCAACCACCATTGGCTACAGATCACATCCCCAGCCAAAGGAGCCGTCATGAACGCGGTAGCGGTGCCCGTCGAGCACACCAACGAGGTCCGGCTCGTAGGCCGTCTGTCCGTCGAGCCCGAGGTGGTCCTGTTGCCCAGTGGCGACGAGATCGTCACCACTCGCCTGGTCGTCCAGCGTCCGAGTCCACCACCGGGCTCTGACGCGCGCCGAAGAGTCGACACCGTCACCTGCACGGCGTGGGGACCGTTGCAGCGGCGGAACCTGCGGCTGCTCGACGAGGGCGACACGGTCGAGATCACCGGAGCTCTTCGCCGCCGGTTCTGGCGTGCGGGTTCGGGTCTCGGCCAGAGCACCTTCGAGATCGAGGTCGAGTCGGCCACCCTCATGAGTCACCGGCCGCCGCCGGCAGCTTCGAATCGCGTGGCCCGTCGCCGTGCCGTGGTGAGGGAACCACAGGACGGCCCGCCACCGGAGCGGCATCTAAAGGTGGTCGGAGGTGAGGTCGCGCATCAATAGCCCGGTCCACGGCTTCGGCCCGAACGACGTCGACTTGCGCGGCATCCGCTCGCCTCGCGTCGCCAGCGCGAGCACGTCCGCCAATGCAGGCGGGCGCACCAGCACGGCAACTCCCGCGCCGCGCTCCGCCGCCCGCTGGGCGTCGCGGCCGTCGTGGTGGTACGTCACGCGCGAATCGGCGTCGTCCACGTTCCAGAGGTAGGCCAGCAGCACGTCCACCAGCACGCCTGCGTCCAGTTGGGCCCAGCCACTGGGGCGGTCGTCCGGCACGGCATCGACGACCACCGGCGGCCGCGGTGAGCGCAGCAGCACCTGCCGCTGCCCGTCGCCGACGACGAACGCGATGCCTTGCTCGGACGCGAGCACGGCAGCGGCATCGTCGCCGGCTGCGAGCGCGACGACGTCGAAGCCCTTGGCCGCGGCGGCAGCCGCATCGTCGAGTGTCAGGCCGGCGACGCTGCGATGGATGCCGCGCAGTTCCAGCGGATGCCGCGCCGCGTCGACCAGGAGGGCCAGGCCGTGGTCGGTGCCGGTGGGGACGGGATCGGCGGCGTGCACGGCTCGGTAGGCAGCGAACCGGTGGTGCCCGTCGGCGATCAGGGCGGACCGGCCGGCGAGGTCAGCGGCGACGGCGGCCAGCGCTTCGGGCTGGTCGACGCGCCACAGCCGGTGCGTCTCGCCGGCGACAGCGAACTCCAGGTGTGCGGGCGTGGCAGCCGTGTGGTCGACGACCTCACTGGCAGCGCCGCCACCGTCATACGTCAGCAGAATCGGCTCGAGCTGCATCCGGGTCGCGCGCATCAGCGCGGCACGGTCGGCCACCGGGCCGGGGAAGGTGTTCTCGTGTGGAAGAACGGGTCCGTCGAGACCGATGCCACCCACCAGGCCGATCGCCGCACCACCGGTGGTCACGTGCTCGTAGACGTACAGCGCCGGGGCCGCGTCGCGGCGCAACACACCCGCGTCGCGCCACTCTTGCAGCGAACGCGCGGCCCGTCCGTACCGGTCGCCGTCGCCCGGCAACGGCCGGGGGAGTGTGAGGTGGACGATGTTGTGCGGGTCGTGCGCCTCGAACTCGGTCAGCGCCCGCTCGCCGATGACGTCGTAGGGCGGGCACACCACGGCGGCCAGGTCGGTGCCGGGCGCGTACGTCGTCGCACGAAACGGCGTCAGTCGCAACGGTGGCCCGGCAGCGGTCATCTAGCGGATGGTACGCGGGCCGGCCCACCCGCCCGGCCGCGACCGCCGGGCGAACCGGCTGCGAGGATGGATGCCGTGCAGCCCCTGACCCAGACCTACGACGTTGCCCTGCTCGACCTCGACGGGGTCGTCTACGTCGGCGCCCACCCGGTGCCGCACGCCCCCGAGGCGCTGCAGCGGGCGCGCGCGGACGGCATGCGGCTGGCGTTCGTCACCAACAACGCCTCGCGGCCGCCGGAGCGGGTGGCCGGGCACCTCACCGAGATCGGCGTCGAGGCTCGGCCGGACGAGGTCGTGACGTCGGCGCAAGCGGCCGCCCGGCTGCTGGCTGAGCGACTGCCCAGCGGCTCGAAGGTGCTGGTCGTCGGCGGCGAAGGGCTCGAGGTCGCGCTGCGCGAGCAGGACCTCGTCCCGGTCTCCGGCGCCGACGACGGCCCGGTCGCGGTCGTGCAGGGTTTCTCGCCGCAGGTCGGCTGGCCGCTGCTGGCCGAGGGCACCTACGCCGTCGCGTCCGGGCTGCCGTGGATCGCCACGAACACGGACCCTGTGGTGCCGACCGACCGCGGCCGGGCGCCAGGCAACGGCACGCTGGTCGACGCCATTCGGACGGCTACTGGGCGCGAGCCGGTGGTCGCCGGGAAGCCGGAGCCGCCGATGCACCGTGAGGCGATGCTGCGGTCCGGCGCCACGCGGCCGCTGGTGGTCGGGGACCGCCTCGACACCGACATCGAGGGGGCCAACGCCGCCGAGGTGGACAGCCTGCTGGTCCTCACCGGTGTCACCGATCCGATCGATCTCGTTATGGCGCCGCCGCAGCTGCGTCCGACCTACGTGGGCCTCGACCTGCGAGCACTCCAGCTGTTGCCGGAGGTGCTGACCGTGCGGGCGGGCGAGGCGACGGCAGGCGACTGGCACGCGGTCATCGACGACGGCCGGCTGCGGCTGACTCGGGACGCCGCCGGTGACGGCGGTGGCGGAGAACCCGGTGCCGGCGGGCCGGCACCAGGCGTGGACGACGGTGAGCTCGATGCGCTGCGGGCGGCGTGCGGCGCCGTCTGGGCCGCGGCGGACTCCGCGGCGCCGGCCGGGACGACCGGCGGGGAGGCCGTGGACCGTGCGTCGATCCAGGCAGCGCTCGATGCCGCGCGAATCACCCGAGCTTCCGCACGGGCGTACTAGCGTTACCGTCATGCGGGAACCGATGGACGACGGCGGCACCGGCGACGCGCAGGTCGACGAGGCGGTGCGGACCCTCGACGCGCTCGACGGGATGCCGGTGCACGAGCACGCCGCTGTGGTCGAGCGGGTCCATCAGGTGCTGCAGGACCGGCTGGCCGGTGAGCCCGATCTGGCGCTGGAGGACGAACAGGACGAGCCGGTGGATGGACCGGGAACGGACGTGGCGCGGGTGGCGCCGGCCGAGGATTCGAACGCGGCGGCGGCCGGTGGTGCGGATCAGCGCGGGTCGGGTGATGCGGCGGCTGGTGTGGCTGACGGGCCGACGGCCGGCGGCGCGGATCAGCGCGGGACGGCCGATCGACCGGATCGGCCGACGGCGGGTGGCTTCGAAGGCTCGGCGGTGGCCCGTGGCTACGACCGCTCGGCGGGGGCCGGGGACCTCGGCGGTCGCGTGGTCGGCGGCAGCGAGCGCTCGGCGGTGGCCGGGGAACTCGGCGGGCGCCTGCCCGGCGGCAGCGACGGCGCGGCGGTGGCCGGGGACTCCGACGGCCGCGTGCCCGGCGGCAGCGGCGGCGAAGGCTGATCGCGCGGTGCCACCTCGACGACGCCTCGATGCGGAGCTGGTGCGCCGTGGTCTGGCCCGCTCACGCGAGCACGCCGCCACATTGGTCGGTGACGGCCGGGTGCTGATCAGCGGCCGGGTGGCGACGAAGCCGGCGACGGCGGTCGATCCGGCCGACGCGGTCCTGGTGACCGAACCGGCGGAGGGCGACGAGTACGTGTCGCGCGGCGGGCACAAGCTGGCCGGTGCGCTGGACGTCTTCGAGCCGGCCGGGCTGAGCGTCACCGGCCGGCGGTGCCTCGACGCCGGCGCGTCGACCGGGGGCTTCACTGACGTGCTGTTGCGGCGCGGCGCGGCGTCCGTCGTCGCGGTGGACGTCGGGTATGGGCAGCTGGCGTGGTCGATCCGGTCCGACGAGCGGGTGGAGGTGCACGATCGCACGAACGTCCGTGACCTGACCCCGGCGATCGTCGGCGAGCCGGTGGGCCTGGTGGTGGGGGACCTGTCGTTCATCTCGCTGCGGCTGGTGCTCGGGCCGCTGCGGGCTGTCAGCACGGCCGACGCCGACTTCGCGCTGATGGTGAAACCGCAGTTCGAGGTCGGCAAGGAACGAGTCGGCAAGGGCGGCGTCGTCCGCGACCCGGCGCTACGGGCCGAGGCCGTCCTCGGCATCGCTGCGGCGGCGGCCGAGCTCGGCCTCGGCGTCAACGGCGTCACCGCGAGCCCGTTGCCCGGCCCGTCCGGCAACGTCGAGTACTTCCTCTGGCTGCGCGCCGGCGCACCCGAGGTCCGAACCGAGGACGTCCAGCGCGCAGTGGAGGAAGGGCCGCAATGACCCGCACGGTGCTGCTCGTCACCCACACCGGACGCACGGAGGCCCGCCAGGTCGCCGCGAAGGTGATCGAGAAGCTCAGCGCGGCCGGCGTCGAGGTCCGCGTGATGGCCGACGAGCGCCACGACATCGACATCCCGGAGTCCGACAGCCGGGTCGCGGCGGTCGTCGCCGAAGGGGACCCGACGGCGGCCGACGGGTGCGAGCTGGTCGTCGTGATCGGCGGCGACGGCACGATCCTGCGTGGCGCCGAGGTCGCCCGCACCAGCAACACTCCGATCCTCGGCGTCAACCTCGGCCACGTCGGCTTCCTCGCCGAGTCCGAGGTCGACGACCTCGGGTTCACCGTCGACCACATCGTGAAGCGCGACTACGCCGTCGAGGAGCGCATGACGATCGACGTGGTCGTGCGGCAGGACGGGACACAGATGGCGTCCGGCTGGGCGCTCAACGAGGTCAGCGTCGAGAAGGCCAGCCGCGAGCGCATGCTCGACCTCGTCGCCGAGATCGACGGCCGCGCGCTGTCGCGGTGGGGCTGCGACGGCGTCGTCATGGCCACGCCGACGGGGTCGACGGCGTACGCGTTCAGCGCCGGCGGGCCGGTGGTGTGGCCGGAGGTCGCCGCGCTGCTGATGGTCCCGATCAGCGCGCACGCCCTCTTCGCCCGTCCGGTCGTCGTCGCGCCGTCGTCCGTCATGGCGGTGACGGTGCAGCATCGAACGCCCGGCGCGATCCTCTGGTGCGATGGACGGCGCGCGGTCGAGCTGCCGCCGGGGGCGCGGGTGGAGGTCTGCCGCGGATCGCAGCCGGTACGGCTCGCGCGGCTGCACACGGCGCCGTTCACCGACCGGCTCGTCGCCAAGTTCGCGCTCCCGGTCGAGGGCTGGCGAGGGGCCCGCTCATGATCGCCCCGGTCTCCGGACACCCGGACGAACCGTTTCGACATGGACATGGCGTAGCCGTGTCCCACGCCAGTGCGACGGTAGGCTGAGGTCCCGTGCTCGAGGAAATCCGTATCCGTGGACTGGGCGTCATCGACGACGCCCAGTTGGAGCTCGGCCCCGGCCTCACCGTCGTGACCGGTGAGACGGGCGCCGGCAAGACCATGGTGCTGACCGGGCTCAATCTGCTGATGGGCGGTCGCGCCGACGGGGGCGCCGTCCGCACCGGCGCCACGCGCGCGCTGGTCGAAGGCCGCGTGACGATCGATGCCGGCGGGACGGTGGCCGAGCGCGCCGCCGAGGCCGGCGCCGAGCTGGAGCCGGCCGGCAGCGTCGGCACCGGCAAGAACAAGAGAGACCGCGTCGAACTGCTGCTCAGCCGCACCGTCATGGCAGAGGGCCGGTCCCGCGCCCACGTCGGCGGGCACGGCGCCCCCGTCAGCCTGCTCAGCGAGCTGGCCGACGGGCTGGTCGCGGTGCACGGGCAGAGCGACCAGCAGCGGCTCCTGAGGTCATCCCGGCAGCTCGCGGCGCTCGACCGGTACGCCGGCGCCGCCGTCGCCGAGCCGCTGGCGGAGTACACGACCCGCTACGCCAGGCTGCGCGCCGTCGAGGCCGAGCTGGAGGACGTGACCTCGAAGGCCCGCGAACGCGCACAGGAGGCCGACCTCCTCCGCCTCGGCCTCGGCGAGGTCGAGGCGGTCGACCCGCAGCCGGGCGAGGACGACGTGCTGCGGGCCGAGGAGGGCCGCCTCGCCCACGCCGACGCGCTGCGCACGGCCGCCGTCACCGCGCACCAGAGCCTGTCCGGCGACGAGGCCATCCCCGACGCGCCCGACGTGCTCGGGCTGCTGGCCCAGGCGCGGCAGGCGCTGGACCCCGAGCGCGACCACGACCCCGAACTGGCCGGGCTGGCCGACCGCTTGGCCGAGGCCACGTACCTGGTCGGCGACGTCGCCGCCGACCTCGCCTCGTACGGCGCCGGCGTCGACACCGACCCGGAGCGGCTGGCCGGTGTGCAGCAGCGCCGCGCCGCGCTCACCGCGCTGACCAGGAAGTACGGCGCGACCATCGACGAGGTGCTGGCCTGGGCGGAGCAGGGCTCGCGGCGGCTGCTGGAGCTCGACGGCGACGACGACCGGGTCGCGGCGCTGGGCCAGGAGCGCGACACGCTGACCGCCGAGCTGAGCGACCTCGCCGCGACCATCACCAAGGCCCGCACCGAGGCCGCCGCCCGGTTCGCCGACGACGTCAGCGTCGAGCTCACCGCGCTGGCGATGCCGCACGCCCGCATCGTCGTCGAGGTCCGCCCGCGCGACGGGTTCGGCCCGACCGGCATGGACGACGTAGAGATCCTGTTCACCGCGCACAACGGCGCCGGGCCGCGGCCGCTGGACAAGGGCGCGTCCGGCGGTGAGCTGTCCCGGCTCATGCTGGCCATCGAGGTCGTGTTCGCCGGCGCCGACCCGGTCCCGACGTTCGTGTTCGACGAGGTCGACGCCGGTGTCGGCGGCAAGGCCGCGGTCGAGGTCGGCCGCCGGCTGGCGATGCTGGCCAGGCACGCGCAGGTCCTCGTCGTCACCCATCTGCCGCAGGTCGCGGCGTTCGCCGACCACCACCTCAAGGTCGTCAAGTCCGACGACGGCCGGGTCACCAGCAGCGGCGTCGAGACCCTCGACGACGGCGGCCGGGTGACCGAGCTGTCGCGCATGCTGGCCGGCCTGGAGGGCTCCGCGTCGGCACGGGCGCATGCGGAGGAGCTGCTCGAGACCGCCGCCAGCTCCAAACGATCTCGCTGAAATCGTCGGCTCGCCGGCGCCGTACGGCGCTAAGGTGAGCCATGGTCCCGGCCCTGCTCGGCCTGCTCGCGGTCGCCGCGACGACGGTCCCGGCGGCCCCGGCCGACGCCGCGACGGCGCAGGTGACAGCGCACGCGACGGCGACACAGGACGTGTCGCCGGCAGCCATCCGCACGCAGGACGCCGCCGAGGAGGAGCTGGTCCTGCGGTACGCGCCGGTCGTGCGCGTGCGCGAGCAGGAGGAGCCGTGCGGCGACGGCGAGCCGTACCCGCCCACCGACGTCGACGTGCTGATGGACAACGACGGCGTCGCGCTGCGCGGGCCGTGGACGGCGAACGACCTGGTGGGGATCGGCCCGAACGCCGACGACATCGGCGCCGGCCTGCTGGACTACCACCTCGACTTCCCCGGCGACGCGCTGGCCCCGGGCTGCGGCTACGAGCAGTGGGGGCGCACGATCAGCCGCGGCACGTCGCCGACGGTGTACGGGCGGGTCGTCGCGGACGCCGCGCGGCCGGAGCAGATCGCCGTCCAGTACTGGTTCTTCTACGTCTTCAACGACTTCAACAACCTGCACGAGGGCGACTGGGAGATGATCCAGCTCGTCTTCGACGCCCCCGACGCGGAGTCCGCGCTCGACGTCGACCCCACCAGCGTCGGCTACAGCCAGCACTCCGGCGCCGAGCGCGCCGACTGGGGCGACGAGAAGTTGGAGATCGTCGACGACACGCACCCGGTCGTGTACCCGGCGGAGGGGTCGCACGCGAACTTCTTCAGCCCGGCGCTGTACCTCGGCGCCAGCTCCGCGACCGGCGTCGGCTGCGACGACGCGACGGACCCGCACACCGAGCTACGGACGCGCACCGCCGTCGTCCCTGCCGAGGACTACCAGGCCGAGTACCCGTGGCTGGGGTTCGAGGGCCGCTGGGGCGAACGCCAGGAGGCGTTCTACAACGGACCCACCGGGCCGAACATGAAGAGCCAGTGGACCGCGCCGATCCGCTGGTCGGAGACCGGCTGGCGCGACTCCAGCGCGACCGTGCCACTCGGCGCGTCGCTCACGCCGAACGCCACCGACGCGTTCTGCGGCGCCGTCGAGGCCGGCTCGGACGTGCTGCGTCAGCTGCTCCGCAACCCGCAGGCCGTGCTGCTGGGGCTCGCGGTCATCGTCGCGCTGCTGGCCGCGATCGCCAGCCGCACCCGCTGGGGACCGGGCGACCCGTACCCCGTCATGCAGCGGCGCAGCTGGGGCCGGATCATCGTCGCCGCCCGGCGCATGTACGCGCGGCATCCGCTGCTGTTCATCGGCATCGGCCTGGTCTACGTCCCGGTCATGCTGCTCGCGGCCGGGCTGCAGTGGCTGCTGGTCGAGGCCGGCGAGCTGACGTCGCTGGTCGACACCGACGGCGACCAGAACGTGGCGTCGGTGTTCGTCGTCGTGCTGATGGGCGGGGCGATCTCGCTGCTGGCGTACTTCTGCGTCGTCGCCGCGACGGCTCAGGCGCTGCGCGGCCTCGACGCGGGGGAGCGAGTGACCGTGCTGTCGGCGTACCGCGCGGTACGGGCGAAGCTGCGGCCGCTGGCGCTGGTGGCGGCGCGGCTGGTGGTCGTCTGCTGGGCGTTGCTGCTGTTCGTGTTCACGGCGCCGCTCGCACTGGTCTACGCGGTGCGCAACGGGTTCGCCGTCCAGGCCGTCATGATGGAGGACCGCCCGGCCGGCGCGGCGTTCCGGCGCAGCCGCGACGTGGTGCGCGGCCAGTGGTGGCGCGCGACGGCGGTCGCGGCGCTGGTGGTCGGGCTGGGCGCGATCACCGGGCCGCTGGTCGGGGTGATCCTGCTGCTGGTGTCCGACGGGTCGTTCAACGTGATCAACCTCATCACCGCGCTGGTCTACGTCGTGACGATCCCGTTCGTCGCGCTGGTGCTCGGCTATCTGTACGTCGACCTGAGCCTGCGGGCCGGATCACCTGAGGCGGGTGAGGACCGGCCGGACGTGCGGGCGGAAGTCTTGTCCTGAGGGTGAGGTGGCGCGATGGGCGCGGACGGCGCGCAGCGGCGGCCGGCGGCGGTCCGGGTGGCCGGACGGGCCGGGCGGCTGCTCGCGGGCGGCGCCGGGTTGACGGTGCGCGGGCTGACCGGGCTGGTCGCGCCGCCGGGTCAGGCCGGCGGGCCGATCGTCGTCGTGGGGACGCGGCTGGGCGAGGCGGCGCTCGGGCTGACGGCGCTGGCCGGCCGGCGGGTGCTTGACGTCGCGGCCGGGGTGGCGATGCCGGTCGAGGCCGCCGCGTCGGTGATGATGCGGTCCGGCGGATCGGTCGCCCGGCGGACGGGAGTCGCCCGGCGGGTCGACCGGCTGGCCCGGATCGGCCGCGACGAGCAGCGGCGGAACGAGCGCATGGCGGCGGACCTGCTCCGGTCGGCGTGGCGGCGCTCGGTTGCGCAGGCGCTCGCCGACGCCGACGTCGAGGCGGCGCTGGCCGGCGTCGACCTGGACGCGATCGTCGCCCGGGTGGACGTCGACGCCGTCGTCGAGCGGGTCGGAGTGCCGGAGCTGGTCGAACGGGTCCTCGACGACGTCGACCTCGGCCGGATCGTCCGGGAGTCCAGTGCGGGCATGGCGGCGGAGACGGTCGACGCGGTGCGCTGGCGCAGCGCCGGCGCCGACCGCGCGCTCAACGGGTTCATTGACCGGGTCGTGCTGCGCCGGTCACCCCGCGACGGCAGCCGGTCGCCGCCGTGAGCGGCGCCGGCCTGGTCTCCCGGTGCGCCGCCGCGCTCGTCGACGTCGGCGTGCTGGCGGCGGCGAACGCCCTGATCGGGATCGTGCTGGGCGGGATCCGGTACACGCTGCAGGGTCCGCCGTATGCGCTCCCGTCACTGCCCGGCTGGGCGTTCGGCGTCAGCAACTGGGTGCTCGTCGTCCTGTACCTGACGGCGAGCTGGACGCTGACCGGACGGACCCCCGGCCAGCTGGTGCTGGGCCTGCGGGTCGTGACGGAGACCGGCCGCCCGCCCGGCGCCGTCCGCGCCCTCGTCCGTGCGCTGGTCTGCGTCGCGTTCCCGGTGGGCGTGCTGTGGACGCTGGTCAGCCGCGACACCCGGGCGGTACACGACCTGGTGGCGGGCACGACGCTCGGCTACGACCCGGCGGTGCGGGGAGCGGCCCGATGATCCGCGTCCTGCGCAGCGTCGCGACGCTGGGGTGCGTCGTCCTCGTCTACTACACGCTGCCGCTGCGCCGCCCGGACGGCGTGCCGGACGTGATCGCGGCGGTCGCGTTCGCCGCCGGCGTCGGCGGGCTGGTCTGGCTGACGACGCACGAGATCCGCCGGTTCGTCGCCCACCTCGGCGAGGCGCGGGCGCGGATGTCCGGCCTGCTGACGGTCGTGTACGTCGTCGTGATGTTCTTCGCCCTGACGTACTACCTGCTGGAACGGGCCGACCCGGAGCAGTTCTCGGGGCTGGAGACCCGCACCGACGCGCTCTACTTCTCGGTCGTGACGCTCGGCACCGTCGGCTACGGCGACGTGCATCCCGTCGGCCAGGAGGCGCGGATCGCGGCGATGGTGCAGGTCGTCTTCGACCTGGTGGTGATCGGCGCGCTGCTGGCCATCGCGTCGTCGCAGCTCGCACACCGGCTGGAGGTCGCCCGAGATCACCCGCTTGGGGTGAGGAAGCCGCCGCCGCACGGCTGACACGCTGACCGCGGAGGTGGATCGATGGACGACTACCCGCTCCTCAACCTGTTCCTGACGATGCTCTGGTTCTTCCTGTTCGTCGCCTGGATCTGGCTGCTGGTGACGCTGCTCACCGACGTGTTCCGCAGCGACGACCTGTCCGGCTGGACGAAGGCGCTGTGGACGATCTTCATCCTGATCCTGCCGTTGCTCGGCGCGCTGATCTACCTGATCGTGCGTGGTTCCGGCATGGCGGACCGGATGGCGGCCGACTACCGGCGTCGCGACGAGGCTTTCCGCGAGTACGTCCGGGACGCGGCCGGCGACGGGGGTGCGGCCGCGCCGAGCGGCAGCAGCACCGCCGACGAACTGACGAAGCTGGCCAGGCTGCGCGACGAGGGCGTGCTCAGCCCGGAGGAGTTCGCGTCGCAGAAGGCGAGGCTGCTCGTCTGACCGCCGTGTCATCAGTCAACACGCAGCGGACCGATGCGGTGTTGGGCGTCCGGACATGGCAGGATTCGCTTGGTGAGGATGCCTGCACTACGCCGCCGCAAGCCTGATGACCTGCCCGGGGTCAGCGGCGTCGTGCGCCTCGATCATCGCACGAAAAACCTGACAAAACGCCTCAAACCGGGCGATATCGCCGTCATCGACCACCTCGATCTGGACCGGGTCTCGGCCGAGGCGCTGGTCGCCTGCCAGGCCGGCGCCGTCGTCAACGTCCGCCCGTCGGTCAGCGGCCGCTATCCAAACCTCGGGCCCGACATCATCGTCCGGGCCGGCATCCCGCTGGTCGACGACGTCGGCCCGGACCTGTTCAGCGCGGTCAAGGAGGGCGAGCGGCTGCGCGTCGACGGCGCCACCCTCTACCGCGACAGCACCGGCGAGGCCGTCGGCGTCGGCATCCGGCACGACGACGAGAGCCTGGGCAAGCTGATGAGCGCGGCCCGCGAGGGACTGTCCGCGCAGCTCGAGGCGTTCGCCGCCAACACGATGGAGTTCCTCAAGCGCGAGCGCGAGCTGCTCCTCGACGGCGTCGGCGTGCCCGAGATCCGCACCGACCTCGACGGCCGGCACGTCCTCATCGTCGTGCGCGGGTACGACTACAAGGAAGACCTCGTCACGCTGCGGCCCTACATCCGCGAGTACAACCCGGTCCTGATCGGCGTCGACGGCGGGGCCGACGCGCTGCTGGAGGTCGGGCAGAAGCCCGACATCATCGTCGGCGACATGGACTCCGTGTCCGACGGCGCGCTGGCCAGCGGCGCAGAGCTGATCGTGCACGCCTACCGCGACGGCCGCGCGCCGGGCCTGGGCCGGCTGGAGCGGATGGGGCTGTCCGGCGTCCCGTTCGCCGCGACCGGCACCAGCGAGGACATCGCCATGCTGCTGGCCGACGACAAGGGCGCCAGCCTCATCGTCGCCGTCGGCACGCACGCGACCCTGGTCGAGTTCCTCGACAAGGGCCGCTCCGGGATGGCCAGCACCTTCCTCACCCGGCTGCGGGTGGGCAGCAAGCTCGTCGACGCCAAGGGCGTGAGCCGGCTCTACCACAGCAGCGTCCCGACGTGGATGCTCGCCGTGCTGGTCGTCGCCGGCATCACGGCGGTCGTGGCCGCCATGTACTCGACCCCGACGGGCCAGGCCTACCTCGACATCGTGGGCTCGTGGTGGGACCGCTTCTACTTCTGGGTCAAGGGACTCTTCTGACGTGATCGACTTTCGTTACCACCTGGTCTCGATCATCGCTGTCTTCTTCGCGCTGGCGGCCGGCATCGTGCTCGGCGCCGGCCCGCTCGGCGACACCGTCGACGACACGCTGGCCGAGCAGACCTCCCAGCTGCGCGACGAGAACCGCGACCTGCGCGCGCAGCTCGAGGCGACCGAACGCGACACCGCGTACCAGCAGGCGTTCCTCGAGGAGGTGACGCCGCGGCTGGTCACCGGTCAGCTGGAGGGCGAGTACGTCGGCGTCATCGCGCTGCCCGGCGCCGACGAAGACACCGTCACCGCCGTCCGCGAGACGCTGCAGACCGCCGGTGCGACGGCCGACCTCACGGTCCGGATCGAGCCGACCTGGACCGACCCCGACGCCGAGCCGGTGCTCGACGAGCTGGCCACCGACCTGGTGGCGTCGGGCACCGAGCTGCCGACCGAGGGCGGCGGCTACGCCCGCGGCGCCGCGGTGCTGGCGGCCGCGCTGATGGCGGCGCCGACGGAGGCCGGCGCGTCGCACGAGACCATCGACACCGCGACGGTGACGGCGTTCGAGGAGTCCGACCTGATCACGCTGGAGCAGGACGCCTCGGTGGCGCCGTCGATGGCCGTGCTGGTCGCCGGGAACGTGTCCGGCGACGACGCCGGCGACCGGCTGGACCGGCTGGCCACGCTCGTGAGCAGCATCGACGCCGCCGACGCGGGCACCGTCGTCGCCGGCCCGGCGTCGACGGCGCAGGACGGGCTGCTGCTGACGATCCGCGACAGCGACGACCTCTCCGAGGTCGTGTCCACCGTCGACTCCGTCGACCTGCCCAGCGGCCGCGCGGCCGTCGTCTTCGCGTTGAGCGAGCAGGCCGAGGGCGGCTCCGGGCAGTACGGCGTGGTCGGCGAGACCGACGGCGCGCTGCCGCCGGTGCCGGAGGAACCGGGCGAGAGCGTCACCGACGCGGCCACCGAGGGGAGCTCGTCGTGAAGCGGGTCGTCGGTTCGCTGGTCGCCGCGGGTGCGGCCGGCGCGGTCGCCTGGCTGGCGGCCCGCAAGCTCGGCGCGGCCAAGCCCGGCGGGCCGGAGCTGTGGGAACGCAAGAACTTCCGCGGCTCGACGGTGACGCTGGCCGCCGGTCCGGCGGTCGCCGCCGGCGCCGCCGCGGGCATCGCCGTCGCGCCGGGCGTGCCGGCGCGGGTCCGCACCGCCGGCGTGGCCGCCGCGGCCGCCGTCGGCGCCGTCGGTCTCTACGACGACCTGTTCGGCTCGACGGCGAGCAAGGGCCTGCGCGGCCACCTGACCGCGCTGCAGGCCGGCGAGGTCACCAGCGGCGTGGTGAAGATCGGCGTGATCGGCGCGGCCGGAGTCATCGGCGGCGCGTTGGTCAGCGACAACGTCGTCGACGCCGCCATCGGTGGTGCAGCGATCGCCGGGCACGCGAACCTGCTGAACCTGCTCGACCTGCGCCCCGGCCGGGCCAACAAGACCGTGCTGCTGCACACGCCGCTGGTGCTCGGCGGGCCGGCGGCGCCGGTCGGCGCGGCCGCCGTCGGCGCGGCGCTGGCGATGCTCCCCGACGACCTCGGCGAGCGGACCATGCTCGGCGACGCCGGCGCCAACGCGCTCGGCGGGCTGCTCGGGCTGGCGCTGGTCGCGCGCGAGGGCCGGGCCGCCCGGATCGTCCATCTCGCCGTCGTCACCGGGCTGACGCTGGCCAGCGAGAAGGTCAGCTTCACCAAGGTCATCGAGCGCACGCCGGTGCTGCGCGAGCTCGACGGCCTCGGCCGCCAGCGCTGACCCGGTGAGCGCGCGCCGGGTCGCCGCCGGGGCGGCCGCCGGGATCGCCGGGGGCGCGGCGCTGATCGCCGTGGTCAGCGTGCTGGCCCGGGTGGTCGGCTTCGGCCGTCAGCTGGTCTTCCAGGCCCAGGTCGGCGAGACGCTGCTGGGCAGCGTGTACGCGACCGCGAACGCGATCCCCAACGTCGTCTTCGAGATCGTCGCCGGCGGCGCGCTGGCCGGCGCCGTCGTCCCGCTGCTGGCCGCCGCGGCCGGGCGGGGCGACCACGCGCACGTCAAGCAGACGGTGTCCGCGCTGCTCGGCTGGACGCTGATGCTGCTGGTGCCGGTCGCGCTGCTCGGCGTGCTGATCGCCGGGCCGCTGATGTCGTTCATGCTCGGCGACGCAGGCGACTCCGAGGCGGTCTCGGCCGGGCGGTCGATGCTGCTGCTGTTCCTGCCGCAGATCCCGCTGTACGGCATCGCCGTGGTGACCGCCGGGACGCTGCAGGCGCACCGCCGGTTCCTGGCGGCGGCCGTGGCGCCCGTGCTGTCCAGCGTGGTCGTCGCCACGGCGTACGTGGTGTTCGGCTCGGTGTTCACCGGCTCCGCCGACGACCTGTCGACGCTGGACCGACGCGACGAGCTGGTGCTGGCCGGCGGGACGACGCTCGGCGTGCTCGCGCTGGCGCTGACCACCTTGCTGCCGATGCTGCTGCGCGTCACCGGCGTGCGGCCGACGCTGCGGTTCCCCGACGGCGTGCGGCAGCGGGCGGCGCTGCTGGCCGGCGCCGGGCTGGTGACGCTGGTCGCGCAGCAGCTGGCGTATCTGACGTCGTACCTGATGTCGAACGAGCACGGCGGCACCGGCGGCGCGGTCACGTACCTGAACAGCTGGATGGTGTTCCTGCTGCCGTATGCCGTGCTGGCGGTGCCGATCGCGACGGCGGCGTTCCCGCGGCTGTCCGAGCACGCCGAGTCCGATCGGCCGCGGTACGCCGACGTGCTGGCGCGGTCGACCCGTGCGGTCGTGCTCGTGTCGCTGCTGGGCGCGGCGGTGCTGGTCGCGGTGGCCTGGCCGGTGGCCAGGTTCTTCGCCGCGATCGGGGCCGGCGACGCGCCGCCGGAGCGGATGGCGTGGGCGCTCGTGGCGTTCGCGCCCGGGCTGGTCGGCTACGGGCTGGTCGCGCACCTGGGCCGGGCGCTGTACGCG
Organism: Jiangella anatolica; assembly: GCF_003236295.1. Lineage (GTDB taxonomy): Bacteria > Actinomycetota > Actinomycetes > Jiangellales > Jiangellaceae > Jiangella > Jiangella anatolica. The sequence goes on from NZ_POTW01000125.1 coordinate 15,422, forward strand.
CGCGGCCGCGGCAAGACGTCGGCGGCGGCGACGGCGGGCGGCTGGCTGGTCGTGATCGCGCTGGCGGTGCTGCTGACGTCGTCGATGGGCTCGGACGGGACGACGGCCGCGCTCGGCGTCGCGCACACGGCCGGGCTGAGCGTCGGCGGGCTGCTGCTCCTGGCCGGCGTCGTGCGTGACTCCGGCGGCGTCGCGCTGGCCGGGGTGGCGAAGACGTTCGTCGTCGGGGCGGTCGCCGCGGGTGTCGGCGGGGCGGCCGGCTGGGCGGTGGCCGCGGCGTTCGGCCCCGGCTCGACGGCGTCGCTGGTGCTGGCCGGCGTCGTCGCGGCGCTGACGGTGACGGTGGTCGCGGGCATCCTTGCCTGGCCGGTCGCCCGTGGATTGCGCCCATGATCATCAACCTTTAGTGCTGCCATGGGCAGACTCAATCGGTGGTTGCAACGCCGCAGGATGTGGGGTGGAGGTGGCGTGGTGGCGGCGAGGTTGTCGTTGGTGGAGCGGGAAGAGATTGCGGTGGGT
>NZ_POTW01000126.1 GCF_003236295.1 Jiangella anatolica
GCCGGGTCAGCGCCGCACCGCCGGCCAGCAGCGACAGCGCCGCCACCAGCCGTGCGTCCAGGCCGCGCTTGATCGCCGTCGCCGCGACCCCGAACATCGCCGTCACGAGGACCGCCGCGAGCAGGTCGTTGTAGCCGGAGCCGCCGACCAGCGACTTCCCGGCCATCGCCGCGACGACGAGCGCCACGATCGGCGGGACCGTGCTGCCGGGCCGGCAGACGCGCCGCGCCGCGCCGTGCGCCACCAGCACCAGCAGGCCCGAGAGCAGCACGTTCACCGCCCGGGCGGCGTACACCGCGGCCTCCGCGTGCCCGGCCTCGGCCAGCGGCCCGACGACCGGCGCGACCAGCACGTAGTACAGCGGCGGGTGCTGCGCCGTCCACTGCACCGGCGCCAGCCACGCGCCGTCCGGCCGGTGCGACAGGCCGTCCTCGAAGACCGGCAGCCGGCCCTGCCACACCTGGTACGCGTAGTCGATGTGCGGCGCCTCGTCGCCGGTCACGTACGGCGCCTGGGCCAGCGCCGCGACCGCCGACAGCAGCATCGCGCCCAGCACGGCGAGCGGCAGCACCCGCCTCACCCGACGACCTCCGGCAGCCGTTCGGCCGGCGGAACCGGGCCCGGCGCCGCAACCGCGACCGGCCCCGGCGCGGCCGCCGCGCGCACCGTCCACCGCACCAGGAACCCGGCCGCGACCAGGCCGCCCACCAGCACGACGCCCAGCAGCGCCGGCGGGAACGGATACCAGAACGCCATCGCCTCGACGGCGCCGCCGATCCCGCCCCACCCGTCGGAGGGCAGCCAGTACAACGTCCACACGTCGTGCCAGAACGCCGTGTGGATCGCGACGGCGAGCACGAAGAGGCCCGGCAGCGCCCACCGCCGCCACGCCACCGGCAGCGCCGTCAGCCCCGCGACCGCGACGACCATGAGCCCGACGACGCCGGGGAACAGGTAGCGGCCCTGCTGCGCCGCCGCGGTGTCGCCGAACGCGGCGAACTGCTCCCACGAGCCGCGCGCGACGATCCCGGCCAGCGCCGGGATCGGGAACAGCAGCACCAGCGCGGACGCCCGCGGCAGGCCGCGATGGACCAGCGCGGCGACGATCCCGGCGAGCAGGACGACCAGCGCGATCCGGGCCAGCCACCAGGACGCGTCCAGCGAGCGGGACGAGTCGTGGTCGTTGACGAAGAACAGCGTCACCATCCGCTCGGCGAACCGCGACAGCCAGTCCCAGCCGCCGTCGGACCAGCCGTACACCGGGGTCAGGTCCGGCGGCTCGGCGTGCGTGCCGTGCGGTTGCAGCGTGCCGTACTCGACCCTGTTGCGCAGCCACCACAGCGCGCCCGGCACACAGGCCGCGCCCGCCACCAGAACGCCGCGGAGCGCGTCGCGGAGCCCGTCGCCGTGCCGACGGGGCCGCACCGCCGCGACGGCGTAGGCGAGCACGATCCACGCCGGCAGCAGCAGCGCGAAGCCCTTGGTCAGCAGCGCCAGGCTGGTGACCCCGCCGAGCAGGGCGCCGGTGCGCCAGCCGAGGTCGCCGGTGAGCACCCGCGCGACGAGGTAGGTGGCGGCGGCGAACAGCACGATCAGCAGGGTGTCGTTGTTCACCGACGACTCGATGTGCGTCAGCTCGGGCACCAGCAGCGGGGTCGCCGCGGCGACGACCGGCAGCGGGGCCGGCAGCCGGAGCCGTCGCGCCGTGAGGAACAGCAGGATCGGCAGCACGGCCGTGAGCAGCGCGTTCCCCCAGCGCAGCGCCATCCATACCGCGTCGAGCGGCTGGTCCTCCCAGTCCGGCACCAGGCTCACGACCGCGGCGCCGAGCAGGTAGTACAGCGGCGGGTGCTGGATCAGCTGGTTGTACGCCGGCTCACCCAGCGACGTGTCGCCGCCGGAGTCGGTGTAGGACGGCCGCTCGCCCCGCGGTGGGACGTCGTCGCGCTCGGCGAGGTGCTGCCGGCCGGGCAGCCGGTCCAGCGGGACGAAGTAGCCGGCGTCGGTGCCGGCCGTGATGAACGCGGTGCCGGGGTCCGGCCACGGCCACGCCTCGCCCGCCGCGACCTGCAGGACGAGGTCCACCTGCTGGCGTTCGTCGGGTGAGCGGGCGTTCGGGAAGACCGCCGTCTGCGCCAGCGCGACGGCGAGGTGGACGGCTGCGATCAGCCACACGACGGCCGGGACCGCACGCCTCATGGCGGCGAGGGTAGGCGAGCCGGGTGGACGGCGGGTGCCGTGCAGCCGAAGGACAGGAGAACCCTGTGGTGGAGTGCCGTACCGGTGAGGAGTACCGATGCCCTCCGTCTCGTCGCCGGCGCCGTCCAGGCGCCCGGATCTCAGCCAGTTCATCGACGGCGGGATCGCGCCGTGGGTGCGGCCGGAGGCCTGCGACGCGGGCCGGTACCGTGCTGGGATGACCGTCCTCACGGGAGCGCGGGTGACCCTGCGCCCGGCCACACCGGCCGACGTCGAGACGCTGGTGGCGATCCGGTCGACGCCGGAGGTGTACGAGCGGTGGGGCGGCGACGACCTGGCCGCCGAGGTCGCCGGCGACCTCACCGATGACGACCTGCACGTGTACGTCATCGAGGCCGGCGGCGAGATCGCCGGAGCCATCCAGTGGTACGCCGAGGCCGACCCGCAGTACCGGCACGCGGGCATCGACATCTACCTCGCCCCGGCCTACCACGGCCGCGGCCTGGGCACCGACGCCGTTCGCACCCTGGCCCGCCACCTGATCGACGACCACCGCCACCACCGGCTGGTCATCGACCCGGCGGCGGACAACGCCGCGGCCATCGCCTGCTACACGAAGGCCGGCTTCCGGCCGGTCGGCGTGATGCGGCAGTACGAGCGCGCACCTGACGGCAGCTGGCACGACGGCCTGCTCATGGACCTGCTCGCCGCCGACCTGCGCTAGCCGCCACAACCCTGGTCACGAACCGTTGCGCCGATGCATACTGACCTCGCCGCGACGACAAGAGGAGACCGGCATGGCCAGGCCGCTGGGACCGCCCGGTACGCCGCCCCCGCCACGCAACTCGGCGGTCGGCGAGGACGCGCTCAGCATCTGGCTGCGCGACCACCGCCCCGAGCCCGCGGCCGACGCGGCCGACGCGGCCGACGAGGCCGACGAGGCGGAAGAGGCGGACATCGAGACGGCGCCGGCGGCGGTCGACGTCGGCGACCTGAAGCGGCACGAGGTGCTGACGTCGATCGCCGACGCCGGTGCGGCCACCGTCCGCGACCTGAGGGCGCGGACGAACCTGAGCCAGGTGCAGCTGGGCATGATCCTCGGGCAGCTGAGCGCCGACGGCGCCATCAGCATCGAGGGCGAGCCCGGCGAGGAAGTCGTGCGCAAGGCCGAGTGAGCCAGGGGACCCCATGGACACGTTCGCCGCAGCGATCGTCGCGCTGGCGCTGGGCGCGCTCGTCGCCATCGCCGAGCTGGTGTCGCGATACCGCGACGACCCGCTCCGTGCGGTCTGGTCGCTGCCCGCCGCGGCCTACGTCACCGTCAACGCGGCCGCCTCGGCCGCCGCGTTCGCGCTGATCAGGGCGTTCGACTGGACGTTCGGGTCGAGCGGGACGCAGACGCTGGTCACGCAGGTGCTGGTGGCCGGGTTCGGCTCGGCCGCGCTGTTCCGCAGCTCGCTGTTCAACATCACCGCCGGCGACCAGGTCGTCGGCGTCGGCCCGAGCGCCGTCCTCAACGTCATCCTCAGCGCGGCCGACCGCGCCGTCGACCGGCAGCGGGCCGGCTTCCGCGCGCAGAACACGACGCTGAGCATGGCCGGCGTCTCGTTCGAGCGCAGCGCCGACGCGCTGGCGATCTTCTGCTTCGGCGCGATGCAGAACGCCTCCAGCGAGGAGGTCAAGGCGATCGACGACCGGATCAGCATCCTGCGCGACCAGAAGTACGGCCACCTGCCCGACCAGGTCAAGTCCTACGTCCTCGGGCTGGCGCTGGCCACCGTCGTCGGCGACAAGGTGTTGCACGAGGCGGCCACCCACATCAAGGCCGTCACACCGGAGCCGCCGCCCGCCGACACGCCCGGGTCGCGCATCGTCGAGGCTCTGCTGGGTGGGCCGCTGCCGACGACCGAGCTGCAGGTCCGGGCCGGCGTCGACATCGCGTCGTTCGGCTCCGCGATGCAGGAGCTGGTCGGCGCGCGCGTCGTCACGATCCGCGGGTCCGGCGAGACCGAGCAGGCCGAGCTGGCGGCCGGCTGACGGTGCGCCGGATCCTGCTCGTCGCGGCCCTGCTCGCCCTGTTCACCGGCTGCGGCGACGGCGGCGACGGTGTCGTGCTCCCGCCGGCCGGCGGGCGGGTCGACTACCAGCTCGGTGGCGCCTATCCCCCGGCCGACGGCGTCGACGTCGTGATCCGCGACGTCACCGCCGAGCCCGCGCCGGACGCGTACGGCGTCTGCTACGTCAACGCCTTCCAGACCCAGCCCGGGACCCTGCGGCAGTGGCAGGACGAGCACGGCGAGCTGCTGCTGCGCGACGACGGCGAGCTGGTCGCCGACCCGGACTGGCCGGACGAGGTACTGCTGGACACGTCGACGCAGGCGAACCGGGCCACGCTCGCCGACGTCGTCGGGGCCGACCTGGAGCGCTGCGCCGACGCCGGCTACGACGCCGTCGAGCCGGACAACCTCGACTCCTGGACCCGCTCGCGCGGCCTGATCGACGACGCGGACAACCTGGCGTTCGCGCGGCTGCTGGCCGGGCGGGCGCACGACCTGGGCCTGGCGATCGCGCAGAAGAACGCGCCGGAGCTGCGCGACGCCGGCCTGGACTTCGCCATCGCCGAGGAGTGCGAGGTCCACGACGAGTGCGACGTCTACACCGAGGCGTACGGGCGGCACGTCATCGAGATCGAGTACACGGACAACGGGACGGAGGCGTTCCAGCGGGCCTGCGCCGCCCGCGGCGACGAGATCTCGGTGCTGCTGCGCGACCGCGACGTCGTCCCGGCCGGCGCCGACGGCCACGTCCTGGAGTGGTGCTAGGGCACGTACTTGCGCTGCATCGCGCGCCGGAACCGCTCCGGCGACGTCCCGTACTCGCGGCCGAAGCAGCGGATGAAGTACGACTGGCTGACGAAGCCGCAGCGCAGCCCGATCCGCGTCACCGTCTCGTCGGTGGTCGACAGCAGCGCCGCCGCGTGCTGCAGCCGCAGGCCGATCACGTACTCCGTCGGGCTGACGCCGTAGTGGCGGCGCAGGCTGCGGGCCAGGTGGGCCGGGCTGACGTGGGCCAGCTCGACCATGCGGGGCACGCCGGCGCGCAGGTTCTCCTCCCGCGGCATCGCCGCGCACGCGGCGGCCAGCCAGTCCGGCGGGCCGGTGCGGCCGGTCGCGGCCGGGCCCGGCGGCAGCGGATCGACGGGGCACAGCGTCGCGGTGAGCGCGGTCCAGAACTCGACGAGGTCGAGCATCGTCGTGCCGGTCGGGAACCGCCGGGCCAGCGACTCGCACGCCGCCAGCACCGCGTCCAGGCCGGCCGGGTCGGGCCGCAGCAGCGGCGGCCGCGGCGCGGCGTCCCAGCGATCCGGCTCCGCCAGCTGCGTGAGGTCGGCGAACGTGCGCCAGGTCCGGGCCGAGAACGCCACGTTGAAGAACTCCAGCCCCGCCCGCCCCTCCCCCACGACGGCGTGCTGGTCGCCGGGCCGCACCAGCACGACGTCGCCTGCGGTCAACGGCTGCCGGCCCGACGCCAGCCGCTGTGCGCCGGACCCGGCGAAGACCGCCATCACCTCGTAGTAGTCCAGGTGCAGGTGCTCCTCGGAGACACCGCGGATCGTCACCCGGGCGACGTGGCAGGGCCGGCCGAGCGCGTGCTCCTGGAATCGGAAGCGGGTCACCACAGTGCAACTCCCGGCGTCCTCCGTGCTATTCGCCGCCCCGCCCGTGCGGCCACAGTGCTGTCAAGGGAAGGGAGACCACCGTGACCCAGACGACCCAGAGCACGCTCACCCCACGTGAGCACTACGACCGCAACGGCTACGCGATCTTCCGCAACGTGATCGACCCGGACCTCATCGCCGAGGTGAACGAGCACGTCGCGTGGCTGCAGGAGAAGCACCCCGACGTGCGCCCGGAGCAACTCGGGCACAAGTTCGTCAAGGACGACCCGTTCTGGGTCCGGCTGGTCGGCGACGACCGGCTGCTCGACATCGCCGAGCAGTTCGTCGGCCCGGACATCGCGCTGTTCGCGTCGCACTACATCAGCAAGCCGCCGTTCTCCGGCCAGCCGGTGCTGTGGCACCAGGACGGGTCGCTGTGGCCGCTGGACCCGGTGGAGGTGACGACGCTGTGGCTGGCGGTGGACCACTCGACGCCGGAGAACGGCTGCGTGCGGCTGGTGCCGGGCAGTCACACGCAGAGCTTCCGCGAGGTCCGCGCCAACGACGAGGTCGAGAACGTGCTCGGCGTCGACATCGAGGTCGAGGTCGACGAGTCCGAGGTGCTCGACGTGGTGCTGGCGCCGGGCGACGTGGAGGTACACCACCCGAACATCGTGCACGGCAGCAACGCGAACACGTCGCCGCACCGGCGCTGCGGCCTCACCATCCGCTACATCCCGACGTCGACCCGGATCACCCATCCCGAGCAGCCGTTCCCCAGCGCGTTCCTGCTGCGCGGCGAGCCGGGCGTGAACGTGTACCAGCCGCGGCCGCGCTACGTCGAGGGCACGCACCTCCCGTTCCGCGGTCACGAGAACTGGGGCTGACCGATCATCCGGCGGACCCACGCGTCGCGGGCGGCCACCGCCGCCCGCGACACCGCCGCAGTCGGCACCAGCGAGTCGAAGCCGTGGTAGCCGCCGGGCCAGACGTGCAGCTCGGCCCGGCCGCCGGCGGCCCAGATGCCCTGCGCGTAGGCGACGCACTCGTCCCGGAACACCTCGGCGCTGCCGACGTCGACGAACGTGGGCGGCAGCCCCGACAGGTCCGAAGCGCGGGCCGGCGCGGCGTAGATCGACACGTCCGGGCCGCCGCGGCGGTCGCCGAGCAGCGCCGTCCAGCCGGTCCGGTTGCTGCCCCGGTCCCACACGCCGACGCCGTCGATCTGCCGGGTCGAGACGGTCGCGTCGCGGTCGTCGAGCATCGGGCAGATCAGCAGCTGGGCGTGCAGCGGCGGGCCGCCGCGGTCGCGGGCCAGCAGCGTCGCCCCGGCCGCGAGGCCGCCGCCGGCGCTGCCGCCCTCGATCATCAGCCGGTCCGGGTCGATGCCCAGCTCGGCGGCGTGCGCCGCGGTCCACGTCAGCGCCGCGTAGACGTCCTCGACCGGGATCGGGTCGGGGTGCTCGGGCGCCAGCCGGTACTCGACGGTGACGGCGACGGCGCCGTGCTCGACCAGCCACGGCAGCAGCATCGGCACGCCGGTCCACCGGGTGCCCATGAACATCCCGCCGCCGTGCGCGTGCACGATGCCCGGACCCGGCCCGCGCTGCCCCGGCGGCGTCAGCACGCTCACCCGCAGCGCCGCCCCGTCCGCGCCGTCGATCGTCACGTCGCGCGACTCGACGCCGGCGTCGGCGACCAGCCGTTCGACGCCGGCCGGCGTCCGGGCGACCCGCAGCGCGGGGATCATCTCCGCGCTGAGGGTCCCGGTGAGCAGGGTCGCGGCGAGCGCGTCCAGCTCTGCGGCCAGCTCGGCGTCGAACGGCGGACGGGGCGGCGTGACGGTCACCTACTCGGCGATCTTCCAGGCGCCGGGGTCCCAGAACGCGCCGTCCTTGGCCTGGAAGCCCTCCACTCGGGTGTTGTGCGCCCACAGCGAGTAGGCGTTGTAGAGCAGCGGGTAGGAGATGGTCTGGTTGTCCTGCCGGGCCGCGTCCTCGTAGATCGCCCGCCGCTGCTCCTCGTCGGCCGTGGCGTTGGCCTCCTTCATCAGCCGGTCGAACTCCGGGTCGCAGCCGTAGCCGATGTTGCCGCCGGCCGGGAAGTGCTGGTCGCAGCCGGTGATGCCGTAGTTGAGCCACGGGTCGGCGGCGCCGGCGCCGCCGATCAGCATGTCGTAGGTCTTGTTCGTGTAGCCCTCGGCCATCTCGGCGCCCTGCACGTTGGCGATCTCGACCTTCACGCCGATCTGGCCGAGCTGGTCCTGCAGGATCGTCGCCGCCTGGTCCTTGTCGCGGGTGCCCGGGATCATCATCAGCGTGATCGTGCGGTTGAAGTCCCAGCCGGCGTCGGTGAGCAGCTGCTTGGCCTTGTCCGGGTCGTACGCGTACTGCTCGACGTCGTCGGGGGTCCAGGCCGGGCCGAGGATCGAGTTGGGCACGGTGCCCTGGCCGCCGAGCACGGTGTCGACGATGCCCTGCCGGTCGATGCCGTAGAGCAGCGCCTGCCGGACCCGCACGTCGGCGAAGTACGGCTGGGCCTGGTTGACGGCCAGCCGCTGCAGGATGATGCCCTTGATCGTGGCGACCTCGACGTTGTCCTGGTCCTCGACGGTGGGCAGGTCGGTGGCCGAGATCGAGGCGATGTCGATCTCACCGGTGCCGAGCTGCGCGACCGCGACGTCCGAGGTCAGCGGCTTGAGGAAGACCTTGTCGATCTGGACGTCGTGGCGGAAGTAGGTCGGGTTCTTCTTCAGCTCGACGTACTGGTCGGTCTTGTACTGGACGAAGATGTACGGGCCCAGGCTCACGTTCGGGTTCATGAAGAACGGGTTCGCCGCGACCGACTCGACCGGGTCGGCGCCGAGGATGTGCTCGGGCAGGATCCAGTGCGAGCTGATCTGCATGAGCAGGCCGTAGTTCGGCTCCACCGTCCGGATCACGAACGTGTGGTCGTCCGGCGCCTCGAAGCCGGTGATGCTGGTGGCCGTGCCCTCGATGAACTCGTTGACACCCTGGACCACCTTGTACACCGCCGACGCGGCGTTCGTGCTCTTCGGGTCGGCGTAGGTGTTGAAGGTGAACAGCACGTCCTTCGACGTGAACGGCGTGCCGTCGCTCCACTCCAGGCCTTCACGCAGGTGGAAGGTGAACTCGGTGGCGTCGGGCGACACGTCGTAGCTCTCGCACAGCATCGGCTGGAGCACCTCGTTGTTGTCCGCCTGCACGAGGGAGTGCCAGATGAACGACATCACCTGCTGGTCCGGTGCCGAGCCCGGCGCCAGCGGGCTCCAGATCTTCGGCTTGCCGCCGAGATAGACGTTGACGACGCGGTCGGCCGCCTGGGCGGGTGCGTTCGACGGGTCGGAGCAGCCGACCAGCGCCGCCGCCGACAGCACGGCCGCGGCGCCCAGGAACTCGCGACGCGAGATGTGTGTGGTCATCCTGACCTCTCAGTGAGTGAACCGCGGAATCCAGAACGCTCTTTCACGTTCGTCAGTGTCTTGTTGCCTGAGCTTCACTGTCAAGACCACCTCTGATCAGCAACATGCTGTTTTCGTTAGGCTTGACTTGAAACTGCGTGTCACAAACGATGGGCGCATGCGGATCACCGACGTCACGGCCGTGCTGCTCACCGGCCCGTCCAGCAACGACCCGTACATCACCTTCGCGAAGAAGTGGCGCACCGCCGCGTTCGTCGAAGTACGCACCGACGCCGGCCTGGTCGGCGTCGGCGAGACCTACCTGGGCTACTTCTTCCCCGAGATGGTGCCGCTCGTCGTCGACTACGTCCGGCCGATCCTCGTCGACGGCGGCACCACCGACCCCGCGGTACTGAGCACCCGGATGCGCCGCTGCCTGGGCTTCTGGGCCCGGGTCGGCGCCGGCGCGGCGGTGCTGTCCGGCGTCGAGGCGGCGCTGTGGGACCTGGCCGGCCAGGCCGCCGGCGTCCCCGTCCACGAGCTGCTCGGCGGCCGCAAGCACGACCGGCTGCGCGCGTACGCCACCGGCGGGCCGTCGCCGTGGCCGCCGGACGAGCTGAAGCGGAAGCTGGACCGCTACGCCGAGCTGGGCTTCACCGCGCTCAAGGTGGCCACCGGCTACCTCGAGATGGACAGCCGCGAGGAGGTCCTGCCCGAGCCCGGGCCGCAGGCGGCGGCCGAGTTCGAGGCGGAGAAGCTGGCGCTGATGCGCGGCCACCTCGGCCCGGACTTCGAGATCATGCTCGACGGCCACATGGGCCATCGCATCGGCGTGCACCGCTGGGACCTCGCCACCGCACAGGCCGTCATGGAGGCCGCCGCGCCGTACCGGCCGGCCTTCTTCGAGGAGCCGCTGGCCTACGAGGACCCCGACGAGTACGCGGCGCTGACCAGCACGTCACCGGTCCCCATCGCCGGCGGCGAGCAGCTGTTCAGCTACGACGAGTTCCGGCTCTGGATGACCCGCGGCGCGTTCGCGATCGCCCAGCCCGACGCCGCGCTGCTGAGCGTGACCGACTTCGTCAGGGTCGGCGAGCTGGCCGCGAGCCAGGGCCGGCACGTCGTCTCGCACGCGTGGAGCGCCGGCGGCGGCTTCCTGCAGAACGTGCACGCCGCGTTCGCGTCGCCGTCGACGCTGATGGTCGAGATGGCGCCGGACCCGGGCGAGCTGCACACGCTGCTCTGGGGCGACAACCTCGTCATCGAGGACGGCCACGTGCTGCCGCCGGCGGCGCCGGGCCTCGGCATCACGCTGACCGACGAGGTCAAGGAGCGGTTCCCGTTCCGGCCCGGCATGGAGGAGTTCGCCAGCGTCCCCGGCAAGGAACTGCGGAGCTGACGATGACCGAACGCATCCTGGTGGCCCAGCCCGTCCTCGACGCCGGACTCGACCGGGTCAGGGCGCTCGCGCCGGACGCCGTCGTCGAGGTGATCGAGCCGTTCGGGCCGGACGCCGTGCTGCCCGAAGCGCTGGTCCGCGACGTGACCGTGCTGTTCGCCGACCTGTGCCCGGCCAACGTCGAGCAACTGCGGCGGCTGCGCTGGCTGCAGCTCGGCTCGCACGGGTACTCGCAGCTCAACGGTCTGACGCTGCCGCGCGACGCCGTCGTCGCCAACGCCAGCGGCGTCAACGACATCCCGATCGCGGAGTGGTGCGTGCTGATGATGCTCGCGCTGGCCCGCGATCTGCCCGGCATGCTGGACGCGCAGCGCGGGCATCGCTGGGACCGCGACGCGCGGTTCCAGGCGGAGCTGCGCGGCCGCCGGGTCGGCGTCCTCGGCTACGGCAACATCGGCCGCGAGCTGGCCCGGCTCTGCCGCGCGCTCGGGCTGGAGGTGTGGGCGCTGTCGCGGTTCCGCCCGGGCGCCCGCGAGCTGCGCTACGACCCGCTCGACCGCCCCGCCGGCAGCGTGCCCGTGCCGGACCGATCGTTCACGCCGGACCAGCGGGCGGAGTTCCTCGCGGGCCTGGACTACCTGGTCGTCACCACGCCGGTGACCGGCTCGACCCGCGGCCTGGTGGACGCCGACGCGCTGCGCCTGCTTCCGCAGCACGCGATGCTGCTCAACCCGGCCCGGGCGGGTGTGGTCGACGAGGCCGCTCTGCTGGCGGCGCTGCGCGACGGGACCATCGCCGGCGCCGCGCTGGACGACCACTACCGGATCCCGATGCCGCCGGACGACCCGTTCTTCGACCTGCCGAACGTCATCGTCACGTCGCACATCTCCGGCTCCAACTCCAGCACCTGGTTCGTCGAGCGGATCTGGGACCTGTTCGCCCGCAACCTGGAACGCCACCTCGCCGGCGAGCGGCTGCTGAACGTCATCGCCCGGGATGATCTGGAGCTTGCAGACTCTTGACATGAAACTCTCTTTCGGATCAATATGGGCGTTCTCACCGCTGATTCACCGCTGACCTGGGCAATTGGGCTCGTTCCTGACATGCCATTTCAGATCTATCGCATGGATCCGGCCACTCCCTCTCCCACTCCCCTGGAGGCCAGCATGGTCAGTTTCAGCCGACGATCCGCTCTGGCGGGCGTCCTCGCGACCGCCGGAGGCGCGGCCGCGGTCGCGGCAGCCGTCACCCGGCCCGATGAGGCGCTCCCCGACGACCCCGCCGCCGGCCTGGCCGCCGTCGACGAGGGTTCCGACGAGGCCACGCTCGCCCACGAGGCACGGCTCATGGCCCGCCTCCACGTCCCGGCGCTGGGGTGACCCGATGCCGACCTACAACACGATCGCGGACCTGAAGGCCGCTGCCGCTCCGGCGGACGGGACCCTCGCCGACATCCTCGGCTACTGGGAGAAGGGCGACGGCGGCGACGGCCGGTTCGTCTTCGACACCTCGTCCACCAAGACCGACAACGCCGGCACGTACATCGCGCCGACCAGCGGCAGCGGCCGCTGGCACCGCATCATCGAGAACGGCACGATGTCGGCCAAGGCGTGGGGCGCGCACATCGACAACGTCACCGACGACGCGCCGCCGCTGCAGAACGCCCTGGACTTCATGGCCCACGACACGCCCTTCGAGCTCTACCTGCCGGCCGGCGACTATGACATCCGCTCGCAGCTGAGCTACGTCACGTCCGGCCACGCGGTCGGCCCGCAGATCCGCGGCGCCGGACACCGTCAGGCCGCCGACGTCATGGGCCCGGTCGGCACCGCGCTGCACTGGCGCTTCCCCTACCGGTCGCTGCTGCGGATCAGCAACGACGAGCCGCAGCGCTTCAACGAGGGCGGCTACCTGCGCGACTTCGGCATCGACGCCATCCCGCGCGAGGGCGAGGAGGAACTGCCGCCGAACTCCCAGGGCGCCGGCATCGAGCTGTCCAACTGGTGGTTGTTCAGCATCGAGAGCGTCTCGATCATCGGGACGCACGGGCACGGCATCTGGGCGCCCACCCGGTTCACGGCGATCGACATCAGCGTGCCGGGCGCGAGTCCGAACGACCACCTGACCGGGAGGGACCAGCGGCGGCCGAACGACAAGCCGTACGCCTGGGTCGACAACCGGGACGGGCGGCGCGGCAGCATGGCGGAGATCCTGGCCCACGTCGACATCGACGACGGCTCGATCCAGGGCTTCCTCATCCGCCGCGCGGGCTTCGGCTACGAGGCGGGCGATCCGGTCCGGGTCACCGGCGGCAACGCGAACTTCACCGCAGCCAACGCGTTCGAGGGCCACGTCGGGACCGTCAACGCCAACGGCGGCATCACCTCGATCGTGGTCGACGAGCCCGGCAGCAACTACGAGGCCGATGTCCTGTACAACAACGAGGACGCCTTCAACGTCGCCGGGTTCACGATGAAAGAGGTCATCATCGTCGGCAACGACGGCTGGGGCGTGTCGATGCCGCACTTCGCCTCCGGCGGGCACCTCTACAGCTGCTACATCGTCGACAACAAGATGCACGGCGTGATCGTCGGCGGGAACTCCACCCACATCATCGGGGGCGCGGTCGCGTCGAACGGCGTGCACCCGACGGCCGGCTTCTTCCCCGGCATCTGGGTGCGTCGCGGCTACTCCAGCGTCAACGGGTTCCGGACGCAGGGGTGCGAGCTGGACGGCAACGGCTACGCGCACATCTGCTTCGACGGCGTGTCCGGCGCGCTGGTCGAGGACACCCGGATGAACTCATGGGTCACGATCCGCCCTGAGATCATTCCCCGCATCGGCCAGCTGCCGCCGTCGCACGTCAAGTTCGACGTCGGCAACTTCCGGGTCCAGAACAACGGGGTCAAGCTGAGCAGATGCGTCCACAGGGCGCAGCCCGACAACGGGTTCGTCGCCACCAGCGACGTCGCCACCACCAACGGCAACGCCACCGTCACGTTCACCGCCGAACCCGCCGCGAACCCGATCCTCGACTTCTATCCGGAGCTCGTGGTCAAGATCGTCAAGGGCGTCGACCCCGTGACCAAGGAGGAGATCCGGGTCACGTTCGCCGGCGGCGCCACCACGACGAAGGTCGTGTCGGTCGACTACGACAACGACGAGATGGTGCTCGAGCACGCGCCGACCGAGACCCTCGCGATCACGGCCGGCGCCTACATCCGCGAGGCGATCGGCGACAACAACGTCAACTGGTACGACTTCGGCCGCTCGGTCGCCAACGCCGCCATCAAGGTGGAGATGCCGGTGCCCAGCGAGCTGCCGAAGAAGTACACCAAGTTCGCCAACCTCGACGACACCCAGCCGGCGGCGCTGATCGACGTGCAGGACTGGATCCTGGACCGCCCGCACATGGTCGGCGGCAACAACACGACCCTGGCGCGCGTGGCCACCACGCTGCCGGCGGCGGCGCCCGTCATCCCACCGCCGCCCCCGGTCACCAACCCGCCGACGCCGCCCCCGTATCTCGAGGTCCCGTTCACCCAGATCGTCTTCGACCCGTACAAGCGGATGGAGGCGCCGGGGAATCCGGCCGTGCCGACCGGGCGCTACCTGGTGAAGGGTTCCGGCGTCTACCAGGTCTCCGGCACGCTGTCACTGGAGGACTCCCTCGCCGGCGAGGTCGTGCAGATCGTCGTCAACCAGCGCACCATGACGCTCAACGAGGACGGCGACGAGGTCCCCGTCGACGTGACCCTGTCGGAGATCCGGCGCATCTGCACGGGTGCGCTCAACCCGACGAATCCGGCCACCAACTATCCCGAGACGTTCACCTTCGAGTCCAGCGTCGCGGCCGTCCAGCGCGACACGTTCCTCGGCGCGACGCCGCCGCCCGACATCACCGCCAACGACATGGGTCTGCTCTGGTTCAACCAGCAGACCAAGGTGCTGAAGCGGTACAGCGGCACCGCGTGGGTCGAGTTGGACGACTGGTCCACGCCGTACAACCCGACGGTGACCCTGTCGGTCAAGCTGCGGATGTTCTCGGCGGTGGCCCGCAAGCTCAAGACCGACAACGCGGGACGCAATACCGTCTGTTTCAACCAGATCCACTGATCCCACGAGAGAAGGGCCCGCCCGCATGGAACAACTGACCGCCGCCGTCATCGGCGCCGGACTGGGCGGGTCGCTGTCGATCCGCGCGCTGCGCGAGTCGCCGCGGTTCCGCCTGGTGGGGGTGGCCGACGTCCGGGCCGAGGCGCTCGCGCCGTACGCCGACGACGTCGCCACCTTCACCAGGCACGACGAGATGATCGAGACGTGCAAGCCCGACGTCGTGTGCGTCTCCACCTATGCGCCCAGCCACCTGGAGCTCACCCGCGCCGCGCTGGAGCTACCGGTGCGCGGACTGCTGGTGGAGAAGCCGCTGGCCGACACCGCGGCCGGCGGCCGGGCCATCCTCGACCTGGCCCGCGAGCACGACGTGCCGGTCGTCGTCCCGCACGGGCTGATGACGATGAGCGGGCCGGCCGAGGTGCTGTCGCGGGTGCGCGGCGGCGCCATCGGCGAGCTGCGGCTGGTCGAGATCGAGTGCGCCGGCTGGGACATCGTCAACGCCGGCATCCACTGGCTGCAGTTCTTCCTCGCGCTGGTGCACCCTGACCCGGTCGAGACCGTGCTGACCGCCGCCGACACGTCCAGCCGGACGTTCCGCGACGGCATGCAGGTGGAGACCGAGGCGGTCGTCATGGCGCGGACCCGCGGCGGCGTCCGGGTCGTGCTGAACACCGGCGACTACCTGCCGATCGCTCGCGAGCGCACCGGCGCGCTGTTCCGGATCGTCGGGACGACGGGGTTCGTCGAGTACGCCCCGTGGGAGAACGGGTACACGATCGTCGCCGACGGCCAGCCGCGGCGCGACGTCGCCGTCGAGCAGTACGAGGTCGCGCTGCACCGGCGGCACCTGGAGCGCCTGGCCGACCTGGTCACGTCGGGCGAGACCGACGACTACGTGCCGGAGACGTCGCTGGCGGCGCTGGAGCTGGTCGAGGCGGCGTACCTGTCGCACCGGGTGCGGGCGGCGGTGACGCTGCCGCTGTCGGCGTACGAGCCGCCGGCGCCGTCGGACTGGGATCCGGGTGCGCCGTACTCCGGCACCGGCGGCGGACGCAACGGGCGGGAGCTGTAGATGATCGAGCTGTCGGTGGT
>NZ_POTW01000127.1 GCF_003236295.1 Jiangella anatolica
GACAGCCACCTGCGGCGTCGTCACGTCCGTCACGGGCGACTCGTTCACCGTCGAGGCGCTCCGCCCACGCCGGGAGTCGGCGGACGCCGAGCCCGGCGCCGTCACCGTGACGACGACGGCCGCGACGACGTGGACCACCCAGGCCGCGGCCGGGCCGGAGGCGCTGGTGGTGGGCGGTTGCGTGCTCGCGATCGGCGAGGCCGACTCGACCGGCGCCGTCACCGCGGCGTCGATCGCGGTCTCGCCGGCCGTCGACGGGTCCTGCGGGGGTCTCGGTGACTGAGGCGTTCGTGTTGCGTCGTCGCCCGCGGCGTCGCCGGCTGCGGGTTGTCGTGGGTGCTGGGCTGACGGTGCTGGTCGCGGGCGCCGGGGCGGGCGTGTGGGCGGTCGCGGTGGCGGGCGAGGAGCCGTCGTACCGGACGGCGTCGGCGGAGGTGGCGTCGGTGACCCAGACGCTGGACACCACCGGGACGGTCGCGGCGGCGTCGTCCGCGACGGCCGCCTTCGGCACGTCCGGCACGGTCGCGTCGGTCGAGGTGGCGGTCGGGGACACCGTCGCGGTCGGGCAGCAACTGGCCGCGCTGGACACCGCGGACCTCGCCGCCGACGTCGCGGATGCCGAGGCCGAGCTGGCCCAGGCCGAGGCCGCGCTCGAGGCGACGATCGAGGGACAGGCCGAGTCGGTGTCGTACTCGTCGGCCGCGGTCGTCGTTCCGGCGGCGTCCGTGCTGCCGGCGGGGGATGGGCCCGGTTCTGGTGCCGGCGAGTTGGCGGAGTTGCAGCAGGCCGTGCTGGCGGCGCAGCAGGCGGCCGGCGAGAGCCTCGCCGAGGCGGCGGCCGCGCTCGAGGCCCAGCAGCAGGCCTGCGCGACGGCGATGGCGCCGGCCTCGTTCACCGCGACCCCGACGCCCACCCCGACGCCCACGCCGACGCCCACGCCGTCGGAGACCCCGTCGCCGACACCGTCGCCGACACCGGAGCCGCCGGCGCCGGACCTCGAACCGTGTGTGGCGGCGTTGCAGGCCGCTCAGGAGGCGCAACAGCGGGCCGCGGCGGATCAGGAGGTGTTACAGCAGGCGATCGCCGCGCTGGCCGACCTGCTGGCGACGGCCGCCGAAGCACCGGCCGCGCCGTCGTCCCCGTCGTCCCCCTCTTCCCCGCCGGCTGCTCCGTCGTCTCCCTCGGAGCCGTCGGAGGGGGAGCAGGGGCCGGGTGCGTTGTCCGACGCGGCGCAGCTGGCCAGCGACCAGGCGGCGGTGAGCGAGGCGGAGCTGCGGCTGCTGGAGGCGGAGCAGGCGCTGGCCGCGGCGGTGATCGTCGCGCCGATCGCCGGGACCGTCGCCGCGGTCGGTCTCGTCCCCGGCGCGACGGCGGACAGCAGTGCGACGATCACGATCGTGGCGCCCGGCGCGATCACCGTCACGGCCACGGTGTCGGAGGGCGACCTGCCCACGCTCGCCGTCGGGATGGCGGCCGAGGTCCGGCCGGCCGGCGCCGAGGAGGCGGTCAGCGGCGAGGTCGTCTCGATCGGCCTCCTCCCCGACACGTCGTCCGGCAGCGCTCGCTACCCCGTCGTCGTCGGTGTCGCGGAGGCGCCGGCGAGCGCCGCCACCGGCGCGTCGGCCGAGGTGGCATTCCTGCTCGGCGAGGCGACCGAGGTGCTGACGGTGCCGAACTCGGCGATCACCCTCACCACGGACGGCGGCACCGTCCGCGTCCTCGACGGCGGCGAGGTGGAGACCCGCCAGGTCACCGTCGGCGTCGTCGGCGCCTCACACACCGAGATCGTCGACGGCCTCACCGCCGGCGACGAGGTCGTCCTCGCCGATCTCGGCGCGGACCTCCCCACCTCCGACACCGGTCTCCCCGGCGGCCTCCTCCGCGGTGGCGACTTCATCGACGGCGGCTTCGACGGTGGCTTCGGCGGGCGGCCGTCCGGATTCGGCTGACGCGGTGCCGGGCGGCGGTGCTACCGCTCGCCCGGCTGCTCGGCGCGCAGACCGCGTGCGGTGAGGTCGTGCAGCCGCTCCAGCCACCCCTCCGGCGCCGGCCGGAAACTCGGCGACTGCGCGGTCGCCGACCACTCCACCCCCGCGGCCACGTCCTCGAAGGTGAGACCACGCGCCTCCAGCCACGCCGGCGCCCCCGGCGAGCTCACCTCTGGCCGCCGCCTCACCGCGTGCAGCATGTACGGGGTGAGCCGGCGCCGGCCCCAGTCCTTCGCCGGGACGGGATAGGGATCGCCTGGCGGCGGCTCGGGCCCGAAAGCGTCGAACCAGACGTTGCGCAACCACTCGTCCGTGATCCACTGCGAGTCGCTCTCGGACCAAGGCGCATAGGAGGAGTCGCGGATGTGTACGGCGAACTCGTCGCGGAACGCCCGGTAGCTGCCGTCGTCATCGTCGGCCAGCATCTCGGGGACTTCCTCGCAGGCCTCTATGTAGACCTCGGGCTCGTCGTCCGCGAGATTGAACCCGGCCCCGAAGTAGTCGCTGAAGTTCTGGGTCTTCGGGATCACGTAAGATCCTCCAGTCGCTTGGTATCGGGTCTCGGCTTGTCGACGGGGAAGTAGGTCACGAGCCGCCACGGCGCGCCGGCCTTCTTGCGCCGGAACACGATCAAGACTCCTGGGTCGTCGCCGGCCGCGAGCGGATCGTAGGGCACGCCGTGGACCGTCACCTGGCCGTGGGCGAGCCCGTATTCCCTCGCGGCTGTCCAGTCATCCCGCATGGCTCGAGTCGTGGTGCCCGTTCCGCGGTATCCCGAGGCGTCACCGGGCCGCAACCCGGCGACCTCCGCGCTCACGTGGAGTGCGATGGCTTTGGCCTTGGACGCGGTGTTGTCGTCGAGCAACTCCTGGATGCCTCCTGGTCGCTGTCCGGCCGCCGCGAGCACCGCCTCGAGCGGCCGCACCATGGCACGCGGCGAGGTGAAGCCACCGGATACCGGTCCGCACCGGTGCCCGGAGGAGACCTCCGCAGACGGCACGATCTGCCACGTGTCGTCCCCCGCGGGATCCTTGAGACAGAGCAGCCTGGCCAGTTGGGCCTTGTCGGTGATGTGCGGCCCGTGTCGTTGCATGGCGTGGCAGCCGCTACCGGTCAGGAGCGCCATACCGTCGGCGGCGTAGGCGTCGGCGAACGCTTCACGTATTGCCTGCCAAGCCGCGGTCATGTCGTCCGTCGACGGCACGGGAACCAGGAGCGCGTCGGCCGGCTCCAGGTGTCGGCTGGTGTCGGCCGTTGCGAGGAGGTCGTCGACGTAGCCCCGGGCGAAGCCGGGCGGGAAGTGGCTACGCAGATCGCCGTCGGGAGTGGCCGGGACCAGCGGCGGCAGAGCGGCCACACCGTGCCAGGGGGCGAGCAGGCCGAGGAGCGCGTGGATCTCGGCGACGTACGGCTGGCGCGCGTCGGCGAGCCGTTCGCGCAGATCCGCCTCCAGTTGCCTGCCCAGGCCGTCGACCGACTGGACCAGCCCAGCCACGTCCAGCACCTGAGGCGGCAGCCGGACCCCGGCCAGTTGGCCCGTCACCCGGTGCACGCGGGCCGGCAGCTCCGCGGCCGCCGCCTCGGTCTGGCGCTCGAGGTCGACGCAGGTGCGGAGCAGGCCCTCGATGGCCGACCGCACCGCCCCTCGATCCGGCGCCGACGACTGCGTCACCCGCCGCACGCTACCGGCTGCCTCGCCCCAATGCAGCCGGAACCTGCGTGCGCACGGGTAGCGTTGGAAGAAGACAACGACGAAGGGAAACTCCGTGACCTGTCCGAAGTGCAGCGGTCAGATGAAGACGTATGACCGGTTGGGCGTGCACGTCGAGCAGTGCGACAACTGCAAGGGCATCTTCCTCGACAAGGGCGAGCTCGAGCAGATCGTCGCCGCCGAGGAGCAGTTCAACACGCCACCGCCGCCGCTGGACTACAGCGGCCGGCAGGCGCCGCCGCCGCAGCAGCCACCGCAGCAGTACCAGCAGCCGTACCGCGACAGCCCGGCTCCGTACGGCCGCGGCCGCGGCTACGACGACTCGCCCCGCCCGTACGGCTACGGCAAGAAGCGCAAGCGCAGCATCTTCGATCAGCTCTTCGACTGACGCGTGAACCTGCTCATCTGCGAGCGCTGCGGCGAACGCGCCGACCGCCCGCAGGTCGAGCCCGAGGCGGTCATCCGGTGCGTCCACTGCGGCCACCGGTGGCCGTTCCTCCGCCTCCCGCTGTTCTGCGTGACGGGGCCCAGCGGCACCGGCAAGTCGACGGTGCAGCGGCTGCTCGCGACGGAGCTGGCGGACCGGTTCGTCGTCCTCGAGCAGGACGTGCTGTGGGTCGCCGGGCTGCGTGACGACGGCGCGGAGCACCGGCCGTTCCGGTCGACGTGGCTGCGGATGGCCGCGATGATCCACCAGAGCCGCCGGCCGGTGGTGCTGTGCGGGACGGTCGTGCCGCCGGAGTTCGAGCAGCTGCCGGAGCGGGCGCTGTTCGAGCGCATCGACTACCTCTGCCTGACGTGCGACGCTGACGTGCTGGCGAAGCGGCTGCGGGACCGTCCCAGGTGGCGGGAGTGGGACGAGCCGCGGATCGCCGAGACGCTCGAGTTCGCCGCCTGGATCGACGCCAACGCGGCCACGATGGACCCGCCGATGACGTTGCTCGACACGACCGACGTGCCGGCGGAGACGACGGCGCGGGCGGTGCGCGACTGGCTGGCCGAGCGCCGCCCATGATCATCAACCTTTCGTGTCGTCGGAGCGACACGAAAGGTTGATGATCATGGGGGCAAGCTCGGACGCCAGGATCAGGAACATCGCGTGCGACCAGAGCAGCGGCCGCGCGCTCGGCCCCCATCGGTCGAGCCACTCCGGCAGGACGCCCGGCGCCAGCAGCGGCGGCACCTGCTCCGGCAGCCGGCCGGACGAGTCGGCGGTCGACGCGATCCAGCGCAGCAGCTCGGCCGCCCGGTCCCGCGACCCGGCGACGGCGTGGTGCCAGCCGAGGAACGCGGCCAGGATCGGCCACTGACCGCCGCCATAGAACGTGTCGGCGCGGTAGCGGTGCACGCCGCCGCCCGGTGTCGACAGCTCCGACGTCACCCGGTCCACCGTCGCCGCCATGACGGGGCCGGACGGCGGGACCAGCTCGAACGGCACGCCGGCCACCACCAGGCTCGCGTCCACCGCCGTCGAGCCGAGCCACTTGCGCAGCGCCCCGTCATACACGCCGGCGCGTGACACCAGGTCGCCGATCCGGTCCGCTGCCATGTCCGCGGTCGCCGGCAGGATCCCCAATGACGCAGCCGCGCGCAGCCCGCCGTGCACCGACGCCAGCGTCGAGACGTGGGTCTCGTCGCGGTGCTCCTCCCACCAGTCGCGGCAGGTCTGGTCCCCGACGGCGGCGAGGTAGCGCACCGCGGTCTCCGCGGCCGCGACGTACGGCGCCACGGGCAGCTCCCAGCGGGCCAGGTGCGACCGCAGCGCCCACAGCCACGTCCCGTACCCGTCGACCTGGTAGTTCCACCAGCCGTCGTCGTGCCGGTCGCCGGCCAGCGTGTACCGGGCCGGCAGCAGCTCCGCGTCCGACGGCTGCGACCCCGCCGCCACGTCAGCGACCAGGGACGCGACCGCCGGCGCCTCCCGCTTCAGCACCCCGGCGCACCAGTCGTGGAAGGCGGTCGCCGACGACACGGCGCCCGCCCGGCTCATCCCCTCGGCGATGAACGCGCCGTCGCGGAACCAGCAGAAGCCCCCGTACGGCTCGAAGCCGACGGCCGCCGGATAGGCGCCGGAGACCGGGTCCTGGGCCTCGGCGATCAGCGTGACGCTGACCTCAGCGAGTCTGCGCAGGTCAGCGACCTCGGCTTCGGACAATGGGTTGACAGGCTCGACCATGATGCCCGAATGTAGCCGATGTAACCGGTTAATGTAACCGGTACCAAAGGAGATCGAAGACGATGGACAACGCGGAGCAGAAGAGCCCTCAGCGGCGCCGCACGTCCGCACGCGCCACCGTGACCATCCGCGACGTCGCGCGGCACGCGGGCGTCTCCGTCGCGACGGTCTCCCGTGCGCTGCGCGGCAGCGACCTCGTCCACCCGGCCACGCGCGAACGCGTCGACGCCGCCATCGAGGAGCTCCGCTTCACGCCCAGCCAGCTCGGCCGTTCCCTCGCGGAGAGAAGGCACGCCGCCAACGGCATCGTCTTCCCCGACCTGTCCGGTCCGTACTACGCCGACGTCGTCCTCGGCTACGAGGAGGTCGCCGCGACGCTCGGCCGCTCGGTGCTGATCCTCAGCACGCACAACCGCGAGTCCGCCGACGAGATGGTCCTCGAACTGGCCGGCCGCGTCGACGGGCTGGCCGTGTTCGGGCGGACGGTGCACGACGACGTCGTCGCCGAGATCGTCCAGCGAGGCGTCCCCGTCGTGCTCATGGCGCGCACCGAGATCGAGGGCGCCGACTCCGTGCGCACCGAGAACGTGGCCGCCGCCGCGTCCGTCGTCGAGCACCTGCTCGCGGACGGGCATCGGCGGATGTCGTTCGTCGGCGACCCGAGCGACTCCACCGACGTCGCCGAGCGCTGGGCCGGGTTCCGCGGCGCGCTCGCCCAGTCCGGCGCGGAGGTGCCCGAGCGCACCATCCCGGCCGGCTTCAAGGAGGACGACGGCGCGCGCGTCGCCGCCGATCTCGTCGCCGACGGCCTGCCCGACGTGGTCGTCTGCGCGAACGACGAGCTGGCGCTCGGTCTCAGCGTCGCGCTGGCCGAGCAGGGGGTACAGGTACCGGGGGATGTCGCCGTCACGGGGTGGGACGACGTCATGGCGGCGCGCTACGCCGGGCTGACGACGGTCCGTCAGCCGATGCGCGAGATGGGGGGCCGGGCCGCACGGATGCTGGACGCCCGGATCAGCGGAGACCGTTCCGAACCACGACACGACGTCCTGACCACCCAGCTCGTGGTCCGCCACAGTTGCGGGCCGCACCCGAAGGAGGCTCATCGATGAGTCGACGACACATCACCGCGGCGACCGCACTGGCCGCCGCCACCGCACTGGCGCTCACCGCCTGCGGCCGCGACGACGACGGCGGCGACGACGAGAGCGCGGCGCCGTCCGCCGCCCTGAGCGAGGGACCGGCCACCGGCACCATCGAGGTCTGGGCGATGGGCACCGAGGGCGAGGAGCTCGGCGCCTTCCTGGCCGACTTCGAGGAGGCCAACCCCGACGCCACCGTCGAGGTGACACCGGTGCCGTGGGAGGGCGCGCACGACCGCATCGCCACCGCCATCGCGGCCGGCGAGACCCCCGACGTCAGCCTCATCGGCACCACCTGGATGGGCGAGTTCGCCTCGACCGGCGGCCTGGAGCCGACGCCGACCGACCTGTTCGACGAGAACGACTTCTTCCCCGGCCCGTGGGCCTCCACCGTCGTCGACGGCACCTCCTACGGCGTCCCCTGGTACGTCGAGACCCGGGCGCTCTACTACCGCACCGACCTCGCCGAGGCGGCCGGCCTGGAGCCCCCGACCACCTGGGACGACCTGACGGCGTTCGCGCAGGGCCTGCAGCAGGCCGGCGCCCAGCAGGGCATCTACCTGCAGCCGGGGCAGACCGGCTCGTGGCAGACGTTCGTCCCGTTCGCCTGGCAGAACGGCGCCACGCTCACCGACGGCGACGCGTACACGCTGGACAGCCCGGAGATGACCGAGGCGTTGGAGTACTACACGTCGTTCTTCACCGAGGGCCTGTCGCAGGACACCGTGCTGCAGCCGGGCGCGCTGGAGCAGATGTTCGCCGACGGCAGCATCGGCTCGTTCATCTCCGGCCCGTGGCACGTCGGCCTGGTCCGCGACGCCGGCGCGACGGACAACTTCGACGTCGTCCCGCTGCCCGGCAAGGACGAGGCGCCCGGCACGTCGTTCGTCGGCGGCGGCAACCTGGCCGTCTTCACCGACTCGGACAACAAGGACGGCGCCTGGAAGCTGATCCAGTACCTCACCACCGTCGAGGTGCAGCAGAGCTGGTACGAGACGCTGACCGACCTGCCGTCGATGCCGGCGGCCTGGGAGGACGGCCCGCTGACCGAGGACCCGATGGTCGCGACGTTCGGCGAGCAGCTGGAGTTCACCGAGGCGCCGCCGGCCGTGCCGACGTGGGAGCAGATCGCGTCGGTCATCGACACCGACATCGAGGCGGCCGTCCGGGGCGCGTCGAGTGCCGCCGACGCCGTCGCGGACATGCAGGCGCAGGCCGAGTCCATCGGGACGGGGCTGCGGTAACCGATGGCCACCGCCACCACGGCTCCGGCGAGCCGCTCCCGCCCCCCGGGCGGCTCGCCGGCCGCCCGGCGCCGGTCGCTGCTGCAACGGCGGCAGGCCCGCACCGCCTGGCTGCTCGCGCTGCCGTTCCTGCTGCTGTTCGCGGCGTTCACCGCGGGGCCGGTGTTCGCGTCGCTGCTCATGAGCTTCACCGACATGCGCAGCACCGACGTGCGCTCGCCGTTCGCCGTTGACCTCGCCGCGTTCGACAACTACACGGCGCTGTTCCAGGACGACCTGTTCCGCAAGGTCGCGGGGAACACGGCGATCTTCGTGCTGGTCGGCGTGCCCCTGACGATGGTGCTGGCGCTGGCCGCGGCGGTCGGGCTCAACAACATCACCCGGCTGCGCGCGTTCTACCGGCTCGGCTACTACCTGCCGGTCGTGACCAGCATCGTCGCCGTCTCCGTCGTCTGGCGGTTCCTGCTGCAGCCGGACACCGGGCCGATCAACCAGCTGCTCGGCGCCGTCGGCATCGGCGGGCCGGACTGGCTCGGCGACCCGTCGCTGGCGCTGCCGTCGCTCATCGTCATGGCCGCCTGGCGCAACCTCGGCACGCTGATGGTGATCTTCCTCGCCGGGCTGCAGACGGTGCCGCGCGAGCTGCTGGAGGCGGCCGAGGTCGACGGCGCCGGCCGCTGGCACCGGTTCCGGTACGTGACGCTCCCATTGCTGCGCCCGACGCTGCTGTTCGGCGCCGTCATCACCGGCATCGGCTACCTGCAGTTCTTCGAGGAGCCGTTCGTGATGACCAACGGCGGACCGCTGAACGCGACCCGGTCGGTCTCGTACTACATCTACGACCAGTTCAGCTTCGGCAACTACGGGTACGCCGCGGCGGCCAGCTACGTGCTGTTCGTGGCGATCGTGGCGCTGACGGCGATCCAGTTCCGCGCGCTGCGGCCGAAGACGTGAGGGGGCGGCGATGACGACGACGACCGAAGCTCCCGCGCCCGTCCGGGCCGGCGACGCGC
Organism: Jiangella anatolica; assembly: GCF_003236295.1. GTDB lineage: Bacteria > Actinomycetota > Actinomycetes > Jiangellales > Jiangellaceae > Jiangella > Jiangella anatolica. The sequence goes on from NZ_POTW01000127.1 coordinate 9,275, forward strand.
CCGGTGGCACCGACCGGAGCTCGTCGCGCTGGCTCTACGTCGTGCTGACCGTCGGCCTGCTGGCGATGGCGCTGCCGTTCGTCTGGATGGTGGTGTCGTCGGTGAAGCCGGAGGCCGAGGTCCGGTCCATCCCGCCGACCTGGCTGCCGGAGACGTTCACGCTGGAGAACTACCGCGAGCTGTTCGACCGGCTGCGGTTCCCGACCTACTTCATGAACTCCGCCGTCGTCGCTGTCGTCGTGACGGCCGGGAACCTGGTGTTCGGCTCGATGCTCGGCTACGCGCTGGCCAAGCTGGACTTCCGCGGCAAGCGGGTGGTGTTCGCGCTGGTGCTCGGCACCCTGATGGTGCCCGGCATGGTGACGTTCGTGCCGCTGTTCGTGCTGGTCAGCAACATGGGACTGACGAACACCTTCCCCGGTCTGATCCTGCCGTACCTGGTCGGGCCGCTGGGCGTGTTCCTGATGCGGCAGTACTTCCTCGGCCTGCCGGACGAGCTGATCCATGCCGCCCGCGTCGACGGCGCCGGAGAGCTGCGCATCTTCTGGAGCGTCATGCTGCCGCTGACCGGGCCGGCGCTGGCGACGCTGGGCATCCTGACGTTCCTGTCGTCGTGGAACAACTTCCTCTGGCCGCTGGTCGTGGCGCAGACGGAGGACATGTACACGCTGCCGGTCGCGCTCGCGCTGTACTCCGTCGGGCAGAACGCCACCCAGTACGGCCTGCTGCTGGCCGGCGCCGTCGTCGTGGTCGTGCCGGTGATCGTGCTGTTCCTCGCGGTGCAGCGGTACTTCGTCCAGGGCATCGCGATGACCGGGATCAAGTGAGTCAACGCTGGAAGGGAAAGACGCGTGAGCAGTGAGATCGACGCCCGCACCGACTTCGAGACCAGGCTCGGCCGGGCCAGCGGGGAGGCCGGCGGCGCCGGTGTCGCGCTGCCCGCGCCCGGCGGCCTGACCGCGAGACCCGGGCGGGCGCAGGTCACGCTGTCGTGGGAGCCGGTCGACGGCGCGGCCGGGTATCTGGTGCACGTGGCGGAGTCGGCGGACGGGCCGTTCGAGCCGCTGGACCACCAGGGCCGCGACGTGCTCTCCGTCCCGCACGGCCCGTACGCCGACACGACCGGCACGCCCGGCGTCGAGCGCTGGTACGCCGTCGCCGCCGTCGCGTCCGTCGACCAGGTCGGCACGCTGTCCGCTCCGGTCGCGGCGGCCTCGACCGCGGCGGACGCCGAGCCGGTCGCCGTCACCGTCGACGCCGGAACGGACGAGGGCGAGCTGGACCGGCCGTGGCGGCCGATGATCGGCAGCGAGCACCTGTCGCACGCGCTGTCGACCGAGCGCACCGGCGGGCGGGAGATCGGGGCCGAGCTGCGGGCCGCCTTGAAGGCGGCGCGCGACGAGCTGGGCGTCCGCACCGTCCGCGCGCACGGCATCCTCTGCGACGACCTCGGCGTCTATCGCGAGGTCGACGGCCAGCCGGTGTACGACTTCAGCGGCGTCGACCGCGTCTACGACATGGTCCTGTCGCTCGGTCTGCGGCCGATCGTCGAGATCTCCTTCATGCCGCGCGACCTCGCCGCCGACCCGTCGGCGACGGTCTTCGAGTACGGCGCGATCATCTCGCCGCCGAAGGACTGGGACCGCTGGTACGACCTGGTCCGGGCGTTCGTCGCGCACCTCGTCGAGCGGTACGGGCTGGAGGAGGTCCGGGACCGGTGGGCGTTCGAGGTGTGGAACGAGGCCAACCTCGAGGTGTTCTGGTCCGGCACGCCGGAGGAGTTCTTCCGCCTGCACGACGTCGCCGCGAGCGCCGTCAAGTCCGTCGACGAGGGCCTGCGGGTCGGCGGCCCCGCGTCGGCGGCGGCCGGCTGGATCGACCAGCTGCTCGCGGCCACGAAGGAGCCGCTGGACTTCGTCTCGACGCACACGTACGGCTCGCCGCCCCTGGACCTGCGGCCGATCCTGGCCCGGCACGATCGCGCCGGCACGCCGATCTGGTGGACCGAGTGGGGCGTCACGCCGACCCACTTCAACGAGGTCAGCGAGTCGGTGTTCGCGGCGGTGTTCCTGCTGCGCGGCATGCGCTCGTCGATGGGCCGGCTGGAGGCGCTGTCGTACTGGGTGGTGTCGGACCACTTCGAGGAACTGGGCCGGCCGCCGGCGCTGTTCCACGGCGGGTTCGGCCTGCGCACCGTCGGTGAGCTGCGCAAACCCCGCTGGTGGGCGCTGGCGATGCTGGAGGCGCTGCCGACGCGGCGGCTCTCGGTGACGGCCTCCGGGGACGGGGCGGACTCGCTGGTGGAGTCGCTGGCCGCCGTGGACCCGTCCGACGGCAGGGTGGCAGCGCTGGTGTGGAACGGGACGCTGGACCAGTCGAAGGCCGCCGGCTCGGCCGAGCTGGGCCGGCGGGTGGCGCTGCGGTTCACCGGCCTGCGCGACGGCGAGTACGAGCTTCGTCACCGCCGCGTCGACGACGACCACTCGTGCGTGCCCGCGGTCTGGCGGCGCATCGGCGGCGGGGCGGCCTGGCCGACGGACGCGCAGTGGGCCGAGCTGCGCGCCGCCGACCGGCTGGACGAGCTGCACCCGCCTCGCCGGATCACGGCGTCCGGCGGCGCGCTGGACGTCGAGTTCGACCTCCCCAACCCGTCGATGTCCCTGGTGGAGCTGGTTCCGGCCTGACCCGCCGCGTCAGTCGACGCAGAGGCAGAACGGGTGACCCGCGGGATCGAGGAACACCCGGAACGACGTGCCCGGCTGGTGCTCGTGCTTGGTCGCGCCGAGCTCGAGCACCGCCGCCTCACCGGCGTCCAGCTCGTCGACCATGACGTCGAGGTGCATCTGCTGCGGGATCTCCTGGGCCGGCCACTGCGGCGCGGTGTAGCCCTCGACCTGCTGGAAGCAGATGCACTGGCCGTACTCGGAGCGGATCTCCGCCCAGCCGGGCGACGTGGTGACCTTCCAGTCCAGCATCGTGCCGTAGAAGGTCGCGAGGGCGCTCGCGTCGGGACAGTCGATCACGAGGCTCGGGAAGCGTGCGATAGCCATGCCGGCACCGTAGACCCGGTTCCGGACGATCCGCGTCCGGAACCTACAGCGAGCCCGCAGGCAACGGCGCGTGGTCCCAGAGGGCCGAGATGGGCACCGTGTAGACGCCGTCGCCGCGCGAGGCCGCCTCGTGGCCGAGGTGGAGCAGGATCCCGGCGTGCAGCCGGTCGCCAAGCCGTTCGCGCAGCCAGCGCAGCCCCTTCACCGCTGCCGCGCCCGGCGACGCCGACGCCTTCACCTCGACGGCGACAATGCGTCCGCGCGGCCCTTCGAGGATGAAGTCCACCTCGCGACGGTCGGCCGTGCGGAGGTGGGACAGCGAGAACCGCCCGTCGGCGGCGGCGATCGCCTTGAGCAGCTCGGTGGCGACGAACGTCTCCAGAAGCGGGCCCAGCGCCGGATGGCCGGGCTCGGCGAGCTCGTCCACTCCCACGTCGAGGAGGTGTGCGGCCAGGCCGGAGTCGGTGGGGTACAGCTTCGGGGTCTTGCTCAACCTGGACGTGAGATTGGTCGACCACGCCGGGACCGTCATCGTCAGGTACACCATGTCGAGATAGCTGAGGTAGCTGCGCGCGGTGTCCCTGGCCAGGTCGGCGCCCTGGGCGAGGTCGGCGAGAACGGCCGTGCCGCCGGCCCGTGCCGCGATCAAGCCCACCAGCCTCGCGACGGCGTCGCCGCGGGCCACCGTCGCGAAGTCGCGGATGTCTCGGGTGACGACGGTGCTCAGGTAGCCGTCGAACCAGGCCCGGCGGGCCAGCGGTGAGGTGATGGCGAGCGCCTCGGGGAAGCCGCCGCCGACGATGCTGTCGAGGTACTGCGACCTCGTCCAGGGTGACTCGGCCAGCGGAACGTCGTCGGCGAACATCCAGTTCAAGGGGTTGCCACCGGCCCGGGTGCGCTCAGCGAGGCTCAGTGGCCACAGATCGACGAACGCGACCCGGCCCGCGAGCGACTCGGACAGGGTCGGGATGGTGAGGAACCGGCTCGACCCGGACAGGATGAACCGTCCGGGGGTCGGATCGTCGTCCACCGATACCTTGATCGCCCGAACCAGGGCGTCGCCGCCCAGCTGGACCTCGTCGATGACGCGCGGGGGATCGCCGAAGGCAGCGAATGACGCCGGATCGTCCCGGGCCGCTGCCAAGGTGTCGGCGCGATCGAGCGTGCGGAAGCTTCCACCGCCGGCGTCGGCCAGGTACTGGCGGAGCAGCGTCGTCTTGCCCGCCTGGCGAGGCCCGCTGACCATCACGACCCGGAGGTGATCGGCGAGCTCGTGGAGGCGACGCGCTGCGGCTCGCGGCACCAGCTCCGGCATTTCGCGCTCCCAGCTAGTCGATTTTCCGACTAAAGGCTAGTCGATTTTACGCAGTGTTGTTAGTCGATTCTCCGCTGTGAGTGGTGGATGGTGGTCGTGTGGCTGGTGTGGTGTTCCCGGCCCGTCGCGACCGGTTCGGGTGCTTGGTCCGGGTAGGCTGCGGTCGTACGAGCGTGCAGCGCCGCCGTCGTCTCTGCGCCCACGTACGACGACGACAGCGACCCACCGCAGGAGACGATACGTGGCCACGATCGAAGCAATCGGAGCACGCGAGATCCTCGACTCCCGGGGCAACCCGACGGTCGAGGTCGAGGTGGCTCTCGACGACAGCACCATCGCCCGTGCCGCCGTCCCGTCCGGCGCCTCCACCGGCGCGTTCGAGGCGGTCGAGCTGCGCGACGGCGACGCCGCCCGGTACGCGGGCAAGGGCGTTGAGAAGGCCGTCACCGCCATCATGGACGAGATCGCGCCGGAACTGCTCGGCTTCGAGGCGAGCGACCAGCGCCTCGTCGACCAGGCGCTGATCGACCTGGACGGGACGCCGAACAAGGGCAAGCTGGGCGCGAACGCCATCCTCGGCGTCTCGCTGGCGGTCGCCAAGGCCGCCGCCGACTCCGCCGAGCTGCCGCTCTTCCGCTACCTGGGCGGGCCGAACGCGCACCTGCTGCCGGTGCCGATGATGAACATCCTCAACGGCGGCGCGCACGCGGACAGCAACGTCGACATCCAGGAGTTCATGATCGCGCCGATCGGCGCCGAGACCTACCGCGAGGCGCTGCGCTGGGGCGTCGGGGTCTACCACACGCTCAAGGGCGTGCTGAAGGAGCGCGGCCTGTCCACCGGCCTCGGCGACGAGGGCGGCTTCGCGCCGAACCTGCCGAGCAACCGCGACGCGCTCGACGTCATCGTCACCGCGATCGAGAAGGCCGGCTTCACGCCGGGCGCGCAGATCGCGCTGGCGCTCGACGTCGCGTCGACGGAGTTCTACGAGGACGGCAAGTACGCGTTCGAGGGCAGGAGCATCTCGGCCGCCGACCTGACGAAGTACTACGAGGAGCTGGCCGGTGCCTACCCGCTGGTCTCCATCGAGGACCCGCTGGCCGAGGACGACTGGTCCGGCTGGGCCGCGCTCACCGACGTGCTCGGGAGCAGGCTGCAGATCGTCGGCGACGACCTGTTCGTCACCAACCCGGAGCGGCTGGAGCGCGGCATCAAGGACCACGCCGCCAACTCGCTGCTGGTCAAGGTCAACCAGATCGGCTCGCTGACGGAGACGTTCGACGCGGTCTCGCTGGCGCAGCGGTCCGGGTTCACCTGCATGATCAGCCACCGGTCCGGCGAAACCGAGGACACCACCATCGCCGACCTCGCCGTGGCGACCAACGCCGGCCAGATCAAGACCGGCGCCCCGGCCCGCTCGGAGCGGGTCGCGAAGTACAACCAGCTGCTGCGCATCGAGGAGGAGCTCGACGACGCCGCCCGCTACGCCGGCGCGTCGGCCTTCCCGCGGTTCCAGGCGTAGGAGCAGCCGTGGCCACGTCGCGCCGTTCGCCCAGCGCCCGCCCCGCGGCGGGTGCTGGCACGGCGCGACGTCCCAAGGCCGGCCGGGCCGACCGGCCGTCGGCGCGGGCGCCTCGCGGCGGCAACGCGACGGCACGCCCGCGCACCGGCGTCGACGCCGGCGGGCCGCCTCCGCCGCCACCGCGCCGGCCCCAGGGCAAGCCGTCCGGCCGGCCGTCGGTCACCGGCCGGGCCGCGGTGCTCGCGCTGGTGCTGGCGGTGCTGCTCGTCTCGTACGCGTACCCGCTGCGGACGTGGTTCGACCAGCATCGCGAGCGGGTCGAGCTGCAGCGCGAGCAGGAGGAGCTGACCGCGTCGGTCGAGCAGCTGGAGCAGGAGCTGCGGCTGTGGGAGGACGACGCGTACGTGGCGGCTCAGGCCCGCGAGCGGCTCGGATTCGTGCTGCCGGGCGAGCGCAGCTACATCGTGCTGCCCGACCCCGAGGCCCAGGGCGAGGCGGTCGCCGGATCGGCCGACGGGCTGCCGCCGGCCGGGCAGGGCACCTGGTACGAGCGGTTGTGGGCCTCGGTGACGTTCGCCGACAGCCCGCCGCCGGAACAACCGGCCGACGAGTGACCGCCACCCCACCCACC
>NZ_POTW01000128.1 GCF_003236295.1 Jiangella anatolica
CGACGGAGGAGCCGCCGGAGCCGGAGCCCGAGCCCACCCAGGTCGCCACCCCGTCCCCGACGAACGAGCCGGAGCCGGAGGACGGCGTCTCCGACCGGGAGCAGGCCGTCATCGACCTGACCAACGAGGCCAGGGCGGACGAGGGCTGCGGACCGCTGCGCGCCGACGACCGGCTGCACGAGGCGGCCCTCGGGCACAGCGAGGACATGGCCGACCGCGACTACTTCGACCACGTCACCCCGGAGGGCGTCGGCCCGGGTGAGCGCGCGGAGCGGGCCGGCTACGACAGCTGGGGCGGTGAGAACATCGCCGCGGGCTACTCGTCCGCCGAGGACGTCGTCAAGGGGTGGATGGACAGCCCCGGCCACCGGGCGAACATCCTGAACTGCGACTTCGTCGCGATCGGCGTCGGCGCGGCGGACAGCGACAGCGGACCGCACTGGACGCAGACGTTCGGCTACGAATGACTTGACTTCGAGTGCGCTCGAAGCCCTACGGTCGTGGTGTGACGACGCTTGACGCCAGGCCCAGTGAGACCATCGCCGAGGTGGCCGGCCGCACCGGCGTGACGGCGCACACGCTGCGCTACTACGAGCGGATCGGCCTGCTCGACGTCGGCCGCGACAGCGCCGGACGGCGGCACTACTCGCCCGGCGACGTCGACCGGGTCGTGTTCATCACCCGGCTGCGCCAGCTCGACATGCCGATCCGCGACGTCCAGCGCTACTTCCGGCTGGTCGACGCGGGCCCGCACACCGAGCCGGAGCGGCTGGCGCTGCTCTCGGCGCACCGGGACGCGGTGCACGCCCGGATGGAGGCGCTGCGGGTCGCCCTCGACGTCGTCGACTACAAGATCGCGAAATACGGCGGCAGCGCGGCCCCGTAACCGCACACCAGCACACAAGGAGCAGTACGTGTCCCTCCCGCAACGCGCCCTCGGCCGGTCCGGCCTGACGGTGTCCGCCCTCGGCCTCGGCTGCATGGGCATGAGCCAGGCCTACGGCCCCGGCGACGACACCGAGTCGATCGCCACCATCCACCGTGCGCTCGACCTCGGGGTCACCTTCCTCGACACCGCCGACGTGTACGGCCCGCACATCAACGAGGAGCTGGTCGGCCGGGCCATCGCCGGCCGCCGCGACGAGGTCGTGCTGGCGACGAAGTTCGGCATCGTCCTGGACCCCGCCGACCCGCTGAAGCGCGGCTTCGACGCCCGTCCCGAGTACGTGCGCGCCTCCATGGACGGATCGCTGCGCCGCCTCGGCGTCGACCACGTCGACCTCTACTACCTGCACCGGGTCGACCCCACGACGCCGATCGAGGACACCGTCGGCGCGATGGCCGAGCTGGTCCGGGCGGGCAAGGTACGCCACCTGGGCCTGTCCGAGGCGGCCGCCGCGACGATCCGCCGGGCGCACGCCGTCCACCCGATCGCCGCGCTGCAGTCGGAGTGGTCGCTGTGGAGCCGCGACGTCGAGGGCGACGTCCTCGCCACCTGCCGCGAGCTCGGCATCGGCGTGGTCGCGTACAGCCCGCTCGGCCGCGGCTTCCTGACCGGCGCGCTCACCTCGCCGGACGACTTCGGGCCCGACGACTACCGGCGGCACAGCCCGCGCTTCCAGGGCGAGGCGTTCGAGCAGAACCTGCGCCTGGTCGACACCGTGCGCGAGCTGGCGGACGGCAAGGGCGTGACGGCGGGACAGCTGGCGCTGGCGTGGGTGCTGGCCCGCGGCGACGACGTCGTGCCGATCCCCGGCACCAAGCGGCGCCGCTACCTGGAGGAGAACGTCGCCGCGCTCGACGTCACGCTGGACGCCGCCGAGTTGGCGCTGCTGGACTCGATCGTCCCGGTCGGCGACCGCTACCCGGACATGAGCTTCGTCGCCGGAGTGTCGCCGGAGCGCTGAATCCGGCGCCAGGCGAGCAGCCCGCAGACGGCGAAGCCGAGCGCGTTGGCCAGGCCGTGGGTGGCGGCCATCCAGGTGAGCGAGAGGTGCGGTACGGCGTCGAAGACGTGCCCGGCCGCCCAGCTCAGCGCCAGCAGCATGGTCGCCACCAGGACCGCCGCACTGACGGCGAACAGCGCCCGGGTGGCCCGGCCGCGAGCCGACGAGCCGATGTCGCGCCACGAGACCCAGGCGAGCAGCCACATGCCGGCGGTCAGCACGACGGCGCCGGCCAGCTCGACGCCGTCGCCGGTGAAGTAGCCGAGGAACACCAGCGCGATGCCCACCGGCACCGTCACCGCCGCGATCGACGCCGGCGGTGACGGCGCCCGGCTCGCGGTCAGCCCGGCGGCCAGCGCCGCCGCGAACCCGGCGTAGTGGAAGTGCGCCACCGTGAGCAGCTGCGTCGTCATGCCGAAGCCGAGCAGCTCCCAGCCGCCGCGCTCGGCGATCAGCGAGCTCGCCGCGACGGCGGGCGCGACCATCGCCGTCAGCACCGCGATCTCGATCGGTGCCAGCGACCGGCGGCGCAGCAGCCGCAGCGCCGCCAGTGCCGCGAGCCAGGCGGTCACGGCGGCGTAGCAGCAGGCCAGCACGATGGCGAAGGCGTCGCCGCGGTCCAGCAGCAGGGACAGCGCGCCGAGCGCCCCGGCGAACGGCCACACCTGCCCGACCGGCCCGAGCAGCTGCCGGTCGTCGTCGATCAGCCGGAGCCCGAGCGGAACCACGACGACCATCCCGAGCGCGAGGATCCAGCCGACCAGTACCGTCACGACTGAGAGCTTAGGGAAGGGGATCGATGCCGGAGATCCGGGACAACCTGGCGGCGGTGCGGTCGCGCCTCGACGCGGCGTGTGCGGCGGCCGGGCGGGCGCCGGACGAGGTCGAGGTGCTGCTCGCCACGAAGACCCAGCCGGCCGCGCGGATCGCCGCCGCGATCGCCGCCGGCGCCCGGCTGATCGGCGAGAACCGGGTCCAGGAGCTGGCGGAGAAGGACGCCGAACTGGCGGACCTGCCGTGCGAGCGGCACTTCATCGGGCACCTCCAGTCGAACAAGGTCAACCAGGTGCTCCGCTACGTCAGCTGCGTCCAGTCCGTCGACGGCGTCGAGCTGGCCGACCGGCTGCAGCGGCGGCTCGAGACCCTGGACCGGACGCTCGACGTGCTCGTGCAGGTCAACACGTCCGGCGAGACCACCAAGTCCGGCGTCGCGCCGCCCGAGGCGGTCTCCGTCGTCACCGAGATCGCGAAACGGGACCGGCTGCGGGTGCGCGGGCTGATGACGGTCGGCCTGCAGTCGCCGGACGAGGCCGCCGTGCGGGCGTCCTACCGGGCGCTGCGCGAGCTGCGCGACCGGGCCGCCGGCGCCGTCGGAGCTGGGCTGCCGGTGCTCTCGATGGGCATGAGCGGCGACCTGGAAGCGGCCGTGGCGGAGGGCGCGACGCTGGTGCGGGTGGGCTCCGCTGTGTTCGGCGAACGGCCCCGGCCGGACTGATTCTGGCAGCAGGCGGACGTGTTGATCACCCGGTGCCGGGCTCGCCGTCCGGGTTATCCTCTTCGCGTCTCGGGAACAACGTCGGATACCGTGCGTTGTCGCAGGGAGAAATTCGCGGACCGAAGGGGTCGGTTCAGCGCGCCCGGGGAAGTGAGGAGCATTCATGGCTCGATCCACGAACGGCGCGGCCCGCCGCCGTCTCGTCGTCGTGGAGTCGCCGGCGAAGGCCAAGACCATCGCCGGCTACCTTGGCGACGGCTACATGGTCGAGTCGTCGTTCGGCCACATCCGCGACCTCCCCTCGAAGAAGACCGATGTCCCCGCGGCCGAGCGCGAGCGGTACGGCAACCCGGTCGGCGTCGACGTCGAGGGTGGGTTCGAGCCGCTCTACATCGTGCCGGCGGGCCGGGCCAAGGACCAGGTCAAGAAGCTCAAGACCATGCTCAAGGAGGCCGACGAGCTCCTGCTCGCGACCGATGAGGACCGCGAGGGCGAGGCCATCGCCTGGCACCTGCGCGAGGAGCTCAAGCCGAAGGTCCCGGTGCGCCGGATGGTCTTCCACGAGATCACCCGCGACGCGATCCGCGCCGCCGTCCAGAACCCCCGCGACATCGACGAGGACCTCGTCGACGCCCAGGAGACGCGGCGCATCGTCGACCGCCTCTACGGCTACCAGGTGTCGCCGGTGCTGTGGCGCAAGGTCATGCAGGGCCTGTCGGCGGGACGGGTGCAGAGCGTGGCGACGCGCCTGGTCGTCGACCGCGAGCGCGAGCGCATGGCGTTCCGCTCGGCCGACTACTGGGACCTCAAGGCCACGCTCGACACCGGCCGGAACGACGACCCGCACGCGTTCGAGGCCCGGCTGGCCAGCGTCGACGGCGTCCGGGTGGCGTCCGGCCGCGACTTCGACGCCCGCGGTGAGGTGAAGTCCCGCGAGGTCGCCGTGCTCGACGAGCAGCGCGCCCGCGCCCTGGCCGCCGCGCTGGGCGGTGTCGACTACACCGTCCGCTCGGTCGAGGCCAAGCCGTACACCCGCAAGCCGTATGCGCCGTTCCGGACCACGACCCTGCAGCAGGAGGCGTCGCGCAAGCTCGGCTACGGCGCTGCGCGCACCATGCAGGTGGCGCAGCGGCTGTACGAGAACGGCTTCATCACCTATATGCGTACCGACTCCATCACGCTCTCGGACTCCGCGCTGAACGCGGCCCGGGCGCAGGTGGCGGAGCTGTACGGCGCCGAGTACCTGCCCGACGCGCCGCGTAAGTACGCCAGCAAGGTGAAGAACGCGCAGGAGGCGCACGAGGCGATCCGCCCGGCCGGCGACTCCTTCCGCACCCCGGCCGAGACCGGCCTGCGCGACGACGAGTACCGGCTGTACGAGCTGATCTGGATGCGCACCGTCGCCTCGCAGATGCGCGACGCGAAGGGCGAGACGATCACCGTCCGCATCGGCGCCACCGCTTCTACGGGCGAGCTGGCTGAGTTCACGTCGTCCGGCCGGACCATCACGTTCCACGGCTTCCTCAAGGCCTACGTCGAGGGCGCCGACGACCCCGAGGCCGAGCTGGACGACCGCGAGCGGCGGCTGCCGCAGCTGGCGGAGGGCCAGGGGCTGACGGCGGCCGCCCTCGAGCCGGAGGGGCACAGCACCAAGCCGCCGGCCCGCTACACCGAGGCGACGCTGGTCAAGGAGCTGGAAGACCGCGAGATCGGCCGGCCGTCGACGTACGCGTCGATCATCCGCACCATCCTCGACCGCGGCTACGTGTTCAAGCGCGGCACCGCGCTGGTGCCGGCCTGGCTGGCCTTCGCCGTCGTGCGGCTGCTGGAGGAGCACTTCACCCGGCTGGTCGACTACGAGTTCACCGCGAAGATGGAGGACGTCCTCGACGACATCGCCGGCGGTCGCGCCGACCGCGCCGCCGAGCTGGCCCAGTTCTGGCACGGCGACGACAGCGTCGACGGGCTGAAGAAGCTGGCCGACAACCTCGGCGAGATCGACGCGCGGGAGATCTCCTCGTTCCCCATCGGCGACGGCTACACCGTGCGGGTCGGCCGCTACGGCCCGTATCTGGAGGACGCCGAGGGCAACCGCGGCAGCATCCCCGAGGACCTGCCGCCGGACGAGCTGACCGTCGAGCTCGCCGGCGAATTGGTGAGCCGCGGCAACGGCGACCGTGAGCTGGGGGTCAACCCGGCCACCGGGCGCACCGTCGTGGCGAAGTCCGGGCGCTACGGCCCGTACGTCACCGAGGTGCTGCCTGACGACGCGCCGAAGAACGAGCGGCCGCCGACGGCGTCGCTGTTCAGCACCATGTCGGTCGACACGGTGACGCTCGACGACGCGCTGCGGCTGCTCACGCTGCCGCGGGTGGTCGGCACGGACGTCGAGGGCGTCGAGATCGTCGCCAGCAACGGCCGCTACGGCCCGTACGTGAAGAAGGGCACCGACACCCGGTCGCTGCCCGACGAGCCGTCGCTGTTCACCGTCACCGTCGAGGAGGCGGAGCAGCTGTTCGCGCAGCCGAAGGGGCGTCGTGGCGCCCGGGCCGCGACGCCGCCGCTGCGCGAGCTGGGCACCGACCCGGTGTCCCAGAAGCCGCTGGTGGTGAAGGACGGCCGGTTCGGTCCGTACATCACCGACGGCGAGGTCAACGTGACGGTGCCGCGCGACACCGACATCGAGCAGCTGACGCACGAGCGCGCGGTCGAGCTGATCGCGGAGAAGCGAGCGAAGGGCCCGGCCCCGAAGAAGCGGGCCGCGCGGGCGCGCTCACGCGGCTGACTGCGGTTCGCCGCGGTCGGGCGCGCCGCACCGCTCCACGCCGGCCACACTCCAGCGTCGCGCTTGGCACGCTCCAGCGTCGCGCTTGGCACGCTGAGAGCGACCGGCTACGCCTGAAATGCCGCATTTGTGGTACTCCCCGGCGTGCCAAGGTCCGCGCTGGGGATCACGACACTCCGCCATGCGCACGCACTCGTCGCGCGGGTACACCCCCGTCGTGCCGGATCGCCGTCGCCGTCGGCGATCAGCGCAGCGCGCTTGGCACGCTCCAGCGTCGTGCTTGGCTCGCTGAGGGCGACCGGCTACGCCTGAAATGCCGCATTTGTGGTACTCCCCAGCGTGCCAAGGTCCGCGCTGGGGATCACGACACTCCGCCATGCGCACGCACTCGTCGCGCGGGTACACCCCCCGTCGTGCCGGATGGGCGTCGCCGTCGGCGATCAGCGCAGCGCGCTTGGCACGCTCCAGCGTCGTGCTTGGCACGCTGAGGGCGACCGGCTACGCCTGAAATGCCGCATTTGTGGAGCGCTCCGGCGTGCCAAGGCTGCCCAGCCTGACGGGCGGCAGCCGGTGCTCGGCCTCGCCGGGCCTCCAGCCGGCGCGGCCTGAATCACCCGTTGCGGAACCCGTATCACCGTCCCTTTCCGGCATCTTGCCCGATCAGGTCGCGCACTTTAGACTCTGTATCAATTATCCAATATGGAGGGTCGATGCGGATCGAGGACGTCGTCTTCTACAGCGAGGGGAGCCGCATCTCGGCGTCCTGGCGTACGCCCGACCAGTCCGCGGACCGCCCCGCCGAGCCGCTGCGTGCGATCGTGCAGGGGCCGGGCTGGCTCGGACTGAAGGACGCCAAGCTCTACGTCCGCTACCACGAGGCGCTCACCGCCGCCGGCTTCGGCGTGCTGATCTTCGACTACCGCGGGTTCGGCGACTCCGAGGGCGAGAAGAAGCTGTCCCCGTCGGCCCAGCTGCAGGACCTGCGCAACGCCGTGACGTACCTGACGACGCGCGACGACGTCGACGCGGACCGGATCGGGGTGTTCGGCTCCGGCGGCACCGGCGGCGGCAACGCCGTCCTGCTGGCCGCCGTCGACGAGCGGGTCCGGGCCGCCGTGAGCCAGCTCCCGGTCGCCAACGGGCGTGACTGGCTGCACCGCATGCGCTCGGAGTACGAGTGGCTGGACTTCCTCAAGGCCCTCGACGACGACCGGCGCGAGCGGGTCACCACCGGCAAGGGCCGGCTGGTGCACCCGCGCGAGGAGATCATGGTCCCGACGCCGGAGCGCCGCGCGACCACCGTCAAGGCCGATGTCGACAGCCGCATCCCGACGGCGGTCTCGCTGGCCGCCGCCGACGAGATCCTCGAGTACGACCCGCTGGGCGCCGCCCGGACGCTGACGACGCCGCTCATGGTGATCGGCGTCGAGGGCGACGCGACGACCCCGACCGACCACGCCGTCGCCATCTACGAGGCGGCCCGGGGCCCGCGCCGCCTGGTCATGCAGCGGCACACCACGCACTACGCCGCCTACGACAAGTACTGGGAGAAGGTCACCCCGGCGATCGTGGGCTGGTTCGACACCCACCTGAGCAACGGCGACGTCGTCATCACCACCCAGGACAGCGAGGCCGGCTCCGTCACCTATCTGGAGGACCGCTGACATGGCAGTGACGACCCGGATCGACGGAGGCGACGTCGTCACTCCGAGCGGCACCGTCCGCGCCGACGTGCTCATCGGCGACGACGGCACCATCGCCGGGCTGGTCGCGCCCGGCACCGCGCTCGGCGACCACGCGACGGTCGTCGACGCGACCGGCCGGCTGGTGCTGCCGGGCATGGTCGACGTCCACGTGCACACGCGCGAGCCCGGGTACACGCACAAGGAGGACATCACCACCACGACCGAGCAGGCCGCGGTCGGCGGCGTCACCACGATCTTCGGCATGCCGAACCTGGACCCGCCGACGACGGACCGGAAGACGCTGAACGAGGTCCTGGCGCTGTACGCGGAGAAGTCGATCGTCGACTACAACCACAACCCGGCGCCGACGAACTTCGACGACATCGCCTCGATGGCCGAGGCCGGCATCAACGCCTACAAGATCTACATGGTCGTCGACACCGGCCGGACGTACCCGCACCCGGCCGGCACCGGCATGCACGACCACGGCCACCTGCTGCAGATGATGGACCTGATCAAGCCGACCGGGAAGCGGTTCATCATCCACCCGCACGACCAGGCGCTGATGGACTACATCGAGGGCGAGGTGCTGGCCCGCGGCGACAACACCCCGCAGGGCTATGCCGGCGCCTACGCCGCCCGCGACGGCGTCATCTGGGACACCGCGATCGATGTCGTGCTGCGGCTGTCCGAGGCGTCGGGCTGCCCGATCCACATCGCGCACATGCAGACCCGCCGCTCCATCGACGCGGTCCGCCGGGCCAAGGCCCGCGGCGTCGACGTCACCGGCGAGGTGAACCACTGGGCGCTGTTCCTGTCGACCTGGCGCGACGTCGAGACGCTGGGCCCGTACGCGCTGTCGTACTGGGTGCCCGACGACCACCGCACCGCCGTCTGGGAAGGCCTGCTGGACGGCACCATCGACATGATCTCCTCCGACCACGCGCCGCACACGCGCGAGGAGAAGGAGGTCGGCTGGACGAAGATGTGGAGCGCCCACACCGGCACGCCGGGCATTCAGTACTACTACCCGCTGCTGCTCGACGCGGTCCGCCAGGGCACGCTGCCGCTGGAGCGGGCCGTCGACGCGGCCGCGCGCCGCCCGGCCGACGCGTTCGGCCTCGCCGGCCGGAAGGGCCGCATCGCCGTCGGCTACGACGCCGACCTGGTGATCGCGAACCTCGACAGCCCGTGGACCATCACGAACGACGACGTCCTGTCCCGCGTCGGGTGGACGCCGTACGACCGCCGCAGCATCGGCGTCCGGTTCGAGCGCACCCTCGTCCGCGGCACGGACGTGTTCGCCGACGGCGCCGTCGTCGGAAAGCCCGGCCACGGCCGGCTCGCCACCGCCCATCCCTCCGCGTAAGGACGATGACGATATGAAGTATGGACTTCTGCTGCCCCACTTCGGTGAGCAGGCCGACCGCGACAAGTTGCTGCGCGGCTCGCAGCGGGCCGAGGAGCTCGGCTTCGACTCCGTCTGGGTGCGCGACCACCTGGTGTTCGAGCCGCACGGCGAGATGGAGAAGCCGAACCGGACGTTCTACGACGCGCTGACCACGCTCACCGCGATCGGCGCCGTCACCGAGCGGATCCAGCTGGGCACCGGCTCGCTGATCCCGTTCCGCCACCCGCTGACCACCGCGCTGATGGCCGGCACCATGTCGCACCTGCTCGGCGCGGACCGGCTGATCCTCGGCTTCGGTGCCGGCACGTTCGACCACGAGTTCGAGGCGATCGGCTGGGGCGACCGCGACCGCGTCGAGCTGGTCCGCTCCAACGCCGAGATCCTCAGGCGGGTCTTCACCGAGAACGAGGTCAGCTACAAGGACGACAACTTCGCCTTCGAGGACGTCAGCATCGAGCCCAAGCCGCTGGGCGGGCGGATCCCGTTCTGGTACTGCGGCGCGACGCCGCGCTCGGCCCGGCTCGCGGTGGAGTTCTGTGACGGCTGGATGCCCGGCCGGATCGCGATGGCCACGCTGCGGAAGCGGATCGAGACGATCGAGGAGCTGTCGGCGGCGGCCGGCCGGGAGCGGCCCACGATCGCCGTCATCCCGCCGACGTCGATCGAGCGCACCCGCGAGGAGGCGCTGGCGCACGTCAACATCCCCGGGTTGCTGGCCTGGGCGAACAAGTCCAAGTGGGCGGTCAAACCGCCGTCGGGCCAGTTCGAGACGGTCGAGGACCTGGAGGGCCAGCTGATCGCCGGCGACGTCGACGGCGCCGTCGAGGAATGCCGTAAGTTCGAGGCGGCCGGTGTCGAGCATCTCGTCTTCGACTTCCGCTTCAAGTTCGACAAGTGGTTCGACCAGATCGAGCTGCTCGGCGCCGAGGTCCTGCCCAAGCTCAAGGGCTGACGAGAGAGGGGCCCGCATGCCTCGAAGTGAGTTCGGCCGGGAGCTGACGGTGTCCGCGGCGCCCGAGCAGGCGTGGGCGACGCTGATCGACGTGCCGGTCCTGGTGTCGTGGATCAGCGTGCTGGAGCAGGCCGAGGAGCTGGCGCACCTGGAGCGCTACACCGCCGTGCTGCTGGACCGGCTCGGCCCGTTCAAGCTCCGCGCGGACCTCGCCATCACGCTCAGCGACGTCCGTACCGAAGAGCACGTGACGGTGCACGCCGAGGGCGAGGACCGCCAGGTCGGCTCCCGCCTCGTCGTCGACGCGACGCTGGACCTCGCGCCGTCCGGCGACGGCGGCACGACGGTGCGCGTGGCCGGCGTGTACGAGGTCAGCGGCAAGGTCGCGGCGATGGGCGGTGGCACCATCAACAAGAAGGCGGAGAAGATCATCAAGGAGTTCTTCGCCAACGCCGAGAAGGTGCTGGGCGCGGGATGACGCTGCCGCCGTTCGCGCTGGTCCGGCCCACGACATTGGACGACGCGCTGCGCGAGCTGTCCGAGGACGCGGTGCCCTACTGCGGCGGCACCGAGCTGCTGCTGGCCATGCGGGCCGGGCTGCACCGGCCGGACGCGCTGGTCGACCTCAAGCGGGTGCCGGAGCTGGCCGGCGTCCGGGTCGACGACGGCGGGCTGGTCATCGGCGCCACCGAGCGGCACGCCGACCTCGCCGCGCACCCCGTCATCCGGGAGCGGCTGCCGGTGTTCGCCCGGATGGAGCGGCACATCGGCAACGCCCGGGTGCGCAACCAGGGCTCGATCGGCGGCAACCTCTGCTTCGCCGAGCCGAAGTCCGACGTGGCGACGGTGCTGATGGCGCTGGAGGCCTCGGTGACGCTGGCCGGGCCGGCCGGGCGGCGTGTCGTCGCGGTGGAGGAGTTCGTCGCCGGGCCGTACTACGCCGAGCGCGAGCCGGACGAGCTGCTGGTCGACGTGCGCATCCCGCTGCGGGACGGGCTGCGCGGGGCGTACCTGAAGTTCCAGACCATGGAGCGGCCGACGGCCGGCGTCGCGGTGCTGGCCGACGAGGCCGCCGGTTGGTACCGGCTGGCGGTCGGCGCGGTCGGCGAGGTGCCGCTGGCGTGGTCGTTCGGGTCGCTGGGCGAGATCGACGCCGACGACATCGCGGCCCGCGTCGATCCCACCCCGGACCTGTCCGGGTCCGAGGAGTACAAGCGGCACGTCACCGCGGTCTACGTGCGGCGTGCGCTGGCGAAGCTGGAACGGGTGAGCCCATGACCGAGCCTTCTGGTCCACCGCGCGTCGCGGTGACCGTCGACGTCAACGGCGTGAGCGTCAGCCGGCAGGTGGAGCCGCGGTCGCTGCTGGCCGACTTCCTGCGCGAGGATCTCGGCCTGACCGGCACCAAGGTGAGCTGCGAGCTGCAGGTGTGCGGCGTGTGCACGGTGCTGGTCGACGGCCGGCCGGTCAGCGCGTGCACGTTCCTCACCGCCGACGCCGACGGCGCCGCCGTCACCACCGTCGAGGGGCTGTCCGACGGGCGGACGCTGCACCCGCTGCAGGAGTCGTTCGTCGACAACTTCGCGCTGCAGTGCGGGTTCTGCACCCCCGGGTTCCTGATGATGGCCAAGGCGCTGCTCGACGGCGACGAGCCGCCGGACCGCGCGGCGATCGTCGAGCACCTGGAGGGCAACATCTGCCGGTGCACCGGCTATCAGCCGATCGTCGAGGCGGTCGAGCAGGTCGCCGAGCGGCAGCGGGGAGGGGCGCATGGGTGAGCGCGTCGTCGGCCGCTCGGTGCGCCGGCCGGACCTGATCGAGAAGGTCACCGGCGCGGCGGAGTACTGCGTCGACGTGACGATGCCCGGCATGGCGCACGCGAAGGTCGTGCGCTCGGACCGGGCGCACGCACGCATCACGGCGATCGACGTCGCCGATGCGCTGGCCGCGCCCGGCGTCGTCGCGGTCGTGACGGCTGCCGACATCGCGACGCTGCACGCGCGGTTCGGGCACATCATCGCCGACCACTGGATCCTGGCGCCTGACAAGGTGCGCTACTACGGCGAGCCGGTCGCCGTCGTCGTCGCCGAGACCGTGGCGGCCGCCGCCGACGCCGTCGAGCTGGTCCGGGTGTCGTACGCGGACCTGCCGTCGGCCATGGACGTCGACGCCGCGCTGGCCGACGGCGCGCCGCTGGTGCACGAGGAGTCCTACGACGCGACCGGCGACGAGTCGTTCCAGAACCTGTCTCATGTGGATGAGTCCGCCACGGCGGCGCTGTCGAACGTCGCGCACGAGGTCACCATCGGCTGGGGCGACGTCGACGCCGCGTTCGCCGAGGCCGCGGTCGTCGTCGAGAACACCGTCCACTTCCCGATGCTCTACGCGTACGCCATGGAGCCGTACAACGCGGTCGCCTCGTTCCACGACGGCGCGCTCACCGTCGTCTCGACGGCGCAGCACCCGTACATGGTCCGCGACGACCTGGCCCGCGTCTTCGGCCTGCCGCTGTCGAAGGTGCGGGTGACGTCGCCGTACCTCGGCGGCGGCTACGGGTCGAAGTCGTACACGAAGGTCGAGCCGCTGGCGTCGGTCGCGTCGTGGGTCAGCGGCCGGCCGGTGAAGCTGACGCTCACCGTCGAGGAGGCGATCTACACCACCCGGGTCGACTCCGCGCGGATCCGGGTGAAGAGCGGGTTCGCCGCCGACGGCGCGATCCTCGCGCGCGAGTTCGACATCGTCATGGACTCCGGCGCGTACGCCGACAACAGCCCGCTGGTCATGGCCAAGGCCGTGAACCGCTGCTTCGGGCCGTACCGGGTGCCGAACCTGCGCGCCCACGGCGTCTCCGTCTACACGAACACGTCGCCCGCGTCGTCGTACCGCGGGTTCGGCGCGCCGCAGGGCAACCTGGCCGGCGAGACCAACCTCGACCAGGCGGCCGAGCGGCTCGGCCTCTCCGGCGCGGACATCCGCCGGCGGAACCTGGTGCGCAAGGGCGAGGAGATCCTGCCCGGCAAGCGCGGCATCGACGCCGATCTCCCGGCCGACCTGGAGATGGTGGTCGAGTCGCTGGAGCGCGACCGCAAGGACGTCCCGTACTACGGCGTCGGCTTCGGCTGCTCCGCGTCCGACGCCGGCGCCTACCCGATCTCGACCGCGCAGGTGCGCATCCAGATCGACGGCTCGGTGCTGGTGCTCAGCGGCTCGACGGAGATGGGCCAGGGCAGCCGGTCGCTGCTGGCGCAGGTCGCCGCCGAGGAGCTGGGCGTCGACCTTTCCGTCGTCACCGTCGTCCAGTCCGACACGTCGGTGACGCCGTACGAGCGGACCACGGGCGCCAGCCGCACCACCACCCTGGTCGGGCTGGCGCTGCAGCGCGCGTGTGCCGACGCCCGGTCCCGGCTGCGCGACATGGCCGCCGAGCTGTTCTCCTGTCCGGTCGACGACGTGCGCGACCTGCCCGGCGCGGTGGCGGGCCCGGACGGGCGCGAGGTGGACTTCGGCGCCGTCGTCCGGCAGTGGTTCGGCGGCTCGGCCGGCGAGGTCACGGGCGTCGGGCTGCTGCGCCGCGACGGCGCGACCCAGCAGATGCCGCCGTTCTGGGAGGTCGGCATGGTCGGCGTCGCGGTGCAGATCGACCCCGAGACCGGCGTCGTCGCCGTCGACCAGCTGGTCACCGTCGCCGACGTCGGCTTCGCGATCAACCCGCGCGCCGTCGAGGGACAGGACCTCGGCGCCGCCACCCAGGGCCTGGGCGCGGCGCTGCACGAGGAGCTCGTCTACGACGGCCCGCAGCTGGCCAACGCCAACGTCGTCGACTATCGCGTGCCCCGTGTGACGGACCTCCCACGCAAGATCGATCTGATGATTGCCGAGCGCAGGGACGGTGTGGGACCGTATGGCGCTAAAGGTGCGGGGGAGGGGACGCTCAATCCCATCGGAGGGGCCGTCGCGGCCGCGGTGGCACGCGCCACCGGACGCTGGCCCGATCGTCTTCCACTCACCCCCGAGCGCGTGTGGCGCCTGATCAGCACCGATTGAGTCATGTATCTTCAAGAAACAGCGGAGGCAGGGGAAGAATCATGGCGAAGGCGAAATCCGCCGGAGCGGACAACGGTCAGTCGGCCGCCGGGCAGGAGGTGCTCGACCGGCTGGCGCAGTCCGTGCGGGGCACCTTCCAGACCGTCGAGGACATGACGCAGTCGTTCATCCGCGAGGCGATCCTGCAGGGCCATTTCCCCCCGGGACAGCGGCTGAACCTCGACAACATCGCCGCCACCCTCGGCGTCAGCCGGATGCCGGTCCGCGCCAGCCTGCGCCAGCTCGAGGGTGAGGGCCTGGTCCGCATCCACGCGCACCGCGGCGTCACCGTCTCCGTCCTGCAGGCCGACGAGATCGCGGAGATCTACGAGCTGCGCATCCTGCTCGAGACCTACCTGCTCGAGCGGGCCATGCCGCACCTCACCGAGGACATCCTGCGCGACCTGCGCCGCTCCGCCGAGGCGATGGAGTCCGCCGCCGACCTCGCCGCCGGCCTCGAGATCCGCAAGGACTTCTACGAGAAGCTGTACGCGCTGGCCGAGCGGCCGCGAGCGCTCGCGGAGGCCAAGCACCTGCGCGGCTCGGTCGGCCGCTACCTCCTGCTGCTGCGCGTCACCGAGGAGCACGGCGGCCACCCCGGCCTGCTGTCGCACCTGGAGGCCGGCGACCTCGAGGGCGGCAAGAAGTGGCTGCGCGACCACCTGTCGCACGTCTCGGAGGAGCTGCAGAAGCTGGTCTCCGAGAACGACCCCGCGGCCGCCACCGCCCGCTGACCTTCTGCTTCGTGGTCGGCTGTTCCGGCCGGGCGACTAAGTTGATTTAATATCAACCGTGGGTGACGCGCTGGCGCTGGTGGCGCTGCTGCTGTTCGCCGCCAACGCGTTCGTCGTGCGTGCGGCCAGCCGCCGCCTGGAGCAGGGCCTGGGCTTCCTCGTCTCGCTGGTCACGAACCTCGTGGTCGGCGCCGGGCTGCTGGCCGGTCAGCTGCTATTGCGGTCGTCGCCGCTGCGGATCGACTGGCCGGCCGCGGGGATGTTCCTGCTGGCCGGGGTGTTCTCCGCGTATCTGGGCCGGCGCGGTTATTTCGCGTCGGTGGAGACGCTCGGCCCGTCGCGGGCCAGCGCGATCCAGGCGGCGAACCCGATGTTCACGATGATCTTCGCCTGGGTGCTGATCGGCCAGGCGCTCGGTCCCGCCGACGTGGCGGCGATCCTGGTCATCGTGCTCGGCGTCTACCTGGCCAACCGGCGGGCGGG
>NZ_POTW01000129.1 GCF_003236295.1 Jiangella anatolica
GCGACGGGGTGCGCGTGGGCTCGCGGCCCTCGGAGCTGGACGGGCCGACCTCGACCGGCTCGCCGAAGTCGTCGCCGGTCGACGGCGCCGCCAGCAGCGCGCCGACGCCGAAGATCCCGGCGGCCACGACCGCCAGCGCGGTGATGGTGAGGGTGGCCGCCGACTTCATGCTCAGCATGGTCGGCACGCCGGGCGAGACAACGGTGAGACGTGGATGAGAGCTCTCTCATCCGCCGCGAG
Source organism: Jiangella anatolica (assembly GCF_003236295.1). GTDB lineage: Bacteria > Actinomycetota > Actinomycetes > Jiangellales > Jiangellaceae > Jiangella > Jiangella anatolica. Next base: position 241 of record NZ_POTW01000129.1, read on the forward strand.
GTCCATTCCCGGAGTGTGCCACCGACCCGCCGTCAGCGCAGCCGCGTCACCTCGACCGACACGCCCAGGGCCTGGCTGTCGCCGCCGTGGTAGATGCCGCGCAGCGGGGTGACGTCGTCGTAGTCGCGGCCGCGGGCCACCATGACGTGCCCGGGTCCGGGGACCGAGTCGTTCGTCGGGTCGTAGGCCCGCCAGCCGCCCGCCCACCACTCCACCCAGGCGTGGCTCTCGCCGGTGACGGTCTCGCCGATCGCCGCGTCGGCCGTCGGGTGCAGGTAACCGGACACGTACCGGGCCGGCACGCCGGCCGAGCGCAGCAGCGCGATCGTGACGTGGGCGAAGTCCTGGCAGACGCCGCGGCCCTCGGCCAGCGCCTCGACGGCGTTCGTGTGCACGCTGGTCGACCCGGTGACGTAATCCAGCCGCGTGTGCGTCCAGCCGGCCGCGAGGCGCGCGCCGTCGTCGGGGGTCGCGGCGGCCCGGACCTGCGCGGCCGCCGCCAGCAGCTCGTCGCCGGCCGTCGTGCGCTGCGTCGGCGCGAGGTACTCGCCCAGCTCGTCGACGGTGTCCGGGTCGGCGAGCGCGGCCCAGCCGGTGCCGTCCTCGGCGGCCTCGACCGCGGACGCCGGCGCCGTCTCGACGACGCAGCTCGCCGTCACCGTCAGCTCGGAGTGGGCCGCGTGCACGTCGAACGCCGTCACCACCGTGCCGAAGTAGTCGACGTAGCGGTACAGCGACGCCGCGGGGCTGACCTCGACCGTCGCGTCCAGCACCCGCTGTCGCGGATCGCTGCGCGGGGTCACCCGCGCCTCGTTGTACGAGGAGAAGACCGGTCCTGCGTACCGGTAGCCGGTGTGGTGCTTCACCGACAGCAACCACCCGGCGCCGGGCGCGCCCGCCGTCACGGCGCCACCTCCTCGGCCCACCGCACGTGCAGCGACTTGCCGAAGTAGCGGCTGGTCACCTCGTCCGACGTGCGCGACGTCAGCCGCAGCAGCGACTCGATCAGGCTGGGCAGGTCGTCCAGCAGCTCCGCCGACGAGCGGAACTCCAGCGCCAGCCGCATCCGGCCGAGCGCGCGCCGGGCGCCGTCGGCGACGCCGAGCCGGTCGTCCAGGCCGGGGTCCAGCTCGCGCAGCAGCGCTTCGGCCGCGGCCAGCGAGAACGCCACCGACCGCGGCGAGAGCTGGTCGCGCAGCAGGAACTCGGCGACGTTGGCCGGCGACACCGCGCCCTGGTAGACGCGGACGAAGGTGTCGTGTCCGCCGACGCTGCGCAGCAGCCCGGCCAGCACCGACGCCCGGCCCTCGGCCAGCGCCGGGGTGGACAGCATGCGCGCGGCCATGTCGATGCGCTCCAGCGCGACGCCGAGCGACAGGAATCGCCAGCCGTCGTCGCGGACCATCGTCGTGGAGATCAGCCCGGTGGTCATCGCGGTGCGCTCGCGGACGTAGTAGCAGAACACCTGCGGCCCGAGCACGGCGGCGGCCATCCGGCGTTCGGCGAGGCCGTGCCAGGTGACGTTGAGCGCCTCCCACAGCTCGCTGGACAGGATCTCGCGGGCGCCGCGGGCGTTCTCGCGGGCCGCCGTCAGCGCCGCGGTGATCGACGCGGGCGAGTCCTGGTCGAAGGCGAGCAGCGCGACGACCGACGACGGGGTCACGGCGCCGTCGCCGGGATCGACGCCCATCGCCGCGAGCAGCGTGCGCAGCTGCCGCTCTTGGTCGGTGCCGGGCTCGTCCTGGATCCGGGTGAGGTGGACGTCGACGACGCGCGCCTTCGCGTCGGCGCGCTCCAGGTAGCGGCCGATCCAGTACAGCGACTCCGCGATCCGGCTCAGCACGTCGTCCTCCCCTGCTGTTGTTGTTGCTGCTGCTCACGGGGCGGTTCGGACGGTCCCAGATCGGGCGGGACGGCGAGCGGGCGGCGTCCGTCGACGTGGTCGCCGAGGCCGGGCGCGCCGGCGCCGGCGGGCAGGTCGGCCTCCGGCTCCGTCAGGTCGGCGCCGGCGAGGACGCTGCTCTCGCCGCCGGCCGGATCCGGCGCCGGCTCGGCGGGACGGGCCGGCGACGCCAGCACCCAGGTGTCCTTCGAGCCGCCGCCCTGACTGGAGTTGACGATCAGGCTGCCCTCCGGGAGCGCCACCCGGGTCAGCCCGCCCGGCAGCACCCACACCTCGCGGCCGTCGTTGACGGCGAACGGGCGCAGGTCGACGTGGCGAGGCACGAGCTGGTCGCCGATCAGCGTCGGCACCGTCGACAGCCGGACCGGCCGCTGCGCCACGTACCCGCGCGGGTTCGCCTCCACGGCGTCGCGCAGTGTGGCCAGGTCCTCGTCGCTCGCCTGCGGGCCGATCACGATGCCCTTGCCGCCCGACCCGTCGACGGGCTTGAGCACCAGGTCGCCGAGGTTCGACAGCACCTGCGCGATGTTCTGCGGGGTGTCCAGGCGCCAGGTCTCGACGTTGCGCAGCACCGGCTCCTCGCTGAGGTAGTACCGGATCAGGTCGGGCACGTAGGTGTAGACGAGCTTGTCGTCGGCGACGCCGTTGCCGACGGCGTTCGCCAGCGTGACGTTGCCGGCCCGGGCCGCGTTGAGCAGGCCGGGGCTGCCGACCATGGAGTCGGCGCGGAACTGCACGGGGTCGAGGAAGTCGTCGTCGACCCGCCGGTAGATGACGTCGACCCGCTGGTGCCCGCGGGTGGTGCGGATGCGCACCTCGTTGCCGATGACGGACAGGTCGCGGCCCTCGACCAGCTGCACGCCCATCTGCCGCGCCAGCAGCGTGTGCTCGGAGTAGGCGGCGTTGTGGACGCCCGGCGTGAGCACGACGATGGTCGGGTCGTCGACGCCGGGCGGGGCGGCCGCGCGCAGCGCCGCCAGCAGCCGGGCCGGGTAGCCGGCGACCGGGCGGACCAGGTGCCCGCCGAACAGCTCCGGCAGCACCCGGGCCAGCGCCCGCCGGTTCTCGACGACGTAGGAGACGCCGGACGGCGTGCGCAGGTTGTCCTCGAGGACGCGGAACTCGCCCTGCTCGTCGCGGACGAGGTCGATGCCGGACACGTGCACCCGCACCCCGTTCGGCGGCCGGATCCCGAACGCCTGCCGGTGGAAGTGCTGCGACGACACCACGACCTGCCGCGGCACGACGCCGTCGCGGAACACCAGCCCGGACCCGTACACGTCGTCGAGGAACGCCTCCAGCGCGCGGACCCGCTGCGCGACGCCGCGCTCGACGACGTCCCACTCCGCCGCCGTGATGATGCGCGGGACGATGTCCAGCGGGAACGGCCGCTCGACGCCCTCGTGGTCGAACGTGATGCCCTGGTCGCGGAAGACGGTGCCGAGGAACGCGGCGAGGCTGGCCAGCACCTCCGGGCCGGCCGCCGTGAGCGCCTCGTGCAGGCCGCCGTAGGTGGGCCGCGGCGCGCCGTCGGCGGTGTAGACCTCGTCCCACGCCGCCCCGAATCGGTATCCGGCCAGCATGTCGGTCATACCTGCGCAGCGTAGAACCGGCGTGTTACACGAACAAGTCGCCCGCGTGACCGGGCCGCCGTCTCAGTCAGGGGTGGGGACGGTCCAGACCCAGCCGTCGGCGAGCAGCTCGCCGTCGCTCATGTCGTCGCCCCAGGCCGAGCCGCCCCACAGGAACACGACGCCGCCGGCGAAGGCGACCGACTGGCCCTGCACGTGCTCGTCGACCGGCAGCTCCGGCACCCGCGTCCACGCCTGCGCCGGGACGTCCAGGGCCCAGGCCCCGGAGACGATGGTCTGCTCGTCGCTGACGTCGCCCGGGACCATGAAGCCGTCCAGCGGGTCCCGCTCGGGCCGGTCCGGCAGCGCCGACCAGGCGCCCGTCGCCGGGTCGAGGACGGCGCCGTACGGGATGTCGCGGCCCCAGTTGTTCACCTCGCCGCCGTCGGCGCTGCCCTCCAGCGCGCTGACCAGCACGTCCCCGACCGCGCGGAAACCGTAGCCGCTGAGGACGTCGCCGCTGGGCAGCTCGGTCCAGGCGCCGGACTCGAGGTCGAACCGGGCCGCGTCGACGACCGGCGGCTCCACCCCGGGGTTCGCGACGAGGTCGCTGGCCAGGAGCACCGCGCCGCCGGGGGTGCCGACTAGGCGACGGTCGTAGGACGGGCCGAGCGGGTCGGCCGGCAGCGCCGTCCACGTGTCGGTGGCGGCGTCATAGGTGAGGTCGGCCGGCAGCGGGTCCAGTGCCGTCGGCACCGCCGCGTCCATAGACTCGTGCGAGCCGACGTAGGCGACCACCCGGTCGCCGGCGACCGTCAGCGCCCGCCAGCCGGTGTCGTCCGGCGGCGTCAGCTCGATCCACGCGTCCGCGGCCGCGTCGTAGGCCTGGAACGTGCTCGACATCGTGCCGTCGGCGCCGAACCCCGAGGTCAGCACGTAGACCATGTCGCCGACCACCGCCGCGGTCTCCGGACCGCCGCCGACCGGCGCCGGGGCGTCGGCGATCGGCGTCCACGCGTCGGCCGCCGGGTCGTAGGCGGCGCCGTCGCGCAGCGGCTCCGGCGGCGCGACGCAGTCGGCGTTCGGCGGGCACGGCGGGCCGTCGCTGCCGCCGATGACCAGGATCTGCTCGCCGACGGTGACCGTCAGCGGCGCCTCGCGCGGCGTCAGCGGCGACTGTGCCACCGGTCGCCAGCCGGGCTCGCCGTCCGCTTCCGGACCGGCCGCCGTCTCCCCACATCCAGCCGTCAGCAGGGCCAGCCCCGCCGCCACCACCCACCGCGTCTTCATGCTGGTTGGACGCGGTGACGGGGTCAGCGGTTCTCCTTGCGGATCACCAGCTTCAGCCCGGACCACACCTCGTCGATCGCGCACACCTTCACGTCGACCAGCCCACGCGGCAGCGCCACGTCGCGGACGACGTTCTCCGTCATGTCGGTCGGGACCTTGCTGGCCCGCTTCGGCCAGGCGACCCAGATGGCGCCGTCGCGCTCGATGCGGTCCTCGTGGCCGGGCAGCTCGCGCTCCAGCCGGTCCCGGCTGGTGGTGAACAGCAGCACGACGTCGTAGGGCCCGCCGTCGGCCGTCTCGACGCCGTCGATCGCGAAGCCGTCCGGCGCGCCGTCGAACAGCACGCGGTGCCCGGGCTTGATGCCGAGCTTGCGCACCAGCGGCGTCCCCGAGTACCCCGTCGTCACGGCAGCCCCAGCTCGTCGGCGAACAGGTCGTACCCGACGAAGGACACGATGTCGAGGATCGAGTGCGCCACCACCAGCGGCATCACCCGTTTCGTCCGGTGGTAGAAGTACGCGAAGACGACGCCCATGAGCATGTTGCCGATCGCCATTCCGTACCCCTGGTACAGGTGGTACGAGCCGCGCAGCACCGCGCTCGTCGCGATGATCGCCGGCAGCTCCCAGCCCAGCTGCTTCAGCCGCGTCATCAGGAACCCGACGACGATGACCTCCTCGACCACCGAGTTCTGCAGCGCCGACAGGATCAGCACCGGCACCGTCCACCAGTACTCGTTCAGCGTGCTCGGCTGGATCGAGACGTTCATGTCCAGCGCGTGCCCGAGGAAGTAGATGCCCAGCCCCGGCAGCCCGATGACGGCCGACAGCCCGGCGCCGAACAGCAGGTCGCGGCGCGGCTGGGCCAGGTCGAAGCCGATCCGCCGCACCGCCGAGCGGCCGGGCCCGGACATCAGGTACAGCGCCAGCGCGACGGGCACCAGCGCGAACCCGATCGACAGCACCTGGTAGGTGAGGTCGAGGTACTCGCGCGTGCTGCGCGACGCGTTCAGCGTCGCGGTCTGCTCGCTCAGCCGCTCCGGCCTGGTCAGCCGCGCGATCAGGCTCACGACGGCGTACACCGCGGACTGCCCCAGCGACAGCCCGAGCACGATCCAGATCTCCGCGGTCAGCCGTCGCCGCGACGTCGTCTCGGTCCCGGCCGCGGGCAGGTCCTGCGTCACCACCGTTCGAGCGTAGCGGCGTTCCCTGAGCCTGGGCTTAATGCTCAGCCGCTGACGGGGCGGTAGAAGAACCCGCGGCCGCTGCGGTTGGCGCGCCCGGGTTCCAGGTAGCCCTGTCGTTCGAGCTCCGTCAGCAGCTTCCCGGCGTAGTTCTGCGCCACCCCGGCGAGATCCGCCACCTCGGTCGACGAGACCCGGCCCCGTGCCCGCGCCCAGTCCAGGATCATGCGTTGCCGCGCTTCGCCCTGGCGGTATCTCAGCCGGTAGGACAGCCACTCGCCGGCAAGGTCGGACAACCGCCAGGCCGTCGGCTCGCCAGCCGGCACTCCGGCCACCTCGGCCACGATGCGGTACTCGAAGAAGATCGCTTCGGCCAGTCGGCCGATGGCGGCTTCGGCCTCCGCTTCACCGCGTTGGATCAACGGCGCCGCCTGCCGGGAGTCGATCCATCCATGCCCGCACAGATGATCCAGCATCAGGAGCAGGTCGACATCGCGGGCGACCGTCGACGGCGAGATGCCTGCCAGGAATCCGGTCCAGATCTGATCGGGCGGCCCGCCCAGGAGAACGGCCCGGACATACGGTCCCGGCAGTTCGGAGATGTCCGGTCGTTCATGACCCAGAGCGAGCATGGACGCGACCATGCGATCGACGCCGATTCCCTCCCGTTCCGCCAGCCGTAGCGATGCCGCCGCCTCGGCCAGCGACTGGTATCGGGGCGCGGACGGATGCGTGATGATGTTTTCGGGTGTGATGCCGGCGATGAATCCGCCCGGTGAGGTGACGGTGAGGGTATCGCCGACGTGCTCGACCACGACCGGAGCGGCCGTGGTCCAGTCGCGGTGGACGACGCCGTTCACGATCGCCTCGCGCACCGCGGACTGAGGTAGCTTGCGCACCTGTCCTCTGACGAGTCCCTCAGCCACCTGCACGATGGCGTTCGATGCGGCGGCCGCCGTCTCTACTTCGGACAGTTGGACGAGCAGCGGCCCCTCTCGTCGCACGCGGACCGTGCTGTCACCACCTGGGTGATCGCGCCGCAGATAGTCGATGGCCGGGCCCTGCGTCGTCACGAAAAGCAAAGCCCCGGCGTTCGTCAGCCGGCCGTCACCATCGACGACGTTCAGTCTCCGCAAGAGATCGTTGTCCGTGGCCGCCGCGAGGTCGGCCGCCGCTGGATCGCTGGCGGCCTGGCTGAGGAAGCGCCGGGCGACCTCGACAGCGCTGGGCTGGACGTCGTCCAGCCGGTAGCCCGACCGCTGAGCCGACCAGTCGAACCCGCCGCGATGCAGGCGGCCGGCCATCCAGGTCGCGGCATCGACCTCGACGCAATGGTCGGCTACCCGCCAGCGGATCCGGCCGTTCCAGCGGATCGGCTCCACCGCCTCCGGCGGCCGGAGCACGAGCACCCGGGTCCCGCCGAGATCTCCCACCCGGATGTCCACGGTCAGGCGCCGGTCGCTGAGCTCGAAGATGCGATGCCGCAGCCACTCGGCCCCGAGGGCGGTCCCGATCCGCGCACCGTCGTCGGCGACGCCGAGGAGGATGGCGCCAGCACCCGGAGTGTTCGCGATGCAGGTGAGCTCTCCGGCAAGGTACTTGGCGGCACCCTCGTTCTCGGCCCCGCCCGGCAACACCGAGCCGTCCGGCGCGCGACGCCCCGGTTCCTCCTTCACATCGATGTTGAGCAGCTCGATGTCACGTGGCGCGCGCCCGGCGACCAGCCCGTCGATCACGCGCTGGAGCTGCGACTCGACGGGATCCGGACCCAGAAAATGGAACGACAACGGCCCTCCAGGGCGAGGAGTTACACTTTCTTGGCTGAAAGTATAACTGCGTCCGCCATCGGCTGCCTCCGTTCTACTTTCGGGTTGCGGTGCACCGGCCCCGGCGCGGGCTCATGCGCGCCGGGGCCGGAGGTCTCGCGGTGACGGGGTCAGCGGCGGGCCCGCCTGAGGCCTACCCATTCCAGTTCGACGAAGACCGCGACCAGGGCGGCCTGCAGCAGGATCCACACCGTCCCGGCGGTCGTCGGGTCGAACCAGCCGGCCGCGGCGACGATCACGCTGTCGACCACCCACACGGCGTTGATCGCGATGATCGCGCCCACCCACGACACCGGCGCCTCCCGCCGCGTCGAGACGTAGAACACGAACGCGCCCATGACGATCAGCACCGCGCCGGCCGGGTACAGCAGCGACGTCGGCAGGCCCAGCCGGTCGCCCACCCACCCCGCCGCGGCCACGTACGCCAGGCCGTTCAGCACCGTGACGATGCCGTCGATCTCCAGGGTCCAGCGCAGCAGCGGGGTGTCCCGGATCCGCGCGACGGCGGGGCGGGCAACGGTGTCAGCGGCCATCATGACCAGCTCCTTCGTGAGGTCGTTCGGACCACACGACCGTCGCCCCGAAGGCACTGCCAAGCACAGACGCGGCACTGCCGAGTACTGCCAGTCTCAGCCGGTCCGCGCGCGCAGATCCTCCGCGACGACGCGGGCGGCGGCGTTCTGCCAGTTGTAGAGCGTCCGCTCCGGCACGTAGCGGCGCAGCCAGTCGAACGCCCGCCGCGACGTCTCGTCCAGGCCGGACAGGTCGGGCTGACGGCGGTACGGGCGGATCCCGGCGACGTACGGGAAGTACAGCGCGTTGAAGTACCGCCACTCCTCGCTGGTGCCGAAGTCGGCGTCGCGGGGCCGCAGCCGCTCGATGCTCTCCAGCAGCAACGCCTTCAGCTCGGCCGCCCGGTCCAGCGGCTGCTCGCCGCGGCCCGACGACGCCAGCCGCGCGGAGACGGCGGGCAGCGCGAGCAGCGGACTGGAGACGAGCTTGCCGAGGTCGCCGTAGTGCCGCAGCGCGTCGCGGACCAGCCGCGCGAACGCCTCGTCGTCCAGGTCGTCGAGCTCGTGGCGCGAGGAACGACGCGGCAGGGCGTCCGACGCGTCGCGCAGCTCAGCTCGCGACGATCGCAGCGCGGGCGTCCCCGCGAAGGCCAGCCGGTCGACGGCCGCCTGCACGACGCTGGCCAGCGTCACGACGGCGATCGCGGCCCCGACGACGCCGAACGCGAGCGCCCGCAGCCCGTCCCCAGAACCCGACGCGAGCGAGACCAGCCCGACCTGACCGCCGAACACGACGGCGGCCAGCAGCGCCCCGACGGCGGACCGTCGCAGGTCCGCGCCCAGCGCCTCGCCCGCCTCCAGCGCGTTCGTCACCGCGACGACGACGCCCAGCACGACCAGGTCCACGCCGACGGCGGCGAGGACGACACCGAGCGGCAGCCAGCCCAGCGGCACCAGCACCGCGACGGCGCCGAGCGCGAACAGCAGCGTCGCGAGCACCACCACTCCGTGCGGCAGACCCAAGGCGACGGAACGGGAACGCACCAGCAGCACCAGCGCGCCGGCCAGCGGCGCCAGCACCAGCACCGCCGTCAGCGGCTCCCACCGGCCGCCGACCACCGCGGCGACGACCAGCTCGGCCACGCCCAGCGGCAGCACCACGAACCGCCACCACCGCTCGGCCGGCGCCCGCCAGGCGGACTCGTCCGGCAGCAGCGCCAGCAGCACACCGGCCCAGATCAGCGCCGGCAGCCCGGCGAACACGTACCCGAACGCCTCGACGACGGACCCGTCGAACGGGGCCAGCGCGAGCGCCACCGCGTATGACACCAGGCCCAGCCCGGCCCGGCGCATCGCGGCGTCGGCGGGATCCCGGCCGGCCAGGTAGAGCCCCAGCCACCAGGCGACGGAGAACGCCGCGACCGCCAACACCAGCACGAGAGGAGGCTAACGGCTCCGATTAGGGTGGTGGGCGAGCCTCCCTGCCGCGACGACCGAGGGGTGTCCATGAGCGACGCGGACCACGACCACGACCACGGCGACGATCCGGGCCCGCGCCGGCGCGACGTCCTCGCCGGCGCGGGCGGCCTGATCCTCGCCGCATCCGTGGCCGGTGGCGGCAGCGACGCCGCCGCGGTCACCCGGACGGCCACCGGATCGCCCGGCGCCGAGCGGGCCTCCCGGATCACCCGCGGCCGCACCCTCGTCCACGCCGACCTGCACAACCACACGCTGTTCTCCGACGGCTCCGGCGACCCCGCGCTGGCCTACGAGTCGATGCGCTCGGCCGGTCTCGACGTCGCCGCGCTCACCGACCACGCGACGCTGTCCGACGGCGTGCTCAGCATCCTCGACCCGCTGCTGCCCGACGGCGTCAACCGGATCAGCGGCCTGAGCCGCAGCGGCTGGCGGCGCACGCGGGAGCTGGCCGACGCCGCGGACGAGCCGGGCGTGTTCACCGCGATCCGCGGCTTCGAGTGGACCAACCCGCTGCTCGGCCACGTGAACGTGTGGTTCACCGACGCCTACACCGACGTGCTGGACGCGACCCTGATGGGCGGGTTCTACCGCTGGCTGACCCGCGAGGACGGCTTCCTCGGCCTCGGCGACGGCGGCGCCGACGGGCTGGCCGGGTTCAACCATCCGGGCCGCGAGCCGGGCCGGTTCAACGACTTCCGCTACGAGCCGCGGGCGCATGACCAGCTGGTCAGCCTGGAGATGTTCAACCGCTACGACGACTACCTCTTCGAGGGGTGGGCCGACGGCGTCAGCTCGCCGCTGGTCACGTGCCTGAACGCGGGCTGGCGGCCGGGACTGTCCGGCGTCACCGACGAGCACGGCACCGACTGGGGCTACCCGGAGGGCAAGGGGCGCACCGGCATGTGGGTCACCGAGAACACCCGCGAGGCGGTGTTCCGGGCGATGACGGAGCGACGGTTCTTCGCGACCCGCATGTCCGGGCTGCGGCTGGACGCCACGGCCGACGGCGTGCCGATGGGCGGCTCGCTCCGGCACGCCGGCGGCGACGTGCGGTTCGCCGTCGACCTCGACCGCGGCGACGAGTGGGACGGCACCCGGCTCGACGTCCAGGTGCTGCGGCCCGGTGACGGCGTCCCGGTGGTGGCCGACGTCATCGAGGCGGCGGCCGGGCGCGTCACCCGGTTCACCGTCCCGCTGGACGGCGACGACGGCGACTGGGTGGTGCTGCGCGTGTCGGACCCGTCGCGGCCCAACGGCACGCCCGGCCCGGACGGCCACCCGTGCAACGACTTCGGCATCGCCTACTCCAGCCCCTGGTGGCTCGATCCCGCGTGACCCCGAGCCGCCGACCGGCCTGCAGGGATGGGCTGTCTACGGCCGCAGTCCGCGGATCGTCACAGCGAGCATGCGGTCGCGCGCGGCCGGGTCGATCCCGCCCCGCTCGCGAGCCAGACAGCCCTCGATGAGCGCCTTGACGTCGGCCTGGTCGAGGTCGGCGCGGACCTCCCCCGCCCGCTGCGCCGGGACCAGGAGGCCGCGCAGCATGGCCCCGAAGTCCAGCCCGGTGTCCGCCGCGGCCGTCTCGACGTCGAACCCGGCGCCGCCGAGCGCCTCGGCGAGGCCGCGGTTCGTCGCCCCTTCGGTCACCATGAACCGGACGAACTCGAACAGCGCCTCGCCGGGCGGCGCCGATGCGGCCAGCTCGCGGGCCCGCTGCGCCAGCTGCTCCAGCCGGGCCTGCACGATCGCCTGGTAGAGCGCCTCCTTCGTCGGGAAGTGCCGGCTGACGGTGCCGGTCCCGACCCCGGCACGGCGGGCGATCTCGTGCACCGACACCGACAGTCCCTCGGCGGCGAACGCCTCGATGGCGACCTCGAGGATGCGCGCATAGTTGCGCCGGGCGTCGGCACGCACCGCCGGCCACCTCCCACTCCGCCACACCGTTAGACAACCGGGACGCTCGTCCCGTATAGTCTGAACCGGAACGCGCGTCCCGATTCTACTCACACCGACGGAGGACGCCATGGACTCGCCCCATCCCACCTGGACACCCGACGACATCGGCGACCTGACCGGCCGGACGGCCATCGTGACCGGCGCCAACACCGGCCTTGGCCGCGAGGTTGCCGCCACGCTCGTCGCATCCGGCGCCACGGTCTTGCTGGCCTGCCGCGATGTCGCCAAGGCGGCCGCCGCCGCAGCCACGATGACCGGTCCGCGAGCGCCGGAGGTCGTACCTCTCGACCTGGGCGACCTGCGCTCCGTCCGGGCCGCCGCGGCCCACATCCACGATCGGCACCAGAGGCTGGATCTGCTGGTCAACAACGCCGGCGTGATGTGGCTGCCGCGCCAGCACACCGCCGACGGGTTCGAGCGGCACCTCGGCATCAACCACCTGGGCCACTTCGCGCTCACCGGCCTGCTGCTGGACCTGCTCCTGGCCACGCCAGGCTCGCGCGTCGTCACCGTCAGCAGCAACGGGCACAAGAGGGGCCGGCTCGATCTCACCGACCCGCACTTCGAACGGCGCCCGTACCGCCCGATGGCGGCGTATGCCCAGTCCAAGCTGGCGAACCTGCTGTTCACGTACGAGTTGCAGCGGCGGATGGCGGACGCGGGCGCGACCTCGATCGCCGTCGCGGCCCATCCCGGTGGCAGCCGCACCGAGCTGATGCGTCACGCTCCGCTCCACATCCGGATCGCCAGCGGGCCGCGACTGCACCGGCTGGTGTCCTGGCTGGTCCAGGACACCGCGCACGGTGCGCTGCCGCTGCTGCGGGCCGCGCTCGACCCGGAGGTGCGCGGCGGCGACTACTACGGGCCGGACGGCTGGGGCGAGTGGACCGGCCACCCGACGCTGGTGACGTCCAGTGCGGCGGCGCACGACGAGGCCGCGCAGCGCGGGCTCTGGGCCGAGTCGGAGCGCCTGACCGGGGTCACCTATGACTTCACCGCACCGACGCCGGCCGTTCAATTCGGTATTGACCGGAAGTCGGGACGACTGTGATGTGATCGGGCACCCCCACGCCTTCCGGAGGTGCCCGTGCCCGCCTCGCCGTCCACCCTCGACCGCCGCCGGTTCCTCGCGCTGACCGGCGGCGGCGCGCTGACGTTCGCCGCCGCGCTGGCCGGCTTCTCCGCCGCGCCGGTCCGCGCCAACCCGATCTTCCGGCAGAACCCGTTCACGCTCGGCGTGGCCTCCGGCGACCCGCTGCCCGACGGCGTCGTGCTGTGGACGCGGCTGGCGCCGGACCCGCTCGCGGCCGACGGGCTGGCCGGGATGGCCGGCCAGCATGCGATCCCGGTGCAGTGGCAGCTCGCCCGCGACCCGGGGTTCCGCGAGATCGAACGGTCCGGCACGGTCCGGGCGACGCCGGAGCTGGCGCACTCGGTGCACGCGGAGGTCGGCGGGCTGGAGCCGGGCCGCGACTACTGGTACCGCTTCCGCGCCGGCCGCGAGCTGAGCCCCGTCGGCCGCACCCGCACGGCGCCGGCCGCCGACGCGACCCCCAGCCAGGTCCGCTTCGCGTTCGCCAGCTGCCAGAACTACGCCGACGGCCACTTCACCGCCCACCGGCACCTGGCCGAGGAGGACCTCGACCTCGTCGTGCACCTGGGCGACTACATCTACGAGACCGGCGGGGCCGGCACCATCGGCCGCGCGCACCTGCCCGCCGTCGAGTGCCAGTCGCTCAGCGACTACCGCATCCGCTACGGCCAGTACAAGAGCGACCCGGACCTGCAGGCCGCGCACGCCGCCGCCCCGTGGGTCGTGGTGCTCGACGACCACGAGATCGACAACAACTGGGCCGACGACGTCGACGGCGTCGGCGTGGGCGGCGAGGTGTTCCGGGCCCGGCGGATCGCCGCGCTGAAGGCGTACTACGAGAACATGCCGCTGCGGCGCGCGGCGCTGCCGGCCGGCCCGGACATGCAGCTCTACCGGCGGCTGCGCTACGGCACGCTGGCCGACTTCAACGTCGTCGACACCCGCCAGTACCGCGACGACCAGGCCTGCGGCGACGGCCGGCAGATCGACTGCGCCGACCGCCTGGACCCGGCCCGGACGATGCTCGGCGACGCCCAGGAGGCCTGGCTGCTGGACGGACTGGCGGGCTCGCCGGCGACGTGGAAGGTGATGGCGAACCAGATCTTCATGATGCAGGCCGACCACGAGGCCGGTCCGGTGCAGGCGTTCGGCATGGACACCTGGGACGGCTACGCGGCGGCCCGGACCCGGCTGCTCGACGGCGTCCGCGACCGGTCCGTGGAGAACTTCGTCGTGATCACCGGCGACGCGCACCGCAGCGTCGCCGCGGACCTCAAGGCGAACTTCGACGACCCCGGCTCGGCCACCGTCGGCACCGAGTTCCTCGCGACGTCGGTCAGCGCCGGCGGCGACGGCGCCGACCAGGACGCGCTCGGCGGCGTCTGGCTGGCGGAGAACCCGCACATGAAGTTCCACAACGTCCAGCGCGGCTACGCCACCTGCACGCTGACGCCGGACGCCTGGCGCACCGACTACCGCGTCGTCCCGTACGTCCGGCAGCCGGGCGCCCCGGTCACGACCCGGGCCAGCGTCACCGTCGAGGCCGGCGTCCCCGGCATCGCCGACGTCTCGGCCTAGTCGTCCAGGCCGCGGGCCTGCAGCGCCTCACCCATCGCGTCGGCGTGCCGCAGCACGCCGACGACGAGGGGTACGGCGAACGCGCGGACGCTGCGCTCGCGGCCGCGGGCCCAGCGCGCCTCCCGGATCCGGCCGGCGATCCCGGCGACGACGGGGACGCTGCGCAGCGTCAGCGACATCAGCAGCGAGACGCGGGCCGGGTCGACACCGAACCGGCGGAACGGCCGCAGCCCGCGCTCCAGCGCCGCCATCAGGTCCGTCGTCCGCGTCGTCAACGTCACCAGCGCGGCCAGCGCGACCGCGAGCACCAGCCGGGCGGTCAGCGCGACCGCCGTCGGCACGTCGGCGATGACCACCTGCACCACCAGCAGGACGACGACGAACCAGCGCAGCGGCCGCAGCTGCCCCCACGCGGCCCGCCACCCCACCC
>NZ_POTW01000012.1 GCF_003236295.1 Jiangella anatolica
ACCCGACCCCTAGCGTCGGCACATGGTCACCCCCACGTCCGTCGCGCCGCCGCATCAGGCGCTCGCGGCGGTCTCCGCAGCCGACGTCTCCGCGCTCGCCGCCGGCGCCGCCATCTTCGGCACCGGCGGTGGCGGCGCGGTGCAGACCGCCCAGCTCGCCGCCGAGGACGCGCTGCGCCGGCACGGCCCGGTCCCGCTGCTGTCACTGGACGACCTCACCGCCGACGACGCGGTCATCATGATGTCCGGCATCGGGGCGCCCACCGTCGGCATCGAGATGCTGTCGTCGGCGACCCAGGTCGAGGCGATCATGCGCGAGGCCGAGATCGTCGCGGGCCGCCGGATCACCGCGCTGATGCCGGCCGAGATCGGCGGCAGCAACGGCGTCAGCCCGATCGGCTGGGCCGCGCGCCTCGGGCTCAAGGTGCTCGACGCCGACGGCATGGGCCGGGCGTTCCCCGAGGCGACGATGATCGCGCCGAACGTCGCCGGCGTGCCCTGCGACTTCACGGTGATGGGCGACGTCATCGGCAACATCGTCGTGCTCCGGACCGTCGACCTGCGCTGGCTCGAACGGCACGCACGGGCCATCACCGTCTCCAGCGGCGGCGTCTGCCTCGGCGCGCACTACCTGCTCACCGCCCAGACGGCGCCGGGCGCGGTCATCGCGGGCACCGTGAGCCGTGCCGTGGCCGTCGGCCGGGCACTGCTCGCCGCGACCGAGCCGGTCGCCGCCGTCGCCGCCGAGCTGGCCGCCACGGTGCTCGTCACCGGCAAGGTCGTCGACGTCGCCCGCCGCACCGAGGGCGGCTTCGTCCGCGGCTCGGTCACGATCGCCGGCACCGGGACCGACCGCGGCCGGCTGCAGCGCATCGAGCTGCAGAACGAGAACCTCGTCGTGCTCGAGGACGGCGAGGTGCTGGCCACCGTGCCCGACCTCATCTCGATCGTCGACGCCGAGACCGGCCACGCGATCTCGACCGAGCTGCTCGCGTTCGGCCAGCGGGTGGCGGTGCTCGCCTGGGCCTGCGACCCGCTCTGGCGCACACCGCGCGGCCTGGAGCTGGCCGGCCCGCGCGCGTTCGGCTACGACCTGCCGTACGTGCCGTTCGAGGGCGGTGCGCGGTGACGGCGGCCCGGGACCTGTCGGTCGGGGTCGACGTCGGCGGCACGAACACCGACGCAGTCGTCCTCGACGGCGCCGGCACGGTGCTGGCCAGCACGAAGCAGCCGACCACCCCCGACGTCACCGGCGGCATCCGGCACGCGATCGCGCACGTGCTCGACGGGCTCGGCGACGACCGCGCCCGGGTGTCGCGGGTCATGCTCGGCACGACGCACGCGACCAACGCGATCGTCAGCCGGCGTGGCCTGGAACGCGTCGCCGCCATCCGCCTCGGCGCGCCGGCCGCGACGGAGTACCCGCCGGTCACGGGCTGGCCGGAGGACCTCATCGCGGCCGGGATCGCCGGCACCGCCATGGTGAGCGGCGGTCATCTGGTCGACGGGGCGCCGATCGCGCCACTCGACCGCGACGGGATCCTCCGCTTCCTCGACGGCCTCGGGGGCCTCGACGGGTTCGACGCCGTCGCCGTCACCGGGATCTTCGCCCCGTCGTATCCGGAACAGGAGCAGGAGGTCGCCGCCCTGCTGCGCGACCGGCTCGGGCCCGACGTCCGGGTGTTCCTCAGCCAGGACATCGGCCCGTCCGGGCTGCTCGAGCGCGAGAACGCCACCGTGCTGAACGCGGCGCTGCACGGCATCGCGCGCGGGGTGACGCAGGCGCTGCGCACCGTCGTCGACGAGCAGGGCCTGGACGCGGTGACGTACTTCGCGCAGAACGACGGCACGCTGATGTCGCTGGACTACGCCGTGCAGTACCCGGTGCTGACGATCGGGTCAGGCCCGGCGAACTCCATCCGCGGCGCCGCCTTCCTGTCCGGCGCGGACGAGGCGATCGTCGTCGACGTCGGCGGCACCACGTCCGACCTCGGCGTGCTCATGAACGGGTTCCCGCGCGAGTCGACGCTGCCGCGCGAGATCGGCGGCGTCCGCACGAACTTCCGCATGCCCGACATCCTGAGCCTGGGCATCGGCGGCGGCACCGTCGTCGACCTCGCCACCGGCGCGGTCGGCCCCGGCTCGGTGGGCTACACCATCGAGCGGGAGGCGCTGCTGTTCGGCGGCGCCACGCCGACGCTGACCGACGCCGCCGCGCTGGAGGGCGCGTCGATCGACGGCCGGGCGCTGCCCGGCCTGCCCGGCGCGGAGAAGACCGCGCTGCGCCGGGCGCTGGCGCACGCCCGCGAACGCCTCGAGGTCGCGGTCGAACGGCTCTCGCTCGGCCGCGCCGACCTGCCGCTGGTCGTCGTCGGCGGCGGCGGCTTCCTGGTGCCGGACGAACTGCCCGGCGCGGGCGCGATCGTGCGACCGGACCACGGCGACGTCGCCAACGCCGTGGGCGCGGCCATCTCGCTGGCCGGCGGCCGCGCCGACCAGCTGAGCGACGTCGACGATCGCGACGCCGCCCTCGACGCGGCGTCCAAGGCGGCGATCGAACGGGCCATCCAGGCCGGCGCCGACCCGCTGCGGGTCGTCGTCGTCGACGTCGTCGAGACCCCGATCTCCTACACCACCCGGCCGACCGTGCGGGTCTCCGTGAAGGCCGCGGGGCCGCTGGCGGAGCTGCGGGCCACGGCCGGCTCACCCACCTGAGGAGAGAGATGAGACTCAGCACCGCACCGGTGGCCACGGTCACCCTCGCGATCACCCTGGCCGTCGCCCTGACCGCGTGCTCCGGCGCCGGCGACGACGGCGACCAGGCCAGCACCGACGTGGTCTCCGGCGGCACGTTCGTCAAGTCGATCGCCGGCGACCCGGGCGACCTGAACCCGATGCAGGCCGTCACGTTCGACACCTGGGAGGTCATCGGGATGTCCTACGAGGCGCTGGTGTACGTCAACCCCGACGGCGAGCTGGAGCCGTGGCTCGCCGAGGAGTGGACGGAGACCGGCACCGAGGTCGTCTTCACCCTGAAGGACGGCATCACCTGCGCCGACGGCACCCCGTTCACGGCCGAGACGGCGGCGGCGAACATCGCCTACAACACCGACCCGGCCAACGCGACGTTCTACTACGGCTCGCAGGTCACCGAGGCGGTCACGGCGACCGCCGACGGCAACACGCTGACCGTCACCAGCGCCGTCAACGACCCGTTCCTCGTCGCCAACGTCGGCACGATCCTCATGGTGTGCGACACCGGGCTGGCCGACCCGTCGGCGCTGTCCGGGACGACGGACGGCACCGGCCTGTTCCCGCTGACCGAGGTGGAGCCCGGCGCGTCGTACCGGTTCACCAAGCGCGACGACTACACGTGGGGGCCGGACGGCGTCACCAGCGACACCGAGGGCCAGCCCGACGCCGTCGAGCTGCGGGTGATCGCCGACGAGTCGACCGCGGCGAACCTGCTGCTCTCCGGCGAGATCCACGCGTCCAGCATCATCGGCGCCGAGCGCGTCCGCGTCGAGGCCGCCGGGCTGGAGTCCGCCGGCGTCCGCAACCCGGTCGGCGAGATCCTGTTCAACGAGCGCAGCGACCGCGCCGTCGCCGATCCGCTGGTCCGCGAGGCGCTGGCCACCGCGATCGACCGCGACGAGGTCGGCACCGTCATCGCCGACGGCGAGGCGATCCCGTCGGTGTCGCTGGTCGTGCGCAACCCGCTGCTCTGCGTGCCCGACGAGGCGGCCTGGACGCTGCCCGAGACCAGCCTGGAACGGGCCGGCGAGCTGCTCGACGAGGCCGGCTGGGCGCTCGCGGAGGACGGCCTGCGCTACAAGGACGGCCAGCCGCTGACGGTCAAGTTCATCTACGACGCGGCGACGCCGACCCACGCGCCGGCCGCCGAGCTGGTGAAGCAGGCCTGGGACCAGCTGGGCGTCACCACCGAGCTGTCCGCCAACGACGCCGCCGCGTGGTCGGAGCAGCTGTACCAGACCTTCGACTGGGACACCGGCTGGGTGCAGGTGGCGCCCGGCGGGCCGGTGGTGCTGTCGACGTTCTTCGCCGGCGCCACGCCGGAGGAGGGCGGCCTGAACTTCATGTTCGTCGAGAACCCCGAGTACGAGGCGCTCGTCGCGCAGGCCAAGCAGGCCGGTCCGGAGGAGACCTGCGATCTGTGGCAGCAGGCCGAGGCGGAGCTGATCGAGCGGTTCGACGTGTTCCCGGTCGCGGACAACATCCTGCCGACCTACATGAACGGCGCCACGTTCGAGATGCCGAACTTCATCATGCCGACCACCATCCGGATGCTGGGCTGACGGCGTGGCGGTCTCCCCACTCGCGCGGTCCGCGACCGGTGACGGCACCCCGTCGCCGGCGCGGCCGCGCGGCCGCGCCGCGGGGCCGGCGCTGTCGCCCCGGCTGGCGTTCCTGCTGCGCCGGCTCGGACGGCTGGCCGTGTCGCTCGCGGTCGTGGTGGTCGCGACGTTCCTCATCGTCCACCTCGTGCCGGGCGACCCGGTGCGCGCGGCGCTGGGGCCGAGCGCGACGCCGGAGCTGGTCGCCGCGACGCGCGCCGAGCTGGGGCTCGACCAGCCCGTCCTGCAGCAGTTCACCGACTACGTCGCCGGGCTGCTGCGCGGCGACTTCGGCGTCTCGATCCGCACCCAGCGCCCGGTCGGCGAGACGATCGCGCAGCGGTTCCCCAGCACGCTGACGCTCGCGGTGCTGGCGTTCGTCGTCACCGTCATCGGCGCGCTGCCGATCGGCGTGGCCGCGGCGATCTCGGCCCGGTCCGGCCGGCACGGTGTCGTCGACGGCGTCGTGTCGAGCGTGCTCGGCGTGCTGATCGCCATCCCGAGCTTCCTGCTCGCCGTCGGGCTGATCGCGGTGTTCAGCGTCTCGCTGGGGCTGCTGCCGGTCGCGGGCTGGGGGCAGCCGCAGCACCTGGTCCTGCCGGTCGTGACGCTGGCGCTCGGGCCGATGGCGTACCTGGCCCGGATCGTGCAGGTCGAGATGTTCACCGTCCTCGACTCCACCTACATGACGACGGCGCGCAGCAAGCGGCTGCCGGCCCGGCTGGTGTACCGGCGGCACGCGTTGCCGAACATCGTCACCGCCTCGCTGACCGTCGGCGGCCTCATCCTCAGCGGGCTCACGGCCGCGACCGTGCTGGTCGAGATGGTGTTCGCGATCCCGGGACTCGGTGAGGTGACCGTCGCCGCGGTCAGCGGCAAGGACTACCCGATGATCCAGGGCGTGGTGCTCGTCTACGCCCTCACGGTGCTCGGCGTGAACCTCGTCGTCGACCTCATCCTCATCACCGTCGATCCCCGTTCCTCGATCGCGGAAGGGTGACCATGGCCGCATCGAAGCGTTCCCGGCTGCGCACGCCCACGGCCGTCGTCGCACTCGTCGGAGCCGTCGCGCTCGCCGCGGTGGCCCTGCTCGGACCGGCGGTGTGGGGGTCGACGGCCGACACGACGACGGTGGCCGACCGGATGCTGGGACCGTCGGCCGCGCACCCGTTCGGCACCGACGAGCTCGGCCGCGACCTGTTCGCCCGGGTGATGGTCGCGGCGCGGCTGTCGCTCGTCCTGACCCTCGGCGCGACCGCGATCACGATGGCCGGCGGCGTCGTGCTGGGCCTGGTCGCGTCGGTGCTGCCGCGGGTGGCGCGCCGGCTGGTCACCGGCTTCATGGACATCCTGCTCGCGTTCCCGTGGCTGCTGCTGGTGCTGTTCTTCTCGGCGATCTGGGGCGCGAGCGCGGTCGGCGCGATGCTGGCGATCGGCTTCGCCGGCGTCCCGTCGATCGCCCGCCTGGTCTACACCATGTCCTCGTCGCTGTCCGGCCGCGACTTCGTCCGGGCCGCGCGCGTGGCCGGCGTCGGTCCGCTGGGTGTGCTCGGCCGGCACGTCCTGCCCAACATCCGCGGACCGCTGCTGGTCAACACCGCGGCGACGGCCAGCGTCACGCTGCTGTCGTTCGCCGGGCTGTCGTTCCTCGGCCTGGGTGTCCAGGCGCCGGACTACGACTGGGGCCGGCTGCTGCGCGAGGGCATCGCCCGCATCTACCTCAACCCGATGGCGGCGATCGGCCCGGGTCTCGCCATCGTGCTGGCCGGTCTGGTGTTCACGCTGGCCAGCGAGGCGCTGGCGAGCCGGCGCGGCCACGGGCTGCGCACCATCGGCCGGCTGGCGAAGGCCGCCGCGGGCATCCCGTCCGGCGACGTCGAGCCCTCTGCTCCGGAGCGGGCGCGGCCGGTCGCCGAGGTGCGCGGCCTGCGCGTCGCCTTCCCCGACGGCGACGGCGGCCTGGTCGAGCGGGTCCGGGGCGTCGACCTGACCGTCGCGCCGGGCGAGACCGTCGGCATCGTGGGCGAGTCGGGCTCGGGGAAGTCGCTGACGGCGATGGCGCTGGCCGGGCTGCTGGCGCCGCCGGCCGTCGTCACGGCCGCCGCGCGCACGTTCGACGGCATCGACCTCTCCCGCCCCCTGTCCCGCGCTGACGCCGCCCGGGTCGGCGCCGGGCTCGGGATGATCTTCCAGGACCCGCTGACCTCGCTGAACCCCGCGCTCACGATCGGCCGGCAGCTCACCGAGGTGCCGGAGGTGCACCTGGGGATGTCGCGGGCGCAGGCCCGCGAACGCGCCACGGAGGCGCTGCGCGTCGTCAGCATCCCCGAGCCGGAGCGCCGGCTGCGCCGTTACCCGCACGAGTTCTCCGGCGGCATGCGCCAGCGCGCGATGATCGGGATGGCCCTGACCGCCTCGCCCCGGCTGCTGATCGCCGACGAGCCGACCACCGCGCTGGACGTCACCGTCCAGCGGCAGGTCATGGCGGTGCTGCGACGGGCGCAGCGCGACTCCGGCGCGGCGATCGTGTTCATCTCGCACGACATCGCGCTGGTGTCGGCGTTCTGCGACCGCGTCGTCGTCATGAAGGACGGGCTGGTGGTCGAGGAGCTCGACGCCGGGCGCATCCGGCAGGACGCCCAGCATCCGTACACCCGGGCGCTGGTGGCCTGCCTGCCCGACATGAGCTCGGACCGCAGCCGGCCGCTGCCGGTGATCGCCGGGGACGGGAGCACGGCATGAACGCCCTCGAGATCGACGACGTCACGGTGCGGTACCGACGCGAGCTGGCCGTCGACGGCGTGTCGCTGGCCGTCCCGCAGGGCCGGACCGTGGGGCTGGTCGGGGAGTCCGGCTCGGGCAAGAGCTCGATCGCCAACGCGGTCGTCGGCCTCGTGCGCCCCGCGTCCGGTGATATCCGCGTCGGCGGCGCGAGCGTCGTCGGCCGCGGCGCCGCCGTCACCCAGGCCCGGCGGCGCACGCAGCTGATCTTCCAGGACCCGTTCTCCGCGCTCGACCCGCTGATGCCCGTCGGCGCCTCGATCGCCGAGGCCACCCGGGCGACCGGGCGGCGCTGGTCGCGCGAGGCGAAGGCGGCCCGTGTCCGGGAGCTGCTGGGCCAGGTGCACATCGACCCGGCCCGCGCCGACGAGCTGCCGGCGGCGTTCTCGGGCGGTCAGCGCCAGCGCATCACGATCGCCCGCGCGCTGGCCGGCGAGCCGTCCGTGCTCATCGCCGACGAGGTGACGTCGGCGCTGGACGTGTCGGTGCAGGGCGCGGTGCTCAACCTGCTGCGCGAGCTGCAGCGCGATCTCGGCCTGTCGATCCTGTTCATCTCGCACAACCTCGCCGTGGTGCGCTACATCAGCGACGAGATCTGTGTCATGCGGCACGGGCGGATCGTCGAGGCCGGCGAGACCGAGGCGCTGCTGCGCGACCCGGCCGACGGGTACACGCGGGAGCTGCTGAGGGCGGTGCCGGTGCTCGGCCGCCGGATGGAGTTCGAGGACGCCTGACCGGGAGGTTTCCGATGCTGCTCCAGCGTCGCGGCGACGATCACCACGACTGGTCTCTCTACCGGGGCCGGGCGCCGGTCGGCGTCGAGTGGTACTTCCGGGAGCGGACCGAGCTGCCGACATCGGTCATGCTGTACCACCTCGAGCCCGGCGCCGAGGAGGGCTCGCACCTGCATCTGACCGGCGACCCGGCCAGTTGCTCGGAGCTGAGCGAGGACGAGCTGTACCTCGTGGTGGCCGGCGAGGTCGTCATGACGGTCGACGGCGAGCAGGCCGTCCTCCGCTCCGGCGACGCCGTCTACGTCCCCCACGGCGTCGCGCACGGCGTCCGCAACGACTCCGGCGCCCCGGCCGAGCTCGTCCTCCTCTTCGGCCCGCCCGGCGGCAACCCGTTCACGACTGACTGAGAATGCTTCTCATTACTGCTAAGCTGCCGGCATGCGTACCGTACCTGTCGTCCTGCTCACCGGCGTGGACGCCGATGCGATGGCGTCGGCCACCATCGCGCTGCAGTGGGATCTGCCCAACGCCGTGGTGATGCACCACCGGATCGACCCCGGGACCAACAGGCTGCTGCGAACGGTGAGCGACGTCACCGGCGTGCTGGAACGGGTCGAGGTGGATCTCGAGCACGCCTGCGTGAGCTGCGCGGTGCGCGAGGACGTGGTGCCGGCGTTGGACCGGCTGGCCGCGGCGGGGCGCTGGGACGCGATCGTCGCGCAGCTGCCGGCGGGCGGCGACGCGAGGCAGGTGTGCCGGGTCGTCACGCACGGCGAGCGGCTTCGCCACGTGCGGGTCGCGGGCGTGCTGTGCGCGCTCCACGGCCCGCGGCTCGTCGACGACCTGCTCGGTGACGAACTGCTCCGGGAGCGTGGCGTCCGGACCGGGGACGACGGACGCGGCGTGGCCGAGGCCGGTGCGGCGCAGGTGGAGTACGCCGACGCCGTCACGGTCGTCGGCGCCGACGAGGCGACCGGCGCGACCGGCCCGGCGCTCGTGCGGGCGCTGGCCCGGCCGGGTGCGGCCGTGCTGGTCGACGGCGCGGGGTTGGCGCCCGACCGCTTGCTCGACGGCATCCACGACCACGCGGCCGCTGAGGCGTGGACGGCGCGGGTGCGCTCGGGGCCGCTTCCGCCGGTTGCCGGCGACGACGTGTGGCGGCTGGACCTGCGGTCGGACCGGCCGTTCCACCCGGACCGGCTGCGTGAGCGCATCGCGGTGATCGGCGGCGGTCCGCGCCGGTCGCGCGGCTGCTTCTGGCTGCCGACCCGGCCGGGGGTGGCGTGCGCGTGGGACGGCGCCGGCGGCCAGCTCAGCATCGGCGCCGTCGAAGACTGGGGACGGCGCCGGCCGTTCATCCGGATCGTCGTCACGGGCCTGGACGACGGCCGCGACGAGATCGCCGCGGCCTTCGAGCAGTGCCTGCTCACCGACACCGAGCTGAGGCGGCGCGGCCAATACTGGGAGGCCGCCGGCGACGGCTTCGAGGCCTGGCTCGGCGACGTCCACAGCGCGGCCTGACCACACGAAAGGGATCCCTCATGTCCGCCCGTTGCCAGGTGACCGGAGCCCAGCCGCACCGCGGTGAGCTGCCCGGCGTGACCAAGTCCAGCTGGTAGCCGTCGATGACGTGGGAGAACTACGAGCGGCTGGCGGAGTTCCACGATCTGTTCATGACCGAGGCCTGGGAGCGGTTGCGCCCGCGGGTGCGGTCCGCCCTGGCGCACCTGGGCGAGACCTCTGTCGTCGTCGAGATCGGCGCCGGATCGGGCATCGGCACTCGGACGATCGCGGCCGAGACCCGTGCCCGGATCTTCGCCGTCGAGCCCGCGCTGGTGATGCGGTCCATCCTCACCGCGAGGGTCGCCGACCACCCGCAGCTCGCGGACCGGGTCACCGTCGTGGCCGGGTCGGTCCCCGACGATCTGGGGGAGGTCCCCGCGGGCATCGACGCGTTCGTGTGCGCGCACATGCTGGGTCACCTCGACCGGGAGACGCGGCGCGGGCTGTTCGCGTGGCTCGGCTCGCACCTGCGGCCCGGCGGCGTCGGTCTCGTCACCACGCAGGAGCGGCCCGAGGCTCCGGCCGGCCGCGACGGCGACACGCTCCTCGTCGAGACGCGGACGATCGGCGACTACGAGTACCGCGCCCACCACCTCCGGACCGGCCGGCCCGGCCGGCACTCGAGCCGCTACGAGGTGTGGCGCGGGAGCACCCTGGTCCGGTCCGAGAGCTTCGAGGGACGGTGGGAGGCCGTGACGGCGGGCGACGTCGCCGCCGATCTGCCGCCGTCGCTGGCCCTCGAGGTCGTCGCAAGCGGAGTCGCGCTGATCCGCTCACGCGATGGTCGCCCCAGCCGGGACCGCCGCGCGGCCCGCTGACCGCCAGACGCGCGCGTCAGGCGGATGCGCGGCGGACCAGTTCCGTGGGCAGGATCTGCGCCGGCTCCGGCGTCCGGCCGTCGAGCATCGCCAGCAGCGTCTCCGCGATCAGGCGGCCCGCCTCACGGGTGGGCTGGCGGATCGTGGTCAGCGGCGGCGTCGCGGTCGAGGCGAACATGAGATCGTCGAAGCCCACGACCGCGATGTCGTCCGGGACCCGGATGCCGCGGCCGCTGAGCTCCTGCAGGGCGCCGGTGGCCATCAGGTCGGAGGCCACAAATACCCCCTGGAGATCGGGGTGCTCGTCGAGCAGCCGCGCCATCGCGGTCGCGCCGCTCGCCGCGGTGAAGTCGCCGCCGGCCGTCGCGTCGTCGGCCAGGTTGTGCTCGCGCATACCGGCTCGCCAGCCGTCGAGCCGGTCGATGCCGGCCGGCATGTCGAGCGGTCCGGTGATCGTGCCGAGTCGGGTCCGGCCGGTGCCCGCGAGGTGATGCGCCGCCAGCCGGCCGCCGCCGGCGTTGTCCGCGTCGACGTAAGGCATGCCGGGGAGTGTGGCGCCGACCGGCCGGCCGCCGAGCACGACGGGGACGGGGATCTTGCCGAGCGCGTCGGCGTCGAGGTCGGCGCGGTGATGGCTGATGATCATCGCGCCGTCGACGTGGCCGCCGCGCAGGTAGGAGATCATCTGGTTGCCGTCGCCGGGATGCTGGCCGATGAGCAGGATCAACTGGTTCCCGCTGGGCGCCAGGCCGGCCGTGATCCCACTGAGCACCGTCGCGAAGTACGGGTCGGAGAACAGGACGTCACCGGTCTCGGGCACCACGAGCGCGACCGAGCCGGTCCGCCGGGTCACGAGCGTGCGCGCGGCCGGGTTCGGCGAGTAGCCGAGCTCGCGGACGGCGCGCTGCACCGCCTCCACCGTCTCGGGACTGACCCGCGGCTCGCCGTTGATGGCGCGCGAGGCGGTCGACCGCGATACCCCGGCCGCCGCGGCCACCGTCTGGAGCGTCGGCGGGTCCGGACGAGTACTCTCCACCCCGACATCATCCACCGTCGGCAGGGATCGCGTTCGATGCCGCCACGGTCGCGTACCAGTGCCCGCTGTCCTTGATCGTGCGTTCCTGGGTGTCGAAGTCGACGTGCACGATGCCGAAGCGCTTGGCATACCCCCAGGCCCATTCGAAGTTGTCGAGCAGTGACCAGGCGAAGTAGCCCCGGACGTCGACACCGGCGTCGATTGCCGCGGCGAGAGCCCGGAGGTGGCCGCGGACGTAGTCGAGTCGGTCGGTGTCGTGGATGCCGTCCACGGTGACGACGTCGTCGAAGGCGGCGCCGTTCTCGGTGACGTACACCGGCGGCAGGCCCGGGTAGTCGGCATGGAGGCGGACGAGCAGGTCGCGTAGTCCATCCGGCCGGATCTCCCAGCCCTGAGTGGTGGCCGGCAGTCCGCGCGAGTGGAACCGGACGTCCTCGGCGCCGACCCACGGCGAGCCCACCACATGCCGGCCGGGCCCGCCGTCGTCGCCCTCCGTGCTCCCGGCGGGTCCGTCGCCTCGGCCCGACACGACGGACTCGTCGTAGTAGTTGATGCCGAGCAGGTCCAGTGGCGCCGCGATCACGTCGAGGTCGCCGTCGTCCACCACGTCGGCCAGGCCGAACGGCTCCAGGTGCGTGAGCATGTCGGCCGGGTAGGCCCCGCGCAGCAGCGGGTCGAGGAACATCCGGTTGCGCAGGCCGTCGACGAGGACGGCCGCGGCCCGGTCGTCGTCGTTCCCCGGATCGCGGGGAAGGATCGTCGTCGGATTGAGCGCGATGCCCACCCGCGACCCGGGGGCGACGGATCGCAGCGTCCGTGTCGACAACCCGTGCGCGAGCAGCAGGTGGTGGGCGGCGGCGACGGCGGCCTTCGGCTCGCGCCGTCCGGGAGCGTGCTCGCCGCCGGCGTATCCGATGAACGACGAGCAGAACGGCTCGTTGAGCGTGACCCAGTGGCGCACCCGGTCGCCGAGGCGCGTCGCGACGACCTCGGTCAGGTCGGCCAGCCGGTGGGCGGTGTCCCGCTCGGCCCACCCGCCCTTCGCCTCCAGCGCCTGCGGCAGGTCCCAGTGGTACAGGGTCAGCCAGGGCTCGATCCCGCGCGCCGTCAACGCGTCCACCAGCCGGTCGTAGAAGTCGAGGCCGCGTGCGTTGACCGCGTCGCCGTCACCCATGACGCGGGTCCACGACACCGAGAACCGGTACGCGGGCAACCCCAGCAAGGCGATCAGGTCGACGTCGTCGGGCATCCGGTGGTAGTGCTCGACGGCTCGTTCCCCGGTGTCGCCCCCGGCCACGGCGCCCGGGATGGCGCAGAACGCGTCCCAGATCGACGGGGTGCGGCCGTCGGCATCGACCGCACCCTCGATCTGGTAGGCCGCCGTGGCGGCACCCCAGACGAACCCGTCCGGGAACCGCTGTGCCGACGATGGAGCCATGTGTGTCATCCCTTCACCGCGCCGGACATGATGCCTGAGACGATCTGCCGGCCGAAGACGACGAACAGCACGATCAGCGGGATCGTGGCCATCGTCGTGCCGGCCATGACCAGCGGCCAGTCCTTCGCGTAGCCGGCCTGGAGCTGGTTGAGCACGGTCTGGACCGTGGGGTTGGCGGGGCTGAGCACGATCAACGGCCACATGAAGTCGTTCCAGGCCATGATGAACGTGAACAGCGCCAGCATCGCCGCGGCGGGCCGCGCCGCCGGCACCGCCGTGTGCCAGAACACCCGGATCATCGAGCAGCCGTCCATCCGCGCCGCCTCGATGAGCTCGTCCGGCAGGGCGGACGCGAGGTACTGCCGCATCCAGAACACGCCGAACGCCGTGACCAGCCCGGGCAGGATCACCGCCCAGACCGAGCCGACGAGGCCCACCTCGCGCATCACCATGAACAGCGGGATGATGCCGAGCTGGGTCGGGATCGCCATCGTCGCGACCACGAACGCCATGAGGCCGTTGCGGCCGCGGAACCGCAGCTTGGCGAACGCGAACCCGGCCAGCGTCGAGAAGGTCACGACCGACACCGTGATCACGCCGGAGATGAGGAAGCTGTTCGCCAGCGCCCGCCAGAACTCGACGGTGTCGACCACGCGGACCGCGTTCTGCCAGAAGAAGCCGCCCGGGATCAGCGGCGGGACCTGCTGGTAGAACTTGTCGACCGTGTGGCTGCCGATGAGGAACTGCCAGTACAGCGGGAACATCGAGGCGAGCAGGATCATGATCAGGCCGAGGTACGTCCAGCGGCTCGCCCGCCGCGATCCCTTTCCGCCGGCGAATCGAGGGCGGCCGCCGGCGACGGCGGCCGGCTCGGGCAGTGTGCTCGCGGGGATCGTCGCCGTCATCGGGTCGCACCGCCCTCGGCCCGGCGCCGCAGCCGGCGGCGGGACGGCGCCACCGAGTCCGACGCGATCAATCGGCTGAGCAGGAAGTTCATCAGAGCGATCACCAGGATGATGACGAGCAGCGCGACGGCGATGGTCGCGCCGTAGCCGAGCTTCATGTTGCTGAAGGACTCCTGGAACATGAGCATCACCACGGTCTGGTACTGCCGGCTCGGTCCGCCGTTGTTCCCACCCGGGCCCGGGGTGAACAGCATCGGCTCGGTGAACAGCTGCATCGCGCCGATGGACGAGGTGATCACGACGAAGATCACCGTGCCGCGCACCATCGGCAGCGTCACGTGCCGGAACCTGTTCCACGCGCCCGCGCCGTCGATCGTGGCCGACTCGTACAGGTCGCGCGGGATCGCCTGCATCGCGGCCAGGAAGATCAACGCGTTGTAGCCGGTCCACCGCCAGTTGACCATGGTCGCGACGGCGATCCAGCCCGGCAGCTGGTCCCGGTGCCAGCTGACCGGATCCAGGCCCAGTCCCTCGATCACCGCGTTGACCAGGCCGTTCTCGTCACTGAACAGGTTGCTGAAGATGACACCGACCGCCACCAGGCTCGTCACGTACGGGAGCAGCACTCCCATGCGGAACGTCGTCCGTGCCCGGATCCGGCTGTCCAGGAGCACCGCGATCCACAAGGCCGCGGCGATCTGTGTGCTGGAGGAGATGACGAAGATCGCCACCGTGTTGCCGACGGCGTTCCAGAACACCTCGTCGCCCAGCAACCGGACGTAGTTGTCGAGCCCGAGGAACTCCGGGTCGGGCCCGCCCAGCGTCCACCGGTGCAACGACACCCACACGGTGTACGCGAGCGGGACGAGCCCGACCAGCAGGAACACGAGGAAGAACGGGGTGATGTACAGGTAAGGGGAGACGGCCACGTCGAGGCGGCTCAGGCGCTGGCGGACGGTGGTCCGCGCCGGCGTCGGCGTGCTGGACCGGTCCGGTCCACGCTGGGTCGTGAGCGTCGCCACCGTCTCCTCCGTTCCTCGCGCTGATCCAGGTCGAATCGGTCACTCGACGATGCGCGCGGTCTCGTCCAGGAACTGCTGCCAGCCGTCCTCGGCGCTGGTGCCGCCCTCGACCGCCTGGAGCGCCGGGCTGGAGGCGTTCTCCTGGATCGCGCCGTCGAACGGCCCCTTGTGCTGCGCCTCGCCGTTGGCCTCCGCGCGGGCGGCGAACAGCGATCCGACCTCCTGGCCGAAGTACTCGTTGGTGCTCTCGAGCAGGTCGGGGCTGTTCAGCGCGTCCACCTGGCTGGGGAACGTGCCCGCGGAGTTGAAGGCCTTGATCTGCTGTTCCGGGGCGGTCAGCCAGGCGGCCAGCGCGACGGCCTCCTCGCGGGCGTCGGACTCGAGCGGGACGCCGAGCCACGCGCCGCCCCAGTTGCCGCCGCCGTCGGGGAAGACGTCGGCCACGGCCCACGTGCCCGCGTTGTCCGGGCCCGCGGCTCCCTCGATGACACCGAGCATCCACGACGGGCAGGCCTGCGTGGCGAAGCCGCCGTTGGCGAAGCCCTGGTTCCACTCCGGGCTCCACGCCGCGAGCTTGGCGGACTGGCCCTCCTCGATGGCCGTCGTGACCTGGTCCCAGACCTCACGGATGGCGGGGTTGGAGTCGACGATGATCTCGTTGTCCTCGTTGGTGAACCCCTCCGGGAGCTGGTTCACCATGGCGTTGAACATCTGCGTGGACGAGTCGAACCACGGCTTCCCGGTGGCGGCGACGTAGTCCCGACCGGCGGAGAAGTAGTCCTCCCAGGTGGTGAACAGCCCGGCGACCTCCTCGGGCTCGGTGGGCAGGCCGGCCGCGGCGAAGAGCTCCTTGTTGTAGCAGATCGCCAGCGGTCCGATGTCGGTGCCGTAGCCGATCAGCCTGCCGTCGGGCGTGGTGGCCCGCGACGTCTTCCAGTCCAGCCAGCGCCCGTCGGTGTCCGGCCCGTCGGCGCCGAGATCGACGAACTTGTCCGCCTGCTGGAGCACGCGGCCGATGTGCCCCTCCTCGAAGGCGACGACATCGGCCAGGCCGCCCCCGGCGGCCAGCTTGGTGAACAGGTCCTCGTGGTACGGGCCGCCGTCGAGGGGCGGGATCGCCTCGATCGTGACGTGCGGGTTGAGCTGCTCGTACTCCTCGAAGAGGCCGGCCTCCTCGTAGCCGAAGGTGCCGAAGGTCGCGACGCTGAGCGTCACCTCCTCGGGCTCGGCGGAGCCGGACGGATCGCCGTCCGCGGAGCTGCTGGAGTCGGCGTCGTCGCCACAGGCGGCGAGGACGAGGGCGAGGCCGGCGATACCGGCCACGGTGGCGAACGTTCTCGATGTCCGGTTCACGATCGTGCTCCTTCGCAATGAACGTGGCCTGCGGGCGGGTGCGGGAGCGCTCCCGCAACGATGCTGAAAGGAGGTGCGGGAGCGCTCCCGCACCTGTGGCTGGACCTTCTCGCGTGCGTCCGGTGATGTCAACCGTCCGTAACCCATTCGTTACGTGACGGGTGGTGTGCTCGGCGTGTGCCGATCACACCCCACCGAACGACTCAGCCCACCTCGTAGGCTCGGATGATCGTCTGCTCGACGGTGTTCCCGGCGGCATCGCGGATGCGGGCCCGGAGTGAGACGAAGCCGTGGCCGGGATGGTCGAGCCGAAGCGTCCTCCGGTCGCCGGCGCCGCTGACCCGCGCGGGCCGCCAGCTCGCGCCGTCGTCGTAGGAGACGTCGACCGCGACGTGGGTGAGGCGGTGCGCCGGTGCGCCGCGCTGCCGCTCGACGACGAGCGGGATGCTGACGCCGCGGCGGCCGCCGGGCGCGACGTTGCCGAGGCCGACCCGCGGGGAGTAGCGGACGGCGAGCAGCGGTGGTGCCGCCGGCGACTCGTCCAGCCGGAACGTCCAGTCCGCACTGATCCTCGTCGACGTCGGCCACCACGGCGTGAGGTCCGGGGGCCGCCGGTTCTCGACGGTGAGCCGGTACACCCCGGAACGCTCCGGGACGTCGAAGCCGCCGAGGCCGGGGAGGTCCGACGCGCCGATCAGCAGGCCGTCGCGGTACAGGCGTGTGGTGCCGTCGTCGATCCCTTCGATCGACCCTGGGGCCTGCAACCGGGCCCGTCCGTCGCCGTCGGAGTAGAGCGGTATCTCGACCTCGAGGAGGCCGTCGGCCCAGGAGACCGGTGGCCGGTCGGTGCCGTCGATCCGGCTGCCGCCGAAGCCGGGTCCGGCGACCGGGCGGTTCCAGGCGATTGGCTGCTCCGCCTGCCGCCGGCGCAGCTCGATGCGCTGCTCCGCGCCCCACCACAGCCAGTCGCGCGCATACAGCGTCCACGAGCCGGGGCTGAAGTACTCGAGCCGCTCGCTGGGCGACATGACGGGGGAGTCCCAGCCCAGCTCCATGTCGTAGCCGCCGGCGTCGAACCTGGCGTCGACGTAGTGGCGGCCCGTGTTGGCGCCGCCGTGGTACGACGCGCGCATGGCCGCGAGGTCCCGGCGTCGCTCGGCGACCTGCAGGTCCGCCGGGATGGACCGCTCGGCGGGATAGGCGAGGTCGAACCGGACGTCGCTGGCTGGCCGGCTGGTCAGCGACGCGGTGAGCGGACCGGCCTGGGCGCGGTCGGCGAAGCGCTGAGCCGGACTGCCGAAGCCGGACATCGTCGGCAGCGCGAAGGGGTTGTCGTCGAGGACAGAGTCGGCTGCGGCAGCCGAGCGGGCCGGCCCAGTCGGGGGCGCCGTCAGCAGGACCGCCCGGCCGCCGGCGTCCGCGATGCCTCTGATCCGCTCGTGGACGTCGTCCCAGGGGACCTCGCCGGGCAGCCGGAGCACCACCAGCGCGCCGGCCACCTCCACGTCGGCCAGGTCGTCGGGCCGTCCCGCTCCGGCGTAGACCACGGGCAGTTCGTGCTCGCCGTCCAACCGGAGCGGCTCGCTCTCCCAGACGGCCGGGACCTGGAGGCCCGGATCGAGCGCCGTCAGCTCGAGGAGGGGTTGTTCGAGCGTCGACCGGACGTAGAAGCCGAACGCGGCCGACTCCACCCCGGCGACCGAACCGGCGTACAGCGCGCTGAACCGCGGTTCCGCTCCGACCCAGGTGGTGACCGGCCAGTCGTCCTGCTCGATGTCGACCACGGTGGCGGCGATGATCGAGCCGTCCGTCGCCCGCCGGTCGTCGACGGTGGTCAGCACCCGGCTGGTCTCGCGGGCGTCGAGCACGACCTCGCGATCCCGGTCGAGCCGCAGTTCCGGCAGGGCGACCAGGGAGCTCGCCCACTCCGCCGTGGGGCTGCTCGGCTCCGGCACGGTGGCGGTCACGCTGTACCGCGACGGCGGCAGGCGGAGTGTGGGGTTCCCTGGGCCGATGAAGTCGACCCGGCCGGACACGAGGTCGACGACGGTGGCGCTCGCCGGCTCCGCGGCGGGCCGGCCGGCGCGGTCGCGCATGGAGACGGTGAGGTCGTACAGCTCAGGCTCCTGGTGGGCGCCGAGCGTCCGGCCCGGCGTGCCGCTGACGGCGTCACCGTCGCCCTGCTCCGCCAACTCGGACACGTTGAACAGCCGCTCGTCGACGGCGCCCGACGCGAGCAGGGCGGCGGCGTCGCTGGGGACGACGTGCCAGTCGCCGTCCTCGACGTAGCTGGTGAAGGAGACCGGCGGCCAGGCACGACGCGGCTGGATCCGCGGCGCCAGCGCCTGCCCGGCGGGCGGCAGCTGCACGCGATCGCCCGTGATCAGCGTGACGACGTCGCCGATCGCTGCTCCGGCACTCGCGGCCGCCGCTGTCGTCACGGGCTCGGCGGCGAGACCGAGCGGCGAGGTTGTCAGCCCTGCGACGAGCAGGCCGGCGGCCAGGCGTCGCGAGAGCGCCCGGCGGGTCGAGGATCTGGGTGCCGTTCGGTCTCGCATCGGTGCCGCTCCTCCGTCGGGGATCGTGTCGGCCGCACTCTTCTCGACACCGATCCGCCGCGGAAGGTTGCCGGCACACCCCCCGGTACTCGCGGGGCCGTGCCGGAGTCGCGTCGCTCAGTCGGCGAGGAACCGGCGGTGCTGCTGCCGGATCTCCTGGGCGGTGAGGTCGTCTGGCCCGTCTCGCCGACCGGGGCGCCGGCGGAGTCCTGGACGAGCACTCGTGCCCGCCCGGAACGTGCGCCCGCCGTCGAGCGAGCGTCAGATCCCGAAGCCGCTCTGCTGGCGGGCGCCGGGCTTGTTCCCGTAGACGTAGAGCGCCTTGTCGTCCTCC
The DNA here is from genome assembly GCF_003236295.1 of Jiangella anatolica. Lineage (GTDB taxonomy): Bacteria > Actinomycetota > Actinomycetes > Jiangellales > Jiangellaceae > Jiangella > Jiangella anatolica. The sequence continues at coordinate 18,898 of NZ_POTW01000012.1, forward strand.
GCGGCGCCGACGCCGATCCCGTCCCCGTAGCGTGAGACGCTGTCGATCGAGGAGATCTGCGCGGCGGCCAGGAGGTTGGCGTCGCGCTCGGTCGATGTTCCCCCGTGATCCACATCGCTCGTTTCGGCATCGGAGTCCGCCGGCGGGCGCCGCGGTCCCTCCGGAGCCGAAACGGGGTGGACGCGCCGGCGGAGGCGGGACCCGGCAGTCCCGCCTCCGCCGGCTCGACCGGATCAGAGGTCAGCGCATTGGCCGGTGACGCGGCCGACCACCTGGTTCGGCACGTCACCGTCGACCGGTGCGGGCTCGTTGCCCGTGCAGGCCACCGGTCCGCTGATGCTGTTGCCGGACACCACGATCGGCCTGGGCAGGGTCGTGTTGTCGTGGAGGTTCACCGATCCCGTGATCCGGTTGCCGGAGATCGTCACGCTGCCGGTCGTGCCCTCGACCGTCACGCCGCCGGTGAGCCGGCTGTCGCGCACGTCGACGACGTCGGCGTCGGTCGCCGTGACCGGCCCGGAGATCGTCGACCTGGAGGCGAGCAGGCCGGCGCCGGCCGCCACCGTCACCGGGCCGATCACCCGGGCGCCGTCGGTCAGGCAGGTCACGCCCGAGTCGACCTCGAGGGGCCGGGTGTGCGATCCGGAGATGGTCCGGTCGCACTGGACGCCGCGGAACGTGAACCAGTTGATGCCGAGGTCGAGCCATCCGGCCACCTGGCCGTACGTGCTGGAGATGTCGGTGTCCGGCACCTCCGGCGCCACGTCGAACACCAGGTACACGTCGTGCACGCCAGAGAGCGGCTCGAGGTCGAGGGTCGTCTCCGCCCACGCGTAGACGGGGTTCGCGTAGTCCTCGGCGGAGGTCAGGTCGTGCTCCCCGGTCAGCGTGACCTCGCCCAGCTCGACGCCGTCGACCGGGTCGTCGGCCATGACCTTGATGGTCGCCGGCGCCGACGAGACCTTCACGTACCGCAGCGTGAGGTCGAGCAGCTCGGGATCGCCGAAGTCGACGTTGCGGTACACGGCGTAGTCGCCGTTGCGGATGCGGTTGAGCTGGAGCCCGACGTCATCGCCGTGGACGTTGTCCGCCCGGAGGTTGGCGGCGGCGCCACTGACGTTGCCCGACGCGTCGAACAGCTCGGCCTGGTAGCGGCCGTCGTACGGGTCGCGGTTCTCCTGGTTCTCGATGACGATCCGCGACGTGTAGGACAGGCCGTTCGTCGTCGTGGCGGTGACGTACACCTCGCCGTCGCCGGCGCCGGTGGCGCGCAGCGTGGCGTTGTAGGCCCGGTTGTTGTTCCCGGAGGTCTGGCCCTCCACGAACCCGGCGCTCGCGTCGCCGATGGTGGCCAGCTCGCTGGGGTTGCCGTCCTCGTCGGTGACGGTGAACGTGACCGGCCGGGCCGCGTTCGCGAACGGATAGGTCACCGCGCTGAGCAGCAGGCTGCCCTGGTACTGGTCGATCGCGCCGAACCTCGTGAACTGGTTCGGTCCCCACGAGATGTCCGGCGGGCGCGAGTCCCACCCGCTTCGGATGATGACGGCCTCCGCCTCGGTCCCGGCCGGCACGCCCTGGTTGCGCAGCTCGACGTCGATCGAGCCTGAGACCGGACCGGACGAGGTGGCGTAGGTCGCCACCGCGCGCACGGTGCCGTCGCCGGAGCCGGTCGCGGTCAGCTGGCCGGACGGGGTGATGGTGGCCAGGGGTGTGGCGCCGCCGTCCGGCGCCGTCACCGTCCACGAGACCGGGCCGTCGACGACACCCGTGCCGTCGATGCCCGCCTCCAGCAGCAGGCTGCCCTGCCGCTGCTGGACGACGGCCGGCACCTCGACGTGGAAGCGGCTCAGCGACGTGCCGACGGTGGTGTTGAAGTGGTTCGACGTCACCGACACCTTCCCGTTCTCGACGGGGTCGACGTCGCCGAGCCGCAGCCACGCCACCCGCACGCCGGCCGTCGGGAACACCAGGTACAGGTCGTCGTGGCCGCCGGGCAACCCGGACAGGGTCGCGCCGACGTTCACGAACGTCTGGCCGTGCCCGGTCGGCGGGACCGAGACGGTCCCGACCTTGACGCCGTCGGCGCCGGGGCCGCCGGTCCAGACCTCCACCGGCGCCGGCTGCGGGTTCGGGTTGGCCGCCCGCAGCACGATGCCCTCCTGGTCGTCGGACAGGTTGGCGTCGCCGTACTCGACCCAGGCGCCGGCCTTGCGCACCTCGATCCCGTACGAGTCGTCCTCGTGGACCGCCGTGGGGACCACGTCGGCGCGCAGCCCGGTCGCCGTCCGGTCGGTGAAGGAGTAGTCGTCGAAGGCGTGGGCGGGCGTCACCCTGCCGAGGTCGCGGGCCGGCAGCGGCGCACCCGTGACCTCGAGCTCGCCCGTCGCCCGCTCGTCCTGCTCGGCCGACGACGTGCCAGTGGTCAGCCGGTAGGTGCCCGGCTCGACGTGGAAGCGTCCGGCGTCGACGTCCCAGATGGCCAGCTCGGACAGGTCGACGTCGATGGCCACGGCCCGCGACTCGCCGGGCTCCAGGTGCACGCGTTCGAAGCCGACCAGGGTCTTGATCGGGTGCTGCACCCGCGAGTCGCCGCCGTCCTCGTACCTGGCGTACAGCTGCACGACCTCGTCGCTGGCGACGTCGCCGGTGTTCCGGACGGTCACCTCGGTGGTGATCGTCGCGTCGGAGCCGTTGTCCACCGTCGACGGCGACACGGACAGGCCGGTCTGCTCGAAGTCGGTGTAGGTCAGGCCGTAGCCGAACGGGTAGAGGATCTCGCCGTCGTGGTACTGGTAGGTGCGCCCGCCCTTGATGATGTCGTAGTCGGAAATGGTGGGCAGGCTGTCCAGCCCCGCGTACCAGGTCTGGGTGAGCCGGCCGGCCGGCGCATAGTCGCCGAACAGCACGTCCGCCACGGCGGTGCCGAGCTCCTGGCCGGCGTGGGTCGTGTACACGATGCCCTTGACGTTCGGGTTGGCCTGCACCGCCCGCAAGTCGAACGGGTAGCTGCCGACCACCACGACCACCGTGTTCGGGTTCGCCGCGGCGACCGCCTCGATGAGCTCCTCCTGCCGCGGGGCCAGCCCGATGCCGGGCGGGGTGCTCTGCCGGTCGAACGTCTCGCGCGACGTCATGTGCGGCTGGTCCCCGACGGCGACGACGGCGACCTCGGCGTCCTCGGCCTTGGCCACGGCGTCGGCGATGCCGTCGCGGACGGTCACCAGCTCGAACCGGCGGTTCGGGCTCGACGCGCTGCCGTTGTGCAGGACGTTCGACGACGCCGGGTCGACGAACACGTTGGGCGCCTGGTCCGGGGTGGCGATCTCGGTCCCCTTGACGAACCGGAGCGACACCAGCCCGTCGGCCTGGCCCACCAGGCCGAGGTTCTGGTCGGTGAACCACTGCTGGGTGGCGCGGTTCTTCGACTGGAAGCCGGGCGGGTCGGCGCTGGCGACCAGCGTGTTGCCCGGGCCGCGGGCGGCGACGTAGCGGTCGTGCGCGGCCGAGCGCAGCAGCAGGTTGTTGTAGCCGTAGTCGTACAGGTAGAACTGGGCGTTCGCGTCGTCGGCGGACGCGCCGGTGCCGGTCAGCGACGCACCGGGCGTGGCGCCGGTGACGACGAACCGGCCGGCCGGGGCCCCGGTCCCGTTCGCCACCTTCAGCGCGACGAGGTCGACGCCGCGGCTGAACGACAGCGCGCCGCCGTCGAGCTTCGACTCGACCTCGTCCTTGATCAGCGTCGTGTACGGGTAGGTGCCGGCGTAGAAGTCCGTCGAGTTCTCGTCGCCCAGCGGGCCGACCAGGGCCACGTCGCTGGAGGCCGGCAGCGGCAGGATGCCGTCGTCGTTCTTCAGCAGCACCACCTGCTCGCGCGCGGCCTGCGCCGCGACGGCGGCGCTGGCCTCGGTGGTCAGGGCGTTGCGCTTGTTCATCCGCTTGTACGGGTTCGTGGGGTCGACGTCGAGGTCGCCGGCGTGCAGGCGGACCAGCAGGACGCCGTAGATGACCTCGTCGATGTCCTGCTCGGTGATCATGCCACGCGCCAGCGCCTCGTAGATCCAGCGGCGCGTCGTGGGGGTGTCGGTGTCGGACGGCGTCATCGCCGCGACGCCGTTCTCGATCGAGTCGGCCATGCTGGCCGCCTGGCCCAGCGTGCTGTTCGGGTAATACGCGTTCGAGCCGCTCAGGTTGTGCGGCGACGCGGCGTCGGTGACGTTGAAGAAGCTGCCGCCGCTGTAGCCGCCCGGGACCCACTCGTCGTAGACGACCGACCTGAGCTCCGGCATCGTCATGACCGGCTTGCCGTTGACCAGGTTGTACGACGTCATGACGCCATTGACGGCGCCGGACTCGATGCCGTAGCGGAAGGCGCGGAAGTAGTACTCGTACAGGTTCCGTGGCGAGGCGTTGGCCGAGTACGACGTCCGCTCCGCCTCCTGCCCGTACGCCGCGAGGTGCTTCAGCGTCGGGATGGTCTGGTAATAGAACTCGTCCTCCTGGCCCTGCATGCCGCGCGCCATGTGGTCGGCCATCACGCCGGACAGGAAGGCGTCCTCGCCCATGCTCTCCGACGCCCGGCCGCTGCGCGGGTCGCGCGCCAGGTCGACCACCGGGCCCCAGACGTCGACGCCGTTGAACCGGGCGTCGACGCTGTTGTAGGCGCGGGTCTCGCTGCCGATCACCTCGCCGACGTCGGCCATCAGCTCCCGGTTCCACGTCGCCGCCAGGCCGGTGTTCTGCGGGAACACCGTCGCCGGGCCGAGCCAGGAGAGCCCGTGCAGGCCCTCGGTGCCGGTCCGGAACTGCGGGATGCCCAGCCGGATGATCGCGCCGCTGAACTGGTGGAGCAGGGCGACCTTCTCGTCCAGCGTGAGCCGCGAAATCACATCGCGAACGCGTTCGTCCGGGCTGAGCGACGGGTCGTGGAACGGGTACTCGTAGCCGCCGCTCCGGTCGGCCGCGGCCGTACCGTCCGCCGGCGCCGCGTCGACGGCGCCGGCCCCCGGCGCCTGGAGGATCGCGGCGGCCAGCAGCGGGACGACCAGGACGGCCAGGAGCCGTCGACCTGCGTCGACGTGGGGCCACCGGCGGCGGCCGGGCGCCTGGGACTGGCTCGATGGGCGTGGATTCGGCGCCATGAGCACGACATCCTCTCGGTCGGGACGGGCCAGCGCTCGGCGATGCCGTCCGGGAGCGGGGAAGTGGTCGGGGTCTTTGGCGAAGCGCTTCGAAACTGGCAGTAGATGTCCGCTATGTCAATAGGCCGTGTCATCCGGGTTGCGAGTTCCCCGCGCCACCGAGCACGCGGCCGCCGCCCCGGCGTTCAGCTGCCGCCGTTCGAACCTGTGCGATGATTGCGGGGCAATTCGAGGGCGCCAGATCCGCTGGTCATCGACACCATTCCGGTGCCGGGCCCGGGCCTTGAGCGCTTCCGCCAACCATGCGTCAAAGGCAGTGAGGTGAGCCGTCGGTGGCGCCACGGATGATCGACGTGGCACGTCGGGCGAACGTCGCGTTGAGCACCGTGTCGTACGCGATCAACGGCACCCGGGCCATCTCGGCGCCGACCCGGCGCCGCATCCAGAAGGCGATGGAGGAGCTCGGCTACGAGCCGAACGCCATCGCCCGTGGCCTGGTCAGCAAGCGGACCCGCATCATCGCGCTGCTCTTCCCGACCCCCGAGCGCGGCATGGGCGTCACCGAGATGGAGTTCGTCACCGGGGCCGCCGAGGCGGCGCTCGAACGCGACCACCACCTGGTGCTCTGGCCGACCGAGCTGCGCAATCTCCGCCAGCTCGACCGCCTCACCGGCCAGGGTCTCGTCGACGGCGCCGTGGTCATGGAGGTCCGGCTCGACGACGAGCGGGTCGACCTCCTTCGCCAGGCCGGCCTGCCGTTCAGCATGATCGGACGCACCAGCGAACCGGGTTCGATCAACTACGCGGACATCGACTTCGAGCAGGGCGCGCGCGACGCCGTGGCGCACCTGACGGCCCTGGGTCACCGCAGCATCGGCTTCCTCAACCACTCGCCGTCGGCGTTCACGGTCGGGTACGGCCCGACCGTCCGGGCGGCCGACGGCTTCCGGCGCGCGGCCATGGACGCCGGCGTCGAGCACTTCGAGCGGCTGTGCGGCGACAACGTGGCCGCGGGGCGTGCCGCCTTCCACGAGCTCAGAGCGATGGCGCTGAATCTCACCGCGCTGGTCGTGATGAACGACCACGCCATCGTCGGCGTCATGGACGCCCTGGACGAGATCGGCTGGCGGGTGCCGGACGACTTCTCGCTGGTGTCGATCGGCTCGTCCACCCGGGTGAGCGAGATGATGCGGCCCCGGCTCACGACCCTCGAGCCGCAGAGCTCCGAGCTCGGCCGCCTGGGCGTGCACATGCTGATCGACGAGCTGGAATTCCGCGGCGCCGAGCCGCCCGCTCCGACGCAGGTGCTTTTGCCCTGCCGCCTGGTGGAAGGGCGAAGCTCCGGTCCGGTGCGCCAGCACTGAGACCGATCTCCGTCACCAAGTTGTGACGCGACCTCTCTTGATTTGACCCGAATCGGGTGTCAACAATGTGCGTTCGAAGCGTTTCGACGAAACGCTTCGACTGTCGCAGGCGCACGAGGAGGTGCGGATCATGGCCACGATGCAGGATGTCGCCCGGCTCGCGGGTGTGTCCGTCAGCACCGTGTCCTACGTCCTCACCGGAGTCCGCCCGGTCTCCGAAGCCACCCGCCGCCGCGTGCAGACGGCGATGGAGACGCTCGGCTACCAGCGCAACGCGTTGGCCCGGGGCCTGGCCAGCCGGCGGTCGCACATGCTCGCGCTGCTGTTCCCGGCGATCGAACGGGGTCTGTCGGGCACGGCGCTGGAGTTCGTCACGTCGGCCGCCGAGACCGCTCGGCGGCACGGCAACCACCTCGTGCTCTGGCCCACCGCGGCGGACGGCGAGGCGGAGACCCGGGACCTGCTCCGGCAGGGACTCGTCGACGGCGTCGTCGTCATGGAGGTCAAGCTCCACGACGTCCGCGTCGCCGAGCTGCAGCGCGGCGACACGCCGTTCACGCTGATCGGGCGCACGGCCGACCCGGACGGCCTGCCCTACGCCGACATCGACTTCGACGCCACGGTGCGAGCCGCCCTGGACCACCTGACCGGGCTGGGGCATCGGCACATCGGCCTGCTCAGCCACTCCAGGGCGAGCCTGCGGGCCGGCTACGGGCCGACGGTCCGCGTGCTGGCGGCGTTCGAACGTGAGGCGCGGGAGCGTGGCCTGCTCACCGCCGTCCGGCACTGCGACGAGACGGCCGACGCCGGGCGGGCGGCCGTCGCCGACCTGCTCGGCGAGCGCCCGGATCTCACGGCGTTGGTCACCCTGAACGACAACGCCACCTTCGGCGCCGTGGCGCAGATCGTCGACGGCGGCCGGCGCATCCCCGGTGACGTGTCGGTGCTGTCGATCGTGTCTTCACCGCAGGTGGGTGCCCTGAGCCACCCGCGGCTGACCACCATGGCCGCGCCAGGCGACCGGCTGGGCCGTCTCGGCGTGGAGTCCCTGCTCGCCCAGATCGAGGGATCGGCGGCCGCCGTGGCCGCGGGCGCCTCCACCCTGCACGAGCTCATCCCGTGCCGGCTCGACGTCGGGGCCACGACCGGTCCGGCACCCACCACGAGCTGATCAAGACCGTCCCAGACCGAGGAGTGACATGTTCACCAGGACAAGACTCGCCGGCGCAGCCGTGCTCGCCTCCACCGCTCTCGTCCTCGCCGCGTGCGGCGGTGACGACGACAGTTCGACCGGCGGCAGCGAGGGCGACGGCCAGACGCTGCGGCTGTGGCACTACGAGGGCGCCAACAGCGCGATGGGCGTCGCCTGGGCCGAGGCGATCCGGATCTTCGAGGAGGAGACCGGCGCCACGGTCGAGTTCGAGGAGAAGGGGTTCGAGCAGATCCGCCAGACGGCGAACATGGTGCTCAACTCCGACGAGGCGCCGGACATCATGGAGTACAACAAGGGCAACGCCTCTGCCGGCCTGCTGGCCTCGCAGGGGCTGCTGACCGACATCACCGACGCCGCCGAGGAACGCGGCTGGGACCAGCAGCTGTCCGAGAGCCTGCAGACCACCGCCCGGTACGACGAGCGCGGCGTGATGGGCTCGGGCTCCTGGTACGGCGTACCGAACTACGGCGAGTTCGTGATGGTCTATTACAACGAGGATCTCTTCGCCCAGCACGGCGTCGAGGTGCCCACCACCTATGACGACCTGATCGCCGCGATGGACGCCTTCGTCGCCGCCGGCGTCACGCCGCTGGCGATGTCCGGAGCGGAGTACCCGGCCGGCCAGCTCTTCTACGAGTTGGCGCTGACCCAGGGCGACCGGCAGTTCGTCAACGACTACCAGTTGTACGAGAACCCGGTCGACTTCAGCGGCCCGGAGCTGACCTACGGCGCCGAGACGTTCGACGAGTGGGTCAAGGCCGGCTACGTCAGCGGCGAGTCGGCCAGCCTGACCGCGGAGGACATGGGCACGGCGTTCATGGCCGGCGAGTACCCGATGGTGTACTCCGGGTCCTGGTGGTACGGCCGGTTCGTCGACGAGATCGCCGACGGCTTCCAGTGGGGCGTGTTCCCCTTCCCCGAGTCCGACCTGCACCCCGGCTCCAGCGGCAACATCTGGGTCGTGCCGACCGGCTCGGACAACAAGGACCTGGCCTACGAGTTCATCGACATCACCATGCGCCCGGAGATCCAGGCGCTGCTCGGCAACAACGGCGGCGTGCCGGTGGCCGCCGACCCGGCCGACATCACCGACCCGAAGAGCCAGGAGCTCATCACCCTCTTCAACGAGGTCAACGACTCCGACGGGCTCGCCTTCTACCCGGACTGGCCGGTCGCCGGCTACTACGACGTCCTCGTCGCCGGGCTGCAGCAGCTGATCAACCAGAGCGCTTCGCCCGCGGACGTCCTGGAGGAGCTGAAGGCGCCCTACGAGGCCGGCGTCGCGGAGATCACCGGCTGATCGCCGGGGCTGACCATGGTCGCGACACCATCGACCCCGCACGCCCGGCCGCGTTCGCGCGGCCGGGTGGCCTCCGGCATCGGCGAGGGCGGCCGGGCCTACTGGCTCTACCTCCTCCCGGGCGGCCTGCTCTTCCTTGGCGTCATCGTCGTCCCGTTCGTCATGAACCTCGGCCTGAGCTTCGCCAAGTGGCCGGGCGTGGGCGAGCTCACCTGGGTCGGGCTCGACAACTACACCGAGCTGTTCGCCGACGACGCGTTCTGGGCGTCCTTCCGCAACTCGATCGCGATGATCGTCGCGATGGTGATCGCGCCGACGGTGATCGGGCTGTTGCTGGCCGCGGTCCTGTTCGACGTCATCGGCAAGCGGTTCGGCGGCCGCAGCGCCAGCGCGCTGCGGGCGATGTACTACCTGCCGCAGATCGTCCCGGTGGCCGTCGCGGGCATCGTCTGGGGCTGGATCCTGCGCCCGGAGAACGGGGCGCTGAACCGGCTGCTCGAGGCGGTCGGCCTGGGCGATCTGGCGCAGAACTGGCTCGGTGACCCCGACACGGCGTTGCCGAGCGTCATGGCGATCATGGTCTGGGTCCAGATCGGCTACCCGGTCGTGATCTTCATGGCGGCGCTGCAGCGCGTCGACCCCGAGCTGTACGAGGCGGCGGAGATCGACGGGGCCGGCTGGTTCCGGCGGTTCCGGGCCATCACCCTGCCGCAGATCCGGCCGGAGACGTTCGTCGTCACGCTCACCTGCACGATCGCCGCCCTCAAGGTCTTCGGCCCGATCTTCGTGCTGACCAGGGGCGGCCCGGGCAACGCGACCAACGTGCCGTCGTACTTCGCGTACCAGAACTTCTTCGAGAAGGCGCGCGTCGGCTACGGCGCCGCCGTCGCCACGATGCTGACGCTGATCATCGTCGTGCTGAGCATCGCCTTCATCCGTGTGCAGGCGGCGAGCGAGCGAAAGGAGCGCGGGTGATGACGGCCCTGGAGTCGACGCCGACCGTGGCGGGGCCGCCGGCGGGTGCGGCGCGGCCAGCAGGTCGTCGGCGCGATCGCCATCATCGTGGCGCGCTGCGCTGGATCGTGCTGGCGGCCGTCGTCGCCGGCGCGGTGGTGATGCTGTTCCCGTTCGGCATCCTCGTGCTGAACGCGTTCAAGTCGCCCGCGGAGTACTCCACGTCCGGGCCGCTGAGCCTGCCCACGGAGATCTACACCAGCGGCATGGTCGACTTCTGGAACCGGGTGAACTTCGGCCAGAAGCTGTGGAACTCGTTCTTCATCGCGGGCTCGGTCGCCGTCCTCGGCGTTCTCATCTCGCTGTTCAACGCCTACGCGCTCGGCATCGGCCGGGTGAAGGGCCGGCTGTCGATCGTCGTGCTGTTCCTGATGGCGAACATGCTGCCGCAGGAGACCCTGATCTACCCGCTGTACTACATCGCGAAGGAGATCGGCCTCTACAACACCCAGCTGGCCGTGATCATCATCTTCACGGTCATCCAGAGCGCGTTCGGCACCTACCTGCTGGCCTCGGTGTTCGGCACCTTCCCCAAGGAGGTGCTCGAGGCGGCCGCGCTCGACGGGGCGAGCAAGTGGCAGACGCTGTGGCGCGTCGTCTTCCCGATCAGCCGCCCGACGCTGTCGGTCCTGCTGATCTTCTTCTTCATCTGGACGTGGAACGAGTTCTTCATCCCGTTGATCTTCCTGATCTCCAACGACAACCAGACCGTGCCCGTCGCCCTCGGCGTGCTGGAGGGCGACCGGTTGATGGACGCGACCACGACCAGTGCCGCGGCGCTGCTCGGCGTCGTCCCGGCGATCGTCTTCTTCCTCATCTTCCAGCGCACGCTCGCCCGGGGCATCACCGCCGGCGCAGTCAAGTGAAAGGAACCGCAGCGTGAAGTTCACCGACGGCTACTGGGGCATCCGGTCCGGCGTCACCGCCCTGCACCCGGCCGAGGCGTACGACGTCGAGGCGACGGAGAACAGCCTCACGGTCTACGCGCCGACCCAGCGCATCCGCAAACGCGGCGACGTGCTCAACCGGCCGCTGGCGACCGTCCGGCTCTCCTCGCCCATGCCCGACGTCGTCGCGGTGCGGATCCTCCACCACGCCGGCGGGCTGCAGCGGCCGCCGTCGTTCGAGCTGCCCGGCGCCACCGCCACCCCCGTGACGACCCGCGCCGGTGACGACGTCGCCGAGCTGACGTCGGGCGGGCTGACGGCGCGCGTGGTCCGCGGTGAGGACTGGCGGCTCGACTTCGTGGCCGGCGACCGCGTCCTCACCTCGTCGAGCACCAAGGGCATGGGCCTCATGACCACGCCCGACGGCGTCCACCACGTGGTCCAGCGACTGGACCTCGGGCCCGGCGACGTCGTGTACGGCCTGGGGGAGCGGTTCGGGCCACTGGTGAAGAACGGCCAGACCGTCGACATCTGGAACAACGACGGCGGCACCGCCAGCGAGCAGGCCTACAAGAACGTCCCGTTCTACCTGACCAACGCCGGCTACGGGGTCTTCGTCAACCACCCCGGCCTGGTGTCGTTCGAGGTGGCGTCGGAGCTGGTGTCGCGCACCCAGTTCAGCGTCGCCGGCCAGGAGCTGGAGTACCTCGTCATCCACGGGCCGAGCCCGAAGGAGATCCTGCGCCGCTACACCGCGCTCACGGGCCGGCCGGCCCGGGTCCCGGCCTGGTCCTACGGCCTCTGGCTGTCGACGTCGTTCACCACCGACTACGACGAGGCGACCGTCACCTCGTTCGTCGAGGGCATGGCCGAGCACGACCTCCCACTGAGCGTGTTCCACTTCGACACGTTCTGGATGCGCGAGTTCAACTGGTGCGACTTCGAGTGGGACCCCCGGACCTTCCCCGACCCCGAGGGGATGCTCGCCCGGCTCAAGGCCCGCGGACTGCGCATCTGCCTGTGGATCAACCCGTACATCGCGCAGCGCTCGCCGCTGTTCGCGCAGGCCGCCGCGAAGGGCTACCTCGTGCGGCGGCCCGACGGGTCGGTCTGGCAATGGGACCGCTGGCAGGCCGGCATGGGGCTGGTCGACTTCACCAACCCGGAGGCACGCGACTGGTACGCCTCGCACCTGCGCCGGCTCATGGACATGGGCGTGGACGCGTTCAAGTCCGACTTCGGCGAGCGGGTGCCCACCGACGTCGTGTGGGACGACGGCGCCGACCCGCAGCGCATGCACAACTACTACACGCAGCTGTACAACCAGACGGTGTTCGACGCGCTCAGGGAGCGGCACGGCGACGGCGGCGCGGTGGTGTTCGCCCGGTCGGCGACGGCCGGCGGCCAGCGCTTCCCGGTCCACTGGGGCGGCGACAACGACTCCACGTTCCCGTCGATGGCCGAGAGCCTGCGCGGCGGGCTGTCGCTGGCGATGTCGGGGTTCGGGTACTGGAGCCACGACATCGGCGGCTTCGAGAACCTCCCGGACCCGGCGGTGTTCAAGCGCTGGATCCCGTTCGGGATGCTCTCCACCCACAGCCGGCTGCACGGCTCGACGTCGTACCGGGTGCCGTGGGACTTCGACGACGAAGCGGTCGACGTGCTGCGCAGCTTCACCCGGCTGAAGATGCGGCTGATGCCGTACCTGTCGGCCATGGCCCGGGAGGCCTACGAGGACGGCGTGCCGGTGCTGCGGCCGATGGCCCTGGAGTTCCCGGACGACCCGGCGACGACCTACCTGGAACGTCAGTACCTGCTCGGCGACCGGCTGCTGGTGGCGCCGGTGATGAGCGCGGACGGCACGGTGTCGTTCTACGTGCCGGCCGGGACGTGGACGTCGCTGCTGGACGGCACGCAGGTGACCGGGCCGGGCTGGGTGACGCAGAGGCACGGCTTCGACAGCGTGCCGGTGCTGGTGCGCCCGGACACGGTGCTGCCGTTCGGCGCCGTCGACGACCGGCCCGACTACGACTACGCCGACGGCATCACGCTGCGTCTGTACGAGCTGACCGACGGCCACGACTCCACCCTGGTCGTGCCCTTGGCGGACGGTGACGCGCGGGTCACCTACCGGGTGCGGCGGGAGGGCTCGCGGGTCGACGTCAGCACCGGCCGCGACGACGTTCCCTGGCGCGTCGAGGTCCCCGGCACCCGCGTCGTCGTGCACGCCGAACCCGGCACGACGGAGCTGTCGCTGGAGGTGTGACCAGGTTCGCGGGGCGCCGCTGTCATGTCGCGGCGCCCCGTACGACCCGCACGGAGCCGGGGGGTACTGGCAGACCCTGGGAACAACAGGGCCTGGCATGACGGGCACAGCGGCGGCTGATCGGCGGTTCTCGGAATCGGAATGCACGTCCGAGGAAGGAACCTCCATGAGCAAGGTCATCGTCGTCACCGGCGCCGGTCGCGGCCTGGGCACGGACATCGCCCGCGCGGCGCTGGCGGCCGGTCACCGGGTCGTCGCCACCGGTCGCCGGCCCGAGCAGGTCGAGAAGGCTCTGGGCGGGCCGCGGGACGACCTGCTGGTCACCACGCTGGATGTCACCAGCCTGGAGGACGCGTATGCCGCCGTTCAGGCGGCCGTGGACCGGTTCGGCCGCATCGACGTCCTGATCAACAACGCCGGGAACTTCTTCGCCGGCTTCTTCGAGGAGATCCCGCCGGACCACCTGCGCCAGCAGATCGAGACGAACCTGTTCGGGCCGATGAACGTGACCCGCGCAGTCCTGCCGGTCATGCGCCGGCAGCGGGCCGGGCATGTCATCACGATCTCCTCGCTGGCCGGGCTGGTCGGCTCGGAGTTCAACGCCGCGTACGCCGCCTCCAAGTTCGGCGTCGAGGGCTGGATGGAGTCACTGCACCACGACATCGCTCCGTACGGCATCCGCACCACGATCGTGGAGCCCGGGTTCTTCCGCACCGAACTGCTCGTGGACGCCTCCACGACCTGGCCCGAGCCGTCCATCGACGATTACGCCGAGCGCACCGCGTCGACGGTCGAGGCGTGGAAGAGCATCAACGGGCAACAGCCCGGCGACCCCGCCAAGCTCGCCCGGGCCCTGTTGGCCATCGCCGGCCAGGACGAACCGCCGCTGCGTTTCGTCGCCGGCGCGGACGCCATCGAGGGCGCGCGGGCCAAGGCGCAGGAGCTGCTCGACCAGGCCGACGCCTCCCGCGAACTCGGCGGGAACCTGGCCCACGACGACACTTGACGGTACCGGGACGCGCCGGTGCGGCGTGAGTACCGGCTCACCGAGGGTCCAGTCTGATCGCCGTCCTAGGCAGGCCGGGGCGAGCTCTCCACGCGGGGGTAGCCGTCCGGCTCGTCGGCGGCGAGGTGGGCGTAGACGTGGGTGTCGGTCGCCGTCCAGCCGAGGAGGCCGGGCCGGTCCGGGCCCGCCCAGGGGCGGGTGCCATAGACGGCCTCGCCGTGGGCGGCCAGCCACTCGCCGAGACCGCGCAACGGGGTCAGCTGCTCGTCGGGGATGGTGCCGTCGGCGCGCGGGCCGACGTTGAGCAGCAGGTTGCCGCCGCGGGTGACGATGTCGACGAGGCGGTGGGCGAGCTGCGGGCCGGTGAGGTGGTGCTCGGCGGTCTCGTTGGCGTTGTAGCCGAACGAGAGGCCGATGCCGCGGATGTGCTCCCACGGCCGACCGGTGGTCTCGCGGTCCGCGAGCGCGGAGTACTCGCTGGTCAGGAAGTCCGCCCAGCCCGCCTCCCATCGGTCGTTCACGACACCGCCGGGTACGGCGTCGTAGTAGCGGCGGAACATCTCGGGCAGGCCGGGCTTGCCGGCGTCGGGCCAGTTGATGTCGTTCCAGAGCACGTCCGGCCGGTACCGCTCGACGAGGTCCTCGAGCTGCGCGCGGGCGTAGGCCGCGTACTCGGCGTCGACCGGCCGGTGCGTCTCCAGGTGCGCGGCCCGGCTGATCGGCGGCAGGTCGGACGCGTGCCAGTCCAGCCCGCCGGAGTAGTAGGTGCCGAACCGCAGCCCCGCTCCGCGCACGGCGCCGGCCAGGTCGGCGACCAGGTCGCGGCGCGGGCCACGGGCGACGGCGTTGTAGGTCCCGCTGCCCGGCGCGTCCCACAGGCAGATGCCGTCGTGGTGCTTGGTGACGAGGACGACGTACCGGGCGCCGACGCCGGCGAACAGCGACGCCCAGCCGGACGGGTCGAACCGCTCGGCTCCCCACGCGTCGAGGAACGACTCGTACGGCGCGCCGCCGTGGACCCGAGCGTGGTGCTCGGCCGCCGGGCTGCCCGGGATCCGCGTCGTGTTCGCGTACCACTCGGCGTACGGGGAGCGGACCATGAACTCGTCGTGGTCGACGGCGCCCAGCTCACCGATCGGCGTCGCCCAGGCCGGTACTGAGTAGGCGCCCCAATGGACGAAGATGCCGAACTTGGCGTCCGGGAACCAACCGGGGATCTCGCGTTCGAGGGTCATCTCAGCCCTTCAGAGCGCCGGCGCTGCCGGCGCTGTCGAGGAACTGCCGCTGGAACACCAGGAACAGCCCCACCGGGATCACGACGGCGATGAACAGCGCCGCCATCTGGACGTCGAGCGGGAAGCTGTCGGCGACCTTGGGCAGCGCGACGGAGATCGGCTGCTTGTCCGGGTCGGGCAGGACGAGAAGCGGCCACAGGTAGTCCTTCCACGACGCGACGATCGTCAGCAGCGACACCACGCCCAGGATCGGCCGCGACATCGGCAGCACGATGCTGAACAGCACCCGCACCGGGCCGGCGCCGTCGATGCGGGCCGCCTCGTACAGCTCTGGCGGGATCTGGTCGAAGAACCGCTTGACGATCAGCACGAGGAACGCACTGGCCGCGTGCGGCAGCCACACCGCCCAGTACGTGTCCAGCAGCCGCCAGCCGGGGCCGGGCAGCTCCAGCACCGTCAGGTACAGCGGGACCAGCGACACGATGTTCGGGATGAACAGCGTCGCGAGGACGGCGGCCGACAACAGCCCGCCCCACCGCGGCCGCAGCACGCTGAGCACGTACGCGCCGGTGACGCACGTGATGAGCGTCGCCGCCCAGGAGCCGAGCACCACCCAGGCGGTGTTGAGCAGGTAGTCGCCGACCCGCACGTCGGTCCAGGCGCGGGCCAGGTTGCCGAACTCGAACTCGCCGTCGAACAGCATGCCGAACGGGTCGGCGATGATCTCCTGGCTGCTCGACAGCGCCGCCTTGAACAGCCACAGCAGCGGCCCCAGGCAGGCGACCAGCAGGCCGGCGAGGATCAGCGCCTGGGTGAGGCCGAGCCAGAACCGCACCCTCGGGCTCTTGCGGTCCGCGGGCGAGATCGCGCCGCGCTCGTAGGTCCGCGACATCAGCTCAGCCTCCGGGTGGCGGCGAAGTACACGGCCGAGACCACGCCCAGGAACAGCGCGAGCAGGACCGACAGCGCGGTGGCCGCGCCGTAGTCGCCCTCGATGAACGCGTAGTCGTAGATCATCAGCAGGATGGTCGTCGAGGCGTTGTTCGGCCCGCCGCCGGTGAACACGAACGGCTCGGTGAAGACCTGCATCGTGTTGATGATCTGCAGCAGTGCCATGACCAGCACGACGCCGCGGATCTGCGGCAGCGTGACGTGCCAGGTGCGGCGGAGGATGCCGGCGCCGTCGATCTCGGCGGCCTCGTAGAGCTCCCGCCGCACCGCCGTGAGCGCGGCGAGGTAGATGATCGTCGTGCTGCCGAAGTACGCCCAGGTGGCCTCGACGACGATCGCCGGCAGCACCGTGCCGGCCGAGTTCAGCCAGCCGAAGGGGCCGGCGCCGAACCAGCCCAGCACGGTGTTGAACAGGCCGGTCGGCTCCGGGCTGTAGAAGAACTTCCAGAGCAGGACGGCCACGACCGGTGGGATGATCACCGGCAGGTACGCCAGCACGCTGTACAGCCGCCGGGTGCCGCGCAGCTCGGCCATGAACGTCGCGAGCAGCAGCGGCGCCGGGAACCCGATCAGCAGCGCCAGCACGGCGAACAGCAGCGTGTTCCCGATCGCCTTCGGGAGCAGCGGGTCACTGAGCACGTAGCTGAAGTTGCTCCACCCGACGAACTCGGGCGGGTCGACGAGGTTGGTGCGCTGCATCGACATCGCGACGCCGTCGATGATCGGCCACCACGCGAAGTACCCGAAGACGAACACCAGCGGCAGCGCGAAGGCGATCTTCGTCAGCCCGCCGCGGGCCACCCACGTCCGCAGCGTGCCGCGCCGCGGCGGCCGCGGCCGGGCCCGGGGCGCGGCCGCCCCGGCCGGCGGCGCGGCGGACACCGTCGCCGTCACCGGCCCAGCAGCCGGTCGACCGCGGTCGCCGCCTCGTCCAGCACGGCGTCGACGTCGGCGCCCTCCTCGGTGAGCACCTGCTGCACGACGACGTCCAGCTCGCTGTAGACCTCCTGCGCCTTCACCGCCGGCTCCGGCTGCAGCGTCTGCTCGCCGAACGCCTGGATGTAGGTCTCGAAGTTGGCGACCGGGACGTTGAGGTGCGGCTCGATCCACTCGAAGTACTGGTCGTAGGCCTCCTGGCTGACCGCCGGGCGCTCCGGGACGGTGACCGCCTGGCCGGCCGCCGCGCCGGCCTGCGCCGCCGCTACCGCGACGGCTTCGTCGGTGAACTGGCCGAGGTAGAAGAAGTCGATCCACTTCACCGCCGCGACCCGCTCCTCGGGCGTGGCGTCGGGGTTGACGACCTGGATGACGCCGCCGGTGAGCGCGGTCGGGTCCGCGTCGCCGCCGACCGGCATCGGGCCCATGCCGAAGTTCTCCGCCGGCATCTCGTTGCGGATGACCGCGGGCCGGTAGAGCCCGGAGAAGCCGACGAACATCCCGACCCGGCCGGCCGAGAAGTCCTCCACCAGCCCGGCGGCGTTGTACAGGAAGTTGCTGCCCATGGTCTGGTCCTCCCAGCGCATGGCCCGCAGCAGGTCCAGGTACTGCGCCGCCGGTTCGTCGGCGAACGTCGCCTCGGTGCCGTCCTCGTTCTCGACGGTGCCGCCGAAGCTGTAGATGCCGGCGGCCAGCATCCAGCCGCCCTGGCCCTCCGTCGTCATGGTGGCGAACCCGGTGGCGCCGGTCGCCTCGGTGATCTGCCGCGCCGCCGCCCGGACGTCGTCCCACGTCCGCGGCGGGTCGTCGGGGTCGAGGCCGGCCTGGACGAACAGGTCGCGGTTGTAGATGAGGCCCAGCGCCTGGGCGGCGGTCGGGATGGCGTAGACGCCGCCGTCCTCGGAGCTGACGAGGCCGACGAGGTCCGGGTCGAGGTCGGCGGTCAGCCCGGCGAGGTCCATGGCCTGGGACAGCTCGGCGATCTGGCCGCGCTCGGCCAGCGAGCCGGCCTCGGTGAACGGCACCGCGAGCACGTCCGGCAGGTCGCCGGCCGCGATCTTGGCCTGGAACGTCTGTGGGTCCCAGAGCTCCTCGGTCGCCTCGACGGTGATGTTCGGGTTGGCCGCCATGAACGCCTCGACCTGGCCCTCGAAGAACTCCCGTTCCTCGGGCTCGGCGGCCGGCGGCAGGTCACCGACGGTGATGGTGACGTCGGCGTCGAGGTCGACCTCCTCGTCGGCGGCCGGCCGGGTCGGGTCGTCCTGGCCGTCGTCGCCGCAGGCCGCGACGCCGAGGGTCAGCGCGAGCAGGACGGCGAGTGCGGACGAGCGCTTCGTTGCGGTTCGCATGGCTCACTCCTTGTCAGGTCCCCAGCGGGGGAGCGGTACGGCGGGTCAGTGGTGCGGCGCAGGCCAGGACGTGCTCGGCCATCCCGCGCAGGCGGTCGTGCGCCCGTTCGCGGACCGCCGCGGTCTCCGCGCGAGCGGCCACCGGATCGTCGAGGATCCGCTGCAGCGCGGTGACCACCGGGACCGGGCCGTCGCCGATCTCGGTGCCGCGGTGCGCGACGCCCAGGTCGGCGAACATCCGGCCCTTGAGCGTGTCGGTCGGCTGCCGGACGTAGACGGCGGGCGTGCCCTGGCTCAACGCCATGAGCGGTGAGTGGCACTCCAGGCTGACGACGGCCTGGGCGTCGCGGTACACCGTCATCGCCTCCGGTGCGGACCAGAACCGGTCCAGCACGCGGACGTAGGGCCGGACGTCGGCCGGCAGCGCGTCGCCGAAGTGGCGCTCGGCCAGCTCGACGGCGTAGGACATCTCGGGAGCGACGAGCACCGGGTGGCCGGTCCGGCGCACGTAGGCGACCATCGCCGCCGCCAGCACGCCGAGGTCGTGGTCCGCCCACAGCTCGTTGTAGGCGGTGCGGCGGAAGTCCAGCGGGCTGGGCACCTCGCCGCGGATCCGGAAGTACGGGGTCCACCGCAACCGGGGCACAGCGCACAGGTACTCGCCGTCGACCAGGCCGTGGCGCGCCTTGGTCGCGGCCGCCGCCTCCTCGTCGAGCAGGTCGAACGCGACGGTCGCGTCCGGCCCGAACGCGACCGCCGGGCCGGTCAGGCCGAGCGAGCGCAGGAACACCTCGGTGACGGAGTCGCGGCAGTACACGAACGCCGCGCCGTCGAGCACCGCCAGCTGGTGGTCGTCGACGCCGCCGCGGCCGAGCGAGCGCACCATCGTCTCGATCTCGTCCAACGTGCCGGTGAACATCGGGTTCAGCGGGTCGACGGAGATGCCGAAGAACCCGTACGGCCGGCCCGTCGCGGCCCATACCCGCACGTCGTCGGCCGCGACCACGCTGGGACCGGACCCGTGCACCAGGACGTCCGCCGCGTCCAGCGCGGCCGCGAGCTCGGGGGTGGTGGCGGAGCCGTCCGGGCGCAGCTCACCGTCGACGACGTCGACCTGCGGGAACGCGGCCGCGAGCATGGTCCGCTCCCGCGCCCCGATGGCCACCGGCCAGAGCACCAGCCGCGCGTCCGGCGCGTACCGGGCCAGCGCTCGCAGCGCGCCGGGCGTGTGCGCGACGTCGCCGATGTTCGGCGTCTGCCAGGACGATCGCAGCAGGATCGTGGGTCCGTTCGTGGCCGGGTAGGTCACCGAGGCTCCTTCTGGTTCGCTGATGCCACGTTGCATCAAACGCCGGGAGATGCCCACCTGTCAACAGGAAGCGGCGATCAGGTGGTTTCGCGGTGCCGGAGCTCCGGCGGCGGCGAGGTCAGGACCTGCGACGAGATGCGCTCGCCCTCGATCGCCCGGGCGAGCAGCGTCGTGCCGGTGTGGCCGAGCTCGTACATCGGCATCCGTACCGCGCTGATCGTTGGTGTGACGTCGGCCAGCACGTCGATGTCGTGGATCGCGACGACGGCGAGGTCGTCCGGCAGCCGCAGGCCGGCGGCGATGGCGCCGCCGACCACGCCGACGGAGGTGGTGGCGTTGTTGACGACGAACGCCGTCGGCCGGTCGGGCAACGCCACGATGCGCTCGATGGCGGCCCGCCCGGCGCTCGCGGCGTAGTCGGACTCGATGACGTCCTCGGCGCGCGGCTCGATGCCGGCCGCGCGCAGGGCGGCGTGGTAGCCGTCGAGGCGGCGCAGGTTGATGTGGCGGAACCCCTCGCGCGGCCGGAACGTGGCGTGCGGGCGCAGCCAGCCGCCGAGGAACCCGATGCGGGTGTGGCCCCGCTCGAGCAGGTGCTCGGTGGCGACGCGGGCGGCCGCGGCGTCGTCGATGGCCAGCCAGGGCTGCGCGCGGTCGGGCACCTCGTCGAGCACGACGACCGGCGCGTCGCGCTGCAGCATCGAGCGGACGCCGGCGGAGTCGAGGTCCGCGCTGGGCCGCAGGATGGTGCCGTCGACCTGCCCGTGGCCGAGGATCCGCTCCAGCATGCGCGAGCCGTCGACCAGCCGCATGGCCTCGGCCAGCATGATCACGTAGCCGCGCTCCTCGGCGGCGTCGTGGATGCCGTCGAGCATGGGCGTGAAGACCGGGTTGCTCAGCTTCGGCGCGACGACGGCGAGGACGCCGGAGCGGGCGGTGCGCAGCGAGCGCGCCGCGAAGTTCGTGGTGTAGCCGAGCTCCTCGACCTTGGCGAGGACGAGCGCGCGGGTGGCCTCGCTCATGCGCACGTGCCGGCTGCCGTGCAGAACGGCCGACACCACCGACGGGGACACTCCGGCGGCGGCGGCGATCTCCTTCACCGTCACCATTGCGCGAATCCTATGCCTTCTTGACACGGGCGGACCCTGGTGCCAGCCTGATGCAGCGTTGCATCAGCACTCGACGAGGAGGATTGATGGACCCGGACAACACTTCGGCCGCTCCCGGCACGGGCCTGACCCGCCGGACGCTCATGGGTCTCGGCGCGTCCGCCGTGACGGGGCTGGTGCTCGGCTCGAACGCCGGCACGGCCGCCGCGAAGCCCGCCGCTTCGGCTGCCGCGGCGGGCGGCCCGCTCGCCCCGGTGGCGCCGTACGATCCCGCGACGCTGGTGCGCGGCCAGTTCGCGCCGGAGGAGCAGCGGCTGGCCCGCTTCCTGGTGACGCTGCCGGATCTGGCGAACAAGATGGACCTCGAGAACGAGGAGACCTACGGCTGGTTCAACGGCGGCTACTGGCGCACGCCGCTGGTGCCGTACAACGCGAACATCCAGCAGAGCGTCTACACGCTGTCCTGGTTCTACACCCAGCAGCGGGAGTGGAATCCGTACTATCTGGACCCCGCGCTGCGCGACCGCATCTACGCCGGCATCCGGTTCTACCTCTCGCTGCAGGGCCCGGACGGCTGGTTCCCGGCGTGGAGCTACGTCGACCGCAACCGCGACGTCACCGCCTACGCCCTGGTGTTCCTCGGCGAGACCGCGCTGCTGCTGGAGAGCGTCGGCTGGGCCGACGACATCCGGTCGGAGGTGCTGGCCGCGCTGGTGCGCGCCGCCGACTACGTCCTCGACCCGGCGAACGAGGACGTGTGGACGATCGGCCCGGAGTTCTCCAACCAGGTGATCCCGGCGCTGATGGGCGTCTGGATGGTGCGTCACCTGCTGCCGGCCCGCATCCTGCGCGCGTACGAGGACCGCATGACGTACTACGTCGAGAACGCGCAGAGCGAGGGCGCGGGCTACCTCTACGAGTCCGCCGCGTTCGACGCGCACTACGCGCTCTACGTGACCACGCGGATGTTCGCCCGGCTCTACGGGTTGAACGGCGACGAGCGGCTCAAGCAGATGCAGCTCGAGCACTTCGACTGGTGCCGCTTCAACTACCTGTGGGAGCCCGACGGCGCCGGCTTCACCGTCAACGGCATCTCGACCCGGCTGTCGATGCGCTCGCTGCCGTCCCAGCGGACCACCGACGAGAGCAGCTATCCGGACCTGCTCAACGTGTGGGCGGCGGACAGCCCGGTCGCGGTCGCGCTGAACTGGGACCGCGAGCACGTCGACGGGCTGCGCTCGGCGTGGGCGGCCGCGACGGAGCCGCTGACGCCGATGGGCAACCCCGTCGACCCGATGAACATCTGGTTCGCCGAGCAGCGGGCGCAGACGTTCGCCACCCGCGAGCAGCGCATGCAGGCGATCCGCTCGTTCCCGTACTTCGGCCGCCCGTTCGTCGAGGCCCGCAGCGACACCCGCTACGACCAGCACTACCTGTTCGTCAACCGGCAGGGCTACTACTTCGCCAGCCACCACGGCAACGTCGCCAAGGGCAGCACCGTGCCGAAGGGGCCGTCGTTCTTCTACCACCACACGACGGGCGCGTTCGTGGCGACGCAGATGGCGACCGACAGCGTGTGGTCCACCCGGCTGTCGCGCGACTTCGTCGACGCGGAGGCGCGGATGCTGAAGATCCGCGGCGACGTGCGCCAGACCCTCCCGTTCGACTACACGTACTACACGTACCGGCCCAGCGGCGGCTCGGTCGCGAAGACGTTCCACTGCCTGCCCGACAAGCTCGCCGTCGACGTCGAGACCAACGAGTCCTCGTTCGTCGAACGGCTCCCATTGGTCATCGCCCCGGACGACGACGTGCGGTGGCTGCTCGCCGGCGGCGGCACGGCGCCGGTCGAGAACGGCGCCGGCGTCCAGGCGGTGGGCATCAGGGTCGGCCGGACCGGCGGCGCGTTCGAGCTGCGGCTCGCGGCGCCGCTGCGGCTCTCGCTCACCGCGTCGACGATCACGCTGTTCAGCGGGGCGCGGCAGCGGACGATCAAGGACCTGGACATCGCCGCCACGGCGTCGACGCTGAGCTACAGCCTCCAGATCCGGCCCCGATAGAGGCGAGTCCGGGATGATGCGACCGGGCGCCGCCCGCCAGACCGTCAGCGGCGCCCGGCCTGGGATCAGGCCGAACCGGATGCTGCTTGGTGGTCGAGCGCGTCGGCGGCGGCGCGAGCCCGGGTGGCCGGCTCGGCCTGTCCGGTGTTCGATTCGGGCCGTCCCTGGCCGTGCTCGGCGAGCATTCGGAGGCTCTCTCCGACGAAGAAGTTCCACGCGTTGGAGCACACGTCGTAGCATTCCTGCTCCGGCATGAGTCCGTGCTGGGTCAGGGTGACCTTGGTGCCGTCGTGGTCCGGCTGAAGCTCGAAGACGATCCGGTCGCCCACCCATTCACTCTGATCGGTGGTGAACCCGAACTCATTGTCCACGACCAGCCACTCGACCCGCTGGTGCGCCGAGACCTCGGTGACCCGGATGCGGGTGCGGTGCAGGCCGGTCACTTCGAAGCCGAACTCGTCACCGACGTGGGTCGTCGAGCCGTCGATCGCGGTGTTCCACCATCCTCGGGTGTCAAGGATCGCGGCGAACACCGCTTCCGGCGGGCCATCGATGATGATGCTGGTGCTGAAGTCGTTCATGAATCAACCTTCTTTCGAGTGCGATGTTTCGCGTGAGGCAGGACCCGCGGCGTCAGGAGGTGACCGGCTCTCCTTGCGCGAGGGCGGCGAACTGCTGTTCGAGTGCCTTGGCCACGCCATTGCGCCAGCCCTCGGCCACGGAGGACGAGATCGGGTCGGGGAAGATGTCTTCGTCGCCGTTCTCCACGGCGTGGAGGATCGCTCGGGCGACGGACCCGGGTGAGGCCTTCGGGATGTCGATCTGTGGGCCCATGTCGGTGTCGACCGGGCCGGGCAGCACGGCGTGGACGGTCACGCCGTATCGGGCCGCGGCCACGCGAACGGCTTGGGTGAAGGAGAACGCGGCGGCCTTGGACATCGCGTAGGTCGGGTCGAGTGGCACGGCCGCCAGGGCCGCCAGCGAGACCACGTTGACGATGGCTCCCCGGGAGCGGGTCAGCAGTGGCAGTAGAGCGTGCGTGACGTCGTAGGGTCCGAACAGATTGACGGCCAGGTGACGTTCGAGGGCCGCGCGGTCGCTGAGGTCGGCATAGAGGCCCAGCCCGGCATTGTTGATGAGCACGTCGAGCGACTCGATGCTCTCGGCGGCGGCCCGGATCTGCGCCGAGTCGGTCACGTCCAGTGTGAGCGGCGTGACGCGCTCGTCGGGGTGGGTCAGGGCCTGGCGCGTCCCGGCGTACACCCGCCTGGCGCCCCTGCTCAGAGCCTCGTCGACGAGCGCGCGCCCGATGCCGCGATTGGCTCCGGTGATCAGAACCGTCTTGCTCTGGACAATCATGCCTTCCTCCTGATGGCTCGTATGACGCATTCGGAAGTACAGACGCGGCGCACGTCTGGAACTGGTCACAGCGGCTGCGACCAGTTCCGGCCTCCGGCGGTGTCAGTACCTCTGTCAGGGCGACGAGGATGATGGGGAACGGAGGTGGGCCCGATGTCGGCAGAGTTGCTCCAGCGGGCGCGCGCCGGGGACCGGGAGGCCTTCGCGGCCCTCACCGAGCCGCACCGTGGCGAGCTGCAGGTGCACTGCTACCGGATGCTGGGCTCGCTGCAGGATGCCGAGGATGCGGTGCAGGAGACGATGCTCGCTGCCTGGCTCGGACTGGACGGGTTCGAGGGCCGCGCGTCGGTGCGCACCTGGCTGTACCGCATCGCCACCAACCGGTGCCGCAACCAGCTGCGCTCGTCCGGACGGCGGCCGGTGACCGCGGCGCCGCTACCCGTGCCGACACCGGAGCCGACCCGCTTGGGTGAAGTGCCGTGGCTGCAGCCCTACCCCGACGCCCTGCTGGAAGGACTGTCCGATCAGGCGCCGGGGCCCGAGGCTCGCTACGAGTCGCACGAAGCGATCTCACTCGCGTTCGTCACCGCCGTCCAGCTGCTGCCGCCCAACCAGCGCGCCGTGCTGCTGCTACGCGACGTGCTCGGCTACCGCGCCAGCGAGGCCGCCGACGTGCTCGCACTCACCGAGGACGCGGTCACCAGCGCACTCAAACGCGCTCGCGCGACGATGGACGCCGCCCGCACGGCCGACCGGCCGCCGCCCACGCCCGGATCCGCTGAGGAGAGGGCGCTGCTCGACCGCTTTGTCGCAGCCTTCACCGAACACGACATCGACGCGCTCGTCGCGCTGATGACCGACGAGGCCTGGGTGCGGATGCCACCCCTGCCCTTCGAGTACCGCGGCACCGAGGCGGTGCGTCGCTTCTTCACCGCGGTCTACCCACACTGGAAGGAGAGCGACCGACTGGTGCCTGTCCGTGCGAATGGTCAGCCGGCCTGGGGCGCCTACGCCCACGATCCAACCACCGGCATCCTGCACATCACCGGCGTCTACGTGGTCGGCCTCGCCGGCGACCGGATCAGCGAACTGACTCGATTCGAGACCACGCTCGCGCCCTACTTCGGCCTGCCCCGAACGCTGGACTGACCCGGCTGTCACACCCGGTGGCGGCGCCGGTACTGCGACGGCGACTGGCCGAGGTGGGCGCTGAACACGCGGCTGAGGTAGTAGGCGCTTCGGTACCCGGAGCGCTCGGCGATCGCCTGGAGGGTGTCGTCGGTCTCGACGAGCAGGCGTTGCGCGTGCTGCAGCCGCACCGTGCGCAGGAACGCCACCGGTGTCGTGGCGCGGGCGGCGCGGAACCGGCGGGTGAGCTGGGCCGGGCTGAGGTGCAGGTGCTGGGCCAGCCGCCGCAGGGAGAGGTCAGGGTCCGCGAAGTGCCGGCGCAGGTGGGCGACGGCCCGCTCGATGAGGGGGTCGTCGCTCCCGGCCGCGTCGGCGCGTTCGGACAGCACGAGCAGGACGATGTCGCTGACCAGGTGCGTCGTGACGAGGCCGGCGTCGAGAGCGTGGGGGCCACGTTCCGCCGGGAGGTGGGCGGCCCGGAGCCGGCGCAGGTCGGCGGCCAGCCGGGCGACGTCGGCGACGGGGGTGCGGCCGGCGGGCAGGTCGAGGCCGGTGTGGAACCTGGCCCAGAAGAACGACGACGGCGTCAGCAGCTCGCGGCGCAGGACGGCGTGCGGCGGCGCGATGACCACGTCGCCGAACTCGCAGCGGCCGTCGCCCGCGCCCTCGATCGAGAAGCGGAACGAGCCGGTCTGAGCGGTCAGCAGGCACCAGCCCTCGTAGGCGTCGGCGGCCCGGCTGAACCGCTCGCGGCCCACGGCGAAGAGGCTGCCGTCCAGCGTCACGGCCGGGTGCGTCATCGTGGCGTCCCCGCCGGCAAGAAAGTGCATGCGCACGTCCCGCACGGCCATTCTCCCTGCCCGCGCTGCGGCCATAGCGTTCCCGCGGACCAGCCGGACCGGACGAAGGGTGCGACATGACGGCTGACGTGTGTGTCTATGGCGGGACGCCCGCCGGGTGCGTGGCGGCGGTGGCCGTTGCCCGCGAAGGAGCGTCGGTGGTGCTCGTCGAGCCCAGTCGGTGGCTCGGCGGCATGCTGGGCGCCGGCATCAAACCCCTGCAGGACTGCCCGCTCCCTGACGCGGCCGGCGGGCTCACCCGCGACGTCGTGCTCGCGATGGGCGAGGATCCCCGGGCGATCCCGAGCGCGTTCCACCGCTGGGTCCGCGACGCCGGGGTCGACGTCCGGTTCGAGCGCCGGGTGCGGACGGTCACCATGGCCGGCCAGCGCGTCGAGGCGATCCGGCTGGAGACGTCGGCGCCGGACGCCTGGGGTGTCCCGCTGCCCGCGTCCGAGGCGGTCGCGGCCGAGGACGTGCGTGCCCGGGTCTTCGTCGACGCCTCGTACGAGGGCGACCTGATGGCGGCCGCCGGCGTGCCCTACCGCACGGGACGCGAGGCGCGGACGGCGTTCGGTGAGGCGCCGGCCGGGGTCGGCGAGGTGACGAACTGGACGCCGGTCGACCCCTACGTCGTCCCCGGCGACGCGACCAGCGGCCTGCTGCCGTTCATCGACGACGACCACGGACGCGCGATCGGGGCGGCGGACGAGTTCACGCAGGCGTACAACTTCCGGTTCTACGTCACGACGGACCCGGCCAGGCGCGAGCCGCTCACGCCGCCGGAGGGCTACCGCCCGGAGCGGTTCGAACTGGTCCGCCGCTACGTGCGCCACCTCGTCGCGGCCGAGCGGGATCCGGCGGCGCTGGCCGGCCGGCTGCGCGGCATCTTCCCCGGCTGGCTGAACTCGGGGGAGTACAACTACCAGCGCGACGCCCTCGTCACCATCGCACCGCTCGGCGTCAGCCGCGAGTACCAGGACGGCAACTGGGACGTGCGCTCGGCGATCTGGCGCGAGCACATCGACTACCTGCGCGGCCTTCATCATGTCCTCTCGACCGCTCCGGAGGTCCCGGCGTGGTTCCGCGCGGAGACGGCGGCGATCGGCCTGGACCGGGACGTCTTCCCGGCGACGTCGGGGTGGCCGCACCAGCTGTACGTGCGCGTGGCGCGCCGGCTGGCCGGCGCCTACACCCTCACCCATGCCGACGTCCTCAACCGGACGTCGGTGGCCGACGCCGTCGGCCTGGCGCTGTTCGGCGTCGACACCTATCCGGCCCGCCGGATCGCCCGGCGCGGCCCGGGTGGCGAGGGGATGGGCGTCGCGACCGAGGGGAACATGTTCATCGGCGGTCACCTCGGCACCGGCGTCCCGTATCCCGTCCCGTACCGCGCCCTGACGCCGCGGCCCGGCGACTGCGCGAACCTGCTGGTGCCGGTCTGTCTCTCCGCGACGCACATCGCCTACGCCGCGACCCGGATGGAGCCGGTGTTCTGCGTGCTCGGCGAGTCCGCGGGGGTCGCGGCGGTCATGGCGCTGCGCGCCGGTGCGCCGGTGCAGGACGTCGACGTCGAGGGTCTGCGCGACCGGCTGCGCGAGCTGGGCCAGGTGCTGTCCTGGCCGCCCGCCGCGCGCTGACGAGCGGAGGATCCGGGGGCGGTTGCGGTACCCCGGATCCTCCGCGGCAGGTGGCGGCCGGTCAGCCGTCGGTCAGCCGTCCGTCAGCCGGAGCGGGCTGAACAGCGCGCCGTCCTTGGTCTCGGCGACGCCCGCGCCCCACGTGAACCAGCCACGCCGCCCGGCGCCGTCGTTCTCGTTGAGCACGGCGGTGAGCCCGAGCAGCCGGTCCTCGGGGTGCACGCCGAGCGCCGCCCAGGTGACCGACAGCTCGTAGACGGTCGTGTCGCCGGCCTCGTCGCGGACGACGGCCGACCGGACCCCGGTGGTGTCCGGCGCGAGGTCGGTCGGCAGCCAGCGGGCGACGTCCACCGCGCCGGCGTCGGTGAGCGCCGTGCCGATCTCGTGGACGACGGAGCGTTCGCCGGGCACGCCCGCGGCGGCGCCGAGCTGGATGCCGTCGCCGGCCCAGATGTCGGAGCCGCGGCCGGGCTGGGCGTGGACGTCGTCGGTGATCTCGGCGGTGAGGTACAGCGCCTCGGCGTCGTGGGTGAGCCAGAGCCGGCCGGAGAGGTCGGCGTCGCCGCCCCACCCGTCGACCACCTGCCGCGCGTCGTCGGTCAGTGAGATCGGCGGCAGCGCCGCGACCGCGGGGTCGACGGCCCCGTCGACGGACACCGAGGCGGCCGGGACGTCGTGGGCCGTCCCGACGGGGAACAGCGTGCCGTTCGCGGTGGTCGTGCTGGCCGCGACGGCGGTGGCGGTCCACGGCGTCGCCTCGGCGACGGTCACCGGGACGTCGAGGCTGACGACCGCGCCGGGCTCGACCACGGTCCCCTCCAGCCCGCTGGTGTGCTCGCCGGCCACGTCGACCTGCACGGACGTGAGCTCCACCGGCACGCCGGCGTTGTTCGCCGCCCGGACCCGCAGCACGTGCGTGCCGTCGTCGAGCTCGGCGTGGCTGCCGGTGAGGGCGATCGCCTCGACGACGTCGGCCCGGGCGGTGAGGTAGGCGACGGAGGCCGTGCCGCTGGTGACGGTGGCCGACCAGACCCGCTCGCCCGGCGTGGCCGTCGCGGGCAGCTCGACGTCGAGCGTGGCCGCGCCGTGCGGCTTCACCCGGGCCCGGGTCGTCTCGGCGCCGGTGTCCAGCTGCACGTTCAGGACCCGCCGGCCGTCGGTGTTGTCGACCGTCCAGCGGGCCGGCACCGGAGCGCCGACGGCGCCGCCGGAGGTCTCCAGGGCGTAGGTCGTCGAGACCTCCACCCCGGTGATCGGCCCGGACACGTACACCGGCTCCGGCCCGACCGCCACGTGCACCGCGCCGTCCGTGCCGGGCGAGAGGACGTGCTCGGCGCCGTAGAGGTCGGTGACGGTGACCGCGCCGGTCGTGCTGAACGCCAGCGCGCTGGTCTGCGCGCCGGACGTGGCCCACGCCGCGTGCAGCTCGTCGCCGGAGCCGGCGTCCAGGACGACGTCGTGCACGCCCGTCGCCGGCGTCTCCTCGCGCAGGAACGGCTTGCCGGCGATGGTCCTGGTCAGGATCGCGTTGGCGACGTAGGCCGGCTTGGGCGTGTAGGCGCCGCGCTCGTCGGCCTCGTTGCGGATGATCCCGAACCGGTGCTCCAGCTCGTCGGAGTCTGTGCCGTCGTCCTTGAAGTCGTACGTGGTGTAGCGCTCGACGCCGTTCGCGATCGCCAGCAGCTGCGCCCGCGTCAGGTTGCGGGCCTGGACCGTCTCGCTGACGGCGCGCGGCGACGTGCCGGTCGGCCAGCCGTGCTCGGTGATGAGGATCGGCATGTCGGCGTGCCCGGCGGCCGCGAAGATCGACCGGAGGATCTGCAGGTGGGCCAGATACGCCTCCGGCTCGCCGGGGAACACGTACGGGTGGGTCGAGAACGCGTCGACGTGGTCCAGGCCGCCGAGGTCGACGAACTCCTGCACCCAGGCCTGCCAGTCGTCCATCGGCGCGAGCGCGCCGGCCACCAGGTAGGCGTCCGGGTACTGCGCGCGTACCGCCTGGCTCGTCGTGCGGACCAGGCCGAAGTAGTTCGCCGCGGTGGCGCCGGCCGGGCCGGAGCGGTCCCGCCAGTTCCACTCGTTCCACAGCTCGTAGATGGTGTCGTCGGTGCCGAACCGTTCCATCGAGGCCAGCGCGTAGCGGGCGTAGGCGTCCCAGCCCTCCTGCGTCGCCGGCGCCTCGCCCGCGTGGTAGAGCGGGTTGCCGTAGGCGAGGATGTTGAGGAAGTCGATCCCGTTGTCCTCGAACGCGTTCGCGTAGGTCTCCACCTTCGGGGTCCAGGCGAAGACGCCCGGGGTCCGTTCCTGCTGCGCCCAGTAGGCCTCGTCGCGCGCCGAGGAGAACCCGGCTCGGGCGATCAGCGGGATGGTGACCGGATCCCAGGCCTGGCCGTAGTGCGTCGAGACACCGATCCGGCGGTCCGTCGTGGCGCCGGGGTCGAACGGCTCGAGAATGGACAGGTCGGTCCCTCCGGTCGTGACGACGCCGCCGGCGGCGGTCGCGACCAGGTCGACGGCGTACCAGCCGACCGCGGAGACCTGGAGCGGGATCTCGCCGCCCAGGCCGGCGACGGCGGCGGAGCCGGTCTCGACCCGGTTGCCGTACGCGTCGCGCACGGTCCAGGACACCCGCTCGGCGTTCGACGCGAAGCCGATCCGCACCGGCTGCCCGGCGTCGAACGCGTTCCCGACGACGACCGGCTCGATCGTGAGCGTCGGCGCCGTGCCGGGCGGGGTGACGGCCAAGACGTCGTCGACCAGCAGCGTGCCGGTCGGGCCGTCGGTCAGCCGGAAGTAGTCGACGAGCAGCGAGACCTGGGTGAGCGGGCCCTGCCAGACGCCGTCGCCGTCACCGCCCCAGGTGATGTGCTCGGTGCCGCCGCCGAGGTCGGCGACGGTGAGGTCCTGCCAGGCGCCGTTCGCGGGGTCGAGGTCGATGCGCTGCTGGTGCGCCTCGCCGCCGGCCTCGACCGCGCGGACCACGATGGCCCGGAGGTCGGTCGTGCGCAGCGAGAACCGCAGCTGGTCGGTGTCGATCGACGGCACGCCGCGGACCAGCTCGACGATGCCGCTGGGCATCTGGACGTCGAGGCGGGCCGACGCGGCGCCGGTGCGGGCGTCGTCGGTGGTCCGCGTGACCGTGCCGGTGGCGCCGCCCGCCGTGGCGACGAACCAGGGCGACGTGCCGGTCTCGAAGTCGCCGAGCGGCACGCCGGACGTGGCGGACGATTCGGCCGCGGCGCCGGGGGCGAGTCCGGCCAGGGCGGCGATGGCGGCGGCGGCCGTGACGGCGGCCATGAGTCGGGTGAGGCGGGGTGGGGGCGACATGTTCGTGCTCCTCGCTCAGTCATCGTCGACAGGTGAGCAACCGCTTGCGCAACCAGGCCCGAGTGTGGCTCAGCGGCCGCTGCCGTGTCAAGGGTGGTGTGATCGTTGCGGTCGCGCCGGCCGGCCGTTCGACGCACTAGGATGGGCGCATGGCAACGGAGGAGAACGTGACGTTGAGCGACGTTGCGGCGGTTGCGGGGGTGTCGGTCTCGACCGCCTCCAGGGCGCTCAACGGGACCGGCCGGGTCTCGGTCGAGACGCGCGAGCGCATCGAGGTCGCGGCCCGCCGGCTGAACTTCCGTCCGAACGCGCTTGCACAATCGCTTGCGCTGGGGCGGAGCCGCACGGTCGCCATCCTCACCGATCGTGCGTCGAACACCTTCTCGATGCCCGTCCTCATCGGCGCCGCGGGCCATCTCGGGGCACAGGCGCAGGCGGCGCTCGTGTGTGATGCGCGACTCAACCGCCGGAACATGGCCGAGCACATCGCCGAGCTGCGCGCGCGGCGCATCGACGGCGTGGTCGTCGTGGGCGACGGCCTACGGGGGCTCACACGTTCCGTGACGGCCGAGTTCACCGTCCCCGTCTCCTACGCGTTCACGCTGTCCGACGACGCCGACGACGCGATGTTCATCCCGGACAACGAGGCGGTGGGGCGGATCGCGGCAGAACACCTGCTGGGGCTCGGACGCACCCGGATCGCCCACGTGACCGCCGAGGACGACGATCTCGCGGTGCGCCTGCGCGCCGACGGGCTCCTGCGGACCCTCGACGACGCCGGTGTACGGCTGGCCGGCGAGGTCCTCCACGGCGCCTGGCGCGAGAACTGGGGCCGCGACGCCGCGCAGCGCCTGGTGGCCGAGGCGTGGGACGTCGACGCCGTGTTCTGCGGCAACGACCACATCGCCCGCGGCGTCGAGAGCGCGCTGGTCGCGGCCGGCCGACGGGTCCCGGACGACGTCGCACTGGTCGGGGTGGACAACTGGGAGGGGCTGATCCTCGATCAGAGCACCCGGCACCTCACCACCATCGACGTCGGGCTCGGCGCCATGGGCGCGGCGGCCGCCGCGCACGTGCTCGCGGGCGAGGAGAGCCCCGGTGTGCACCATCAGCCACCGACCCTGATCGTCGGCGACACCAGCGAGTGACCGCGCGGCGCGCATGCCGTCACTCCTTGATGGCGCCGGCGCTGCCGGCGGCGCGCAGGAACTGCCGCTGGAAGCCGAGGAACAGCAGGACGGGCAGCACCACCGAGATGAGCAGCGCCGCCATGAACACCCCCAGATCCGTCGACGACTCGATCCGCGGCAGCGCGACGGAGATGGGCTGCAGGTCCGGGTCGGGCAGCACCAGCAGCGGCCAGAGGAAGTCCTTGTACGCGCCGATGACCGTCAGCAGCGACACGACGCCGATGATCGGCCGCGACAGCGGCAGCACGAGGCTCCAGAAGATGCGCACCGCCCCCGCGCCGTCGATCCGCGCGGCATCGAACAACGCCGGCGGGATCGACTGGAGGAACCGCGAGACCAGCAGCACGTTGAACGCGTTCGTCGCCGCGGGCAGCCAGACGCCCCAGAACGTGTTGAGCAGGTTCACGTTCAGCACCGGCAGGTCGATCACCGTCAGGTACAGCGCCACCAGCGAGATGACGCCGGGGATGAACAGTGTCGCGAGGACCGCCGCCGACACCACCCGCGCGTACGCCGGCCGGAGGATCGCTATGCCGTAGCCGCCGGTCAGGGCGATGAGCAGGCCGAAGAACCAGGTGCCCGCGCACACGATCAGCGTGTTGAGCAGGTAGGTCCCGAACCGGACGGAGGTCCAGGCCTCGGTGAGGTTCTCCCAGTGGATGCCGCTCGGCCAGAACCCGAACGGGTCGGCCAGCGTCTCCGACGACGTCGACGTAGCCGCCTTGAACAGCCAGAACAGCGGCCCCGCGCACGCGACGCCCAGAGCCAGGACGATCAGGGCGCCGACGACGGTGACGGCGACCCGCACGCGGGGGACCCGGCGGTCCATCCCGGACAGGATGCTGCGCTCGGTGTCCAGCGCGCGGACGCCGGTGGTCGTCATGAGGTGCTCCAGCGCCGGGTCGCCCAGAGATAGACGGCGGAGAGTACGCCGAGCGCGAGCGCCAGCAGCAGGCTCAGCGCCGTCGCACGCCCGAAGTCGCCGGAGACGAACGCGTACCGGTAGATGAGCAGCAGCAACGTGAGGCTGCGGTTCTCCGGTCCGCCGTCGGTCATGATGTACGGCTCGGTGAACACCTGGAACGTCCCGATGAGCTGCAGCAGCAGCATGATCAGGAGGATCCCGCGCAGCTGCGGGAGCGTGACGTGCCAGAACCGCCGGACGACGCCGGCGCCGTCGATCTCGGCGGACTCGTAGAGCTCCGTGCGGATCGTCATCAGCGCGGCGAGGTAGATGATCACCGCGGTGCCGAAGCTCGCCCAGGTCGCCTGGACGACGATCGCCGGGATGACCATCGCGCCGCTGTTGAGCCACTCGTACGGGCCGAGGCCGGCCCAGCCGAGCACGGTGTTGAACAGGCCGGCCTCGTCGGGCCGGTAGAACGTCTTCCACAGCAGGACGGCGACCACCGGCGGGATCACGACGGGGAGGTAGACCAGCACCGACGCCAGGGCGCGGGTGCGGCGCAGCTCCGCGACGAACACCGCGAGCAGCAGCGGGACCGGGAAGCCGATCACCAGGGCGATCAGCGTGAAGACCGTCGTGTTCCAGACAGCCGTGCCGAGCAGGGGGTCGGCGAGGACGCGCTGGAAGTTGTCCAGGCCGACCCACTCGGTGACGATGAAGTTCGTCTGCTGCAGGCTCAGGACGAGGCTGCGCACGATCGGCCACCACGAGAACATGCCGAAGCTCAGCAGCAGCGGCAGGAAGAACAGCAGCGTGGTGAGGCCGCCGCCGCGGACCCAGGAGACCGGGGTCCGCGGACGGCGTGCCGTGCCGGGAGGAGCCGCCGTGCGCGGCTCGGTGTCGAGGACGACCATGCGATCAGCCCGCGTCGATGGCTGCCTGGTGAGTGCTCTGCGCGTCGCCGAGCAGTTGTGCGATGTCGGCGTCCTCGCGGGTGAGCACGGCCTGGACGACGGTGTCGAGCGTCGCGTACAGCTCCTGGGCCTTGACCGGCGGCTCCGGGATCAGCGGCAGCTCCTCCACGGTGGAGAGGTACAGCTCGAAGTTCTCCCGCGGGACGGTGACCTCGCCGGCGATCCAGTCGAGGTACTGGGCGTAGAGCTCGGCGTCGACGACCGGCAGCTCCGGTGCGCCGACCGCCAGCCCGTCGGCCGCGGCCGCCTCGGCGTTCGCGACCGCGACGGTCTCGTCGGTGTACTTCTGGAAGTGGTAGAAGTCGATCCACTCCAGCGCGGCCGCGATCTCCTCCGGGGTCGCCCGCGGGTTCACCACGGCGACGCTGCCGCCGCCGAGCGTGCCGATGCCGTCGTCGGTCTGCGGCAGCGGCGCCACCCCGAAGTCCTCGGCCGGCATGCCGCGGTTGACCACCATGTTCGAGTAGTTGTCCGCGCCCTGCACGAACATGCCGACCTGCCCCGACGCGAACGCGTTGACCGCGTCGTCGTAGTTGAGCAGGAAGTTCGAGCCCATCGCGTCGTCGTCCCACCGCAGCGAACGGTAGAACTCGAGGACCTCCTCGGTGGCCGGGTTGTCGACCGTCGCCGTCTCGCCGTCGTCGCTCTCCAGCGTGCTGCCGAACCCGTAGGACATGGTGGTGAGGATCCAGCCGCCGGTGTTGTCCAGCGTCATGGTCGCGAAGCCCTGTGCGTCGGTGGCGGCGTCGATCGCCGTCGCGGCGGCCCTGACGTCCTCCCAGGTCTGCGGCGGCGCGTCGGGGTCGAGACCGGCCTGCTCGAACAGCGACCGGTTGTAGAGCAGGCCCATCGTGTAGGCCGCGATCGGCACGCCCCACACCCGGTCCTCGTCGTCGGTGACGACGTCCATCACGGTGGGGCTGAGCCGGCCCAGCGCGTCGGTCCGATCGAGCTGATCGGTGACGTCGGCGACCTGCTCACGGCCGATCAGCGCGCCGATCTCGGTGAACGGCACCTGCATAACGGTCGGCATCGTGCCGCCGGCGAGCATGGCCTGGAAGGTGTCGGCCTCCCATTGGACCTCCTGCGCGTCGACGGTGATGTTGGGATGGTCGGTGGTGAACTCCTCCAGGCGGCGCTCGAACGCCTCCCGCTGCTCGGGGAACTCGGTGGTGGGCTTGTTGCTCACGCTGATGGTCACCGGCGCGTCGGTGTCGGCCGGTCCGCCGCTGGAGCTCGGCTCGGAGTCGTCGCCGCAGGCGGAGAGCGCGAGCGCGGCAGTGAGGGTGATCGCGAGGGTGAGGGGCAGTCGCCGGTGGCGTCGTCTCGTCATCGAGACTCCTTCGGGGTCGGCCCGGATCGCTTCGTCCGGGGTCGGCGGGGTCTGAGGTTCTGGCGGGGAAGAGACGCGGTCTCACCTCCCCGGTGGGTTCGGACGGTGCCTGCTGTCGTTCACGGCGCGATCAGCCCGCCGTCGAGCCCGCGCACGCCGGCCGCCCACGCGTCGTGGCCGCTGAGCCCGGCGGGGAAGCGAGCGGCGGCGGTCTCGTCGAGGTCGATGCCCCAGCCCGGCGCCTCGTTGGGGGTGAGCCAGCCGTCGCGGATGCGCAGCGTCCCGGGGAACACCTCGTGCACCGCGTCGGAGTAGACGTGGCCCTCCTGGATCCCGAACGCCGCCGACGTGACGTCCAGCGCCACGTTCGCCGCGGCGCCGACGGGCGACGTGTCGCCGGGGGAGTGCCAGGCGGTGCGGACGCCGACGAGCTCCGCGGCGGCGGCCAGTTTGCGGGCCGGCGTCAGCCCGCCGATCGCGGAGACGTGGGAGCGGATCAGGTCCACCCCGCCGCCCAGCACCAGGCGCGTCGCGTCGGTCATCGACGTGGTCAGCTCGCCGACCGCGATCGGCACCGGGGAGGCGCGGCGCACCTCGGGCAGCGCGTCCCAGTGCTCCGGCGGCAGCACGTCCTCGAGGAAGAACAGCCGGTAGGGCTCCAGCGACCGCGCCAGCAGCACCGCCTGCTTGGGCGTGAGCCGCGAGTGCACGTCGTGCAGCAGCGCGACGTCGTCGCCGAGCCGCTCACGGGCCGCGGCGAACAGGGCGGGGGTCGTGCGCAGGTAGTGCTCGACGCTCCAGCCGCGCGGGAACGGCGCGCCGGAGAGCGTGTCCCCGTCCAGCCGCGGGCTCCCGTAGGTGCCCGAGCCCGGCTGCGACACCTGGATGCGGATGTGCCGCCAGCCCTCGGCCACGTAGCGTTCGGCCTCGTCCAGCGCGCTGCCGACGTCCGCTCCGGCTGCGTGGATGTAGGTGTCGGCGGCGGCGCGCACCTTCCCGCCCAGCAGCTCGTGCACGGGACGGCCGGCCCGCTTGCCGGCGATGTCCCAGAGCGCCTGGTCCAGCCCGGAGATCGCGTTGTTGCCGACCGGGCCCTCGCGCCAGTACGAGGAGAACCGTGCCAGCCGGGTGAGGTCCTCGATGTCGCCGGGATAGCGCCCGATCACCAGACGGGCGAGGTGCTCGTCGACGTAGCTGACGACGGCCTTCCAGCGCTGGGTGAACGTCGCGCAGCCCAGCCCGTAGAGGCCGTCGTCGGAGGTGTCGACGCGCACGACCACCAGCGGGATGCCCTCCGGCGCGGTGACGATCGCGCGCACCCCGGTGATGTGCACGTCCTCGGGGGCGGCCCAGGGCGCGGCGAAGGCGGGATCGCTCGCGACGAGCTCGGAGACGGTGGCGGTCACGGTGTCACTCCTGCGGTGGTCGGGGCCGGGTCGGGATCGTCCGCCGCCACGTGGATCGAGTAGCGGGCGGTGAACCCCAGGGCGGTGCGGGCACGGGTCGTGTCGATCAGGCTGGTGCGGCCGGTGATCGCGCGGCGGCGGGGCACGCCCGGCGCGTAGGTGTCGAGCAGCTCGCCGGAGTCGGCGTCCACCAGGGTGTCGCGGGCCGACACCCCCACGACCAGCGCGCCGCTGACCGGCGCCGTGAGCGCGGCGAGGGCCACGTCCACCGCGTCGCGCAGGTCGAGGTAGGACCAGCCCTCGCGGACCAGCTGCGGGGTGCCGGGCGCACGGCCGACGCGCTCGGCGTGTGCCCGCAACTGGCGCCAGGTGTCGACGTGGGGGTAGCGCAGCGCGATGACGGGCAGCCCCCAGTGGCTGGCGACCATCCGCGCGGTCAGCTCGTCGCTGTACTTCGACAGCGAGTACCAGTCGTCGATCTCGGCCGGGACGTCCTCGTCGATCGGGTAGTAGGCGGTGGCGACGGCGTGGTGGTTCATCGGGACGCCGAAGGCGTTGATGCTGCTGGCGATGACCGCGCGGCGCACGTGCCCGGCGGTCGCCGCTTGCGCGAGGACGTTGAAGGTCGCGCCGGTGTTCGTGCGGTAGACCTCGTACGGGCGGCCCAGGTCGCGGTGCGGGATCGCGGCCAGGTGGACGACGGCGTCGGCCCCGGCCAGCGCGTCGGCCACGTCGTCCTCCGCGGTCGCGTCGCCGGTGACGATCCGGTCCGCCCGGGACGGCGACGTCCACGCCGTCGACAGCGCGGTCGTCCGCACGCCGAGATCGCTCAGCGCGTCGACGACCGCCCGGCCGATCTTGCCGTCCGCCCCGGTGACGAGGACCCGCCGGGGCAGTGGCAGCCTCGGCCCGGCGGCGGATCCGGCTGGCCCGTTCGTCACCCGGTCCTCCGATCGACGGCGTCAGTGGCTCGATGTGTGGAAGCGCTTGCGCATCGCAGTCTGGCCCGGCCGTCGTGGACCTGTCAAGGGGTGGTGAACGGCTCTTTTCTGGCGGTGGCGTGACTTGACCAAGCGTTTGCGCAGACCGGTAGGGTGCGCGACGGGAACGACATCGGAGGAGCTCACATGACCGACACCAGCGCGAGCGCGGACACGGGACCGGCGCCGGCGCGCGACGTCCGCTTCGGCGTCAACTACGTGCCGTCGGGCCAGTGGTGGTACGCGTGGGTGGACTGGGAGCCGGCGGCCATCGCCGCCGATCTCGCGGCGATCGCCGGCCTCGGCTTCGACCATGTGCGCGTGCACTGCCTGTGGCCGCTGTTCCAGCTCGATCCGGGCCGGCCGAGCGCCGCCATGCTGGGCCGGCTGTCCGAGCTGGTGGCGCTGGCCGGCGACGCGGGCCTGGACGTCTGCGTCACCGTCCTGGACGGCTGGCTCTCCGGCACCGACTTCCGGCCGCACTGGCTGCCGGCGCGGGCCAACGTCTTCACCGACCCGCTGGCGATCGCCGCCCAGCGGCAGCTGCTCGCGGCCGTGCTGGACGCCGTCGGCGGGCATCCGCGGTTCCTCGGCGCCGACATCGCCAACGAGCCGAACGTGCTGGTCGACGTCGCCGGCAACGCGGGCACCACGACCGCCCAGGGCGACGCCTGGGTGACGCAGCTGCTCGCGCTGTGCGAGGAGCGGGCGCCGGGGAAGCTGCACGTCGCCGGGTTCGACCACCAGCCGTGGCTGGCGGACTCACCGTTCAGCCGCGAGGTGCTGGCGACCACCGGCGCCGCCACCGCGATCCACGCGTGGACGTACTTCACCGGCGCGCTGGAGCGGTACGGCGCGGCGGGCACCGGCACCACGCACCTCGCCGAGTACATGATCGAGCTGGCCAAGGCCTACCACGCCGATCCGCGCCGCCCGGTGTGGCTGCAGGAGTACGGGGCCTCGGCGGACTGGTTGCCGGAGCCGGCGCTGCCGGCCCACGCCGCCGCGTTCACCGAGGCGGCGCTGTCGTGCGCGAACCTCTGGGGCGTCACCTGGTGGGCCTCGCACGACATCGACCGCCGGTTCCGCGGCTTCGCCGAGCTCGAGTACGGTCTCGGGCTGCTGACCACCGCCAACAGCGTCAAGCCGGCGGGCGCGCGGCTGCGCGAGCTGATCGCGGACCATCGGGCGGCGCCCGTGGCCGCGCCGGCCCGCCCGGTCGCGCTGGTCCTCGGTCGCGGCCGCCGGCCCGGCCTGGACTTCGCCGATCGCTTCTTCCAGCTGGTCGACGACGGCGTGCGGCCGGCGATCGTGCGCGCGGAGCGACGCCATGACGAGGGTTACCTCGCCGAGCGCGGCATCACGCAGCTCGTCGAGGAGGCGCCGGCCCGCCCGGTTCACCCGGCGCCTTAGCGGCCGGGCGAGGCGAAATGTGTGGCAATGATCAGCAGCATGACTATGGGGCCTCTTCTGCTGCTTCCGTGGGGTGGCCGGGCCGGGCAGCGCGACGCCCGTGGCGGCAACGGTGTGAGGCCACTGCAGCGACGGTGTGAGATCGCTGTGGCCCCCACGACAGCGATGCCGCAGTGTTCTTGCAGTGATCCCACATCGTTGCCGGGCGTCGCGCTCTTGCGCGACGTGCTCACCGGCGAGTGCGAAGGGCGGGCGACGGCGAGACGGGCGCCAGTGTGGTGAACAGCGTCGGTGATAGGCGATCTGGCTCGGCGCCGGTCCTGATCACCGGGTGGCGCCGGCGGTGGGGCTGGGCACCCTCGCGCGTCCGATCGGCGCGACGGCAGGGGTGCCGGTCACGGGGTCGGGGTACACGACGCAGGGCAGGCCGAAGACCTCCTCGACGAGGTCGGCGGTGACGACGGCGGCGGGCTCGCCCTGCGCGACGATGTGCCCGTCCTTCATGGCGACGAGGTGGGTGGCGTAGCGGCTGGCCTGGTTGAGGTCGTGCAGGACGGCGACGATGGTGGTGCCGGTCCGGTGCAGGTCGGTGAACAGCTCCATGAGGTCGATCTGGTGCGCGATGTCGAGGAAGGTCGTCGGCTCGTCGAGCAGCAGGATCGACGCCTGCTGGGCCAGCGCCATCGCCACCCAGACGCGCTGGCGCTGGCCGCCGGAGAGCGCGTCGACGCGGCGGCCGGACAGGTCGGTGATCTCGGTCGCGGCCATGGCGGCGGCGACGGCGGCCTCGTCCTCGGGGCTCCAGCGGCGCAGGACGCCCTGGTGCGGGTAGCGGCCCCGGGCCACGAGGTCGGCGACGGTGATGGCGTCGGGCGCGATCGAGCTCTGCGGCAGCAGGCCGAGCTCGCGGGCGATCTCCTTCGGCCGGTACGACGCGATCGCGCGGCCGTCGAGCAGCACGTGGCCGTCCGTCGCCGGCAGCAGCCGGGTGAGCGCCCGCAGCAGGGTCGACTTGCCGCACGCGTTCGGGCCGACGATCACGGTGAAGGACCCGTCGAGGACGTCGATCGAGAGGCCGTCCAGGATCGTCGCGTTGTCGTAGCCGGCGCTGATCGCGTCGGCGCGCAGGCGTGCGGGGGAGGGGGTCATGCGGTTCTCCGTGCTTCGCGGACGAGGAGCCAGACGAGGTAGCAGCCGCCGATGACGACCGTCACGACGCCGACGGGGAAGGGGACGGGGAGGGCGTGCTGCGCGACGGTGTCCGACACGGTCAGCAGCAGGGCGCCGACGAGGCCGGCGGCGGCGAGCGAGATGCCGGCGCCGCCGGTCAGCCGCCGCGCGATCTGGGGCGCCGCGAGCGAGACGAACGCGATGGGCCCGGCCGCGGCGGTCACGACGGCGGTCAGCGCGACGGCACAGACGAGCAGCGCCAGCCGCGATCGCTCGACCGCGACGCCGAGCGCGTGGGAGGCGTCGTCGCCGAGCTCCAGCTGATGCAGTGGCCGCGACAGCACGACGAGGAGGATCAGCGCCGCGGCGATGACGGCCGCCGCCGGGAGCAGTTGCGGCCACCCGACCGGCGTCAACGAGCCGGCGCCCCACGCGGTGGCGGTCATGGCCACCTCGACCCGGGCTCGCAGCAGCAGGTAGGTGGACAGCGCCGAGAGCATGGCGCCCAGGCCGATGCCGACGATGATCAGCCGGAAGCCTTGGACGCCCCGGCGGTAGGCCAGCAGGTACACGGCGATCGCCGTCGCCAGGCCGCCGATCAGGGACCCCATCGCCGTCGCCGTGAACCCGCCGCCCAGCAGGACGATCACGACCAGGCCGCCGGCGTACGAGCCACTGGAGATGCCGACCACGTCCGGGCTCGCGAGCGGGTTGGCCGTCAGCGTCTGCAGCACCGCGCCGGACACGCCGAGCGCGAGCCCGAACAGCACCGCCGCCGTCGTCCTCGGCAGCCGCCACTCGCGCACGACGGTGCCGGCGAACCCGTCGTCGGCGCCGAACAGCGCGGTGACCACCTCGGCGGGGGAGAGCGGCAGGTCGCCGAGGCTGAGCGCGACGATCGCGGCGGCGGCGAGTGCGGCCGTCAGCGCGAGGCAGGCCACGAGCGTGCGCAGGTGCAGGCGCGCGGACAGGCCGCCGCGGCGCACGACGACGTGCGCGGCGCCGAAGTCGACGCTCACAGCGCGCTCGCCCTGGCCCGGCGTGCGAGCGCGATCAGCACGGGGGCGCCGACGAACGCCGTCACGATCCCGACCGGCAGCTCGCCGGGCGCAAGCACGAGCCGGCCCACGACGTCGGACGCCAGCACCAGGGTCGGGGCCAGCAGCATCGAGAGC
The DNA here is from genome assembly GCF_003236295.1 of Jiangella anatolica. GTDB lineage: Bacteria > Actinomycetota > Actinomycetes > Jiangellales > Jiangellaceae > Jiangella > Jiangella anatolica. The sequence goes on from NZ_POTW01000012.1 coordinate 60,876, forward strand.
AGCAGGATCCGCCGCTGGTCGGGCCCGATCAGCCAGCGGGCCACGTGCGGCACCATCAGCCCGACGAACGCGATCGGGCCGGCGATCGCGGTCGCGCCGCCTGCGAGCACGGTGATGGCCACGACGCTCAGCAGCCGGGTGCGCGCGACGTTCACGCCGAGCGCGGTCGCGGCGTCCTCCCCGAGGCCGACGGAGTTGAGCGCGCGGGCGAGCGCGAGTGCCAGCAGGGCGCTCGCGGCGAGGAACGGGACGACGGGCAGCACGACGTCCCAGCCGCGTTCGACGAACGTGCCCGCCTTCCAGCCCTGCAGCCGGTGGAACGAGTCCGGGTTGAGCAGCATGAGCGCGGTCGTGATGCCGGTGAGGACGGCGGCGACGGCGATGCCGGCGAGGGTCAGCCGGATCGGGTCGGCGACGCCGCGCACGGACCCGATGCCGGCGACCGCCGCCGTCACCACCAGCGCGCCGGCCACCGCGAACGCGAGGTCCTGCAGCGGCGTCACCGTGCCGAACACGACGACGCCGACGGTGACGAACACCGCCGCGCCGGCGTCGACGCCCAGCAGTCCCGGGTCGCCGAGGGGATTGCGCGTCAACGCCTGGATGACGGCGCCGGCGAGGCCGAGCGCGACGCCCACGACGATCCCGGTGACGGTGCGCGGAAGCCGCAGGTCCAGCACGATCCGCACGTTCTCGCCGCCGGCGCCGGGATCGGTGAACGCGTCGACGACCTCGGCGAGCGGGATCGGCTTGGACCCCAGCACGATGCTGGCGAGGCAGACGCACAGCAGCGCGCCGGCGGCGAGCGCGATCCCGATCGCCCGGCGACGTGCCGCCGGCCCGCCCGGGCGCTGACGGCCGGGGCGGCGCCCCGCGGCAGGCGCGGGCGAGGCGTCGGCCACTGCCGTCATGGTCAGCCCTCGACGCTCTGCGGCGCCTCGCCGGCCACCGCGTCCTCCAGCCGCGGCACGAGCTCGTCGATCACGTACTTCTGGCTCAGCGGCGTCATGAAGTAGATCGCGCCGGCCAGGGTCGCGTCGGTGTAGACGGCGCGGTTGCCCTTCACCGCGTCGAGGTCGGCCAGCGTGCCGAACTCCAGCAGCGGCCCGATCGCGTCGGCCGACTCCGTCGCGAACACGATGACGTCGGTGTTCAGCATGCCGACGTTCTCCGCCGACACCAGGGCTTGGGAGCCCTCGTCCTCACCCCCGTCGGGGACGAGCGCCTCCAGCCCGGGCGTCATCGTGAAGCCGAGCTCGGTGAGGAAGTCGGTGTTCAACCCGTCCGGGTAGACGTACAGATTCCCCTCCGACGACCCGCCCTGGGAGAACGTGGCGGTGAGACCCTCGAACTCCGGGTGCGCCGCCCGTGCCTCGGCATAGGCCTCCTCGACGCCGGCGATCAGCTCCTCGCCCGCGTCGGAGCGCCCGAGCGCGGCGGCGACCTGCCGGGTCTGGTCCTGCCAGCTGGAGAACCACTGCGTCGACCCGTCGACGCTGGCGATCGTCGGCGCGATCTCGGACAGCCGGTCGTACTCCTCCTGGAGCAGCCCGGCGTTCGTCCCGATGATGAGGTCCGGCTCCAGCGAGGCGATCTTCTCGTACTCGAACCCGTCGGCCGTGCTCAGCACCGTGGGCTCCGCGTCGCCGAGCAGCTCGCTCGCCCAGGGCCAGGTCGCGTAGGGCTGCTCGCCGTACCACTCGGTGGTCGCGATCGGCGTCACGCCCAGCTCCAGCACGATGTCCTGCTCGGTCAGGCCGACGACGACCACCCGCTGCGGCTCGGCCGGCACCGTCGTCTCGCCGAACTTGTGCGTCACCGTCACGGGGAACGAGTCCGTCGCCTCCGACCGCGCGGTGTTCTCCGCCGGCGCCGACGTGGGCTCCGACGACGAGCCGCAGGCGCCGAGCACGGCCGCGGCGAGCACCGCGGCGGCGATGGCCGCGCGGCGCCTGCGAAGGACGGGGGACTTTCGCATGCTGAACCTCTCCGGAGGGCGATGGCCCTCGTCAGAGGGCGTGGGCAAAGGTGAGGCTAGCCTTATTTGTTGGGATATGCGATGCTGCGGACCGGACGGCGATAGCGCTGAGAGGACGACCTCATGGCCGGTGGACGACACAATCGCGCGGTAGCGGCCGAACAGCGGGCGGCGGCTGTCGTCGAGCGGACATCGGACAATCTCGAGGTCGAGGCGCTGGTGCTCGACGCGGGGACGGGCTACGCCTTGCACTACCACTCGAAGGACCAGCTCGCCTGGATGGGCTCCGGCGCGATGTCGTTGTCGATCGGCGGATCGACGTGGCACCTGCGGCGCGAGCACTTCGCCTGGATCCCCGCCGGCATGCTGCACGAGATGGCGATCCTGGCGCCGCGTGAGCTCATCAACGTCTACACCGACACCCGGCTCCGGCCCGCCGGCGCGCGGTGGTCGCGCCCGTGCGCCCTGGTGGTGGACCGGCTCGCGCCCGCCCTGCTGTGGCACCTGGCCGAGGAGCCGCGCAGCCTGTCCCGTCGCGACCTGTGCCACCGCCTGCTCGTCGACGTGCTCGAGAGCGCCGAGACCCGCGACGACGTCATCGCGCTGCCCACGCACGACCGCGCCCGGGCGGTCGCGAAGGCGATCCTCGCCGACCCGGCCGATCCCCGCGACCTCGCCGCCTTCGCCGCCGAGCTCGGCGTCAGCGAGAAGACCCTCTCGCGCGCGTTCGTCGCGCAGACCGGGTCCACGTTCCGGCGCTGGCGGGTCGCGGTGCGGCTCAACGCCGCCGCCGGGATGCTCGTCGACGGACAGCCGGTCGCCGCCGTGGCCGACGCGGTCGGCTACGCGGCCACCAGCGCGTTCATCGCCGCCTTCGCCGAGCGGTTCGGGTGCACCCCCGGCCGGTACGCACAGGTCGCGGCTGGTCAGCCCCCGGAGGTGAGGGCAGACGTGTAGTGCCAGCCCTCCCGCCAGTCGAACGGCGCGTCGACCAGGTCCTCGAGCGAGGCGCCGGACAGCAGGCAGTCCAGCGCCCACTTGGTGGCCGAGTGGCCGATCACGAGCACCCACTCGCCGTCCCGCTCGGCGGCCAGGTCGTGCAGGAAGCTCCTGGTGGCGTCGACGACCTGGCGATAGCTCTGGCCGCCGGGGAAGGGCCGGTCGATGTGGTGCGCTCGCCGGCTCGCCAGGACCGCGACGGGACGGCCGTTGAGCTCGCCGTAGTCGCACTCGCGCAGCCGCGGGTCGTGGTGGATGGCGACCGGCGTGCCGGCGAACGCGATCCGGGCGGTCTCCACCGCCCGGTGCAGGTCCGAGGTGAACACGGCCGACAGGCCGGCGTTCCGGCGGCGAGCGCCGAGCTCGGCGGCGAGGCGGCGTCCCCGCGCGGAGAGCCGGCCCGGCCGCCAGCCGGTCGCGACGCCGTTCTCGTTGTCCTCGGTGAGCGAGTGGGTCTCGAAGACGATCTCGACTGCCATGCCGGTGCTAGCTCGTGGCCCGGTCGAGGTGGCGCAGCTTGTCGGGGTTGGCGATGGAGTGGATCGTCTGGACCTGGCCCTCGGCGATGCCCAGGCCCATCACTCCGAGCAGCTGCTGCTGGGCGTCGGTCACCATGATGCCGGGCTGGCCGTTGACCTCGGTGAGGTGGAGGTGCGCGCCGCGGTGGGTGACCTTCGCCATCCCGGCCAGCACGATCTTCGCGACGCGCTCCCGGCCGTTGACCGGCCGGGTCAGCGCCTGCACCTTGCCGCCGCCGTCGCCATGCAGGGCCACGTCCTGGGCCAGCAGTTCCTCCAACGCCCGCGCGTCGCCCTCCTGGGCGGCGGCAAGGAAACGCTGGGCCAGCTCCTGCCGCTGCCGCCGGCTGGCGTAGTAGCGCGGCCGGCGCTCCTGCACCTGCCGGCGGGCCCGTGCGACGAGGTGCCGTGCGCTGTCGACGTCGGTGCCGACGATCTCGGCGACCAGCGGGTACGGATACTCGAACACCTCGCGCAGCAGGAACGCGGCCCGCTGCTGCGGCGTCAGGCTCTCCAGCAGGACGAGGAACGCCAGCGACAGCGAGTCGGCGGTCTCGGCCCGGTCGGCCGGTGACGGGTCGGCGACCAGCGGCTCGGGCAGCCATTCGCCGACGTATCGCTCCCGCCGGGCCCGCGCGGAGCGGAGCTGGTCGATGGCGATCCGGGTCACCAGCGTCGCGACGTACGCGCGCGGCGAGACGACCGGCTCGCCCCGCTGGTCGGCCTGGTGCAGGCGCAGGAACGCCTCCTGCACCACGTCCTCGGCCTCACTGACGCTGCCCAGCATCCGGTAGGCGATCGCGAAGGCCCGCGGCCGCAGCTCGGCGTAGAGCTCCGACGTCGACACCTCAGGTGGTCTCCAGGTCGCGGCGGCGGAAGGCGACCAGCCCCGCCGCCGCGAGCGCGGCGGCGATCAGCAGGAGGGTCACCGTCGCCGGCCAGGAGACGTCGTCCAGGGGCGGCTGGCCGGCGTGTTCGACGGGCGACAGGTTGCGGGCCCACCCCGGCAGATCCATGATCTCGCCGAAGAACCCGACGAACAGGCTGTAGCCGAGCACGGCCCAGGTCACGCCGATCGCCCTGGGCAGCACGCCGAACAACAGCGCCGCGAGCCCGAGCATGACCAGGATGCCCGGTGCGTGGGCCAGGTGCGCCGCGGTGAGGTCCCAGACGTAGGAGCCGTCGCTCTCCGCGACGGCCGCGGCGATCCCGGTCGCGAGGCCGACGATCAGCAGCATCGCGACCAGACCGAGCGCGAGCACCGTCAGGTAGCCGCCGAACCAGGCCCAGCGGCTGGTCGCGGTGGCCAGCACCGGCTCGGCCCGGCCCTTGGTCTCCTCGGTGCGCGCCGACTGGACGCCGAGGACGACCATGATGCCGGCCAGGACGGCGGTGAACATCGTGATCACGCCGAGGTAGCCGTCGAGCAGCGTGTCGACGGAGCCGCCGAACATGTCGATGCGGTCCTCGCTCATGTTCGCCGGGTCGGCCACCTGCTCGCCGAGCCCGCCGAAGAGGAAGCCGGACGCCGTCAGCGCCACCGTCCACCCGATCAGGCCGGTCCGCTGCAGCCGGAACGCGGCCGTGAGCGGCGAGCGCAGCCAGGGCGCGGCGTCCGTCCGGCCGGCGCGGGCGGCGACCAGTCCGGCCCCGACGTCGCGGCGGCCCGACAGTGCGTAGCCGGCCGTCGCGGTCACCGCGGCGAGCCCGAGCGACAGCAGCAGCGGCCACCACCGTCCGTCGACGTACGGACGGGTCTGGTTCGACCACGCCAGCGGCGAGAACCACGACAGCGGGCTGCCGTAGTCCTCGATCATGTCGCCGGCCGCCCGGACCGCCCAGGCCGCGCCGAGTACCGTGCCCGCCATCGCGGTGGCCGCCCGCGAGTACTCGGTGACCTGGACGGTGAGCGCTGTCACGCCGGCGAAGACCAGCCCCACCGCGCCGACGCTCGCGCCGAACAGCAGCCCGTCGGCGCCGCCGTAGCCGTTGGCGGCCATGACGCCGCCGAGCAGCAGCGCCAGGGCGACGTTCGCGCCCGCCGCGACGACCAGCGCCGCGGTGAGGTGCGCGTTCCGCCCCACGACGGCGGAGCGGACGAGCTCGGCCCGGCCGTTCTGCTCCTCCGCGCGGGTGTGCCGGGCGACGAGCAGCAGGCTCATCAGGGCGGCGAGCACGAAGAAGAACAGCCCGTAGACGCCGACGACGTACCGTTCCGTGGTGATGTCGTCGCGGCCGTAGCCGGGGCCGAAGATGGCGCCGGTCGCGCCCTCCATGATCCGGAGCAGGTCCTGCCGCTGCTCCTCGGTCTTGGTGAGCTCGGCGACGCCGTTGAGGAACATGGACAGCAGCAGGGCCATGCCCAGCAGCCAGGCCGGCAGCTTGATCCGGTCGCGGCGCAGGATGAACCGGACCAGCGCGCCGGTGCCGGCCAGCGCGTCGCCCGGTCGGGTGGCCGAGGCGCCGGCACCGGACGCCGGCGCCTCGGCAGTCAAGGTGGTGGTCATCGCACGTCCCCGGCCGGCTCGCCGGCGGCTGCGAGCTCGTCGCCGTAGTGGCGCAGCATCAGCTCCTCCAACGTCGGCGGATGGCTGGTCAACGCGCGGACCCCGAACTGCGACAGTGCCCGGACCGCCTCCTCGAGGTGCTCGCCGTCGACCGCGAACCGCACCGGGCCGTCGCCGGCCTCCAGGTCGTGGATCCCAGGAAGCCGCTCCATGCCCGTGACCGGCTGCCTGGTCAGCGCCTCGATGGTGGTGCGGGTGAGCTGACGCATCTCGGCCAGCGTCCCGGTCTGCACGATCTCGCCCTGCCGGATGATGCTGATCCGGTCGGCGAGCTTCTCCACCTGGGCCAGGATGTGGCTGGACAGCAGTACCGTCCGGCCCTGAGCCTTGAGCTGGTCGATCACGTCCTGGAAGACCACTTCCATCAACGGGTCCAGCCCCGCGGTCGGCTCGTCGAGCAGCAGCAGCTCGGCGTCGGAGGCGAGCGCCGCCACGATCGCGACCTTCTGCCGGTTCCCCTTCGAGTAGGTGCGACCCTTCTTCGTCGGGTCGAGGTCGAACCGCTCGATCAGCTCGTCGCGGCGGGCCTTGTCCAGCCCGCCCCGCAGCCGGCCGAGCAGGTCGATCGCCTCGCCGCCGGTGAGGTTCGGCCACAACTCGACGTCGCCCGGCACGTACGCGATCCGCCGGTGCAGGGCGACCGCCTCGCGCCACGGATCGGCGCCGAGCACCTCCGCCCGGCCGGAGTCGGCTCGCAGCAGGCCGAGCAGCACCCTGATGGTGGTGGACTTGCCGGCGCCGTTCGGCCCGAGGAACCCGTGCACCTCGCCGGTCTTCACGCTGAGCTGGAGACCGTTCAGAGCGCGGACCCGCCCGAAGGCCTTGACCAGCTCGGACGTCACGATGGCGGTGGTCATGGGGTCGCCTTCCCAGTTGTGTTCACCACCATCAAGACGAGACAGCGCGACGCCCCATGACATGGTGTGACGCAGGTCACATTCTGAGCCCGGTGCCGCTCGCTCGGCGGCCGGCCGGTGACTTTCGGACGTAGTTTTCTTCCGTATTGACAGCTTGGTCGGTAAGTCAATAACGTCAGTGCCGGCACCTACGGCGAGGGCCCAGCCGCAGGGCAACCAGGTGCCGACGGTCATCGGGGTGCCGACTTCCCAACTCCGGATAGAAAGCCGCCCACCTGCCCTGACCTCGGCTTGTTCACCTACTCAAGCAGGAGGTAATCCATGTCTGCGAGAACCACCATCGGACGGCGAATAGCCGGCCGGCTCGCCCGGTTCGGGATGGCGTTGGCGCTCGCCGCCGGACTCTTCGCGGGTGTCAACCTCGGCGCGGCGCAACCCGCGTCCGCCCTGCAGCAGTGTCCCATTCCCGGCCAGCAGCCGCCCGTGGCTGGGATCGAGTACTGGATCGAGCAGTACTACGACCGGGGGGTGACGGTCTGCTGGGGCATGGACACGGCCAGTGGCCTGCCCGAGCTGGCGGCCGTCATGCAGATCGTCGACCTCGCCGACGGCGCCAGAGTGTTGCTACGTGCCGATCCGGAATGCCCGTGCGGAATTGGGAGCGCCGATCAGACCTTCCGCAAGCACACAGCGGAGGAATGGTGGAACACGTGGGGCTACTTCAGCGCGACCAACGCCAGCTTCTTCACAGACGCGACAAATCCGACGACAAAACTCAGCCTTCCTGAAGTCACTAGTGGCAAGATTCATTCCTATGGCACCGCCCTCAACGGCGGGCCCGACGCGACGTTCCCGAAGGTAAGCTTGAGGATTGGGGGTCTGGATCAAGCGTTCCAGAGTGTGAGGTTGACTAACGTCCCGGCGGCTTACACGACGGCGAACATCGATTCACATTTCGGATGCGGCAACACGTCGGGCACCAATTGCTCCACTATCTTCGGGCTCGTGGGCTTCGCTCCGGATGCCAACGTCACGGGTCCTGGCCCCAAGCGGCGGACGATGCTCGGCACCAACGCCGGGTCGGGCGTGCAGGCGTCGAGGGTTTACATCCTCGCCACCGTGCAGTCCTACGAGCTCTCCGAGGCGCGGGCGATCATGGACTACTTCGGGTCGCAGATGGAGATGCAGCTTGACGGTGGTGGGAGCACGCAGTCGATCTCGAACTACCACCAGATCGACTCCTACATCTTCCGCCCGGTTCCTAACGCGCTCTTCGTCTCCTCCGGTCCCTGAGGGCCCCGCCGCAGGGTCACCAGGTGCCGGCGGTCATCGGGGCCGACTCTCAACTCCGGATAGAAAGCCGCCGGCACCTGGCCTCGGCTTGTTCTTTCACTCAAGTGGGAGGTAACAATGTCAGCGAGAAGCACGATCGGCCGGCGATTAGCCGGCCGGATCACCCGGATCGGGATGGCCTTCGCGCTCGCCGCCGGCCTCATCACGGCCGTCAGTTTCGGCGCGGCGCAACCCGCGTCCGCCCTGCAGTCGTGTCCCGCTCCCACCCAGCCGCCCGTCGCGGGGATCGAGTACTGGATCCAGCAGTACTCCGGCAATGGGGTGACGGTCTGCTGGGGCATGGACAATGCCGGTGGCATCGCCCAGCTGGCCGCCGTCATGCAAATCGTCGACCTCGCCGACGGCGCCCAGGTGCGGCTCAGATCGGACTACGTCTGTCCGCCAGGAGGGTGCCCAGGCGTGTTTGCACCCGACACGCAGTTCGAGAAGCACACGGCGGAGGAGTGGCACGATCTCTGGGGCGGCGGGTCCGGCGGCCCCGGCACCCTCTTCAGCACGACCAACGCGGGCTTCTTCAAAGACGATAGGAACCCGACGACGGCGCTCACCTTCCCCCAGCTCACGACGGGATCGGTCACCTCCTACGGATACGCCTTCTATGGCGGGCCCGACTTCACGAACGCGAAGGCGAGCCTGACTCTGGGGCCCCCCGGCCTCGGCCAGGCGGTGAAGATGCGCAACTTCGGGCCGGAGTACGCGATTCTCAACGTGAACCAGCACTGGGGGTGCAACACTTCGGGGCACGGCTGCACTGCCGGCTATGACGGGACCGTTGGCTTTCACCCCGCCGTCAACCTCACCGGCAATCCCGATGACGTCGCGCGGCGGACGATGGTTGGCGTCAACGCTTCGGTGAACGTGAACGCGTCCCGGGTCTACATCCTCACGACGGTGCGGTCCTACAAGCTCGCCGACGCCCGGCAGATGCTGAAGTACTTCGGCTCGCAGTCCGAGGTGCAGCTCGACGGCGGCGGCAGCACGTCGTCGATCTCCGAGTACCACCAGATCGACAGCACCATCTTCCGCCCGGTCCCCCAGGTGCTCATGGTCTACTCCGCCCCCTGACCACCCATCACCGCGGCACCGGTTCCATCGATCACTCGGCTTCAGTGGCAGCGCGGTCGCGATCGGCAGGCCGGCCGGAGGAACCGGTGCACCTCGCGGGTCGTCACGGCGCAACGCCCATGACATGGTTCGACGCAGGTCACATCTGTGCTTGGCCTGCGTCAGAAGACGATCTCCGTCGCCCGAATCTCACCGGGATAGATCAATCTTTCCAAATTATGGAAGGGGAGTCGAATGAGGCTCACAAGAACGACTGTCGTCCTGACCGTATTGGCAACACTGGCGGGAATATTGGGACTCGCCACTCCAAGCTCCGCAGTCGCCTCTCCTCAGTCAACCCTGCGGACCCTTTGTGATGCATGGATAGGAAGTGAGCGGGGCGTCGGGGCGGTTTGCCTCTACGGCGGTTCCCTCAGGTATAGGGTAAGGGGAATATGTGAGGAGAACTCGGGAGCAACATACCCGGTCTCCGGCCCATGGATGACAGGTGGACTGACGTCAGTGGCCTATTGCGCTGAGGGTTCCTGGGCAGTGGAGGCCTATGTCCAACTTGACGGATAGCACGATGTATCGACGACATCCCGGATCGCCGTTATGGGCGATCGCTGGCGGAGGTGCGACGCGCAGGGTTAAGTAGCAGCGGCTCGATCAGATTCGAGCCAACCGCCGAAGGCCGCCGAGGCCAAGCACGGCCTTGGCGGCGGGCAGCTACCCCTGACCCGTGGTTGCAGCTGGCGCGTTTCCCGATCCAGGGCGTCGCCTGCGCAAGGCGCGGCCGGGGCGATGCCCGCGGATCCGGCGGATGCCACCCGTTCCGGGCCGGCATCTGCCGGTTTGACGGGCGTCTGCCGGCGCCCGTCCTCGCCCCGGCGAAGAGCACGTCACCCGCCGAAGGGCAGTATCCGGGGCCGGCCGAACCCCGGTACGGCCCCGTGGCGGGTGCGGTGCACGCCCGGTGGGCGCAGGGCCCTGCCGGGTGGGCGTCCAGAACTCGGCGCTGGCGGAAGTGAGAATGGTTATCTATATTGTTCTCACCTCTCGCCAGTCGCTGACAGGAGCCATCGCGTCATGCACCGTTCCCTGGTTCGGAAGATCGTGGGCGTCGCCGGCAGCGCCGCGCTGCTCGCAGCCCTGCCCGCCGCGGTACCGCTGGCCGGCGCCGAGCCGGGCACCCCGCCGCCCGCCGACGAGCGAAGGGTGCTCACGACCGAGCACGTCGACGCGGTCAACGTCGGGTTCGACGGGGAGCGGCTCACGGTGAACGCGAAGATCGGCCCGCCGGTCGAGCACGTCGCGGTCGACGACCTGGTGTTCCAGGTCTCCGACCTGGCGCTGATCGAGGGCCTGCCGGAGCAGTACGCCGAGTTCCTCGGCACCGACGCGGCCTGGGTGATCCAGCAGACCCAGAACCCGGACGTCCTCTGGGCCGGCTGGAGCACCGAGGAGCTGGGCGCGGGTGTGGTCGACGGCGACGCGGTCGACATCACGCTCACCGACGTGCGCGGGCCGGGTGAGGTCGAGGTCTTCCAGACCAGCCCGTTCGGCGAGCCCATCCGGATCTTCAGCTCCGACGAGGACCACACCACGCTGCGGCAGGGCATCGGCGCGCACGTCCACGCGAACTGGGCGTTCACCGAGCCGGGCGTGTACACGGTGACGTTCACGGTCTCGGCGACGGTTGCCGGGCAGCCGGTGTCGTCGGGCCCGGTCGACTACACGTGGGTGATCGGCGGCGAGAACGGCGCGCTGCCCACAGCCGCCCCGTCCGTCACCGCCGTCCAGGCGCCGGGAACCGCCGTCGTCGGCGAGGAGGTCGTGCTCGAGGCGGGGGTGACGACCGATCCCGGGTCCGGCGCACCGCCGGCGGCGGGCGGGCACGTCCAGTTCCACGACGGCGAGACGGCGCTGGGCTGGGCCTCGCTCACCGACGGCCGGGCGACGCTGCCGGTGACGTTCGACGAGCCGGGCGAGCACTCGGTCACCGCCACGTACAGCTCGCAGGAGCCGCAGTTCTACGCGCCGTCGACCAGCGAGCCGGTCACCGTCACCGTCGAGGAGGGCGACGTCGACCCGCCGGCGACGACCCTGACGATCGCTGGACCCGGTGCCGCCGTCCCCGCCGGCGAGCCGGTGACGCTGACCGTGTCGCAGGACCCGCCGACCGGCCTGACGGCGTACCAGTGGTCGACGCGCGCGCCGGGCGCGCTGACGTTCGAGACCGTCGACGGCGCCACGACCGACACGCTGACCGTCACGCCGTCCGCCGCCGACGACGGGCGGCAGTACCGGGCCGCGCTCTCCACCGACGACGGCGCGCACGTGGCGTACTCCGCCCCGTACACGTTGACCGTCGAGGACGACGACCCACCGCCGCAGTGCGAGGACCCGCGGGTCGTCCTCGACCACGAGCACGTCGACCTGATCTCGCCGCGGCTCACCGGCGGTGAGCTGGTGCTCGAGGCGAAGGTGGGGGAGGCGAACGACCATGTCTTCTACGCGCCCGACGACGTGCTCGTGCACCTCAAGGACCCCGAGGCCCGGGTCGCCGTGCCCGACCTGGAGGAGTACGCCTTCCTGGGCGAACCGGGTGCCCCGCTGTGGCTGATCCCGCAGACCCAGGACCCGGAGGTCGTCTGGGCCGGCTGGTCCACCGAGGAGCTGGCGCTCGGCGCGTTCCGCGACGACATCGTCCACCTCACACTGCGCGGCGTCGAAGGGCCCGGCGGGCTGGAGGTCTTCAGCTATGACGAGGGCGGCATGCCGCGGCGGATCTTCAGCTCCACCGCGGCGCTGGACCCGTGGCCCCAGCCCGTCCCGATGCACTCGCACGCCAACTGGGCGTTCACCGCGCTCGGCGAGTACACGGTGACGTTCGAGGTGAGCGGCACGCTGGCCGACGGCACCGAGGTGACGACCGGCCCGGTCGACTACGCCTTCGTGGTCGGGGACGTCGAATGCGATCCCGGCGAGCCGGGCGACGAGACCGGCGGCGATGAGTCCGGTGGTGACGAGTCCGGCGGGGACGAGTCCGGCGGGGACGAGTCCGGCGGGGACGAGTCGGGCGGCGATGAGTCCGGGGGCGATGAGTCCGGGGGCGATGAGTCCGGCGGTGACGAGTCCGGCGGTGACGAGTCCGGCGCCGACGGCGGAACGACGACGCCGACCCCGGACCCCACGACCACCTCCACCACCACGCCGACGACCAAGCCGACGACCAAGGTCTGCGTGCCGCGGCCGAGCAGCACCGGCACCGGCGGCTCGAGCGCCCCGTCCGACCCGGGCGGCGGCACCTCGGGCGACCCCGTGGTGCTCACGACCGAGCACGTCGACCTGCTCGCACCGTCCTACGAGTCCGGCCGGATGAGCCTGCGGGCCAAGGTGGGCTCGGCGGCCGACCACACGTACTACGACCCGGCCGACGTGCTGGTCAACGTGGTTCCGGCTGCGGCGAGCACGGTGCCGAGCGGCGACAACTACGCCTTCCTCGGCACTGCCGGCGCGCCGTTGTGGCTGATCCCGGAGACGCAGAACCCCGAGGTCGTGTGGGCCGGCTGGTCGACGGAGGACCTCGCGGCCGGCACGTTCGCCGGCGACGCCGTCGACATGAGGCTGGTGAGCGCGGAGGGGCCGGGCACGGTCGAGGTGTTCCAGACGACCGGGTTCGGCGACATCGCGCGGATCTTCAGCTCCGAGGAGTCGCTGCCGGCCCGTCACCAGAGCGTCGGCCAGCACGTGCACGCCAACTGGGCGTTCTCCGCCGAGGGCAGTTACACGCTGACGTTCGAGGTGTCCGGGACGGCCGGCGGCGAGGCGGTCACGACCGGCCCGGTGGAGTACACGTTCGTGGTGGGCGAGCTGTCCGGAGCGCGCAACGCGTTGGCGTCCGGCGCCGGCGCCGCGGCGCCGGCGGTGTACCGGACCCAGCCGACGGTGACCCAGGTCGACTCCACGCCGACGCCGAGTCCCACGCCGACGCCCACACCCAGCGCGTCGCCGTCGCCCACAGCGGCCGACTGCGACCTGGCCAGCACCGGCACGTCGTCGACGCCGGCCCTGACCGTCCTCGGCGGGCTGCTGGTCGCCGGTGGAGCGGTCGCGATGGCGGCCTACTGGCGCGACCGTCGTGCCGCACGTGTCTAGGAGGTTGAGCGGGCTGGTCGTCGCCGCGCTCGCACTCAGCGCCGGGTGCGCGGCGCCGGAGGTGCTGAGCGCGAGCGACGACCGGGTGCAGGTCGTCACGACCACCGGGCTGCTGGCCGACCTCGTCCGCAACGTCGGCGGCGACCGGGTGAACGTCGGCTCGCTGGTGCCGGACCAGGCCGATCCGCACGCGTACGAGCCGAGCCTGCGCGACATCCGCAACGTGGTCTACGCCGACGTCGCGTTCAGCAACTACCTGCTGCTGGAGCAGCAGGCGATCATCAAGGCGCTGGGCGCGAACCTCGACCCGGGCGTGCCGAACATCTCCCTCGCCGAGGGGGCGGTGAAGTACGCGGCGGAGATCATCCCGCTGGTCGAGAACGTCGCGCTGGACACCGTCTGGCTCGGCATGCGTGTGCGCGGGACCGGCGAGCAGTACGGCGCGAACCGGGCCTCGGACGTCTACCTCAGCGGCACCGCCGTCGACGGGCCGGGCGAGCTGGTCGCCTACCTGACGGAGTCGTTCGGCAACCCGGAGTTCTACGTCGACTCCACCGACGGCTTCGACGCCTCCGACGGCTACCGGGACGACACCGCGACGCTTCCACCCGACGCGCACACGCACATGAGCTGGGCGTTCACCGAGCCCGGCGTGTACCGGCTGACGATGCGGGCAGCACTTGCCGTGTCGCCGGACGAGCGGCCGGTGGACCTGGGAGAGCAGACGTTCACCTTCGCCGTCGGCGTCGATCCGCACTCCGTGCCGGGCATGGACGGCGCCGACGTGCTCGGCGCGGGGCACGCCGACGTGACGGTCGACATCGACACCGGTGAGCTGTATCTGCTGGTCGACCCGCACGGTGGCGACGGTCATGCGCACGCCGAAGTCGTCGACCCGGCCACGACGGTGATCGAGGTGCCGAACAAGGCGCTGCACGAGATCCCGGCCGACGAGGGCTTCCGGTTCCTCGGCCGGCCCGGCGACCCGATCTTCCAGTTGCCGCAGGCGGTGCTGGGCCGGCACGTGCACGGCGAGATCGACCCGCACCTGTGGCAGGAGGTCGGCAACGCGATCTCCTACGTCGAGCTGATGCGCGACACGCTGATCGGCGTCGACCCGGACGGCGCCCGCGAGTACCGCGACAACGCCACGCGCTACATCGGCGAGCTGGAGCGGCTCGATGCCTACGTCCGCGACACCATCGCGGCCATCCCGGAGTCGCGTCGCCACCTGGTGACGACACACGACGCGTTCGGCTACCTGGGCGCGGCCTACGACGTGCGGATCTCCGGCTTCGTCAGCCCCAACCCGGCGACGGAGCCGAGCCTGGCAGACCGCCGCAGGCTGGCCGAGACCATCCGCAACCTGGACATCCCGGCGGTCTTCCTCGAGCCGAACCTCGTGACCAGGTCGTCGACGCTCACCGAGGTCGCCGACGAGCTCGGCGTCGCCGTGTGCGAGATCTACGGCGACACCTTCGACGACGAGGTCACCAGCTACGTGGAGATGATGCGATTCAACGCCGAGTCGCTGCGCACCTGCCTGTCCGAACCAGCGGAGAGTGACCGATGACGCGACGATTCCGGCCGGCGTCCCTGCTGGGCGCGGCCCTGCTGACGGTGACGGCGACGGCGGGCGCGGCCGCCGACCCGAACCTCGACCAGGAGATCGACGCCGACCAGCCCATCGCCACCGACCAGGCGGTGCTGAGCGACGGCCATGTCGACCTCGGCCCGCGCTACGTCGACGGGACGTGGACGCTGCTGGTGCACGACGGCAGCACGGCCACGCCGGTGTGGCGGACCGCGCCGAACACCGTGTTCCAGGTCGGCGACGCGTCCCTGACGACGGTGCCGGACAACCCCGACTACGCGTTCCTGCCCGCCACGCCAGGGACCGACGTCCACGTCGTGCCGCAGGCGCAGGAGCCGGGCGTGGTCTGGCTCGGCTGGAACACGCAGGACCCCACCGTCATGGACAGCATCGACCGCGGCGCCACGCTCACCCTGCGCGGCGTGCAGGGACCGGGCGACGTCGTCATGTTCCTGCAGAGCGGCACGCTGGGCGAGCCCGAGGTGCTGTGGGACAGCCGCGAGCCGTACCCGCAGGACCTCTGGGTCGAGGTGAACACCCACACGCACGCCAACTGGGTCTTCTCCGAGCCCGGCGTCTACCTGGTCGAGGTCGAGGTGTCGGCGGACCTGATCTCCGGCGCGGCCGAGTCCGACACCCAGGTCATCAGGTTCGCCGTCGGCGACGCCACCAGCACGGACGAGGCGCTCGCCGCGCAGTATGCCGGCGCCGCGCCGGCGCAGGACGCCACTCCGGCCGCCGCGGACGAGGCGAGCGACGACGGCGACGACGGGGGATCGGCTCCGGTCCTGCTCGGCGTCGTCGGCGCCGCCGCCGTCCTCGTCGTGGTCCTGGCGATCGTCGTCCTGCGCGGCCGCGCCGCACGCCGTCGCGCGCAGGCCGGGCCGTGAGCGTCCTCGAGGTCCGCGGGGTGACCGTGGGCCTGGGCGGCCGGACGGTCCTGCGCGACATCGACCTCGCGGTCGACCTCGGTGAGCTGACCGGGCTGATCGGGCCCAACGGTGCGGGGAAGACGACGCTGCTGCGCTCGATCCTCGGCCTGGTGCGGGTGGCGGCCGGTCAGGTGCTCGTCGACGGCCGGCCGATCCGCCCGCGCCGCTCGCCGGTCGGCTACGTGCCGCAGCGGCACGAGTTCGCCTGGGACTTCCCGATCTCGGTCGAGAACGCCGTGATGACCGGCCGCAGCGGCCTCCTCGGCCTGTTCCGCCGTCCGGGCGTGGCCGACTGGCGGGCCGTCGGCGAGTCCATCGAGCGCGTGGGCATGGGCGAGCTGGCGCGCCGGCCCGTGGGCGAGCTCTCCGGCGGGCAGCGGCAGCGGGTGCTCGTGGCGCGGGCGCTCGCGCTGCAGCCGCGGGTGCTGCTGCTGGACGAGCCGTTCACCGGCCTGGACCTGCCCACCCAGGAGCTGCTGACCGGGCTGTTCCTGGAGCTCGCGCGGGAGGGCCGGGCCGTGCTGATGACGACCCACGACCTCGTCGGCGCGCTGGACACCTGCACGCGCATCGCGCTGCTGAACCGGACCATCGTCGCCGACGCGCCGCCGAGCGAGCTGCTCGACCCCGAGCCCTGGATGCGCGCGTTCGGCGTCAGCGAGACCAGTCCGCTGCTGAAGATCCTGAAGGTGATGTGAGCCGTGTCGATCGCCGAGTTCCTCGCCGACCTCACCAACCCCGACCTCGCGTTCCTGCCGAAGGCGCTGCTCATCGCCGTGATGTCGAGCGTCGTCTGCGGCGTGGTCGGCTGCTACGTCGTGCTGCGCGGGATGGCGTTCATCGGTGACGCCGTCGCCCACGCCGTCTTCCCCGGCCTGGCCGTCGCGTTCGTCCTGCAGGGCAGCCTGGTCGTCGGGGGAGCCGTGGCCGGTGTCCTCACCGCGGTCCTGGTGGCCGTGTTCGCGCAGAACCGACGGCTCAAGGAGGACTCCGTCATCGGGGTCTTCTACGTCGCGTCGTTCGCGCTCGGCATCGTGATCATCTCGCAGGCGCCCGGGTACGCGGGCTCGCTGCAGCAGTTCCTGTTCGGCTCCATCACCGGCATCCCCGACGAGGACCTCTACACCGCCGCGATCACCGGCGTGCTGCTGCTGGGCGCGGTGCTGCTGCTGCACCAGCAGTTCGTCACCGTCAGCCTGGACCGCGAGCTCGCCCGGGCGGTCGGCCTGCGGGTGTTCTGGCTCGACATCGCGCTCTACGTGCTCGTGACGGTCGCGATCGTCATCTCGGTCCAGACCATCGGCAACATCCTGGTCCTTGCGCTCCTGGTCACGCCGGCCGCGGCGGCCCGGCTGCTCACCGACCGCCTCGGCGCGATGATGCTGCTCGCGCCCGCGATCGGCGGCTCCGGCGCCGTTGTCGGCCTGTACCTGTCGTGGAGCTACGACCTGCCCGTCGGCGGCACCATCGTGCTCGTGCTGGCGACGGTGTTCCTGCTGGCCTGGCTGTTCGCGCCCTGCCACGGCCTGGTCACGAAGCATTGGCGCCGCCCGGGGATCGAGGCGCCGGCGACCGGCTGACGCCTGCCGACGCGGCGGATGCCCGCGAAACCGGCGGATGCCGGTCGAAATCGCGTGCCATCCGCCGGTCTGGCGGGCATCCGCCGAGACCTACCCCGCGGCGCTGGCGGGCCGCGGGGTGGACGTGCCAGCCGGCGTGGCGCCGCGCCGGCGGCGGCGACGACGTCGCCACACCAGGGCGAGGGCGAGGGCGGCGAGGAGGGCGAGAGGGACCCACGGCACCACCCAGAGCCGGGTGGCAAACGTGCCGGGCGGCGGGGCCGGATCGAGAACCTGGCTGCCGGAGGTCTCTGGCCGGATCTCGACCTCGACGTCGAGGCGGCCGAGCTGCCAGACGCCGTCGACGACCGCGGAACCGGAGATCGAGTCGCCCGGCAGCAGTTCCGGCAGCGGGTCCCCGGTCCAGGTGCGCTCGCCGAGGCCGAACGGGCCGGCGACGCGGAGGGCGGGCCGGCCCGCGAGCCGCAGGTTGCCCTCGTTGCGGACGGTGTAGTCGACGCGGACGGCGCCGGGCTGACCGAGCGGGAGGCCGTCGAACGCGACGTGGACGTCGTCGACGGTGAGCGACGGCTCCAGCGTGCCGGTGACCCGCAGGTAGATGCGGGCGCCCACCCGGCGGTCGACGGCGACCTGCCCGCCCGCGCCGCCGGTGGCCTGGGTCGTCAGACCGGCCACGATGCCGCCGGCGTGGTCGCCCGGCGTCGCGTCGGCGGGGACGGTGATGCGGAACGGCACGTCGACGCGGGACCGGGCCGGGATGGTGACGGCCGGCTCGCCGAGGTCCACCCACGAGCCGACGTCGACCGGCTCGTCGGCCGCCGGCAGCAGGTCGAATCCGCCCTGGGTGTTGCGCACCGCGTCGCTGGCGTAGAGGTCGAGGGTGAGCGGCGCCTCGGTGTAATTGCTGACGGCGACGACGTCGCTGATCGTCGTCCCCGGGTCGAGGGTGTACTCGAAGGCGGCCCGGTCGCCCGGTCCGTCAGGCCCGGAGGGGACGATGCCCCAGGTCGTGGGCGCCTCCGGCGTTTCGGCCGGGGCCGCGGTCGCCGGCAGGGCGAGGCAGCCGCCGATGGTCACGATGAGGGCCGCGAGCCGGCCGAGGGTTCTCACGGTCGAGGTGCTCCGATGGTGTGCGCAGGGACCGGCGCAACCGGCCATGGGCGTGGCCGGCTGCGCCGGGGATCGGTGGTGGGAACGTGGTCAGATCGCGGTGAACGTGATCGTGGCCTCGTAGACGCCGGGGACCAGGGTCGTCGGCGCCTCGATGAGCAGGCCGGCGCCGAGGCGGCTGGTCCCGGTGCCGTCACCCGCGGCGGCCGTCGCCAGCGGCCGGCTGACGGACAGCCCGTCACCGGAGGTCAGGCCCGGCGCCACGGCCGCGCCCGCGGTCACGCCGCCGTCACCGGGCTGCTCGGCCACCAGCGGCGTCCAGCCCAGGTGACGGCCGGGGAGCACCTCGCCGCCGGCGGTGAAGTCGCTGACCTGGCCCGAGACCACCCAGCCCGGAGCGGCGGCGCGGGTGTCGGTCACGGTGACCGGCCGCAGGTCGCCGGCCGACGTCCACCGGTCGGCGGCAGGGCTGAGCTCGAAGTCGCTCATCACGACCTCGTTGTCCTCGGGGTCGACGCTGGCCACCAGCGCGCCCTCGTCCTCCGGCAGGGTGGCGACGATGCGCTGGGACAGCTCGGGCTCCGGCTCCTGCCCGTCGTCCTCGACGGCGATCGTCACCGGCGCCGACTCGGCCACGACGGCATGGCCCTCGCCGTAGAGCCGCGCGATCACCTGGACGCCGTCGTGCTCGGCCGTCGCGGTGAAGCTGTAGACGTCCGTGCCGGCGTCGGGGACGACGACCCACTCCTGCGTGCCCGGCGCCCGGGTGAACCAGTGGTAGTGGTCCAGGCCGGTCGGCGGGTCCTGGACCGCGGTCAGCGTCACCGCGTCGCCCGGGTCGTACTGGCCGGCCAGCCCGGAGATGCTGAGCGTGGTGGACGGCGCCGGATCGGCGTCCCCGACCTGGAACGTGTAGGTGGCGGGCGCGCTGGTGACGGTGCCGCCGGCCGCCAGCGTGCCGCTGGCCTGGACGGTGAGCGTGTAGCGGCCGGTCTCCGTGAACGCCCAGTTGGCGTGGGCGTGGACGTTGGCGTTCGGTGAGATGGTGCCGGGCAGCTGGAACCCGCCGCCGAGGACCGAGATCGACTCGCCGAACGAGCCGGTCTGCCACAGGAACACGTCGCCGGGTCCCTGGACGTCGGTGATCTCGATCCGCAGCGGGTTCGTGAACACGCCGGCGGGGATCTGCTCGGTGCTCCAGCCCGGCCAGATCAGCGCCGGGTCCTGGGTCTGCGGCAGGTAGTAGACGGTGTCGCCGGGCGCGCCGAGGAACGACAGGCTCGGCGGCACCGGGTCCGGCAGCACGAGCGCCGACTCCGGCTTGACCTGCAACAGGACGTCCTCGGGCTCGTGCAGGACGTGGTGGCCGGTGACGTCCTCCTGCAGGTCGACCTCGAGGTTCTGGTCGACCCAGCGCAGCGTGAACGCGTCGATGTGCCCGGTGTCCAGCGTCAGTTCGAACTCACCGGCCGCCGCGGTGGCCGTGGCGCCGGACGCCAGGAGCGCACCCGCGACCACGGGGACGGCCAGCTGCCTGGCACGTCGTGTGAGCAGGGACCTCATCGTGATCCTTTCCAGTGGACTGCGGTGGACAGGATCTTAATGAGAACCGTTACTATTCACAATAGTCCGGTCACTCCACTCGAAAGCGAGTCCGATGACACGTCTGACCACGCATCGCCACGTCCGCGGGCCCTTGGCGGTGGCGATCGCCGCGACCCTGGTCACCTCACTGGCCGCGGCCGCGGCGCTGCTGCCCTCCGGCGCGGCGACCGCCGCCCCCGGTCCGGCGCCCGGGAGCAGCACCCGGACGGTGCTGACGGACACCCACGTCGACGTGCTGTCCGTGGGCGTCGCGGCCGGGCGGCTGACCCTCCACACCAAGGCCGACCTCGAGCGGGCCGGCACCCGCCTCTACCCGGGCGACGTCATCGTCAACGTCGAGGACGCCGCGCGGACGACAGTGCCGGACGATCCCGCCTACGCGTTCCTGGGCGCGGCCGGGACCGAGGCCTGGATCGCGCCCGAGACCCGGCGCGAGGGCGTCGTGTGGCCGGGCCTGGACACCGAGGGGCTGGCGGCCGGCGCCGTCGACGGCGATGCCGTGGAGATCGCGCTCACGGAGGCGACCGGACCCGGCCGCGTCGAGGTCTGGTCCGAGTCCGGGTCGGGTCCGGAGCGGCTGTTCTCCGGCGATGCCGGCCCGAGCAACGTCCTGGAGTTCCCGGCCGGCGCGCACCGGCACGCCAACTGGGGCTTCACGGCGCCGGGCCGGTACCTGCTGACGTTCGAGGTCCGGGCGGCGATCGGCGGCGTGCGGCAGACGGCCTCGGCCAGCGTCCGGTTCCACGTGGGCCTGGTGCCGCCCGCCGTCGCCACGACCACCACGCTGACCGCTCAGCCGGCCGAGGCGACAGCGGACGAGACCGTCACACTCGCCGCGGCGGTCACCCCGGCCGACGCGAGCGGCGCGGTCGAGTTCGCGGCCGGCGACCTCGTGCTCGGTCACGCCGAGGTCGACGACGGCGCCGCCACGCTCGAGACCGCCGGCATCCCGCTCGGGCGCCGGACCGTGACCGCCCGGTTCGTGCCCGCGTGGACCGACGAGTACGGCCCGTCCGCCGCCACGCCGGTGACGGTGAACGTCCGCCAGCCCGGCGCCACCGACGACTTCGAGCTCACCGGGCTGCGGGAGAGCTACGCGGCCGGCGACACGCTGCGGCTGAGCGTCGCGGGCTACGTTCTCGGCCCGAACCAGAGCGTCCGGTGGGTCGCGACCTCGCCGGACCCGCGGCAGGAGCCGGTCACCCTCGCCGATGTCAGCCGGCCCGACCCGCTCGGCCTGGAGCGGGTCCTCACCACGGCCTACGACGGCTGGCTGCTGCGCGCGGAGATCCGCACCGGCTCGGCCATCGACGCGACGACGGCGCCGGTCCGGCTCAGCGTCGGCGGAACCGACGCCGGCAGCGGCGAGCCGATCACCGTCGCGCCGATCGAGGCGAACTACTACTGGGGTGTCGAGGTCCCGCTCGTCGCGTCGCACCGGGAGCCGACCGGCGGCGAGACGCTGCGCTGGGTCGAGCGGACCGCTGTGGGCGAGGTCGCCTGGCGGGACACGCATGCGACCTACGGTCCCGTCGGCGCCGGCCCGTGGACCGTCGTCTCGAACTTCATGCAGTACAAGGAGTTCGCGCTGCAGCTGCGCGCCGCCGACGGCACCGTGCTCGGCCAGTCGGCGCCGCTGCGGTACGGCCTCACCATGCGCTCGATCGAGCTCGACGGGCTGCGGGAGCTCTACCGGGTGGGCGAGCGGGCCAGCCTGAGCGCGTCCGTGTCGCCGGACCTCGGGGACGGGCTGGACTACATCTGGGAGCTGTGGCGGGGCGGCGGCGACCGGCTGCTGCTCGACGGCGGCGCCGCGCTGCCCGCCGCCGAGTTCGAGATCACCGAGGCCATGCAGGACCGCACGCTGTACCTGCGGGTCACCTCCCAGGCCACCGGCCAGCTGGTCGGCTACGTGACCAGGCCGTTCAACGTCACGACCGCCGGCGAGGGCGACCAGGTGCTCACCATGGCCGCGATCGACGGGCACTACCACACCGGCACCCCGGTCTCGATGGACCTGACCGCCGATCCGGCGCCGGCCTCGTCCGACGTCGCCCGGTTCTGGTGGAAGCGCAGCGACTGGCCCGAGTTCCGTCAGATCCCCGGCACCGCCGGCCTGTCCCACGCGGTGATCGCCGAGCAGGCCCTCGACGGCACGCAGATCAAGGCCGACCTGGTGAACGCCGACGGCGAGGTGCTCGCGACGACCACGACACAGACGATCCACGTCGACGACCACGGTGCCCCGCCGCCGCAGGGCGTGGTCGTCGAGGGCGTCGCGCCGTCCTACGCCGCCGGCGACACGGCCGTCCTCACCGCGCGGGTGTCCCCGCCGTCGGTGCTGACCCGCTACGTCTGGCGGATCCAGCGGCCCGGCGACGCCGAGCCGGTCGTGGTCGACGGGGTGAGCGGCCCGCGGCTGGAGCTGCCGGTGACGCCGGACCTCGACGGCGCCGCGGTGAGCGCGCAGCTCACCTTCGACGACGGCCGGGTGTACGTGACGTCGCTGCCGGCCACGCTGACCGTCGACGACACCGGCCTGGGCGGCCTCGCCCAGCGGGTCGTCGCGTCGCTGCCGGAGGGACAGGGCGCGCTGGTGGTCAGCATCGACCCGGACGACGACGTCGTCAGCATGAGCGACTTCGAGCTGGGCGTCGCCGGAGATCGCTGGTCGTCGGCCGGTGAGCTGCGTCCGGTGACGGTCACCGACACGAGGGCGAGCGCTCCGGGCTGGGTGGTGTCCGGCCAGGTCGGCGACTTCACCACCGGCGCCGCCGTCCTGACGGGGGCGCACCTGGGCTGGACCCCGCTCGTGGCCGGACAGGCCGGCGACGGAGAGGTCCGGCCGGGTGACGCGGTGCCGCCGGGCCTGGGCGCCGGCGCCGGCCTGTCGGTGAGCAGCCCACTCGCCGTGGCCGCGGCCGGCGCCGGGTTCGGCACCAGCCGGCTGGGCGCGGACCTGTTGATCGAGGCGCCGACCACCCTCGTGCCGGGCAGCTACGCGGCCACGATCACGTTCACCGCCATCTGAGTCGCGCGGTGGGCGGGACGGCCGGCCGCGGCCGTCCCGCCCACCGGCCTCGATGCCCGACATGGTGTGCCGAACGGCTGGGTACGGAATCCTCCATGCGGCTCGGTGTGCTCGACATCGGCTCGAACTCGGCTCAGCTCCAGGTGGTCGAGGCGACCTCTGGAGCGCCCCCGCTGCCTGCGCACGGGGTCAAGCTCCCCACGTCGCTGCACGACGCGATCGACGACAACGGAGCCATCCGTGACGAAGCCGTGGAGCGGGTCGCCGCGGCCGTCGCGGCGGCGGCCCGCGAGGCCGCCGAACTGCACGTCGACTACCTGTACCCGTACGTGACCTCGGTCATCCGCGACGCCACGAACCGCGACCAGGTGATCGACCGCATCGAGGCGCTGGCGGGCATCCGGCCGCAGTTCCTCACCGGCGAGCAGGAGGCCCGGCTGACCTACCTGGCGGTGCACCGCTGGTACGGGTGGTCGGTCGGGCGGCTGCTGCTGCTCGACATCGGCGGCGGCACGATGGAGATCGCGCTCGGCCGTGACGCGGAGCCGGATCTGGCGATCTCGCTGCCGCTGGGCACCCGCAGGCTGACCCGGCACCTGCTCCCGGACGACCCACCCAGCCGTGATCAGCTGCGCGAGTTGCGCCGCCACGTCCGCGACACCATCGGCGAGGTCGCCGACCGGCTGCGCTGGGAGGGCCAGCCGCGCCGGGTCATCGCCACCTCGAAGACGTTCAAGCAGCTGGCCCGGCTGGCCGGCGCCCCGCGCCAGCGCAAGGGCCCGTTCGTACGGCGCGAGCTGGCCCGCCGCGACGTCCGCCGCTGGCTGCCGCGACTGGCCGCGCTCACCGCCGCGGAGCGCGCCCAGCTGCGCGGCGTCTCGGCGACCCGGGCCGGTCCGCTGATCGCCGGCGCCGTCGTCGCCGACACCACCATGGCCGCACTCAACGTCACGCGCGCCGAGATCTGCCCGTGGGCGTTGCGCGAGGGGATCGTGCTGAGCCACCTCGAGGCGATCACCGGCCGCACCTCCGAGGTCCCGCTCCAGCCGGTCCGCCACGTGGGCGAGCACCGTCCGGCGCCGGACTCGACGGTGACGCCACTGCACCCGGCCGGCTGAGATGAACGGCCATCGCCCACCGTCGAGCGACACCGTGGCGCTCGTCCGCGCGCAGGGTGCGTACAACCTGGTCACCGGCGTGTGGCCGCTGGTGAGCATGCGGTCCTTCGAGGCGGTGCTCGGGCCGAAGCGGGACCGCTGGCTCGTGCGGACGGTCGGCGGCCTGCTCGTCGTCGTCGGGCTCACCCAACTGTCCACCCCGCGTGACGACGCAGCTCTGCGTCAGGCGCGCCGGCTCGGCATGGGCGCGGCGGCGACGTTCCTCGCCGTCGACGTCGTCTATGTCGCCGCGGGCCGGCTGCGCTGGACCTACCTGCTCGACGCGGCCGCCGAGGCGGGCTGGCTCATCGCGTGGCGGCGGTCGCGGGGTCGAGCAGCACCTTGACGGCGCCGTCGGTCTTGCGCTGGAACATCTCGTAGGCCGCGGGGGCGTCGTCCAGCGGCAGCCGATGCGTGTGGAAGCGCTCGACGCCGAGGGGGTCGCCGTCGGCGAGCAGCGGCATGATGGCGTCGCTCCAGCGCCGGACGTTCGCCTGTCCCATCCGCAGCTGGACCTGCTTGTCGAACAGCGTCTGCATCGGCACCGGGTCGGCCGGTCCGGCGTAGACGCCGGCCAGCGAGATGGTGCCGCCGCGGCGGACCGCGTCGATCGCGGTGTAGAGCGCGGCGAGACGGTCGACGCCGGCCTTCTGCATCATCGGCTCGGCGATCGCGTCGGGCAGCAGCCCGACCAGCTTGTGGGCGAAGTGGGCGACCGGTGAACCGTGCGCCTCCATCCCGACGGCGTCGATCACCGCGTCGGGGCCGCGGCCGCCGGTCAGGTCGCGGATCGCTCCGGCCAGGTCGTCGGTGTCGAGGTCGAGCACGACGGCGCCCCGCTCGGCCGGGCGGGCGCGCCGCTCGGGCACCGGGTCCACGGCGATCACCTGGTGGCCGCGGTGCAGCGCGATGCGGCAGGCCATGTCGCCGATCGGCCCGAGGCCCAGGACGAGGACGCTGCCGCCGGACGGGATCGCAGCGTACTCCACGGCCTGCCAGGCGGTCGGCAGCACGTCGGACAGGTAGACGTAGCGCTCGTCCGGGCCGTCGGGCGGCAGCGCGATCGGCGCGTACTGCGCCTGCCGCACCCGCAGGTACTCGGCCTGCCCGCCGGGCACCTGGCCGTAGAGCTTGGTGTAGCCGTAGAGCGCCGCGCCCATGCCGTGCTCGTGCACCTGGGTGGTCTCGCACTGCGTGTGCAGGCCCTGCCGGCACATGAAGCAGTAGCCGCAGCAGATCTGGAACGGGACGACGACACGGTCGCCGGGCGCGAGCCGAGTGACCTCGCCGCCGACCTCCACGACCACGCCCATCGCCTCGTGGCCCATGATGTCGCCGGGCTCCATGAACGCCGCCATCGGCTCGTACAGATGCAGGTCGGAACCGCAGATCGCGGTCGTCGTCACCCGCACGATCGCGTCGGTCGGCTGCTCCAGCCTGGGGTCGTCGACCTCGTCCACCTGGACGGTGCGCCTGCCCTGCCACGTCACGGCTCTCATGCCGATTCGCGTACCCCGGCGTGGCCGGGTCACACCAGCCCGGCGAGCGCCCGCGCTGTGGGCAGGATGCCGCCGTCCATCGGCAGCACCTGGACGGCGACGTGGTCCGCGCCGGCGTCGAGGTGGGCGCGGAGCCCGGCGGCGACCGCAGTCGCGTCGCCGTGCACCGCGAGGGCGTCGACGAGCCGGTCGCTACCGGGGTGTGTCACGTCGCCGGGGTCGAAGCCGATCCGGCGCAGGCTGGCGGCGTAGTTCGACAACCGCAGGTAGGGGGCGACGCGAGCGCGGCCGATGCCGCGGGCCCGGTCCGGATCCTCGTCGAGCACGACCTTCTGCTCGGCCACCAGCAGCGCCTGCGCGCCGAGCCGCTCCCGCGCGCCGCGGGTGTGGTCCGGCGTGGTGAGGTAGGGCAGCGCGCCGGCCGAGCGCAGCCGGGCGAGCTCGAGCATGCGTGGTCCGAGCGCCGCCAGCGCCCGCCGCTCCGCCGGCACGCCGGCCCGGTCCAGGTCGTCGAGATAGTCCGCGACCGCCTCGTAGGGCTTGCGGTAGTCCGCGTTGCTCTCCCGGTGCCCGGCGCCGATGCCGAGGAGGAACCGTCCCGGATACGCCGCCTCCAGCCGGTGGAACGACTCGGCGACCGGCGCTGCGGGCGCCGACCACACGTTGACGATGCTGGTGCCGACGACCAGCCGGTCGGTGGCGGCCAGCAGCGGGTCGACGACCCGCAGGTCGGCGGCGGGTGAGGCGCCCAGCCAGATCGCCGAGTACCCGAGGCCCTCCAGTTCCTGCGCGGTCTCCGGATCGATGCTCGAGTGCCGTACCCAGATCCCGGTCCTGCCCAACGCGATCGCCATGCCCCTGCGAACCCCAGCGCCGCCGACACTGTTCCCGCCCGCGGCTCCGGTCAGCGCCGAGGGTCGACGATGAACTTCACGACGTCGGCGTCGCCGTTGCGGCGCATCGCCTCGTCGAGCCCGTCCAGGCCGACGCTGCCGGTCACCAGGGCGTCCAGGTCGGCGGGGTCGGACTCCGCGAGCGCGATCGCCGTCGGCCAGGTGTCGACGTAGCGGAACAGGCCCTCGAGGCGCAGCTCGCGGCTCTGCACGAGGAACAGGTCGAGGTCGACGCGGGGCGAGCCCATGCCGACCAGGACGGCCGTGCCGCCGGCCCGCAGCGCGCGCAGACCCGCGTCGATGGCCGCCGGTGCGCCGGAGGCGTCGACGAACGCGTCGACGGACTCCTCCTCCAGCCGCTGCTCGAGCGGGTCGATCACCCGGGTGGCGCCGTGCACTGCGGCGACGGCGCGACGCGCCGCCAGCGGATCCGACGCGACGACGACGCTGGCGCCGTGCGCCCGGGCCGCGGCCGCGGTGAGTACGCCGATCGGGCCGGCGCCGGCGACGAGGACGGCCGAGCCCGGCCGCACCCGGGCCTTGCGCACGGCCGCGATCCCGACGCTGAGCGGTTCGAGCAGGGCGGCGGCCGCGTCGGACATCGTGCCCGGCACCGGATACGCGAAGTCGGCCGGCACGACGAGGTACTCGGCGAACGCGCCGTCGACCGGGGGAGCGGAGCAGAACTCCATGCTCCGGCACAGGTTGTAGGCGCCGGTCAGGCAGTACCGGCAGCGACGGCACGGACGCTGCGGCTCGACGGCCACCCGCTCGCCGATCCGCGACTCGTCGACGGCGGAGCCGACGGCGACGATCTCGCCCGCCGCCTCGTGCCCCAGCACGAGCGGCTCGTCGACCACCAGGTCCCCGACGCGGCCGTGCTCGTAGAAGTGGACATCCGAGCCGCAGAGCCCGACGGCGATGAGCCGCACCAGCACGTCGTACGGCCCCGGCCGCGGCGTCGGGCGCTCCCGCACGACGAGCCGCCGCGGCCCCAGGAGGACGGCGGCCCGCATCGTCGCCGGCGTCGTCACCGTCCGCCGCCGGCCCGGGCGCCGGAGGCCAGCCCCAGGCTGTCGATGTACTCGGCCAGGTCGACCAGCGGCCGGCCCTCGTGGTCGCCGATGTCGCTGGGCCGCCACCGGCTGACCGGGCGGATCCGCAGCCGCGAGCTGTGCGCGAGCAGGTACTTCGCCGACGCCGGGTAGCGGCTGTTGATGGAGTGCTCGGCGACGGTGAGCAGCCGCTGCACGGCGAGCACGTCGTCCTCGGGCGCGTCGTCGACGTGGTCGCACAGCCAGGCGACCAGCTCGGGGTAGATGCTGGCCGCGTAGCCGCTGAGCCCGGCCGCGCCGAGCCGCAGCGACGCCGTCAGCGACGAGATCTGGGCGTTGTACAGACCCAGCCGGGTGCCGGCCATGACCTCGAGCCGCTCGCGGATGACGTCGGTCGAATGGCTGGTGTCCTTGAAGAACACGAACCGGCCGGTCCGGGCCAGCCACTCCACGGTGGGCAGCGGGCACAGCCGCTTGTACGGGAGCGGGCACTCGTAGAGGCCGAAGTCGACATCGGGGTTGGCGTCGAGGATCGCCGCGACGGTGTCGCGCCACCGTTCCTCGGTGTCGGCCGGCCCGGCGACCAGCGAGGCGATGAGCACGACGGCGTCGACGCCGGTGCCGGCCATCGCCTTCACCGAGTCGATCTGCGCCTGGACCGGCCCACCGGCGACGGCGGACGCCACCACCGGGACCCGGCCCGCGGCCCGGTCGACGACCCGGCGGGCCAGTGTGCGCCGCTCGTCCTCGGTGAGGTCGTACATCTCGCCGGAGAGCGCGACGGTGAAGATCCCCGCGGCGCCGCCGTCGACCAGCCAGTCCGTCATCTCGTCGACCTGCTCCCAGTCGACGGAGCGGTCGTCGTGGAAGGGGGTCAGCATCACCGGCCAGGCGCCGCGGGGAAGCGGCGCCGAAGCTGCGTCGTGCATGGAACTCCTCGTCGTCGGGAGGGAGGCGGCGGCTCAGCCCTTGAGCGCGCCGGTGACCAGGTCCAGCCGCCAGTAGCGCTGGAGGGAGAGGAAGAGCGCGAGCAGCGGGAGCACCGAGACCAGGCAGCCGGTGATCACCACGTTGTAGACGTTGACCTGGTCGTTGCCCTGGCTCATCAGCGAGTAGAAGCCGACGGTCAGCGGGAACATCTCGGTGCGCGAGAGCATGATGAACGGCAGCAGGAAGTTGTTCCAGATGCCGACGAACTGCAGCAGGAACACGGTGATCAGGCCAGGCACCATCGGCGCCAGCGCCACTGAGCGGAAGATCCGCCACTCGCCGGCGCCGTCCAGGCGGCCGGCCTCGAGCATCTCGTCGGGCACCACCGCGGTGGCGTAGATGCGGCACAGGTAGATGCTGAACGGGCTGATGACGCTGGGCAGCAGCACCGACCAGTAGGTGCCGGCCAGGCCGATCTCCGACAGCAACAGGTACTGCGGGATGGCGAGGATGACGCCGGGGATCAGCACGCCGACCAGCAGGAAGTGGAACACCAACTGCCGGCCGCGGAACCGGTACTTCGCCAGGCCGTAGCCGGCCAGCGCCGACACCGCCGTCGCCAGCAGGGCGCCGCCTCCGGCGAAGATCAGGCTGTTCAGGCACCAGGTCCAGAACGCGCCGCCGCGGATCGAGCCCAGCTGTTCCAGGTTCTCCGTCAGGCCGCCGGAGAAGCTCGGCCAGAGCGAGAACGTCGTGAACAGCTCGCCGGCGTTCTTCGTCGAGGCCGTCACCAGCCACACCACCGGCAGCAGGCAGTAGGCGGCGCCGAGCAGCAGCACGGCCGTCGGCCAGAAGGCGCCCCGCTTCGCGGTCATCTCAGTCCTCCCCGAACGCGCGGCGCTGCAGCACCCGGAGCAGGCCGAGGGAGGCGACCAGCGTGATGCCGGTGATCACCATCGACGACGCCGCGGCCGAGAACAGGTCGTTGGTGACGAAGGCGTCGCGGTACACCTGCATCATCGGGACCCAGTCGGTGCTGATGGACGTGGTCAGCGTGAGCAGCGTGTTCGGCTCGTTGAACACCTGCAGCGCGCCGATGATCGTGAACAGGCCGGTCATCACCAGGCCGGGCACGATGAGCGGCACCTTGACCCGCAGCGCCAGCTGCACCTCCGAGCAGCCGTCGATCCGCGCGGCGTCGTAGATCTCCTGGGGCAGCCCGCGCAGCGACGTGTAGAGGATGATCATGTTGAAGCCGACCGCTCCCCAGACCGACACGTTGGCGACCGAGAAGTAGACCGAGACCGGCCCGAGGAACGACGGCTCGGGCAGCCCGAGCGCGCCGGCCGCGTCGGTGAACGGGCTCACCCCCGGCAGGTACATGAACCCCCACATCAGCGCCGCGATGACGCCGGGCACGGCGTAGGGCACGAAGATCGCGATGCGGGAGAACCGCTTGAGCCGCGTGGTGGTGTTGTCCAGGAGCAGCGCGAACACCAGCGCGAGAGCCATCGTGACCGGCACCGTGATCAGCGTGTAGGCCAGCATCCGGCCCAGGCCGGCCAGCAGGGCCGGATCGCTCAGCACGTGGGCGTAGTTGTCCAGGCCGACGAAGACCTCCCGGCGCACGCCGAGCCCGGAGCCGCTGACCTGGGTGCCGCGCAGGCTCAGCCACAGGGTGTAGACGAGCGGCAGCGCGATCAGCCCGGCGGCCAGCAGCACGGCCGGCGCGACGAAGAGCCAGGGTGCCGTCCTCGGCGCGAGCGACGCCGAGGACCGGCGGGACGTCGTGGCGGGCACGGCTACTCGGACACCTCGTAGCCGGCCCGCTCGAGGTCGGCGACGGTGTCGGCCTGCACCTGCGCGAGCGCGTCGGCGAAGCCGGACCGGGCCGAGACCGCGGCGCTGAAGTGGTTGGTGAAGGAGTCGAAGGCCGCCGGTACGTTCGGGCCCCAGGTGACCGGGACGGTGACCTCGTCGATCTGCGCCGCCGTCCGGTAGAAGTCGGCCTGCTCGGGCATGAGCGCGGTCGCGCCCTGCAGCTCCGGCAGCTCGCGGCCGGACAGCGCGGCCGGCCAGATGCTCGCGTGCTCGATGTAGGCGTTCAGGGCCTCGTCGGACGTGTTCAGCCAGAGCGCGAACTCGCGGGCCTCCTCCGGGTGGTCGGTCCCGGTGGTCACGATGGTCGCGCTGCCGCCGAGGACGCCGGACGCGGGGTCGGCCGGATCCCACTGCGGGAGCGGGACGGCCGCCCAGGAGCCGACGGTGTCCGGCGCGTTGTTCGCCAGGATCGGCGGCGTCCACACGGCGCCGATCATGCTCGCCAGCGTGCCGTCGGCCAGCGCGGCCTGCCACTCCGGCGTGTAGGTCTTCATGGTCGCGACGACGTCCTCGGCGACCAGCCCCTCCCAGAAGTCCGCGACCTGCCGGCTGGCGTCGTCGTTCATGTCGACCGACCAGCCACCCTCGCCGTCGACGGACCACCAGGACGCGCCGGCCTGCTGCGCGAGACCGGCGAACAGCTGGGCGTCGTTGGCCGGGAACGTCGACAGGTACACCGAGGGGTCCGCGGCGTGCAGGTCACGGGCGACCTGGGCGTACTGCTCCCACGTCGTGGGGACCGGCAGGCCGTGCTCGGCGAAGACGTCGGTCCGGTAGAAGAGGAACATCGGCGACGTGCCCTGCGGTACCGCGTAGTTGACGCCGTCGAGAGTGGTCATGGTCCAGGCCGGCGCCGCGGTCTCGTCCTCGCGGTCGCCCATGATGTCGGTGACGTCGGCGGCGATCTCGGAGATGATCAGCGCGGGCAGGTCCTGGTACGTGGTGTTCGACAGGTCGGGCAGGTCGCCGGCCTGGTCGGCCGCGGTGAGCTTGGCGACGATCTCGTCGCCACCGGTGGAGGTGTTGACCCGCACCTGGATGTCCGGGTGCGACTCGTTCCAGACCTCGACGATCTTCTCGATGTTGGGCGCCCACGACCAGTACGTCAGCGTGACCGGCTCACCGGCCGACTCGGCGCCGCCGTCGTCGGACGAGCAGGCCACCACCAGCATCGAGGCCGCGAGCAGCCCGGACACCAGCCGGACGGCCGCGAGGCCACGGGATCGCGTCATCTTTGACACCAGCTCTCTGTTGGGCACCGCCGGGAGGCGGCGTCGAGACGGTCAAATCGTTACCGGTAACGATTGGGGATGGCCGCGATGCTAGGCGAGCGCGGCGGCGCGGCGCAAGGTTTCCGGCAAAATTCGTTACCGCTCACGTTTCGCCCAGCGCCCCATGATCATCAACCTTCCGTGTCGTCATGGCAGCACAGAAGGTTGATGATCATGGGAGCTCAGGGGCGGGGCCGCTGGAGGCGCGTGGCACCAGCTCGGGGACGGGGAAACGCGGCCTGGCATCGACGTCGGGCTGCTCGATCATGGTGATCAGCGAGCGCATCGCCGCCGCGCCGATGGCCTGGAAGTCCAGGTGGACGGTGGTGAGCGGCGGGTGGAAGAAGGCGGCCTCGGGAACGTCGTCGTAGCCGACGACGCTCACCTCGCCGGGGATCGCGATGCCCTGCTCGTGCAGCCAGAGCATGAGCCCCAGGGCGAGGCGGTCATTCGCGGCGACCACCGCGGTGACGCCGCCGGGCGCGAGCACCTCCGGCGCCGCGGCGTAGCCGGACCGCGACGACCAGTCGCCGGCGGCGACCGCCAGCGGCTCGAGCCCGGCCGCGCGCATGGCGTGCGCGTACGCGTCGGCGCGCTGACGTGCGGCGACCCAGGCCGGCGGGCCGCCCAGGTGGGCGATGCGCCGGTGCCCCAGGTCGGTCAGGTGCCGCATCAGGGCGTGCACGCCGACCGGGTCGACGCCGTCGGCCTCCGGGCGTTCGGGCAGATCGGCGTCGCGCACGACGACCACCGGCGCGTCCGTGCGCAGGCCCTCGAGCGCGTGGTCCAGCGCCTCCGTCGGCGCCGTCGCGAGGATGCCCTCGATGTCGCGGTTGCCCAGCAGGTCCAGCGCGTCGGTCAGGTCGCCGTCGTCGACCGGGTCGAGGCTGACGATGTCCAGCGAGTAGCCGGCGGCACGGGCCACCTGGCTCGCGCCCTGCATCATCTTCCCCGGTCCGGTGCCGGACAGCTCGTAGCCGAGGGCGGCCAGCCGGTACGTGCGGCTGGTGGCCAGCGACCGCGCGGTCTGGCTGCGGCGGTAGTTCAGCTCCTTGAGCGCGGCCTCGACCCGCTCGCGGTTGCGCGGTCGCAGCCCGCCCTTGCCGGCCAGGAAACGCGACACGGTCTGGTGCGAGACGCCCGCCATCCGGGCGACGTCGTAGATGGTCGCGCCGCGTTTGTCGGACGCGCCGTTGCCGCCGCTCATCGGACCTCTCCTTCCGCAGGCGTCCGCCCATGATAGAACGTGACCGGTAACGAAACCGACTCGCCGTGCCTCGACGGGAAGTAGAAGCCCATGATCCATGTCCCGGACCCCGGCCGCTACGACCGGATGACCTATCGGCGCGCCGGACGCAGCGGCCTGCGGCTGCCCGCGCTGTCGCTCGGGCTCTGGCACAACTTCGGCGACGCCCACGCGCCGGCGACGCAGCGGGCGATCGTCCGCCGCGCGCTCGACCTGGGCATCACCCACTTCGACCTGGCCAACAACTACGGGCCGCCGTACGGCTCGGCCGAGCGGACGTTCGGCCGGATCTTCGCCGCGGACCTGCGCCCGTACCGCGACGAGATCGTCGTGTCGACCAAGGCCGGGTACGACATGTGGCCGGGGCCGTACGGCGACGGCGGCTCGCGCAAGTACCTGCTGGCCTCGCTCGACCAGAGCCTGGCCCGCATGGGCCTGGATCACGTCGACGTGTTCTACTCGCACCGGTTCGACCCGGACACCCCGCTGGAGGAGACGATGGGCGCGCTGGCCAGCGCCGTCCAGCGGGGCAAGGCGTTGTACGTGGGCGTGTCCAACTACTCGCCGGAGCAGACGTCACGGGCGGCGGCGATCCTGGGCGAGCTCGGCGTGCCGCTCCTGCTCCACCAGCCGCGGTACTCGATGCTCGACCGGCGGCTGGAGGACGGCCTGGCGGACCAGCTGGACGAGCTGGGCGTCGGCGCTGTCGTCTACAGCCCGCTGGCGCAGGGCCTGCTCACCGACCGCTATCTCGACGGGTCGGTGCCGGCCGACTCCCGCGCCGCGACCAGCCGGTTCCTCGACGCGAGCGCGATCGGCGGCGACTACCTCGACCGCGCCCGCGGCCTGAACGACCTCGCCGCCGCCCGCGGGCAGTCGCTGGCCCAGCTCGCTCTCGCCTGGGTGCTGCGCCGCCCGACCGTCGCCTCGGCCATCATCGGCGCCAGTTCGGTGACCCAGCTGGAGCAGAACCACGCGGCCCTGCGCCGGCTCGACTTCGCGCCGGACGAGCTCGCCGCCATCGACCGGCTCACGGGCTGACGCCGGTCAGGCCGATTCGCGCCACAGCGGCCGCGGCGTCACCGTCCGGACGATCGACGGGTGCGGCGGGGGCTCGCCGCCGTCGAGCAGTGTGCCGACGATGCCGGCGGCCTCCTCCGCGAGCGCGCGCCGGTCGATCGACAACGTCGACAGCGGAGGAGTCATGACGGCGCCGAGGGAGAGGCCGTCGACGCCGACGACGCGCAGGTCGCCCGGCACGGCGACGCCGTCGAGCTGGGCCTGCTGCATCGCGCCCATCGCCATGAGGTCGTTGAACACCAGGACCGTGTCGACGTCGGGATGCGCGGCGCGGAGCCGGGCGAGGCCGTCGGCGCCGCCCCTGATCGACTCGTCGGCGACGACGACCGCGGCCGCGGAGTCCGGCCCGGCGTGCCGCTCGTACGCCTGCCGCCGGAACGTCGGCCGATAGCGGCCCGCGCCGTCCCCGGCGGCCGGCGCGGCGAGCTCGACCAGGCCGAACCGCCGCGCCCCGCGGGCCCTGAGCTCGTCCAGCAGCGCCTCGATCGCGGTGTCGAAGTCGAGGACCACCGCGTGCATGCCGGGCACGGTGGCGGGCCGTTCCATCTGGACCAGCGGCACGCCGCGCGCGGCGGCCACCAGCGCGGCCTCGTCGCCCGGGAAGTAGCCGACGATCGCGTCGGCCTGGCCGCTGAGCGCGGCGACCAGCTCGACGGCGTCGCCCTGCTCGTGCGAGGCCATCAGCACGTGCCACCCGCGCGGCGCGACCACGTCGAGCAGCTCGGCCGCGAGCTCGGTGTAGTAGGGGTTGCGCAGCGAGCCGAGGACCAGCCCGACGGCGCGCGTCTTCCGGCGGGCGGCCAGGTTGCTGGCGAACCGGCTGGGCCGGTACCCGAGCTCGGCCGCGGTGCGCAGGACCAGCTCGCGGGTCCGCCGGCTGATCTCGGGCAGGCCGTTCATCGCCCGGGTGACGGTCTGCCGGGAGACGCCGGCGGCCGCCGCGACGTCCTCGATGGTGATGCGGCCGCTGCCCATGCCGTCCCTCCCTTGACCCACCTTCCGGGGCCAGCGTAGCGTCGCCGTGAACGTTCACGGAACGCGACGGAAGGGCTGCGATGACTCTCTGGTTCGGCGGCGACTACAACCCGGAGCAGTGGCCGCGGGAGGTCTGGGACGAGGACGTGCGGCTCATGCGCCGCGCGGGCGTCACCGTCGCCACCGTCGGCGTGTTCTCGTGGGCCCAGCTGGAGCCGGAGGACGGGCGGTTCGAGTTCGAGTGGCTCGACGACGTGCTCGGCCGGCTGCACGCCGCCGGCATCGGCGTCGACCTCGCGACGGCGACGGGGTCGCCGCCGCCGTGGGTGCTGCGCGGCTACCCGGACGTCGCGCCGGTGACGGCCGACGGCGTGCGGCTCGGCGGTGGCAGCCGGCAGCACTACAGCCCGCACTCGCCCAGCTACCGGCGGCTGTCCGCGCGGCTGGTCCGGGCCCTGGCCGAGCGGTACGGGTCGCACCCGGCGCTGGTCGCCTGGCACGTGAACAACGAGTTCGGCTGCCACGTCAGCCGCTGTTACAGCGAGCAGGCCGGGGTGGCGTTCCGGGCCTGGCTGCGCGCGCGGTACGGGAGTGTCGAGGCGCTCAACGACGCCTGGGGGACGGCCTTCTGGTCGCAGCGCTACGCGACGTTCGACGAGGTGGAGCCGCCGCGCGCCGCGCCCACGTTCCTGAACCCGACGCAGCTGCTGGACTTCGACCGGTTCAGCTCCGACGCCCTGCTGGAGCTGTACCGGGCGGAGGCCGCGATCCTGCGGGAGCTGAGCCCGGGCGTGCCGATCACCACCAACTTCATGGGACCGTTCCGGCCCTTGGACTACTGGCGGTGGGCGGAGGAGGTCGACTTCGTCTCCGACGACAGCTACCCCGACCCCGCCGACCCGGACTCGCCGGTGACCGCCGCGCTCGGCCGGGACCTCATGCGCTCACTGGCGGGTGACCGGCCGTGGGTGCTGATGGAGCAGGCGCCGAGCGCGGTGAACTGGCGGACCCGCAACGCGCCGAAGCCGCCGGGCGGCAACCGGGTGCTGTCCATGCAGGCGCTGGCGCGCGGCGCGGACGGGATCATGTACTTCCAGTGGCGGCAGGCTGCCAGCGGTTCGGAGACCTTCCACTCCGCGATGGTTCCGCACGCCGGGCCCGACACCCGGATCTTCCGCGAGGTCGAGGCGCTCGGCGCCGAGCTCGGCGGCATGGGCTGGGTCGAGCGGCAGCCCGTGCCCGCCCGGGTCGCGATCGTCTTCGACTGGGAGGCGCGCTGGGCGCTGGAGCAGCCGTCGCGGCCGACGCAACTGAACTACCTGGACATCGTCACCGACTGGTACCGCGCCTTCTGGGACCGGTCGGTCACGGTCGACTTCGTCCGTACCGGCGCCGACCTCTCCGGCTACCGGCTCGTGGTCGCCCCGGTCCTCTTCGCCGCCGGCGCCGCCGCCCTCGACGGTCTGCACGACTTCGTCGCATCCGGCGGGACGCTGGCGGTCACCTTCCAGTCAGGGATCCTCGACGAGTCGCTGCACGTCGACTCGGCGGGCTACCTCGGCCGCCTGAGCGCCACGCTGGGCGTGCGCATCGAGGAGTTCGCGCCGCCGGCCGGCCCGGGCGACGCCGAGCCGCCGGTCATCGCCGTCGAGGGCGAGCTCGGCCCGCTCACCGGCCGGCTGTGGAGCGAGTTCGCCCACGCCGACGGCGCCGACGTGGTGGCCACCTTCGCCGGCGGCGACGTCGCCGGCTGGCCCGCGCTCACCCGGAACGACCTCGGCAGCGGCGCCGCGTGGTACGTCGGCACGCACTTCGACGCCGCCGGCCTCGCGCGAGTGGTCGACACCCTGCTCGCCGGCGCCGGGGTGGACGGCGTCCTCGACCGTTCCGCCGACGGCGTCGAGGCGATCGTGCGCGGCGACGCGACCTTCGTGCTCAACCACCGGGGCGAGGAGCGCCGGGTCGTCCTCGCCGGTGAGGAGCTCGTGCTCGCGCCGCGCGAGGTCCACGTCAAGCGGACGTCTCGCGACTGAGCGCGGTCCAGCGGGCCGGATCGACGAGCGTGGGCGAGCCGGCCGGAAGGCGGCCGGTGACGTGGTCGCACTCGTCGGCGGTCAGCGGCGGGGCGGCGCACTCGCGGGCGACGTCGGCGAGCTGGGCCGCCGAGCGGATGCCGACCACGACCGCGTCGACCCGGGGCTGGCCGAGCACGTAGCCGAGGCACAGGCCGGCGATGGTCCGTCCCCACTCGCCGGCCAGCGCCGTCAGCGACGTGCGCACGACGTCCGCGTCGGGGCCGGCCCCGACGGGCCAGGTCGACGGGTCCGGACGCAGCAGGATCCCCTGGAGGAACGCCGATCGCGCCACGACGGTGACGTCGGGGCGGGCGGCGAGCGCGGCCCGCACCGGGCCGGCCAGCCAGCGCCGGTCCAGCAGGTTGAACGGCAGCTGGACGTAGCCGAGATCGGGCACCGCCAGCGCCGCGAGCAGCTCGTCGGGCGCGCCGACGGACACGCCCCACCGAGTGAGCAGGCCGCGATCGCGGGCCGAGCGCAGCGCCTCGATCGCCGCGCCACCGGCTCGGGACAGGTCCGCGCCGCGGTGGAGGAGAACCGTGTCGACGCGGTCCGCGTGCAGCGCGGTGAGCGAGGCGGCGAGGCTCTCCTTCACGGCCGCCCGCAGGCCGGCCGCGCCGTCGTGATCGGTCAGCGGCCTGATCTTCGTCACCACCGGCAGCTCGGCGCCCGCGCCGCCGGAGCGGGCCCGGCCGAGCGTGCCCTCGCTGTCGCCGTAGGCCCGCGCGGTGTCGATCGCCGCGCAGCCGGACGCGGCCGCGAGCCGCAGCAGCTCGCGCACCTCCTGCTCGGACGGCGCCGGCCGGCCGCTGCGTCCGTACGGTTGCCCGATCTGTGCCGCGCCGAGCACCAGCCGGGGCGCCTGCGGGCTCACCAGTCGTGGACGGTGCCGTCGGCGAGGCGGTTGTAGGGGAGGTAGGCCTGTTCGTAGGGGTACTTCCCGGCCTCGTCGGTGTCGAGGTCGACGCCGAGTCCGGGTCGGTCGCCGGGGTGGAGGTGGCCGTCCTTCCAGGTGAAGGACTGCTGGAACACGGCGTCGGTGCGGGTGCCGTGCTTCATGTACTCCTGGATGCCGAAGTTGTGGATCGCGAGTCCGAGGTGCAGGGCGGCGGCCATGCCGACGGGGGAGATGTCGGTGGGGCCGTGCATGCCGGACTTGATCTGGTACTGCGCCGCGTAGTCCAGGACGCGGCGCAGGTGGGTGATGCCGCCGGTGTGGGTGACCGCGGAGCGGACGTAGTCGATGAGCTGCTCGCGGATGATCTGCTGGTAGTCCCAGACGGTGTTGAAGATCTCCCCGATGGCCAGCGGCGTGGTGGTGTGCTGGCGGACCAGGCGCAGGGCTTCCTGGTTCTCCGCCGGGGTGGCGTCCTCGAGCCAGAACAGGTCGTAGGGCTCGAGTGACTTGCCCAGTTGCGCGGCCTGGATGGGGGTGAGGCGGTGGTGGGCGTCGTGCAGCAGCGGCAGCTCGGGCCCGAACTCGCCCCGCACCGCCTCGAACACGCTGGGGACGTGGCGCAGGTAGGCGCGGGTGTCCCAGTCCTCCTCGTGCGGGCGGGCGCCACGCTGGGCGGGCTCGTGGTCGTAACGCACCCCGGCCTGATGGGTGGCGTTGGAGGCGATGCCGTAGATGGACTTCAGCCCGGGCACGCCGGTCTGCACCCGGACGGCGCGGTAGCCCTGTTCGAGGTGGGCGCGGATGCTGTCGAACAGCTCCGGCAGGTCGCGGCCCGACGCGTGGCCGTAGGCGAGCAGCCCGGTGCGTGAGGCGCCGCCGAGGAGCTGGTAGACGGGCATTCCGGCGGCCTTGCCCTTGAGGTCCCACAACGCCATGTCGACGGCGGCGATGGCGGCCATCGTCACCGGGCCGCGGCGCCAGTACGCCGAGCGGTACAGGAACTGCCAGGTGTCCTCGATGCGGTGCGCGTCGCGCCCGAGCAGTAGCGGCACGACGTGCTCGCGCAGGTAGGCGACGACGGCCAGCTCGCGCCCGTTCAGCGTCGCATCGCCCAGCCCGCTCAGCCCGTCGTCGGTCGTCAGGCGAAGCGTGACGAAGTTGCGGTCCGGGCTGGTGACGATGACCTCAGCCTGCTCGATGATCAAGGACGTATCCCTTTCTCCGGTTCGACCGGAGTCAGCGTACGAGACGCGTGGGATCGCCCTGACCGCTGCGGCGCACCAGCCACGCCTCGGTGATGTGGGTGAACATGGCGTCCGCCGCGCCGTCGGGGTCGTGGGCGGCGATGCGCTCGTAGATGCGCCGGTGGCCCCGGTTCGACGCGATGCACAGCTCACGGTCGGTCTGGCCCATGTAGCGCGCGGTGTTGACCACCTGGCTCTCCAGCGACCGCACGACACCGCGGGCGATGCGGTTGCCGGAGGCCCGCATGACGGTGTCGTGGAAGGCGCGGTCGTGCTCGTGGTACGACTCGTGGTCGTCGACGAGCTCGTCCATGCGGTCCACCTGTGCGCCCAGCTGTTCGACGGTCTCGGGGGTGGCCAGGCGGGCGGCGACGTTGGCCATGTCGGACTCCAGCAGGCGCCGGGTGACGACGAGGTCGTCCAGTATGGCGAGGCTGTCGTCGTCGGCGATGGTGGCGGCGAGGACCAGCTCGTCGAGCATGTTCCACGCCGTAGGCGGCCGCACCATGGTGCCGGAGCCCTGGCGGACCTGCACCAGGCCCTTCTCCTGCAGGATCTTCACGGCCTCGCGCACGACGGTCCGGCTGACGGAGAAGGTCTCGCACAGGACGGGCTCCGGCGGCAGCGGCGTGCCGGGCTGGTGCTGGCCGCGCACGATGCGCTGGACCAGCTCAGCCGTGATCGCCTTGGCCAGGTTCGTCGGTCGCTGAGCCCAGGCCGGGGGCGCCTGGGCGCCCACGGTCGTGTCCTGCGGTGCGGTCATGTCCCCTCCGTGGCCCTCGTCCAGGCGGCGCCGTCGGCGATGAGTATACGTCACTCGATTGACGTCAGACGTCATACGAGTTACGTTTGCCGACATCCTGGACATGCCGGTACATGGCCACTTTCTGGAGGGTGAGCAGCAATGAAGCAGCGAGCACTGTGGTCGGCGATACTTCTCGCGGGGCTGGTGACAGCCGGCTGCGGCAGCGCCTCGGAGTCCGATGATGACCCGTCGTCCAGCGGCGAGTCCGACCGGCTGGTCGTCTGGGACTGGAAGTCCGGCGAGGAGAACACCGCCGCGTACTTCGAGCAGGCGAAGGCCGACTTCGCCGAGCAGCACCCCGACGTCACCGTCGAGTTCGTGGCGCAGCCGTTCGAGCAGTACTACGCCCTGCTGGGCACCGCGATCCAGGCCGGCGAGGGACCCGACGTCGTGCTCTTCAACGGCGGCGGCCAGCTCCGTGACCGGGTGGACGCGCTGCTCCCGCTCGACGACTACGTGGCCGACGACCGCGAGCGTCTCGCCGGGTGGGAGGCGTTCAGCCAGGACGGCGCCGTGTACGCGGCGCCGCTGACGCTGCAGGGCCACCCGATCTACTACAACAAGGCGCTCTACGAGCAGGCCGGCCTCGACCCGGAGAGCCCGCCGGCGACGTGGGACGACTTCGTCGCCGACTGCGGCACGGTCAAGTCGGCGACCGGCGCCGCCTGCATCGCCCTCGGCAACAAGGAGGGCTACGGCATCGAGTTCTTCCTGTCCGCCATGGGCTCGGCCGTGCTCACGCCGGAGGAGTACGACGCCTGGATCGCCGGCGACCGGGACTGGTCGTCCCCGCACGTGAAGCAGATCTTCGAGCTGTGGCAGGCCGCCGGCGACACCGGGCTGAACAACGAGGGCGCGAACTCGACGGCGATGTTCAACGACTCGTTCGCGATCTTCCAGGCCGGTGACGCGGCGAACATGATCGGCCTGATGTCGGACATCGGGCACTGGAAGGACTTCAACGAGTTCCTCGGCGAGGAGAACGTCGGCGTGATGGTGGCTCCCCAGGTGAACCCGGAGGCGACGCCGAGCCTGCCGTACGACGGCGGCATCGGGTACGCGGTGACGAACTGGACGTCCGACCCGGACCTGGCGGCCGACCTCGTCCGCTCACTGACCTCCACGGACGCGTTGGCGGCCTTCCACGCCGACGCCGGCGCGATCGTCTCCGACACCACGATCGACGTGTCCGGCGCCGGCCCGGCCGTGTCGACGATCGTGTCGGAGCTCGAGACCGGCAAGCAGGCGCTGCACGTGGCGCTGTCGTCGCAGACGCTGGAGCTCATCCACATCCTCTCCCAGCAGTTGCTGAGCGGATCGGTGACGGTGGACGACGCGGTCGCGCAGCTGGCCGCCTCGGACCAGGCGGGCTGATCGAGTGCCGGCAGGAGGATCGCTGCTGGCCGGCGGGACGGACGGCCGGACCATGGACGATCGGTCCGGTCCGAGCCGCCGCCCACCGGCCCGCCCCAGGGGCCGGTTCTGGGAGCGCCGGGCGCCGTACGTCCTGGTCGCCCCCGCCGTCCTGATCATCGTGGGGCTGCGGCTGTACCCGCTCCTGCTGGGGGTGAACTTCTCGTTCACCGGCGACGGCGATCGCAACGGTGAGCAGGTGGGCCTGGACAACTACACGGCCCTGTTCGA
Source organism: Jiangella anatolica (assembly GCF_003236295.1). Lineage (GTDB taxonomy): Bacteria > Actinomycetota > Actinomycetes > Jiangellales > Jiangellaceae > Jiangella > Jiangella anatolica. Next base: position 102,858 of record NZ_POTW01000012.1, read on the forward strand.
CGACCCGCTGTTCCAGCAGGCGCTGCGCAACGTCGGCCTGCTGGTGCTGCTGCTGCCGGTGGCGGTCGCGATCCCCGGCCTGCTCGCGACGTTCATCTACCTGCGCGTTCCGGGTCATCGCTTCTACCGGAGCGTGTACTTCTTCCCGGCGGTGCTGTCGCCCGTGATCGTCGGCGCGATCTTCAACCTGGTGCTGGCGTTCGACGGCCCGCTCAACCGCCTGCTCGGCGGCGTCGGCGCCGGCCCCGTGGACTGGCTCGGCGATCCCGACGTCGCCATCTTCGCCGTCGTCGGCGTGTACATCTGGTCGACGTTCGGGATGGCCCTGGTCGTCTTCCTCGCCGGGTTCGCCACGCTGGATCCGGCGCTGCTGGACGCCGCGCGCGTCGACGGCGCCGCACTGCGGCAGGTGATCCGGCACGTGATCGTCCCGGGGCTGTCCCGCACCATCCAGTTCGTCTTCGTCACCACGATGATCGGGATGCTCACCTCGATGTTCGGCCTGCTCTACATCATGACCAGCGGCGGGCCCGAGGGATCCACGTACCTGCCGGAGCTCTACATCTGGACCCAGCAGGGACAGCTGAACCGGCCGGCGCTGGCCTCGGCCGCCTCCACGGTCCTCTTCCTGATCATGCTCGTCGTCGGGCTCGCGCAGATCGCGATCCTGCGGCGGTCGGGGAGGGAGGACTGATGGGCGGCGGCGTGCGCGCGGGGAAGTGGTTCGCCGCCGTCCCCATGGCCGTGCTCGCGCTGGCCACGATCTACCCGCTGGTCTTCACCGTCAACGTCGCGATGAAGACGCGGCGCGAGTACGTCCTCGACCGCTTCGCCCTGACCGAGTCGCTGCGCTGGGACAACGTCGACGCCGCGTGGAACAGCGTCGGGATGGCCCGCTACTTCGTCAACTCCGTCGTCGTGGTGGGCTGCTCGGTGGCGCTCCTGCTGCTGCTCGGATCCATGGCCGGCTTCGCCCTGGGACAGCTGCGCTTCAGGGGCTCGCGGGCGCTGTTCCTGGGCTGCCTGTCCGCGCTGTTCATCCCGTTCCAGGTGATCATGGTCCCGCTCGCCCGGACGATGGCCGACACCGGTCTGCTCGACACCTACCCGGGCCTGATCCTGGCCTACGTCGCGCAGTTCCTGCCGTTCACGATCTTCCTGATGACCAGCTACTACGCCGGCATCCCGGCCGAGATCATCGACGCGGCCCGGATCGACGGCAACACCGTGTACGGCGTCTACCGGCGGATCATGCTGCCCATCGGCCGGCCGGCGCTGCTGTCCGTCGGCATCCTCGACGCGTTGTTCTGCTGGAACGACGTGCTCATCGCCCTGCTGCTGATGCCGTCGGCCGAGCATCGCACCCTCATGGTCGGGATCACGGCGCTGCGCGGGCAGTACTCCGACAACATCCCGACGTTCGCCGCCGGAGTGCTCATCGCCGCGCTCCCCGTCCTGCTGCTCTACCTCTTCTTCCAGCGCCAGATCGCCGACGGTGTGACCGCCGGCTCCACGAAGGGCTGACATGCGGATCACCGGGTTTCGCACCCTCATGACGGTCCAGGAATGGGGCCGTCCCGTCGGGGACGCCAACGGGGTCTTCGCCGACGGCGTCACCTCGGTTCCGCTCGTCCTGGTCGACACGGACGAGGGGATCACCGGCGTCGGCATCGGGCCGCGCGTCGACGCCGAGGCGATCTTCGCCGCTCTGGAGGGCGAGGACCCGCGCGGTGTGACCGCGCTCTACGACCGCATGCTGCGCCAGACCTTCAAGACCGGCCATGCCGGCGCCGTCTTCGGCACCATCGGCGCGTTCGACACCGCACTCTGGGACATCAAGGCCCAGGTGGCCGGCGAGCCACTCTGGCGGCTGCTGGGCGGCCGGGACCGCCGGGTCCCCGCGTACGCGTCCGGCCTGGACATCGGGCTGACCGACGACGAGCTGGTCGCCGCGTACGAGCTCTACGCGGCGCACGGCCTGCGGGCGGCCAAGCTCAAGGGCGGTCTGGACATCGAACAGGACCGGCACCGGCTCGCCCTGGTCCGGGACGTCCTGACCGAGGCGGGCCACGGGCTGCGGCCCAGCCTGATGCTCGACGTGAACGAGTCGTGGACGCGCAAGCAGGCGGTCCGCCACATCTGTGAGCTCGAGCAGACGCTTGACCTCGCCTGGGTCGAGGAACCGGTGCGCCGCTGGGACGCCGAGGGCCACGCCGTGGTCGGACGCGGGATCCGTGCCTCGGTCGCCACCGGCGAGAACCTCACCGGCCTCGAGCAGTTCCGGCCGCTGCTCGCCGCCGCCGCGGTCGACATCGTGCAGACCAGCGCGGTGTGGGGGATCAGCCACTTCCTCCGCACCGCGATGGTGGCCCACGCGCACGACCTGCCCGTGAGTCCCATCGGCAACACGCCCATCGGGCTGCTGCACGCCGCGACCTGCGTGCCGAACCACATCGTGAGCGAGCTGCAGGACCTGCGGCCACCGCGTGGCATCGCCCTCGACCTGGTCATCGAGGACGGCGCGTTCACGCTCGGTGACTCACCCGGACTCGGCATCAAGGTCGACGAGGACGCGATCGCGTCGAGCGTCAGCGGCGGCCCGTCCGCGCCCAGCGGGCCACACGTGCGGCCCGCCGCCGCGGGCCGGCGGCTGGCCGCCACCACCGTGCGGTACAGCGCTCAGCTCTGAGAACGACGCCCCATCCCACCGTGAAGGAAGGACGGACACCGCCGTGCGTCTCTTACGCGACCGCAACATCCGAACGACGGCTGCGGGGGCAGTCGCAGCACTCACGCTCGCCGGGCTGCTGGCCGCCGTGCCACCGGCCGCCGCGCAGGACGGTCAGGTGATCGTCGTGGCGCCGACCGGCGCGGCCAACGCCGACGACGCCGGTCCGGGCACCCGGACCCGGCCGCTGGCCACGCTGGAGGAGGCCCAGCGGCGCGTCCGCGAGCTGGCCGGCGACGGCGACGTCACCGTGCAGTTGCTCGACGGCGCCTACCGCCTCGACGAACCATTGCGCTTCGACGCGGCCGACTCCGGCGGTGACGGCCACACCGTGACCTGGCGGGCCGCACCCGGCGCGACGCCCGTCCTCAGCGGCGCGCAGCCGGTCACCGGCTGGGAGGTGGACGACGCGGCGGCCGGCGTCTACCGGGCCGACGTCGGCACCGGCTTCGACAGCCGTCAGCTGTACGTGGACGGAGTCATGGCGCAGAAGGCGCGCATCAGCGTGCCCCGGCCGGCGATCACCCTGAACCCGAGCGGCTTCACGCTCAACGACCCGGGCCTGGCCTACCTCACGGACCTTCCCCAGCAGGAGCGGATCGAGTTCCAGGCGCTGCAGTCGTTCACGAACCGGTTCGCGCCCGTGCAGAGCATCACCGGCACGACGGTCGTCATGCAGCAGCCGGCCTGGGACAACAACACCTACGGCTACGACTCCATCACCTCGCCGTTCCGGACGCCGAGGTACTTCCTGCTCAACTCCAGGAGCTTCCTGGACGAGCCAGGGGAGTGGTACCTCGACACCGCGGCCGGGGTCCTCTACTACAAGCCGCTCGAGGGACAGGACCTGAGCAGCGCGACGGTCGAGCTGCCCCGGCTGGAGACGCTGGTCGAGGTGGGCGGCACGTACGACGAGCCGGTCCGCAACCTCCGCTTCGAGGGCCTCACGTTCACCGGGACGACGTGGCTGCACCCCAGCTCTCCCAACGGCTACGCCAACCAGCAGACGGGCGCGTTCATCAACGGCGTGCAGCCCGACCGCCCCGCCGACGCGTTCACGTCGTGCGCCGTCGGGTGCCGCGGCTTCGAGGGAGCGCGCAACCACTGGTGGCAGACCCCGGCGGCGGTGCAGGTGTCGGCGGCCGAGAACATCAGAGTCGTCGACGGCACGTTCGTCAACCTGGGCTCGGTCGGCCTGGGCATCGGTAACGACGCCAACGCCCACGCGTCGGGCGTCGGCCTGGGCGCCAGTGACGTCTCCGTCGTCGGGAACACGTTCACGGCCAGCGCGGGCGGCGGTGTCGTCGTCGGCGGCGTCCAGCCGGACGCGCATCACCCCTCCGACCCGCGCATGGTGAACGAGGACATCCTGATCAGCGACAACCGCGTGTACTCCACCGCCCTGGAGTACCTGGACCAGGACGCCATCCTCGCCACGTACGTCGACGGGCTGGCCATCGAGCACAACTACGTGTCCGACATGCCCTACAGCGGGATCGGCGTCGGCTACGGCTGGGGCGCCAACGACCCGGGCGGCGCACCGGACTACATCAACCGCGGCCTCTACGACTTCCAGCCGATCTACCAGACGCCGACGACCCTCCGCGACGTCCGGCTCGTGGGCAACCACGTGCGCAACGTGGTCGAGACGATGTTCGACGCCGGCTGCATCTACATGCTGTCGGCCATGCCCGGCAGCACGATCGAGGAGAACCTGTGCGAGAGCAGCGGGCAGCTCGGCCTGTACTTCGACGAGGGCACCCGCTACGTGTCGGCCAGCCGCAACGTGTTCCTGAACACGGCCGGGCAGTGGGCGCACGCCAACATCCAGAACGGCCACCGCACGGGTGACCTCACCCTGATCGGGAACTACTCCACCAACCCCGCCATCAGCTTCATCGTCGACGGGCAGCGCGGCAACGTGGTGCGCGACAACGTCACGATCACCGGCGGCAACGTCCCGATCGAGGCCAGCCGGGTGATCTACGCGGCCGGGCCCCAGGGGAGGTACCGCGGGCCGGCGGATCCGCAGCGCCCGCCGGTCGGCGCCTTCCTGACGGCCGACCCGGCCAGCCTGGAGGCCGGCGGCTCGGCCACCGTCACTGCCACGGTCGCGAACCTGACCGACGAGCGGGTGTCCGGGCTGACCGCCGGACTCGGCGTACCCGAGGGCTGGACGGCCGTCCGTCAGGGCAAGCCGCTGAGCCCGGCGCTCGATCCGGGCGCGTCGGCCACGGTGTCGTGGACGGTCACCGCGCCGGCGTCGTTCTCCACCCCGGTCAGCCGGGCCACCGTGCAGGCGGCGCTGAGCCTGCGGGCCGACGGCCTGCAGTACGCGGTGAACAGGTCGCTGACGCTGACCGCGCTGAACCCGCTGACGTCCCTGGCGGGCTACGGATCCGTGCCGAGCCGGTTCGCCGAGGCCGAGGGCCGGTTCGCGATCCTCACCTCGGGCACGGACATCTGGCAGGACGGCGGCGGGGCGTTCGACGAGTACGGCGCCATCTACCGCGACGACGCCGTCGCCGCGACGGCGACCGTCACCGCCAGGGTCACGCAAATGGACAACACCAACGCGTGGGCCAAGGCCGGCGTGGTGATCCGCAATGACGTCACCGCCGCGGGATCGTCCGCCGGCTACGCCGTCATGGTGGTCACGCCCGGCAACGGCGTCGCGTTCCAGTGGGACGCCAACGGCAACGGGTACCTCGACTCGTTCAGCGGGGTCAGCGGCGTCCGGGCGCCGGCCTGGGTCCGCCTCGTCCGCGAGGGGACGCAGGTCAGCGGCTACTACTCGACGAACGGCAGCACGTGGATCAAGGTCGGCCCGACCGTGACCCTCGCCGGCGTCGCGGCGGTCCAGGACGCCGGGCTGATCGCCACCTCCCATGCCGCCGGCACGGTCGGCCAGTTCAGCTTCTCCGACTTCACCGTCGGCTGAGGCGTCCGGTCGTGGGCGCGCCGGCCGCAGCGGCGCGCCCACGACCGGCGGGACAGGAGGAACGATGAACGGCGCCCCGCGGCGACGACTCCGCCCCGCCCGGCCGCCGATGGGCCGGCGGCAACTGCCCCGCCGGCCCGGCCTGGGGCTGACCGGCCTGGGCATCGGCGCCGCCCAGGGCGGCAACCTGTACCGGGCCACGTCCGACGCGACGTTCATCCGCGCCGTCGACGCGGCGTGGGAGGCCGGCATCCGGTACTTCGACACCGCCCCGCACTACGGACTCGGGCTGTCCGAGCGCCGGCTGGGCGCGGCGCTGCGGCGGTACCCGCGCGACGACTACGTGATCTCGACGAAGGTCGGCAGGTTGCTGGTGCCGTCGCCGGAGACCGCACACCTGCGCGACTCCGGCGGGTTCGCGGTGCCCGCGGACCACCGTCGGGTCTGGGACTTCAGCCGCGACGGCGTCCGCAGGTCGCTCGAGGCGAGCCTGCGCCGCCTCGGACTGGACCGCGTGGACATCGTCTACCTGCACGACCCGGACGACCACTGGCGCCAGGCCGCGACGGAGGCGATGCCCGCGCTGGCCGCGCTGCGCGACGAGGGCGTCGTCGGGGCCGTCGGCGCCGGCATGAACCAGTCGGCCATGCTGGCGCGGTTCGTCCAGGAGACCGACGTCGACGTCGTGATGTGCGCCGGACGGTACACGCTGCTGGAGCAGGGAGCGCTGTACGACCTGCTGCCGGCCGCCCAGGCCGAACGCGTGGCCGTCGTGATCGCCGGCGTGTACAACTCGGGCCTGCTCGCGAGCGACCGGCCGCCGGCCACGGCCACCTACGACTACGAGCAGGCGCCGCCGACGGTGATCGAACGGGCCCGCCGGATCGCCGCCGTGTGCGAGGAGTGGGGCGTGACGCTGCCCGAGGCCGCGCTCGCCTTCGCCCGCGCGCACCCCGCCGTGATCTCCACGGTCGTCGGGGTCCGGGACGCGGCGCAGGTCACCGCCACGTTGCGGCGCTCGGCGGCCGATGTGCCACCCGAGCTGTGGGCGGACCTGCGCGCGCGAGGCCTCCTCCACGTCGCACTGTGACGCGGCTGACGCGCCGCCCATCCCTGGGCAGCCTTGGCACGCCGGAGCGCTCCACAAACGCCACATTTCGGGCGCGCTGGGTCGCCTGCGGCGTGCCAAGCGCGACGCCGGAGCGTGCCAAGGGTCGGGGCCGCGGCCGGGGGTCGCGGCCGGGGTCGGGGTCGGCCGGAGCATC
>NZ_POTW01000130.1 GCF_003236295.1 Jiangella anatolica
ACCCCGACCCCGTCGACGGCTGACCCCATCAACCCGCCCCTTCCCGGGGCGGGCCGGGGCCGCGGGCGTCGGGCGCGGCGCGGCTGAGTCAGCCGGTGTGGGGGGAGAGCAGGTCCTCCAGCTGCTTCTCCCGCTCCGGGGCGGCGACGAACAGCAGCTCGTCGCCGGACTCCAGTGGGAGGTCGGGCAGCGGGCTGTGGACGTGCTTGCCGCGGATGATCGACACGAGCGAGGTGTCGACCGGCCAGGCGACGTCGGCGACGGCGGTGCCGACGATGGGTGAGTCGGCCGGCAGCGTGAGCTCGACCAGGTTCGCCTCGCCCTGACGGAAGCTGAACAGCCGGACCAGGTCGCCGACGCTCACCGCCTCCTCGACCAGCGCGCTCATGATCCGCGGCGTCGAGACCGAGACGTCGACGCCCCAGGACTCGTTGAACATCCACTCGTTGCGGGGGTGGTTCACCCGGGCCACCACGCGCGGCACGCCGAACTCGGTCTTGGCCAGCAGCGACACGACGAGGTTGACCTTGTCGTCGCCGGTGGCGGCGATGACGACGTTGCAGCGGTCCAGCGCCGCCTCCTCGAGCATGGACAACTCGCAGGCGTCGGCCAGCAGCCACTCGGCCTCCGGCACGCTGGCCGCCTTGATCGCCTTGGTCTCCTTGTCGATCAGCAGCACGTCGTGGCCGTTGGCCAGCAGCTCCGACGCGATCGAGCGGCCGACGTTGCCGGCACCGGCGATGGCGACGCGCATCAGATCTCCACCTCCGGATCCTTGGCCAGCACCTGCGCGACGTTGGGGATGCGCTCGGTGTTGACGAGCACGTGGACGAGGTCGCCGTCCTGCAGGACGGTGTTCGCGGTGGGCAGCAGGCCCTCGCCGTAGCGGGTGAGGAACGCCAGCCGGGCGCCGGAGGCGTCCTCCAGCTTGTCCACGGTCTGCCCGATCCAGCCGCTGCTGACGGGGAACTCGGCCAGCTGGACGGTGCCGGTGGGGTCGACCCACTCGGTCTGCGCGCCCTCCGGGAACAGCTTGCGCAGGATCTGGTCGGCGGTCCAGCGCACCGTCGCCACCGTCGGGATGCCCAGGCGCTGGTAGACCTCGGCCCGGCCGGGGTCGTAGATGCGGGCCACGACGTTGTCGACGCCGAACGTCTCGCGGGCCACCCGGGCGGCGAGGATGTTGGAGTTGTCGCCGCTGCTGACCGCGACGAACGCGTCGGCCCGCTCGATGCCGGCCTCGATCAGCACGTCGCGGTCGAACCCGACGCCGGCCACCGTCGAGCCCTCGAAGCCGGGCTGGAGCCGGCGGAACGCCTCGGGGTTCTGGTCGACGATCGCGACGGTGTGGTCGTGCGTCTCGAGGATGTGAGCGACGGTCGAGCCGACCCGGCCGCAGCCCATGATGACGACGTGCACTGTGGTCCTCTCACAACTCACCGGGGTGGCCGTTGCAGCCGACGTTACACGGCCCCGGCGGAAGGCATACCATTGCCGATCGTGCCGAGCCTCGGCGATCTGTCCAAGCGGCTGCTCATCGGTCGCAAGCTCCCCAGCGACCGCATGGGGCACACGCTGCTACCCAAGCGGCTGGCGCTGCCGGTGTTCGCGAGCGACCCGTTGTCGTCGGTCACGTACGCCACCCAGGAGATCCTCGTCATCCTGACCCTGGGCGGGCTGGCCTACCTGACGTACACGCCGTGGGTCGCCGCCGTTGTCGTGCTGCTGCTGATCACCGTCGTCCTGTCGTACCGGCAGCTGGTGCGGGCCTACCCGACCGGCGGCGGCGACTTCGAGGTCGCGAACACCAACCTGGGGCCGACGGCCGGCGTGATCGTCGCGAGCGCGCTGCTCATCGACTACATCCTGACGGTGGCCGTGTCGGTCTCCGCCGGCGTGGACAACCTGATCTCGGCGGTACCGGAGCTCAACGAGTACCGGGTGCCGATGGCCCTGGGCATCGTCGTGCTGCTGTCGGCGATGAACCTGCGCGGCATCCGCGAGAGCGGCACCGCATTCGCCATTCCCACCTACCTGTTCATCGTCGGCATCGGCGCGATGATCGTGTGGGGCCTGGGCAAGACGGTGTTCGGCGACGACCCGGTCGCGGCGTCGGCCCAGTACGACGTCCATGCCGAGATGACCGACCTCGGCGGCATCGCGCTGATGCTGCTGGTGCTGCGCGCGTTCGCGTCCGGCTGTACGGCGCTGACGGGGGTCGAGGCGATCGCCAACGGGGTGCCGGCGTTCCGCAAGCCGAAGGCGAAGAACGCCGCCGCCACGCTGGCGATCATGGGCACGCTGTCGATCACGATGTTCAGCGGCATCACCGCGCTGGCCGTCATCGCCGACGTCCGCTACGTCGAGAACTCCTGCGACCTTGTCGGCTTCGACTGCACGCAGCCGCAGCCGACCGTCATCTCGCAGCTGGCCGAGGCCGTCTTCGGCGGCGACACGATCCCCTTCTACTACATCCAGGGCGCGGCGGCGCTGATCCTGATCCTGGCCGCGAACACCGCGTTCAACGGCTTCCCGCTGCTCGGCTCGATCCTCGCGCAGTACCGGTACGCGCCGCGCCAGCTGCACACCCGCGGCGATCGGCTGGTGTTCAGCAACGGCATCATCGTCCTGGCGGTGCTGGCCGGCGTGCTGATCTTCGCCTTCGACGCCTCGGTGACCCGGCTGATCCAGCTGTACATCGTGGGCGTGTTCACCGCGTTCACGTTCGGCCAGACGGGCATGGTGCGGCACTGGAACCGGCTGCTGGCGGCCGGTCCGACGCCGGCCGAACGACGCCAGATCCTGCGCTCGCGGGTCATCAACGGCATCGGCGCGATCCTCACCGGCGTCGTGCTCGTCGTCGTGCTGATCACCAAGTTCGCCCACGGCGCCTGGCTCGTCGTCGCGATGATGCCGCTGCTGTTCCTGCTGATGCGCGGCATCCGGCGGCACTACGACACGACGAGCGAGGAGCTGGCGGTCGAGGACTGGCCGGCGGAGTCGCTGCTGCCGTCGCGGGTGCACGCCGTCGTGCTCGTGTCGCGGCTGCACAAGCCGACGGTGCGGGCCATCGCCTACGCGCGGGCGGCCCGGCCGGACATCCTCGAGGCGATCACCGTCGACGTCGACTCGCCGGCCACCGCGGCGCTGCTGGACGAGTGGGACCGCCACGACATCCCGGTGCCGCTGCGGGTGCTCGACTCGCCGTACCGGGAGATCGCCCGGCCGGTGGTCGAGTACGTGCGGGCGATCCGCCGGGCCAGCCCGCGCGACGTCGTGACGGTGTACGTGCCGGAGTACGTGGTCGGGCACTGGTGGGAGCGGCTCCTGCACAACCAGAGCGTGTTCTGGCTCAAGGGCCGGCTGCTGTTCACGCCCGGCGTCATGGTGACGAGCGTGCCGTGGCAGCTGCGCTCGGCGGCGTCGGCGAAGGCCAGGCAGGTCAAGCGGGTCCGGCGGGCGCCGGGCGACGTGCGACGGGGCGGGCCGCGCTGAGCGGCCGCGAACGCACCGTCCGGGGCGAGTCCGTCGCGGGCACGCAGGTCGAGGTCGACGTCGGCCCGGTCGCGCACGGCGGCGTCTGCGTCGCCCGGCACGAGGGCCGCGCCGTCTTCGTCCGGCACGCGCTGCCCGGCGAGCGGGTGCGGATCCAGGTCACGGAGGGGGGCACCGAGGACCGGTTCTGGCGCGCCGACGCGGTCGAGGTGCTGACGCCGTCGCCGGACCGGGTCGACCCGCCGTGCCCGTGGGCGGGTCCGGGCAAGTGCGGGGGCTGTGACTGGCAGCACGTCGCGGTGCCGGCGCAGCGGTCGCTGAAGGCGGCGGTCGTCGCCGAGCAGCTGGAGCGGCTGGCCGGACTGTCCTGGCCGGTCGACGTCGAGCCGGTTCCCGGTGACGCCGACGGGTTGGACTGGCGGACCCGCGTGACGTACGCCGTCGACGACGCCGGGCGGGCCGGGCTGCGGGCACACCGCTCGCACACCGTCGTGCCCATCGACTTCTGCCGCATCGCGCATGCCGACGCCCGCCTGGGCGACGAGCGATGGCCGGCCGGGTCGTCGGTCGAGGTGGTCGCCGCGAACACGGGGGAGCGGCAGGTCCTCGTCGACGGCGACGTGGTCGAGGGCCGCCGTCACGTCGTCGAGGAGGCGGCCGGGCGGCGCTGGCGGGTCAGTGGCGGCGGGTTCTGGCAGGTCCACCCGGGCGCGGCGAACACGCTGGTCGACGCCGTGCTCGACGGCGTCCAGGCTCGGCCCGGCGAGACCGCGCTGGACCTCTACTGCGGCGTCGGCCTGTTCGCCGGCGCGCTCGCCCCGCTCGTCGGCTCCGCCGGGACGGTGGTCGGCGTCGAGGGGTCGCGGCAGGCCATCGCCGACGCCCGGCGCAACCTGCACGACGTCCCCTGGGTGCGGCTGCTGGCCGGACGGGTGGACCGGGTGCTGGCCGGCACCGGGCCGGCCGGGGTGCCGGTCGCCGCCGACGTCGTCGTGCTGGACCCGCCGCGCGAGGGCGCGAAGGCCGCCGTCGTCCGCCGGATCGCCGAGCGCCGGCCCCGCGTCGTCGCCTACGTCGCGTGCGACCCGGCCGCGCTGGCCCGCGACCTCGCCACGTTCGCCGGCCTCGGCTACCGGCTCACCGGCCTGCGCGCGTTCGACCTGTTCCCGATGACGCACCACGTGGAGTGCGTCGCGATCCTCCACCCGGCCGGCGAAGTGGACTATCCTTGACGGCGGCGTGAAAACAGCGGCGACGCATCGGAGGTGAGGCGGCCATGCGCAGCGAACCTCCTAGTCATGCGCCGCAGGGCGCCGAGGTCCGGGGCAGCTGATGCCTGACGGCCGGGTGGTCCTGCGTCGTACGACCCCCGTCTCCGTCCGCACCTTCCTGGGAGCGTCGCCATGCCTCCTCGTCGTCAGCGTGCCCTGCGCGTCATCCGGCCGACCCTGCGCCGTCAGGGCCGCGACAACTCCGTGACCGACCACTCGACCGACGAGCCGGAAGCCACCGAGCGCCGGTCGAGCATCGTCGACGCCGCGCTCTACCGCGACGGCAAGCGCATCAGCACGCCCAGCTCGCTGGCCGAGACCTACCGCCAGCTGCGTGCCGACGCCGAGGCGATGGCCTGGATCGGCCTCTACAAGCCGAGCGACGCCGAGTTGTTGTCGCTGGCCGACGAGTTCGACCTGCACGAGCTCGCCGTCGAGGACGCCATGGAGGCGCACCAGCGGCCCAAGCTGGAACGATACGGCGACACGCTGTTCGTGGTGCTGCGCGCGGCCCGCTACCTCGACGCCGTCGAGGAGGTCGACTTCGCCGAGCTGCACCTGTTCGTCGGGCCCGGCTTCGTCATCACCGTCCGGCACGGCGCGGCCCCGAACCTGTCCATCGTCCGCCGTCGCATGGAGAACGACCCCGACCTGCTCCGGCTGGGTCCCGAAGCCGTGCTGTACGCAGTGCTCGACGCCGTGGTCGACGGCTACGTGCCGGTCGTCAACGGCGTCAGCAACGACGTCGACGAGATCGAGGTCCAGGTGTTCGGGCGCGACCCCAAGGTCACCCTGCGCATCTACGAGCTGTCGCGCGAGGTGCTGGAGTTCCAGCGGGCCACCCGGCCGCTGTCGGCGATGCTGTCGGGCCTGGAGGCCGGCTTCGAGAAGTACGGCACCGACGAGGAGCTGCAGCGCTACCTGCGCGACGTCGCCGACCACGCCACGGAGGTCACCGAGCGGGTCGACGGCTTCCGGCAGGTGCTGTCGGACATCCTCGCCGTCAACGCGACGCTGGTGACGCAGCAGCAGAACGAGGAGATGAAGTCGCTCACCGAGGCCAGCTTCGAGCAGAACGAGGAGCTCAAGAAGATCTCCGCCTGGGCCGCCATCCTGTTCGCGCCGACGCTGGTCGGCACCATCTACGGGATGAACTTCGACAACATGCCCGAGACGCACTGGAGCCTGGGCTACCCGTTCGCGGTGTTCCTCATGGCCATGGTCTGCGCCACGCTGTTCGTGGTCTTCCGGCGCAAGGGCTGGCTCTGATCCGGTTGAAGACGGGGCCGTGAAAGGCTGGACCCATGCAGCTTCGGATCTTCACAGAGCCCCAGCAGGGCGCGAGCTACGACGACCTGCTCGCCGTCGCGCAGGCGACCGAGCGGCTCGGCTTCGACGCCTTCTTCCGGTCCGACCACTACCTGAAGATGGGTGACATCAGCGGGCTGCCCGGCCCGACCGACGCGTGGACGACGCTGGCCGGGCTGGCCCGCGAGACGTCGCGGATCCGGCTCGGCACGCTCGTGACGGCGGCGACGTTCCGGCACCCCGGCGTGCTGGCGATCCAGGTCGCGCAGGTCGACCAGATGTCCGGCGGCCGGGTCGAGCTGGGGCTGGGCGCCGGCTGGTACGCGCGTGAGCACGAGGCGTACGGGATCCCGTTCCCGGAGCAGCGGTTCGGCCTGCTCGAGGAGCAGTTCGCCGTCGTCACCGGGCTGTGGAACACCGCGCCCGGGTCGACGTTCTCCTACTCCGGCGCGCACTACACGATCTCGGACTCGCCGGGGCTGCCCAAGCCGGTACAGCAGCCGGTGCCGCTGATCGTCGGCGGCAACGGCCCGCGCCGCACCCCCGCGCTGGCGGCCAGGTACGCCGCGGAGTACAACACGTCGTTCCCGGCCAAGGCCGAGATCGGCGACCGGTTCCTCGCCGTGCGCAAGGCGTGCGAGGAGGCCGGCCGCGACCCGGACTCGCTGGTCTACTCGGTCGCGCTGACCGCCGTCTGCGGCGCCGACGAGGCCGAGTACGCGCGGCGGGCCGCGGCGATCGGCCGCGACCCGGCGGAGCTGCGGGCGAAGAGCCTGGCCGGCACGCCGCAGGAGCTGGTCGACGGCATCAACGCCATCCGCGAGCTGGGCGGTTCCCGCGTCTACCTGCAGATCCTCGACCTGTCCGACCTCGATCACCTGGAGCTGATCGCGGCCGAGGTCGCACCGAACGTGTGATCACTCGACGGTGACCGACTTGGCCAGGTTGCGCGGCTTGTCCACGTCGTGGCCGAGCGCCAGGGCCGCGTGGTAGGCGATCAGCTGGAGCGGGATCGTCAGCAGCAGCGGGTCCAGCTCCGGCTCGCTCTTCGGCACGGTGACGACGTGCGTCGGCTCGACCCCGAGGCCGACGCCGTCGTGCGTCACCACCGTCAGCGGCCCGGAGCGGGCGGTGATCTCCTGCAGCGCGCCGAGGTTGCGTTCCAGCAGCTCGTCGGCCGGGACGATGGCGACGGTCGGCAGGTCGGGGCCGACCAGCGCCAGCGGGCCGTGCTTGAGCTCGGACGTCTGGTAGGCCTCGGCGTGCCGGTAGGAGATCTCCTTCAGCTTCTGCGCGCCCTCGCGGGCCACCGGGAAACCGCGGGTCCGGCCGACGAAGAACAGGCTGGGCGCGACGGCGAGGTCCTTCGCGACGGAGGCCAGGTGGTCCTCGTCGGCGAGGATCGTCTCGATCTGGTCCGGCAGCGCCTGCAGCGCGCCGATGAGGCGGCGGCCGTCGGCCGGTGAGACGTCGCGGATTCGGCCCAGGTGCAGGCCGAGCAGCGCGAAGCCGACCATCATGTTCGTCAGCGCCTTCGTCGACGCGACCGCGACCTCGGGGCCCGCGTGCAGGTAGACGCCGCCGTCGCACTCGCGCGCGATGCTCGACCCGACCGCGTTGACCAGGCCGATCACCCGGCCGCCCTTGCGCTTGAGCTCCTGGACGGCGACCAGCGTGTCGTACGTCTCGCCGGACTGGCTGACCGCGACGTAGAGCGTGTCCTTCTCGATCACCGGGTTGCGGTAGCGGAACTCCGAGGCCGGCTCGGCGTCGGCCGGGATGCGGGCGACCTCCTCGATGAACTGCGCGCCGGCCTGTCCGGCGTAGTAGGCCGAGCCGCAGCCGAGGATCTTCACCCGGCGGAACTCGCGCAGCTCGCGCGCGTCCATCTCCAGCCCGCCGAGCCGGACGGTGTGGAAGCGCTCGTCCAGCCGGCCCTTGAGGACGCGGCGGACGGCGTCGGGCTGCTCGGCGATCTCCTTGTGCATGAAGTGCGCGTGG
Organism: Jiangella anatolica; assembly: GCF_003236295.1. GTDB lineage: Bacteria > Actinomycetota > Actinomycetes > Jiangellales > Jiangellaceae > Jiangella > Jiangella anatolica. The sequence continues at coordinate 8,076 of NZ_POTW01000130.1, forward strand.
CCGTCGGTGCCGTAGTCGGACGTGTCCCAGTCGACGGTGACCGCGGTCTTCGTCGTGCGGGCGTCGCGGGTGAACGTCTGGTAGCCGTCGGCCTTCAGGGTGGCGAGCTCGCCGTCGTCGAGGTGGACGACCTGCTTGGTGTAGCGGACGAGGGCGGCGGTGTCGCTGGCGACGTGCATCTCGCGGTCGCCGATGCCGAGGATGATCGGGCTGCCGTTGCGGGCGACGACGATCCGGTCCGGGTGCGCCTGGTCGAGGACGGCGAGGCCGTAGGTGCCCTCGATCCGGTCCAGTGCCGCCAGGACGGCGTTCTCCAGCGTCGGCTCGTCGCTGCGCTCGATCAGGTGCGCGAGGACCTCGGTGTCGGTGTCGGAGCTGAGCGTGACGCCGTCGGCCAGCAGCTCGGCGCGCAGCTGGGCGGCGTTGTCGATGATGCCGTTGTGCACGACGGCGACCCGGCCGCCCGCGCCGAGCTGCGGGTGGGCGTTGCGCTGCGACGGGACGCCGTGGGTGGCCCAGCGGGTGTGGCCGATGCCGGTCCTGCCGCCGAACCGCTTCGGCAGGCTGGCCTCCAGCTCGCGGACCCGCACGGCGTCGCGGTGCAGCCGGATCTCGTTCGGACCCAGCACGGCGACGCCGGCCGAGTCGTAGCCGCGGTACTCCAGCCGCGCCAGCCCGTCGACCAGGATGGGGGCGGCCGGCTTCGCGCCGACGTACCCGACGATTCCGCACATCTGTGGTTCCGTCCTCTCGTGCTTCTCAGCTCGTTGTTCGGCTCGTTCAGCCGTAGACGATGCGGCGCAGCTGCCGGGCCGACAGCTCCGGCGCGCGGACCGGGCGGTGCGCCAGCTCGGCCTGGATCCGCTCGAAGATCTCGTCGTTCTTGCCGCCGCGCAGTTGCAGCTCGTGGTGGCGGCGCCGGACGTAGTCCTCGACCGGCTCGGAGAAGTACGCCGCGACGTCGGCGACGACCCGCCGCGCCTCGCCGGGCGACAGCCCCGTCGTGCGGACGATCTGCTCGACGAGATCCGCGGCGTTGTGGGTCACGGGGGTTAGCGTGCCCGTCCGGCGCGCCGATTGCCAAGAATCTGCCCGGAATCGGGCAGGTTTCCTTCCTTAGCTGCCGGGCTGGACGAGGCCGGTCTCGTAGGCGATGACGACGGCCTGGGCGCGGTCGCGCAGGTCCAGTTTCATCAGGATCCGGCCGACGTGGGTCTTCACCGTCTGCTCGGCCAGCACGAGCGTCTCGGCGATCTCGCCGTTCGACCGGCCGGCGGCGATGAGCTTGAGCACCTCGGTCTCTCTCGGGGTGAGGACGCGCAGCTTCTCCGGCCGGGGCCGGTTCGGGTCCGGCCGGCGGGCGAAGTCGGCGATCAGCGTGCGGGTGATCCTCGGCGCCAGCAGCGCGTCGCCGGCCGCGACGACTCTGACGGCGTGGACGAGGTCGGCGGCGGGGGCGTCCTTGAGCAGGAAGCCGCTGGCGCCGGCCCGCAGCGCGTCGTACACGTAGTCGTCGAGGTCGAACGTGGTGAGCATGATGACGCGCGGGTGCCGGTCGCCGGGCGCCCTCATGATCCGCCGGGTCGCCTCCAGCCCGTCGAGCACCGGCATCCGGACGTCCATCAGCACCACGTCGGGGTGCTTGCGCCACACCGCGTCGACCGCCTCGGCCCCGTCGGCGGCGCTGCCGACCACGTCGATGTCGTCCTGCGCCGCCAGCAGCGCGCCGAAGCCCTCGCGCACCATCGCCTGGTCGTCCACGATCAGCACCGTGATGGTCATCGGCCGGCTCCCTCGTACGGCAGGACCGCCGTCACGGCGAACCCGCCGGTGGCCGTCGGCCCGGCGGTCAGCGTCCCGCCGACGACCGCCGCTCGCTCGTGCATACCCGGCAGCCCGTGCCCGCTCGGTGCCGTCGGCTTGCCGGCCGCGGCGGGCGCCGTGTTGTGGATCCGCAGCTCCACCGCGCGCGGCGTGTACGCCACGTCCACCGTCACCTCCGCGCCGGGCGCGTGCCGGACCGCGTTGGCCAGCGACTCCTGAACGATCCGGTACGCCGACAGCCCGACCGTCGCCGGCATCTCGGTCGGCGGCGTCCCGGTCGTCGTCAGCTCCACCACCACCCCCGACCGGCGCGCGCCGTCGACGAGGTCGCCGAGTTGCGCGAGGTCCGGCTGCGGCGCCAGCGCGACCGCCTCGTCCGTCCCGCGCAGCACGCCGAGCAGGCCGCGGATCTCGTCCAGCGCCTGCCGGGCCGACCCGCTGATCGACGCGAACTCCGCGCGCGCGTCGTCGCCGAGCCCGTCGAGCCGGTACGGGGCGGTCTCGGCCTGGACGACGACCATCGACATGTGGTGCGCGACGACGTCGTGCAGGTCGCGGGCGATGCGGCTACGTTCCTCGAGGATCGTGCGGCGGGCCTTCTCCAGCTCGCTGAGCTCGGTCTGGCGTTCGAGGTCGCCGATGGTGGTGCGGCGGGAGCGGACGAGGTCGCCGATGACCGCGGTCGCCGACGCCGCGACGATCATCGTCACCGCCGTCCCCGGGTCGTCGCCGGTGCCGGTGAGCATGGCCGCGACGGTGATCGCCCACGCGCACACCGTCGTCCACCGGTCGTACCGCGCGGCGACGAAGAACACCGTCGCGAGCCAGATCCACTGGAAGATCACCGGCCAGGCGCCGTTGTACTCACCGTCGCTCGGTGTGCCCAACGCGATCAGGACGACGCCGAGGACGGTGGCGATGCGCCAGCCGATGAGCGGCCGCCGGTCGACCAGGCCGGCCGGCACCGCCATCGCCAGCCCGGCGACCGGCACCAGCAGCGGGTGGATCGCGACCGACGCCTCGACCGTCGAGATCGCCGTCCAGAACACGACGAACGCGGCCAGCCACGGGACGTAGCGGCGCACCCACGGCGCGACGGCGCCGCCCGGGCCGGCCTTTGGTGGCGGCCCCCAGTCGGCGACGACCTGTCTGAGTCCGGCGCGCAGCAGCGCCGGCAGGTCGCCGGGCGCCACCGGCACGGCCGGGGTCGGTGCGACGCGGAGCGCCGGGATGCGGCGGGCGACCATTCCCGCCACCCCGACCACGGCCGCGCCGACCGCCCAGCCCGCGCGCAGGTCGTCCGGCACGGAGAGGGCGAACAGGAAGGCGGTCGCGACGGTCGCCACCACGGGGACGGCGAGCTCGCCGAACAGTCGCGCTGCCCGCCCTCGCCTCGCGCCGCCCACCCCGTCGGTCTCGTCGGCGGCGCCGTCCGGGTCGTCGGCCGATCGCGCCCAGGGCTGCGGCTGGAGTCCCGTCGCGACCAGCAGCGCCAGCAGCACCACTCCGTGCACCGCCGGCCACGGCCACGGATCGCCGTCGACGACGTCGTAGCTGCGCGACACGATCAGCGCCGCTGTGGCGGACAGCAGCCAGCCGAGCGCCGGCAGCGTCGTGATCAGGCCAAGCGGGAGCGCCGCGGCGGCCGCCACCAGCGGCGTCGCGCTCAGCGGCACGTCCACCACGTCGCCTGCCGTCTGCAGGGTGACGACGAACGCGGCCGCGGCGCCCAGCCATGGCAGCCACGAGCCGATGGTGCGCCGTTCGCCGTTCACGCCCCACACATTAGGGCGGAGCCGGCGGCCGCGCGTCGTACTACGGGGGTGTCCCTCAGGGGATACCAGCGGGGTACGCCGAAGCTGGCTCCGCAGCGGGACGATCGGCCGCGGCCCCGTTCCTAGCGTCCGGCGGCATGAGGAATCGGATCGGACTTCTGCTGGCCGCGATACTCGCCTCGTTCGCGCTGACGGGCGCCGGCCAGGTCCAGACGCCGTCGGCGCCGCAGAACGAGCCGGCCGCCCACGCGGTCGCCGTCCTCACCGGCCGTGGTGCCGCCGCAGCCGGCTCGGACAGTGACCTGGCGGCTGCGCTTCCCGCGGACTTCGCCGCGGTCATGGGCTACCGGCCGGTCGCGGTGACCGAGCCGGACGGCTCCGTGCACCTGACCGATCCGGACGGCGGCTGCTCCTGGCTCGGCGACACGACCTACGACTTCGGCCGCGCCTGCCGCTCCCACGATCTCGGCTACGACCTGCTCCGCTACGCGACCGTGAAGGGCGGCGAGCTGGGCCCGTGGGCCCGCCGGGCGGTCGACGACCGGTTCGCCGCCGACCTGCGGGCTCGCTGCGCCGCGGTGGACGGCGGCGCAGGTTGCGCGGCACTCGCCCGCGTGACCGCCGGCGCCGTCGGCTTCAACTCGTGGCGGCAGGGCTACGGGAACCCGGGCGACGAGGCGGTCTGGCCCTACCTGGTCTCGGCCGTGCTGATCGCCGGTGCCGCCGTCGGTCCGTCGATCGCGCAGCGGTTTCGCGGCCGGGGGTCACGATGAGCCGGCCCGGCGCGACCGCCGGTCGGGCAGTGGCTCCCGGCCCGGCGGCGACGCCCGCCCGGCCGGTGGCCTCCGGCCGGGCGGCGACCAACGGCCGGCCGGAATCCGTGCCGCCGGCCCTCGCGGCCTCGCCTGGCTCGCTGTTGCCTCGCCCGGCGGCAACGGTGCCGTTGGTGTCCGTGGCGTCGCCTCGCCCGGTGGCGACTGTGCCGTCGGTCCCCGCGGCGTCGCCTCGCTCGCCGTTGCCCCGACCGGCGGCAACCGTGCCGCCGGCTCCCGCGGCGTCGCCTCGCCCGGTGGCAACGGTGCCGTTGGTGTCCGCGGCGTCGCCCCGACCGGCGGCAACCGTGCCGCTGGCCTTCGCGGCGTCGCCTCGCCCGGCGGCAACCGTGCCGCCGGTCTCCGCTGCGTCGCCGACGGCGCCGGGCGAGGTCGCGGCCGTGACCGGTCGCGCGGGCTCGATGGCTCCCGAGGCCGTTCGGCAGGGGAGCGGGGCGTCGCGGGATCGCCTGGTCGATCTGGTCCGCGCGGCCAGCCTGGCGATCGTGGTCGTCGGGCACTGGCTGATGGCGTCGGTGTCCGTGTCGCCCGACGGCCGGTTGGCGCCGGAGAACGCGCTCACCGAGCTGACCACCCTCCGCCCGGCGACGTGGGTGCTGCAGGTGATGCCGCTGTTCTTCATGGCCGGCGGGTTCGCCAACCTGACCGTCTGGCAGCGCACGACGTCGGCCGGCGATGGTCACTGGACGTTCGTGCGATCGCGGCTGACGAGGTTGTGGCGGCCGGTCACGCGGTTCCTGCCGGCGGTCCCGGCCGTCGGGATGGTGGCGTACGCCGCCGGACTGCCCGCGCGCGACGCCGTGGCGCTGGGCGTGCTGCTGGTGCAGCCGTTGTGGTTCCTGGCGGTCTACACCGGGATCATCGTGGTCGCGCCACTGCTGCTGCGCTGCCACGCCGTCGCGCCTCGGACCGTCCTCGGCGTGCTCGCGGTGGGTGCGGTCGTCGTGGACGTGGTGCGGCTCGCCGGCGGTCCAGCGATCGTCGCGACCGCGAATCTGGCGTTCGTCTGGCTCTTCGCCCACCAACTCGGGGTCTGCCATGCCGACGGCCGGCTGGCGGCGGTGCCGCGGCGCCGGTGGTGGGCCGTGGTGGCTGCCGCCGTGGGCGTGCTGATCCTGCTGACCGGCCCCGGACCGTATCCGGTCAGCATGGTCGGTCTGCCCGGGCAGTTGTCGAACATGTCGCCGCCGACGGTGTGCCTCCTCGTTCTCAGCATCGGGCAGGGCGCAGCCGTCCTGCTGGCCCGTCCGTGGCTGCTGTCCTGGCTGCGACGACCGGCGCCGTGGGCCGCGGTCGAGCGGTTCGGCTCGGTCGCCATGACGGTGTACCTGTGGCATCTGACGGTGCTGGTGGCCGCGTTCGGCGCGCTGCTCGCCGGCGGTCACGTGCCGCCGCAGCCGGGCAGCGCGACGTGGTGGCTGACCCGGCCGGCGTGGCTCGCGACCCTGGCGATGCTGCTGGTCGCCCTGGTCGTGGTGGGGGAGCTGCTGTCGCGGCTGATCCGCCGGGCCGGTGCGCGAGGCCGGCCCCGCCGCTGATCCCGCGGCCGATCCCGGAGCTGGGCGGGCGGAGCCGGCCGCTCGGGTCCTGGTGGCGGCCGCGCCCGCATCACGGGAGGCTTCGGCGCCGGCCGTCGATCGGAACGGCCGCAGTCGGCTGGGGTCATGGCAGTGGCACCTCCACGGTGAGGGGTTCGGGCGCACGGAACTCGTGGTGGGCGGCGTCCGGCGGAAGGACGACCGTGCCGGTCGGCCGGTAGGCGAGCGTCACCGAGACCACGTCGTCGGGGACGAGGAAGGCGAGGACGTCGTCAGGCGTGGGCGGATAGGCCGGCGTGGCCACTCCGGCGTCGTGGGTGACGGTCCAACTGGCGGCCGCGTCGAGGCGAGCTCGCCAGGACGTGTTGGCGGGCTGGCGCAGATGGCCCTCGACGCGGATGACCAGCCACGCGTGGCCGGGAGGCGCCCAGCCTTCGAAGCGGTCGAACGGCGCCAGGTAGATCTCGGCGATCCGGCCGCCGTAGCCGACGTCGAGGCCGCCCCGGGTGAGGTCGCCGGCGCCGGTGCCGAACTCGGCCTCGAGCTGTGCCTGCGTGCGCACCGCGAGGGTCCGTGGCGGCCAGGCCGGCACCGTCGCCGGCACGACGCTGGGCCGGTCGTACGCGACCCGTGACACCGATGACGTCACCTCGCCGGTACGCAGGTCGAGACGCTGGTCGACTCCGTCGACGGTGGCCACGATGGCGGGCTCGGCATCGGCGGGCAGCGTGGCGATGAGCAGGTGGTCCGTGGCCGGACGATCGCCGCACGGCAGTTCGTCGCAGCGGACGACCGCCGGCTCGCCGTCGCGCAGGACGGGCAGGCGCTCGGAGCCGGCCTCGAGCCAGAGCGTCGTCGTGGCGTCACGGGGCGGGCGGTCCGGACCGGCCCCGACGGAGAACGGGTCGCGGGACGGGGCGAGCGCCGGGGGAGCGGCCACCGTCACCCGCCAGACCCGCGTGACCAGTCCGCCGTCCGACCC
>NZ_POTW01000131.1 GCF_003236295.1 Jiangella anatolica
CCGCCCACCCGCCCCTGCGGCTTCGTCACCTGATCGTTTTCCCGCAAACGATCAGGTGACCTGGCGGCGGGCCAGCTGGGGCGTTCGGTCACCTGATCATCTCCAGCATGTGGACAGAAAACGATCAGGTGACGAAGTGGACGGTGAGAGGGGCGCTAGGTCACCTGATCATCCGGCGACGGTGGGTCCGCCCCAGCCGCGGGCGATCAGGGCACGTTGCAGCGTTGCGCCCACCACCGCCGGCCGGTGCCGGATGGCGTAGGAGGTGAAGCGAAGCAGCGTCCGGCCGTCGATCACGATGTCGTTCGCCCGGTCGAGGTCGGCATCCCAGGCGAGTACGTCGAGATGACCGCGACCGTCGACCTCGACCGCGAGCCGGAACTCGGCCCAATCCGCGTCGAGGTAACGACGTCCGTCCGGCCGCTGGAGCACGCGCTGACGAGCCGGCTCGGGTAGGTGGAACGCCCGGACGAGCTCGGCGAACTCGCGCTCCGGCACCGACGCGATACCGCCGGCCGCGTCGTCGATGGTCTCCACGATCAGGGCATGGCGCAGACACGGGCCGCGCCGGGACAGTGCATCGCGCAACTGCTCGGGCGTCACCAGGCGCTGCTGCACCCCGGCGAGGAGAATCGCCCGCGCACGGTCGTCCCTGGAGGCCCACGCCGCGGCGTCGACGATGCTCCGCGGCATCCGGCACCGCCGCGGGACCCTGAGCGGATGCACGTCCAGGTCGTCGAGGAACCTGGAGTAGTGCACGACCACCCCAGGCTGTCGCGTATCGCGGGTGCCGCACGGCTGCGTGACGAAGATCGTGGTCGTGCCAAATCCCTCCAGCCCGTCGAGCTCCGCGGCGGTCGGCCCGAGCTCGCCGTTGTGGCTGACGAAGACATCGCGCCCGACCCGCTGCCAGCGACGGGCACGCACCTCGCGACGCACATGGCGGGCGAGGGCCGGCGGCACCTCGTGGCGGTGCAGGACGCCTGCCTGAGCCGCCAGCAGACGCGCGAGCGTCTCGCCAGCATCGCTCGCAGGAGCCGGATCAGCCGTCATGCCGACAGCTCAGCAACCAACTGTGCGCCTCGCCAGGGCCGCAGACGCATCTGTGGATGACGCGGCAGCTCCGCGTCGCCTGTGGACAACCCTCCGCGGCGCATCTGGTACCTTGTGTCGCATGGTACCTGGCGAGGGTCAGATCATGACCAACCTCCGGCGCGGGGCGCTGGAGTACTGCATCCTCGCCCTGGTCCGCGACGGCGACAGGTACGGGCTGGACATCGCCCGCGAGCTGACCGACGGCGTGTTGATGGCCGGCGAGGGGACGCTGTATCCGTTGCTGTCGCGGCTGCGCAAGGGCGGGCTGGTGGAGTCGACGTGGCAGGAGTCGGAGTCCGGGCCGCCGCGGCGCTACTACCGGCTGACGCAGGACGGACGCGCCGCGCTCACGGCGTTCGAGCAGACCTGGCGGCCGTTCCGCGACGCCGTCGACCGCGTCCTCGCCGACGGGCGAGGGTGACCGCCATGGAGGAACCCATGCTGACCGCCACCCAGCACCAGCGGATCGACCGCTACCTGGCCGAGCTGTCCGGTGCGCTGACGGAGCTGCCGGCCGGCGACCGCGACGACCTCCTCGCGGGCATCCGTGAGCACATCGCGGCCGCGCTGGCCGGTCGCACCGAGGTCACCGATGCCGACGTCGACGAGGTGCTCAGCGCGCTCGGTGATCCGCTGGCCATCGCCGCCGAGGCGACCGGCGGAGTCCCGGGCGGCGGCCCGGGCGGCGGCCCCGCGCCGACCAGAGCCGCACCGGCGGCGCCGGCGGCGCCGACGCTCAGCCGTGACTGGGTGCCCGCCGTCGTCGTGCTGACGCTGCTGCTGGGCCCGATCGTGCTGCCGTTCCTGGTCTCGTTCGGCGGGCTCCTGCTGCTGCCGCTGTTGCTGCTGGCCGGTTGGGTGGTGCTCTGGGTCTCGCCGCTGTGGACGCCCGGCGAGAAGCTGGCCGGCACGTTCCTGCTGCCCGCGGCGGGAACGGCCGCCTTCATCGCGTTCTTCGTCGCCTGGGATACCAGCGGCACCGGCTCGAAGTACTGCGAGGGCGGCTCGACGGCCAGCGGCGGCTACACCGAGACCTGCACGAGCGGCGGCGGCTCGGACTCAGGCGGCTCGGCGATCGCCCTCGGCGTGCTCGTCGTCATCGCCATCGCGTCCCTGGTCACCGCGTTCGTGCTGTACCGGAACGGGCGACGGCGCACCGACGCGCTGGCTCAGAGCTTCTCGACCGGGGCGTAGCGCAGCAGCAGCGTTTTCAGGCCGCTCTCGCCGAAGTCGACGGTGGCCTGGGCGTGCTCCCCCTGCCCGTTGGTCGCGACGACGGTGCCCAGGCCGAACGCGTCGTGGGTGACGCGGTCGCCGGCGGACAGCGAGATGACCGGCCGGTTGCCCGCACCCGTGGACCGGCCGCTGACCGGCTGCCGGCGCGGTGGCGGCGGCGTGGTCCACTTGACCTGGTCGGCCTCGGTGCGGCGCCAGTCGATCAGCTCGTCGGGGATCTCGGCCAGGAACCGCGACGACGGGTTGTGCGCCGGCGACCCCCACGCGCTGCGCAGCAACGCCCGCGACAGGTACAGCCGCTCGCGCGCCCGGGTGATGCCGACGTAGGCCAGCCGGCGCTCCTCCTCCAGCTCCTGGGCGTTGCCGCCGAGCGAGCGCTGGTGCGGGAAGACGCCGTCCTCGAGGCCGGTGAGGAACACCACCGGGAACTCCAGGCCCTTCGCGGTGTGCAATGTCATCAGCGTGACCATGCCGTCGTGGTCGTCGCCCTCGGGGATCTCGTCGGCGTCGGCGACGAGGCTGACCTGCTCGAGGAACCCCGACAGCGAGCCGTCGGAGTCCTCGCTCGCCTCGTACTCGCCGGCGACGGCGACCAGCTCGCGCAGGTTGTCCAGCCGGGTCTCGTCCTGCGGGTCGTCGGACTCGGACAGCTCCGCGACGTAGCCGGTGCGGTCCAGCGTCGCCTCGAGGATCGCGGCCGGCCCGACGCCGTCGCCGACCAGTGCCCGCAGCTCATCGGTGAGCTGGACGAACCCCTCGATCGCGTTGACCGACCGGGTGGCGATCCCGGGCGCGTCGGCGGCGTGGCGCAGCGCCTGGAAGAACGTGCCGCGGTCGCGCTGGGCCAGCGCCTCGACCATCGCCTCGGCGCGGTCGCCGATGCCCCGCTTCGGCACGTTGAGGATGCGCCGCAGCGAGACCGAGTCCTCGGGGTTGGCGAGGAACCGCAGGTAGGCCAGCGCGTCGCGGATCTCGCGCCGCTCGTAGAACCGGGTGCCGCCGACGACGCGGTACGGCAGGCCGACCCGGACGAAGATCTCCTCCAGCACCCGCGACTGCGCGTTGGTGCGGTAGAAGACGGCTACGTCGCCGGTGCGGGCCTCGCCCTCGTCGGTGAGCCGGTCGATCTCGTCGGCGACGAACTGCGCCTCGGCGTGCTCGTCGTCGGCCACGTACCCGACGATCTTGGCGCCGTCGCCGCTGTCGCTCCACAGCCGCTTCGGCTTGCGTCCGGAGTTGCGGGCGATGACGGCGTTCGCGGCGGACAGGATGGTCTGCGTGGACCGGTAGTTCTGCTCCAGCAGGATCACCCGGGTGTCGGGATAGTCCTCCTCGAACTGCAGGATGTTGCGGATGGTCGCGCCGCGGAACGCGTAGATGGACTGGTCGGCGTCGCCCACCACGCACAGCTCGGCCGGCGGCACCGCGGGCTCGTCCTCGCCGGAGATGACCCCGGTGCCGACCAGCTCGCGCACCAGCACGTACTGGGCGTGGTTGGTGTCCTGGTACTCGTCGACGAGGATGTGCCGGAACCGGCGCCGGTAGTTCTCCGCGACGTCGGGGAAGGCCTGCAGCAGGTGCACCGTCGTCATGATGAGGTCGTCGAAGTCGAACGCGTTGGCCTCGGTGAGCCGGCGCTGGTACAGCTCGTACGCCTCGGCGATCATCTTCTGGTGGTGCGTGTCGGCCTTCGCCAGCGCCGTCTCGTAGTCGATCAGCTCGTTCTTGAAGTTGCTGATCGCGTAGCTGAACTGGCGCGGCTGGTAGCGGCGCGGGTCGAGGTCGAGCTCGCGGCAGACCATGGCCATCAGCCGGTGCGAGTCGGCCTGGTCGTAGATGGAGAACGACGACGTGTAGCCGAAGTGCTTGGCCTCGCGGCGCAGGATGCGCACGCAGGCGGAGTGGAACGTGGACACCCACATGATGTCCGAGCGCTTGCCGACGAGGTCCGCGACGCGCGCCTTCATCTCGCCGGCGGCCTTGTTCGTGAACGTGATCGCGAGGACGGAGCCCGGGTGCACGTTGCGCTCGCCCAGCAGGTACGCGATGCGCCGCGTCAGCACCCGCGTCTTCCCCGACCCGGCGCCGGCGACGATCAGCAGCGGCGAACCCTGGTGGGTCACCGCGTCGCGCTGCGGCCCGTTCAGCCCGTCGAGCAGTGCCTCGGGGTCGCGCGAACGCCGCTTCGCCGGCTTCCTGGGCTCGGCCGCCGCGGTCAGGGTGAGGTCGTCGAACAGGGCACTCATCGCCGGTGGGTCACACTCACCTTCTCACTCGCTTGGCTAGCGTCCCCAGCCTATGCCCGCCCGCCGACAGACTCGGCCCGAACACGCTTACGAACGCCGGCGCGATCGGCGGCACGGCGCATGATCTCGCGCCGGACGGGAACCGTCCTGGTGGGAGCGGTGGCGATGCCCGGCGAGACCTTCACGCCGTACGGTCCCTCGCATGCGGCCGTGCTGGTGGTCCTGGCCGTTCTGGCCTGGTGGCTGGTGCGGCGGGGGCAGGCGGCCCGCGGCACCCGCGCAGCGAATCGGCTCAGCACCGGATTCGCCATCGTCTTCCTGACACTGACGTTGCCGCTGCAGGTGTACTTCAACCTGCCTGGCCGCTTCGCCCTGGGCCTGTCGTTGCCGATCCAGCTCTGTGACCTGGCGTGGCTGGCGGCGATCCACGCGCTGCTGACGCGCCGGCGCTGGTCGGCCGCACTGACGTACTACTGGGGCCTCACGCTCAGCATCCAGCCGATCCTCACGCCGGATCTCGACGCGGAGTTCCCCGATCCCGCATTCGTCCTCTACTGGTCGATGCACGGGCTGACCGTGGTGGCGGCGGTCTTCCTGACGTGGGGCCTGGGGATCCGGCCCGGCTGGGACTCGTACCGGGTCGCGGTGACGGCGACTGCTGTGTGGGCGGCGGTGGTGTTCGCGTTCAACGCGGCCACCGGCACGAACTATGGCTTCCTCAACGCCAAGCCGGACTCGGCGTCGTTGCTGGACCTGTTCGGCCCCTGGCCGTGGTACGTGGTGGTCGAGACGGTGCTCATCGCCGCGGTCTGGGCTCTGGTCACCTGGCCGTGGACGCGGCAGCCGGCACCTGAGCGTCCAGCAGCGCACGATACGCGTCGAACCGGACCGGGATGAGCCCAGCGGCTCAGTTCCAGAAGACGGCGATCACGACATTCGCGGCGGTCAGCCCGAACAGGGCGAAGAACAGCCCGTCGGCGATCGCGGTGCGCCTGCGCTGCGCGAAGCACAACCCGGTGATGACCAGCACGACGACCAGCTTCACGCCGACCTTCGCGTTGTCGATCTCCTTGTCCAGGGAGTCGATCCCGGAGGCCATGCCGACCATCGCGACACCGGTGACGAGCTGGGTCAGCGCCCCGTGCAGCATGGCCGCGTTGACGACACGGCCGTCGCGGGCGCTCAGCTGCACCATGATCCCGCCGAGCAGACTGGCCAGGCCGAAGAAGTGCAGCACGAGCACGAGGTCGTAGACGAACTCCATGGCCGGGCAGACTACTACGCCGTGTCGTACTCCCCGGCGACGGGGTCAGACCAGGCGGCGGTCGGTCGCCCAGCGGGTCAGCTCGTACCGGTTGGACAGCTGCAGCTTGCGCAGCACCGCCGACACGTGCGTCTCGACCGTCTTGACCGAGATGAACAGCTCCTTCGCGATCTCCTTGTACGCGTAGCCGCGGGCGATCAGCCGCAGCACCTCGCGCTCGCGCTGGGTGAGCCGGTCCAGGTCGTCGTCGACGGACGGGGCCTCGGTGCCGGCGAACGCGTCGAGCACGAAGCCGGCCAGCCGGGGCGAGAAGACGGCGTCGCCGTCGGCCACCCGGCCGATCGCGGCGACCAGGTCGTCGCCGGTGATGGACTTGGTGACGTAGCCGCGGGCGCCGGCCCGGATGGTGCCGATGACGTCCTCGGCGGCGTCGGAGACCGACAGCGCGAGGAACCGCACGCCCGGCTCCTTGGGGTGCACCTGGCGGATCACCTCGCCGCCGCCGCCGCCGGGCAGGTGCACGTCGAGCAGCACGACCTCGGGCTTGGTCCGGAGCACGACGGCGACCGCCTCGGCGGTGTCCGCGGCCTCGCCGACGACGTCGACGGCCGGGGCCTGCGCGAGCTCGGCGCGCACGCCCGTCCGGAACATCGCGTGGTCGTCGACGAGCACGACCGTGACCGGGCCCGCGTCGGCCGGCCTGGTCTCGTCTGGCTTGATCTCGCTCACGAGCTTCTCCTCGTCGACAGTCGTACTTCGGTGCCCTCGCCGGGCGTTGACCGGATGGTGGCCTCGCCGCCGTGCCGCTCCATGCGCCCGATGACCGAGCGTCGCACACCGAGCCGGTCCTCGGGGACGGAGTCCGGGTCGAACCCGGCGCCCCGGTCGCGGACGAACACCTCGACGCCGTCGTCGCCGGCCTCGACGAAGATGTCGATCTTGTCCGCGCCCGAGTGCTTGGCGGCGTTGACGGTGGCCTCGCGCGCGGCCTTGAGGACGGCCCGGGCGACGTCGTCGATCTCCGCGTCGCCGACGGTGACCACCTCGACCGGCGTGCCGAAGGAGTCCTCGACCTCGGCGGCCATCTTCGTCAGGGCGGCCGCCAGCGAGGACCCGTCGTCGACGAGGTCGCTGTAGAGCCAGGCGCGCAGGTCGCGCTCCTGGGCCCGGGCCAGCCGGACGACGGCGCGCGGGTCGTTCGCCTGCTTCTGGATCAGCGCCAGCGTCTGCAGCACGGAGTCGTGCAGGTGGGAGGCCATGTCGGCACGCTCCTGGGAGACGATGCGGGCGCGCCGCTCGCTCTCGAGGTTGCGCCACAGCTTCCACAGCCACGGCCCGGCGATCAGCCCGACGCCGACGAGGATGACGATCACCCCGCCCAGCGCGTCCATCGTCACCTCGAACTGGCCCTGGCCGACGAGGAACACGACGACGCCCGCCACCACGACGCCGGTGCCGGCCACCACCCGGGCCGCGGCGATCCAGCCGCCCTTGCCGGTGAGCGCCGCCAGCCAGGGGAACCGCGGCGAGATCGCCGACAGGCGGCTGCGTTCCTGCTCGTCGGCGGCCCGCCACACCAGCGTCAGGCCGGCGGCGGCCAGCAGCAGCGGGAAGAACAGGGCCGGACTGACGCCGAGCGGGGTCTGCTGGACCAGCAGCCACACCCCGGCGCCGAGCAGCACCAGCGCGGCCAGCTGGCCGAGGTCGCCGGTGCGCTGTGCCAGGGTGCGGCGGCGGCGCTTGCCGGTGCGGGTGGCGGCGGCCAGGCCGGCCGGCGTGCGCTCGTCCTCCGCCTCGCGGGCCACCGTCTGGTCCAGCGGGGTGAAGATCCACAACGCCAGGTAGAGCACCACACCGAACCCGGAGATCGCGCTGAGCAGGCTGAACGCGACGCGGACGGCGAGTGGCTGCACCTTGAACTGGGCCGCCAGCGCGACCGCGACGCCGCCGACCATGCGGCCGTCGGAGTGCCGGACGAACCGGGGCGGCGCGCCGGGGTCGGCGGCCGGGCCGGGGGTGCGAGCGCCGCCGCGGCCGGCGGCCGGCGGCTCGCCGGGCGGCAGCTCGCGCGGCCCGCTCTCGGTCGCCGCGGCCGCCTCCGTCCCGGGCTCGGTTTCGTCGCCGGGGCGCGCCGAGCCGCGCGCCGCCGGATCGGCGGCACGGGGTGTCGGCACAGTGCTCATGACATCGATGGTCACACGCGCGGGCGCGCGCCGCCATGAGGGACGTCCCGGAGATCGCGGGTCGGGGGCCGTTCCGGGTCATCCCCGATGCACGCGGGACCACGGCTGGGCATCATCGATGGCATGAGTCATCTGCCTCCTGCCTCCCCCGCCGCGGACTCCGGTCCGCGCGTCTCCGACGAGTTCCGCTCGCTGCGTCGCAGCCGGTCGGACCGGGTCGTCGCCGGTGTGCTCGGCGGGCTGGGCCGGCGGCTCGGCATCGACCCGGTCGTGCTCCGCGTCGCCACCGTCGTCCTGTCGATCTTCGGCGGCGTGGGAGTCGTGCTGTACGCCATCTTCTGGCTGGTGGTGCCGGCCGAGGACGAGGAGCGCTCGATCCTGGACCAGGCGCTCGGCCGCGGCGAGAACCGCCGCCCGGGCACCCGCCCGCTGGCGCTGCTGCTGGCCGGCATCGGCATGGTCGCCGGCGTCAGCATCGTCGCCGGCTCGTGGGACAGCGGCGTGCTGCTGCTCCTCGCCGTGCTGGGCGTGTACCTGCTGCTGCGCCGCCGCACCGACGAGGACGAGCGGGCCGGCTACGACACGCCGCCCGACGAGGCCGGGTTCGGCGGCTACGTCTACGACCCCACCGTCGCACCGGCGCCCGGCGGCGCGGGTGCCACCACGACCACTGCCACCACTGACGCGGCACCGGCGGGTCCCGCCGTCGCTCCCCCGGCCGAGCCGGGCGGACCGGCGGGACCGGCCGGGCCGACCAGCGGCTGGCCGGAGGGCCCGGACTGGGGCCCGCCGCAGGCGCCTACGCCGGTCTACGAGCCGCCGGCCCCGCCGCCGGCCAAGCAGCGCTCGGTGCTCGGGCTGATCACGTTCTGCCTGGCGCTGCTGTCGGTCGGCGTGCTCGCCGTCAACGACGCCACCTGGGCGGAGTACCCGCCGGGCGTGTACGTCGCGGTGCCGCTGGGCATCGTCGCGCTGGGCCTGCTGGTCGGCGCCTGGTACGGGCGCTCCCGCGGCCTGATCGTGCTGGGCTTCCTGCTCTCGATCGCGCTGGTCCCGGCCACCTGGCTGTCCCAGTGGGACTACCACAACTCCGGTGACATCACCCGCACGTACCTGACCGCGGAGCAGTTCCCCCGCGAGCCGCAGGAGTTCGGCGCCGGTGACATCCGCTTCGACCTGGCCGGCCTCACGCTCACCGACGGCCAGACGGTGCACCTCGACGTCGAGCAGGGCGCCGGCTCGCTCACCATCGACCTGCCACCGGACGTCGACGTCCGGATCGAGCAGGCCTCGGTCGGGGCC
Source organism: Jiangella anatolica (assembly GCF_003236295.1). Lineage (GTDB taxonomy): Bacteria > Actinomycetota > Actinomycetes > Jiangellales > Jiangellaceae > Jiangella > Jiangella anatolica. Next base: position 9,327 of record NZ_POTW01000131.1, read on the forward strand.
GGCGACCTCACCTACTTCAACGAGGGGCAGGAAGGCCTCGGCCAGGAGATCAAGGACTACACCGACAACGGCAGGGACGGACCCGGCGGCGGCACGCTCGTGCTGGACCTGGAGCTGGGCCTGGGCAACCTCGAGGTGACCCGATGAAGCGCCATGACACCGACGTCGTCTCCCTGATCTTCGGACTTCTCTTCCTAGGAGTGAGCGCGATGTGGCCGTTCGTGCACTACGACGTGCTGGGCCTGTCCGGCCTCGAGGTCGCACTGCCGGTGCTGCTGGTCTCGATCGGCCTGGCCGGGCTGATGGCGTCGCTGAGCAAGCTGCGGCGTGAGCGCGAGCCGAAGGCCTGATCCCTGGCCGCGACGGCCGTGTCGGGGTGGTCGGTGACGACGCCGTCCACCCCGGCACCGAGGAACACCCCCAACTCGCCCAGCGCGTCGCCGTGGCCGGCCGCCTCCCGGCCGCGGCGGCGATCCGCGGGCAGGAACGAGTTCTCGTTCCGGAACGTCCAGGCGTGCACCGCCATCCCGAGGTCGTGGGCGTCGGCGACCAGCCGGCTGGGATGGCCCAGCCGGCCCTCGGGGTCGCGCGGCACCACCAGCGACTTGTGCGCGCCGAGCACCGTCGCGTACGACGCCACCTCGCGCAGCCCGGTCGGGGTGAGCAGGTCGACGAACCGGCGCCCGTCCTCGGCCCGCTCCCAGTCGAACGGCCGGCCGGTGCTGTCGACCAGCTGCACCAGCGGCACCGACGTCCGGGCGGCCAGCCTGCGCAGCACCGACGGCTCGAAGGACTGGACGAAGACGGGGATGCGGGCGCGCTCGAGCCGGAACCCCAGCAGCGCCGCCATCAGCGCGTCGTCGACGGACAGCCCGCGCTCGGCGTAGTACGTCGGGTGCTTGAGCTGCGGATACAGGCCGACCGGACGGCCGCGGCGGTGGCCGGCGTCGATCGCCAGCGTGATGACCTCGTCGAACGTGGGCACCCGTAGCCGGCCGTCGTAGGCCTGGTTGGCCGGACGCAGCTGCGGGATCCGCTCGCGCGCGTACAGCGACCTGACCTCGTCGAGCGTGAAGTCGTCGATGAACCAGCCGGTCAGCTCGCGGCCGTCGACCAGCCCGCGGCGGCGCCGGTGCGCGAACTCGGGCCGCTCGGCGACGTCGGTCGACGCGGACAGCTCGGCGTCGTGCCGCGCGACCAGCACGCCGTCGCGGGTGAGTTGCAGGTCGGTCTCGATGAAGTCGGCGCCGAGGTCGACGGCCAGCTGATACGCGGCCAGGGTGTGTTCCGGCCGGTAGCCGCACGCGCCACGATGCGCGACGACGACGGGCAAGGCGGTGTCCGACATGCGGTCAGGCTAGGGAGCGACCGTGTCCCGCCGACCACACGACGTCGAACTGGGCATGACGCACTCCCCAACGCACGAACGCAATCAGACACCTGCGACGTTAGTGGATCACTCCCACTCGATGGTGCCCGGCGGCTTGCTGGTGACGTCGAGGACGACGCGGTTCACCTCGCGCACCTCGTTGGTGATGCGGGTGGAGATGCGCTCGACGACGTCGTAGGGCAGCCGCGACCAGTCCGCCGTCATGGCGTCCTCGCTGGACACCGGGCGCAGCACGATCGGGTGGCCGTAGGTGCGCCCGTCGCCTTGCACGCCGACGGAGCGGACGTCGGCCAGCAACACGACCGGGAACTGCCAGACGTCGCGGTCCAGGCCGGCCGCGGTCAGCTCGGCGCGGGCGATGGCGTCGGCCCGGCGCAGGATGGCCAGCCGCTCGGCGTCGACGGCGCCGACGATGCGGATGCCCAGGCCGGGGCCGGGGAACGGCTGCCGCCACACGATCTCGGCCGGCAGCCCGAGCTCCTCGCCGACCGCGCGGACCTCGTCCTTGAACAGCGTGCGCAGCGGCTCGATCAGGGTGAACTGGAGGTCGTCGGGCAGGCCGCCGACGTTGTGGTGGCTCTTGATGTTCGCGGTGCCCTCGCCGCCGCCGGACTCGACGACGTCGGGGTAGAGGGTGCCCTGGACCAGGAACTCCACCTCGGTGCCCTCTTCGCCGGCCTGGGCGACGATGTCGCGCGCGGCCTGCTCGAACACCCGGATGAACTCGCGCCCGATGATCTTGCGCTTCTCCTCCGGGTCCTCGACGCCCTTGAGCTGGGTGAGGAACCGGTCGGCGGCCTCGACGACGTGCAGGTCGACGCCGGTGGCGGCGACGTAGTCGCGCTCGACCTGCTCGGACTCGCCCTCGCGCATCAGCCCGTGGTCGACGTAGACGCAGGTCAGCTGGGCGCCGACGGCCTTCTGGACGAGCGCCGCCGCGACCGCGGAGTCGACGCCGCCGGACAGCCCGCAGATGACCCGCTTGTCGCCGACCTGCGCGCGCACCGCCGCGACCGTCTCGTCGACGATGTTCGCCATCGTCCAGGTGGGCGCGGCGCCGGCGATGTCGTAGAGGAAGTGCTGCAGGACCGCCTGGCCGTGCTCGGAGTGCAGCACCTCGGGGTGCCACTGCACGCCGGCCAGGCCGCGCGCGGTGTCCTCGAACGCGGCGACGGGGGTGTCGGGCGTGCCGGCCAGGACGGCGAAGCCCTCCGGCGCGGCGGTGACGGAGTCGCCGTGGCTCATCCAGACCTTCGTGCCGGTGCCGACGCCCTGCAGCAGCGTGCCCTCGACCTGCACGGCGAGGTCGGTGCGGCCGAACTCGGACTTCCCGGTGTGCGCGACGGTGCCGCCGAGCGCCCGCGCCATCGCCTGGAAGCCGTAGCAGATGCCGAACGCCGGAACGCCGGACTGGAACAGCGCCGGGTCGACCGACGGGGCGCCCTCGGCGTACACGCTGGACGGCCCGCCTGACAGGACGATCGCCTTCGGGTTCCTCGCCAGCATGTCCCCCACGGGCATGGTGTGCGGGACGATCTCGGAGTACACCCGCGCCTCGCGGACGCGCCGCGCGATCAGCTGGGCGTACTGGGCGCCGAAGTCGACGACGAGGACGGTGTCATGGGAGTTCTCGGCCACCCAACGAGCGTAGTGCAGACCCTTGGCAGGACACCGCCTCTCCAGTAGGGTCTCGTTACGTATTTACGGCCCAGACCGTAACTCGCGACGTCCGGAGGTCCGCCGATGCGCCGCCCGCTTCTCGCCGTCCCGCTCGCCGCCGTCCTGTCCGCCGCCCTCGTCACCGCCATGACCAGCGCCGCGGCACCCGCGGACGCCGAGCCGTCCGGCGGCGCCGCGCCCGTCTCGCTGGGCGCCCCACTGAACGACGTCACTCTGGTCGGCGGAGCCGTGGCGACCACGCCGGACGGCGTGCCCACCGTCTACGGCGTCACCGTCGGCGAGCCGGTCCGGCTGTCCGTCGCCGACGCGCGCACAGGCGAGATCCTGCTGACGACGCCGCTGCCCGGCGCCAACTCCGCGACCGGCGTCGTGGCGCTCGAGGGCGGCGACGTCTACGTCAGCACCAACCCCAACGGGCGTCTCTACCGCCTGCCGTGGGGCGCGGACGCCGTCGAGGACCTCGGGCAGGTCGTACCTGGTGAGACGTTCGCGTGGGACATCACCGAGGGCCCCGACGGCCGCATCTACGGCGTGACCTTCCCAGGCGCGCGGCTCTACGCGTACGACCCAGGCACCGGCGCGTTCCAGGACTACGGCGCCGTCGCCGCCGACACCCAGCAGGCCCGCACCGTCGCGTCGTACGGCGGCAAGCTCTACGTCGGCACCATGACGCGCGCGCACCTGGTCGAGGTGGACCCGGCGACCGGCGCGAAGCGAGAGATCGCGCTGCCGCCGGAGTCCAACCCGGGCAACGAGCTGACCTCGGTGTTCGACGTCAATGTCATCGGCGACCGGCTCTACGTGCGGATCGGCACCGACATCAAGTACGCGCCGCTGTACGAGTTGGACCCGGCCACCGGGACCTGGGGCGCGTCGCTGGACACCGTCGCCGGCCTGGAGCTGCCCGCGCCCGGACCGGACGGCGAGCTGTACGTCATGCGGAGCAACACGCTGACCGCGTGGAATCCGGCCACCGGCACCGCCACCCCGACCCCGCTGCGGTACGAGGGCCGCGTCTACAACTACCGCGGCGTGGGCTGGGTCGATCTCGGCGACCCGGCGTGGCCCGGGCTCACGCTGACCGGCTTCTTCTGGCGCGGCGAGATGTGGCGGTACAACCCGGCGACCGGCCGGAGCGAGGTGGTTCCGACGGAGGTGCCCGGGGAGCCGATCGAGATCCTCTCGCTCGAGGCGGCCACCGGCGGCGGCGTGTGGGCCGGCGGGTTCCTCAACGGGTTCGCCCACGTCGACGCCCAGACCGGCGAGTCGCGGTTCCGCCGGTTCGCGCAGACGGAGCAGCTGCACGACGACGGCGAGAACGTGTGGATCGGCGGGTACCCGGACGCGCGCGGCTACCGCTACGACCCGGGCGCGCCGTTCAACGACCCCGACTACGCCCCCGGCCCGCCCGGCACGCCGGTCAACCCGGTGAAGCTGTGGGACTTCAGGCAGCACACCGCCAACCCGCAGGACCGGATCTTCGCGCTGCTCCCGCTGGACGACGTGGTGGTCGCCGCGACCGGGCCGAAGGGCTCGACCTTCGGTGGCTCGGTCGCCGTGTCCGACCGCACGACCGGGCAGACCCGGTTCCTCGACGACCTCTCGCCGGACCGGGCGCTGACCTCGCTGGCGGCGTCGCCCGACGGCGCGACGGTGTACGCCGGGACCTGGGTCTACGGCGGCACGGGCAGTCCCGAGCCGGTGCAACCCGAGGGCACGGTGCTGGCGTTCTCCCCGGTGAGCGGGGAGGTGGCCTGGCAGGTCTCGCCGGTCCCGGGAGCGCCGAGCTACGTCGCGACGACGCTCGACGCGGCCGGACGGCTGTGGACGCTGGCCGGCTCCGCGCTGCTGGAGCTGGACCCGGCGACGGGCGCGACGCTGCGCACCGTCCAGCTGGGCTCGCCGCCGCCGCAGTCGCGGCAGACCTGGCCGCACCAGGCCGGCGTCGTCGAGCCGGTGCCCGATGCGGACGCGCTCTACGTCTCGATGGGTGGGCGGCTGTACCGGGTGTACGGCGCGACCGGCGCCGTCGAGGAGCTGGGCGGGTTCGCATACTCGACGTTCACGGTGCTGGATGGCGGCGAGCTGGCGATGGCGTCCGGCACGGAACTGTTCCGCTGGACTCCGCCCGCGGCGGACACGGCGCCTCCGGCCGTCGAGGTGGGCGTCGGGCACGTCGCCGGCGACTGGCGGCCGTACCTCGAGTTGACCGTCGATGACGGCGCCGGCCTCGGCGTGCACGAGATCGCGTACCGGCTCGACGACGGGCCGTGGACCACGTACACCGAACCGGTGCGGCTGCGGCCCGGGCGGCACACCATCGAGGTCCGGGCCGCCGACCGCGCCGGCAACACGGCGACGGTGACCGAGCACCTGGTGGCCCGCCCCCGCTTCCCATGATCATCAACCTTTTTGGCTGCCAGAGGCAGGCTCAAGTGGTGGTTGCAACGAGCAGCTGGTTGAGCCGCTGGGCTGGAGTCTGCCAGTTCAGGGTGTGGCGGGGGCGGGTGTTGAGTTGGTCGGCGACGGTGTCGAGGTCGGCCTGGGTGAG
>NZ_POTW01000132.1 GCF_003236295.1 Jiangella anatolica
GGGATGACCGAGATGGACACGTCCACCGACACCCGCGCCCACGACCTCGGGGACCACCGCCCACGCCGCGGCCGGCGGCTGCTCTGGCTCACGCTCGGCGTCGTCGCGGTCGCCGGCCCGGCGTACTGGCTGATGGCGCAACGCACCCCCGCCGACGAGGCGGCCACAGCACCGACCGGCCCGGCGGCCACCGCCACGGTCGAGCTCACGACCATCGCGGCCACCCAGACCTGGGACGGCACGCTCGGCCGGGGCGCGCCGGTCGTCGTGACGGCGGCCGCCCAGGGCACCGTCACCCGGATCGCGGCGCCGGACACCGCCGTCGCCCGCGGCACCGAGCTGTACCGGCTGAACGAACGCCCGGTCGTCGCGCTGATCGGCACCATCCCGATGTACCGCGACCTCGGCGAGGGCGACACCGGGGCCGATGTGGAGCAGCTCGAGGCCAACCTGACCGCCCTCGGCTACGACGGTTACGACGTCGACGAGGAGTTCACCTGGTACACCGCACAGGCCGTGGAGGAGTGGCAGGAGGATCTCGGGATCGACGAGACCGGCACGGTCGGGCTCGCCGACGTCGTGTTCCTCGCCGGCGGCGGGCGGGTCGACACCGTCGCCGCGGCGGTCGGCACGGCCCTGAGCCCGGGCGGCCAGGTGCTGGAGATCACCGGCACGGACCAGGTGGCCGACCTCGAGGTCGAGGTCGGCGACCGCGACCTGGTTCCGGTCGGGACCGCCGTCACCGTCCGGCTGGCGGGCGGGCTGGAGGTGCCCGGCACGGTCACCGCGGCCGCCGTCGTCCCGAGCGGTTCCGGCGACGACGGCGCCGACACCGGCTCGGACGACGCCTCGGGATCGACGGATGCCGTCACCGAGGTCGAGGTCACGCTCGCCGAGGCCGTCGATGAGGCGCTCATCGGCTCGCCGGTCGACGTCGTCGCCGCCGTCGACACCCGCGAGAACGTCCTGGTCGTCCCCGTCAACGCCCTGCTGACGCTGGCCGAGGGCGGTTTCGGCCTCGAGGTCGTCGCCGACGACGGCACGACGTCGGTCGTCGCCATCGAGGCGGGGCTGTTCGCCGACGGCATGGTCGAGGTGAGCGGCGCGGGCATCGAGGCGGGCACGGTCGTGGGGGTGGCCGGCCGATGAGCGAGGTCGTTCTGCTGCGTGACGTGCATCGCGTCTACCCGGGTCAGCCGCCGGTGCGGGCCCTGGCCGGCGTCGGCCTGCGGATCGAGGCGGGCGAGCTGGTCGGGATCGTCGGCCCGTCCGGTTCCGGGAAGTCGACGCTGCTCAACGTGCTCGGCACGCTCGACCGGGCCGACACCGGCCTGGTGCGGATCGACGGCCAGGACGTCGCCGGCCGTAGCGACCGGCACCTGTCCGCGCTGCGCGCCCACCGGATCGGCTTCGTGTTCCAGCAGTTCTTCCTGGCGCCCGGCGTGACAGCGCTCGACAACGTCGCCGACGGCCTGCTCTACACGGGAGCGTCGCTGCGGGAGCGGCGCCGTCGCGCGGCCCGCACCCTGGAGCGCGTCGGGCTGACCGATCGCAACCACCACCGTCCGCACGAGCTCTCCGGAGGGCAGCGGCAACGGGTCGCCGTCGCCCGGGCCCTGGTGGGCCGGCCGGCACTGCTGCTGGCCGACGAGCCCACCGGCGCGCTGGACTCCACGTCCGGCGCCGCCGTCATCGAGTTGCTGCACGAACTGCGTGGCGATGGCACGACCATCGTGATCATCACCCACGACCACCACGTGGCCGCCGATCTGCCCCGCACGGTGCACATCCTGGACGGCCGCATCGAGTCCGACGAGAGGACGGCCTGAGCATGAGTACCGCAACCCCGCCCGCGTCGCGGCTGCGGCCGCGTGACACCCTGCGCGTGGCGTTCTCCGGCCTGCGCGCCCGGCCGCTGCGTGCGGTCCTGTCGGCGCTGGGCATCGCCGTCGGGATCGCCGCGATGGTCGCCGTGGTCGGCATCTCCGCGTCCAGCCGCGAGCAGGTCAACCAGCAGCTGCGCGAGCTGGGCACCAACCTGCTGACGGTGCGGCCGGGCCAGGAGATGATGGGCGGCGGCGATGCCACCCTGCCGCCGGAGAGCATCGACATGGTGGCCCGCGTCGGCCCCGTCACCGACGTCAGCGCCATCGGCACGATCCAGGACACGGCCGTCTACCGCAGCAGCGCGGTCGACGCCAACCAGACCAACGGGTTGTCGGCCTACGCCGCCGACACCGACCTCCTGGCGACGGTGAGCGGCGCCCTCGCCGCCGGACGGTGGATCGACGCGGCGATGGCCGGCTATCCCACGGTCGTGCTGGGCGCGACCACCGCCGACCGGCTCGGCGTCGCGGTCACCGACGGCAGCGTCGCCATCGTCATCGGCGAGCAGCCGTTCGTCGTCGTCGGCATCCTCGAGCCTGTCCCGCTGGCGCCCGAGCTGGACGAGGCCGCGCTGGTCGGCTGGCCCGTCGCGAGCGAGCTGCTCGGCTTCGACGGCTCACCGACGACCATCTACGAGCGCTCCCCCGAGTCCGCCGTCGAGGCCGTGAGGGCCGTGTTGCCGGCCACCGTCAACCCGGAGAACCCCGAGGAGGTCACGGTCAGCAAGCCGTCCGATGCCCTGGCCGCCCAGGCGGCGGCCGACGAGACGCTCACCACGCTGCTGCTGGCCCTCGGCGGGGTCGCGCTGCTGGTGGGCGGGATCGGGGTGGCCAACACGATGGTCATCGCCGTGCTGGAGCGACGCTCGGAGATCGGGCTTCGCCGGGCACTCGGCGCGACGAGGGCGCACATCCGCCGCCAGTTCCTCGGCGAGTCGGTGCTGCTGGCGGCGCTCGGCGGGGTCGGCGGCGCCTTGCTGGGCGGTGCCGCGACGGCGGTGTTCGCGTCCAGCCGGGAGTGGCCGTTCGCCCTGCCGACCTGGATCCTGGCCGGCGCGGCCGCCGCGACCATCGTCATCGGCGCGCTCGCCGGCGCGTATCCGGCCGGCCGGGCAGCACGCATGTCACCCACAGCCGCGCTGTCGGTCGTGTGAGCGGGCGACGCTCAGCGGGAACTGCCGGCGATCGCGCCCTTCTCCAGGTAGCGGGCGAAGAACACCACCGCGAGCGCCATCGGGATCGAGCCGACCACCAGGCCGGCCATCAGCAGCGGCTCGTCGGTGGAGTACCGGCCGGGCAGCAGCGCCAGCGTCGGCGTCAGCAGCCGGTCGTCCGGCGACGGCGTCAGCAGCAGCGCCAGCGTCAGTTCGTTCCACATGGCCTGGAAGGCCAGCAGCCCGAACGTCATGATGCCCGCCCGCGCCACCGGCATGACGACGCTGACCAGCGTGCGCAGCGGGCCGGCGCCGTCGATGCGCGCGGCCTCCATCAGGTCCGTCGGCACCGTGCGGATCGCCGCGGCCAGCAGGAACACCCCGAACGGCAGGTTCGAGGCCACGTAGGCGAGGAACACCGACCACTTGCTGCCCACCAGGCCGACCTCGGAGAACAGCAGGAACAGCGGGATGATCAGCACCTGCCCGGGCACCAGCACCAGCGCCACGAACGACGAGTACACCAGCCGCTTGCCGCGGAAGCGCAGCTTCGCCACCGCGTAGCCGACCAGCGTCGCCAGCAGCACACACGTCGGCACCGCGAACACGATGACCAGCAGCGAGTTGCCGAGGCTCTGCAGCCCGCCGCGGTCGAACAGGAACGTGGAGAAGTTCGACCAGTTCATCCCGCCGGGCAGCGCGTACGGGCTGTCGGTGTACTCCGCGTCGGTCTTGAGCGAGTTGATGGTGAGGAAGACGAACGGGTAGACGGTGGTGACGGCGAGGGCGGTCAGCAGCAGCCAGCCGAAGAACCGCGGCAGCCCCTCGCCCGGGTGCTGCAGCGACGAGGTCCTGCGCGGCCAGCGGCGGGCCGGGCGCGGCCGGGCGGCGGCCTCGGTGGGAACGGTCAGCGTCATCGTGGCTCCCCGTCGTCGACCGCCGTGAGGCGGAACTGGATCACCGTCAGCACGATGACGATCAGGAACAGGATCAGCGCGAGCGCCGCGGCGGTGCCGAACTGCGAGGCCACGAACGCACGCTGGTAGACGTAGTAGTCCAGCGTCGTGGTGGAGAACCCGGGCCCGCCCGACGTCATCACGAACACGTAGCCGAACAGCGACGTGAACGTGTAGCTGACGTTGAGCACCGACACGAACCGGATCTGCCCCGACAGCAGCGGCACCGTGATGGACCGCGTGCGACGGAACCAGCCGGCGCCGTCGATGCGGGCCGCCTCGAACACCGCCGGGTCGATCGACGACAGCCCCGACAGCAGCACCATCATCCCGTAGCCGAACCCGCCCCAGGCCAGCGCGATGATGATCACCGACCGCGCGGTCGTCGAGCCGCCCAGCCAGTCCACCGGCGTGCCGCCGAACAGGTCGATGATCCGGTTCACCGGGCCGTCCAGCGAGAACAGCGTGCGGAACAGGATGCCGACGACGACGGTGGAGATGACGGTGGGCAGGAACAGCGCGATGCGGAAGAAGCCCCACCAGCGCACCCGCTCGTAGATGAGGATCGCCGACACCGTGGCCAGCGTCAGCACCAGCGGCACCGCGAGCAGGAAGATCGCGTTGTTGAGCAGGATCTCCCAGAACTGCCGCGACGTGAGCTGGTCGGTGAAGTTCTGCAGCCCGACCCACTCCGAGCGCACCCCGTTGGTGCGGTGCAGGCTGGTCCACACGGCCCAGCCCAGCGGCACCACGATGAGCGCGCCCACGAGCAGGATCGCCGGCGTCATCGACAGCCAGGCGAAGGTCCGCTCGGACCGCCGGTGATCCCGGAGGTGCGGGCGCTCGTCGGTCGCGACGCTCACGCTGCCTCCTCCACGATGGCCTGTCCCATGGCATCCTCCCGTCAGTTCTGGAATCGTATCCAGTCCGTCGGAGTAAGCAAACCCGCACCACCGGATGCGGTCCGTGGCGGTATGGGTGATCGGCCCGTTCTTGCCTTACTCTGTGCTTCACGGGCGCACCAGAGGGCCACCACAAGTGGCCCGGCCGAGGAGGATACTGAAAACGTGACCACGGAAACGCCGTCGTCCGAGCCACGCCGGTCCCGGCGGCCCAGCATGCGCATCGTCGCCGAGCGGGCCGGCGTGGCCGTGTCGTCGGTCTCGCGCGTGCTCTCCGGCCACGAGGATGTCAGCTCGGTCATGCGCAACCGGGTGCTCGACGCCGTCGCCGCGATCGGCTACGAGCGCGATCTGCTCGCGCAGAGCCTGCGCACCGGCGCCACCTACTCGGTCGGGTTCGTGGCCATCGACGTCGCCAACCCGGTCATCGCGCTCAACGCCGCCGGCGCGGAGTCGCTGTTCCGCGACGCCGGCTACGGGCTGCTGATCAGCAGCTCCGGCGGCGACCCAGACCTCGACCTGCACTACCTGCGCCACTTCGAGCAGCGCCGGGTCGACGGCATGATCCTGTCGCTGGCCCACGAGAACAACCCCGACACGCTGGCGCTGCTGCGGCAGCTGTCGACGCCGCTGGCGCTGATCGACCGGACGCTGCCGCGGGAGATCCCGGCCAGCGCCGTCCTGCACGACCACGCGACCGGCATCGACGCGGCGGTCGCGGATCTCGCCGGCCGCGGGCACACACGGTTCGCGCTGGTCAACGGCGCGCCCCACGTCCGGCCGTCGAAGGAGCGGGCGCGTGCGCTGCGGCGGGCCGTGCGGGCCGCGGGCGGCGAGCCGGTCACCGTCAAGGCCCGGGCGTACAGCGCCGAGCACGGCTACACCACGACCATGAGCTTCCTGGCCGCCCGGCCACGGCCGACGGTGCTGTTCGTCGGCGGCAACCAGATCCTCGCCGGCGCGCTGCGCGCGCTGGCCGAAGAGGGCGTGCGCATCCCCGAGGACATGGAGGTGGTGACGTTCGACAAGGTCGCGCTGTCGGACTTCCTCCGTCCGCCGCTGGGGTTCGTCACCCGCGACCCACGCGGCGCCGGCCGGCTCGCCGCCGAGCTGCTGCTGGAGCAGTTCGACGGCGCCGAGCCGCGCACCGTCACCGTGCCCACCGCCTACGAGCCGGCCCCGCGCTAGAACGTCGCCGTCAGGCCGCCGTCGACGGTGACCACTTGGCCGGTGACGTACGTGTTCGCGCGGCCGGCCAACCACGACACGACCTCCGCGACCTCGGCGGGCTGGGCGGCTCGGCCCAGCGGCAGCTTGCCGGACTCGACATAGCCGGCCCGGAACTGCGGCGTGTCCGTCTCGTCGACGCCGTCGGGCAGCACCGACATGCGGGTCCGGACGAAGCCGGGCGCGACCGCGTTGGCCAGCACACCGTGCGCCGCGTAGTCCAGCGCGACGGAGCGGGTGGCCGCCTCCAGCCCGGCCTTGCCGACGTCGTAGGCGATCGAGGCCGGCTGGGCGAACGCGGCGTGCACGCTGGTCACGTTGACGACGCGGCCGAACCCGGCGGCCGCCATCACCGGGACGAACGTCGCCATCAGCGCCATCGGCGCCTCCAGGTTCACCGCCCACAGCGCTCGCCAGTCCGCGACCGTCCCCTCGCCGACCGAGCCGGTCCGGAAGATCCCGGCGACGTTGACCAGCACGTCCACACCGCCGCCGAGCCGCCCGAGCGCCTCCCGGGCCGCGCGGGCGCGGGCGGTGTCGTCGGCGAGGTCGGCCTCGACGACGTCCACGCCCGGCTCGACGTCGAGACCCACGACGGTCGCGCCGTCAGCACGCAGCCGGCCGGCCACCGCGAGCCCGATGCCGTTGGCCGCGCCGGTGACGACGGCCCTCACGTGGTGCCGCCGGGACCGGGCTGGAACAGCTCGACGATGATGCCGTCCGGGTCGCGCAGGTACACGCCGGCGCCGCCCTTGTTCGCGCCGGTGTCGACGTCGATCGGCGGGCTGAGGAAGTCGACGCCGGCGGCGGCCAGCCGCGCATGCACGGCGTCGAGGTCGTCGACCAGGAAGCACACGTGCGGGTTGCCGACCAGCCGCGGCTCCAGCTCGGTCGTGCGCCGCTCCGGCACCAGGTACTCGAACAGCTCGATGACGATGCGCCGGCCCGGGTCGGTCAGGTGCGCCATGCGCACCGACGCGTCCGGGTAGCCGACGATCGCGGCCAGGTAGCCGCCGCGCTTCTCCTGCCGCATGACCACCTCGCAGCCCAGCTGCTCGGTGTAGAACTCCACCGACCGGTCCAGGTCGCTCACGGTCAGGCCGACATGGTGCACGGCCCCGATCTCGCCCACGCTCAGCTCCTCACGTCCCGCCACTCGACCTCGAGTGACACGCTCCACTCCATGCTCTCGCCCGGCGCCAGCACGACGGCGCCGTGTCCCGCGCCCAGGCCCGCGCCGTGCGCCGTCGACGTCGGCTCCAGCCCGAACGCGTACGTCTCACCGTTCCACGGCGGCTCGGCCGACCGGGCGAACTCCTGCCAGACCAGCAGGTGCGGGACCGCGGCGCCACGCCAGCTCAGGCGGACCGTGGCCGCGGGGCAGGTCACCGCGGCCACGGTCACGTCGCGGACGGCGAACACCCGGGCCGGGATGCTCGCGTCGACGGCGGCTCGGTCACCGGGCCAGTGATCCCGGCGGCCGGTGGGCGTGCCGTCGTAGGCCAGCTCCTCGACGACGGCGCCGGCCGGCAGCTCCAGCGTGGCCGGGCCGTCGAGGAGCGTCGTGAGCAGGTCCGAGCCCAGGATCAGGTGCTCGGCCAGCACGATCGGCCGAGCCTGGTCGCCGTCGTTCGTCGCCGAGGCGGACAGCTCGGCGCCGCCGGGCCGCAGCGTCCACCGTCGCCGCGAGCCGAGCCCCGCCGCGTCGGCCCAGGCCAGCTCGGCGGTGTCGTCACCGCTGCTCAGCAGCGTCCAGGGCGCCTGCGACGCGTTGCCGTGGAAGCCCTGCGGCGGGTCCACTCCCGCCGTGGCCGGCCCGGCGTTCGGGAAGCACGGCTGCCACCCCCCGTGCCACCGTGCCACCCAGTCCTGCTCGGTCCGGGCCGGCCCCTCTTCCTTGCCGACGGTGGTCCAGGGCGTGCTCGCAAGCACCGCCCGCCCGGCCACCGTCAGGTCCCGCAGTGCGCCGCCGTCGTCCGGATGGACGGTGGCGCGCACCCTGTCCGCCGTCAGCTCGATCGTCACGGCACCGGCGCCCCCAGCACCCGTGCGACCGCCCGGCAGGCGCCGCCGGTGTCCGCCGTCCCGCCGAGGTCGGGCGTCACGGCGTCGCCGGAGGCCAGCGCCGCGCGGACCGCGCCGTCGAGGCGTCGCGCCTGGTCGGCCAGGCCGAGGTGATCCAGCATCAGCACCGCCGACAGCAGCTGGCCGACCGGGCTGGCGATGCCGCGGCCGACGATGTCCGGCGCCGAGCCGTGCACCGGCTCGAACATCGACGGCTGTGAGCGGTCCGGGTTGATGTTGCCCGACGGCGCCGCGCCGATGCTGCCCATGAGCACCGCCCCGAGGTCGGCCAGGATGTCGCCGAACAGGTTGGAGCTCGCGATGACGTCGAACCGGGACGGGTCGCGCACCAGCGCCGCGGCCAGCGCGTCGATGTGCACGTGCCGGTACTCCACGCCCGGGAAGTCCTTCGCGACGTCGGCCGCGACCTCCTCCCAGAACACCATCGAATGCCGTAGCGCGTTCGACTTCGTCGCTGACGTGACGACGCCGCGGCGACGGGCCGCCAGCTGGAAGCTGAACCGGAGCAGCCGCTCGACGCCGGCCCGGGTGAAGACCGATGTCTGCACGACGACCTCCTGCGGCCGGCCCGCGTGCACCCGGCCGCCGATGTCGGCGTACTCACCCTCGGTGTTCTCGCGCACGACGACCAGGTCGAACGGGGCGCCGTCGCGCAGCGGCATCGTGACGCCGGGCAGGCTGGACAGCGGCCGCAGGTTGACGAACTGGTCGAAGTGCCGGCGGATGCGCAGCAGCAGGTCGCCGAGCGACACCGCGTCCGGCACCCGCGGGTCGCCGACGGCGCCGAGGAGGATCGCGTCGTGGCCGGCCAGCAGCTCAAGGCCGCCGGGCGGGATGTACTCGCCGGTGGCGAGGTAGCGCTCGGTCGACCAGTCCAGCGTGGTCCACCGCGCGGTCACGCCGTCGTGACGCAGCAGCGTGTCGACCAGCTCGACGACCGGGGGCACCACCTCGCGGCCGATGCCGTCGCCGGCGATGACCGCGATGCGCGGCGAGGTGGTCACGCCTCGGCGTCCGGTGCGGCCGGGAGGGCCTCACCGTCCGGCGGGACCAACGTCAGCCCGCCGTCGATGGTGATGACCTCGCCGGTGATGAACGACGCGGCGTCGGAGACCAGGTAGCGGACCAGCCCGCCGATCTCGGCCGGGTCGCCGAGCCGGTGCAGCGGCGTCGTGGCCAGCACCCGCTCCTCGTCGACGACGCCGAGCGCGACGTCCTCGTCCCACATCGGGGTGCGCTGGACGCCGGGCGCGATCGCGTTGCAGCGGACTCCGTAGGGCGCCCACTCCAGCGCGGCGATCTTCGTCATCATGATCACCGCGGCCTTCGTCGTCGAGTACGACAGCCGGCCGGCCCGCGGGCTGAAGCCGCGGATCGAGGAGATGTTCACGCAGACGCCGGAGCGCTGCTCGATGAACCGGCGGCCGGCGGCGCGCAGGCAGTGGAAGACGCCGGTCTGCATGACGTCGAGCGTGCGCTGCCAGTGCTCGTCGGAGGTCTCGACGATGCTCGGGCCGACCAGCGAGATGCCGGCGTTGTTGACCAGGATGTCCAGCCCGCCGTGCTCGGCCACGACGGCGTCGACCACCGCGTCGGCCTCGGCGCTGCTGGCGACGTCCAGGCGGTAGCCGGTGCCGCGTCCGTCCGGCAGCGCGGCGGCCGTCGCCTGCGCGGCGTCGCCGTCGACGTCGGTGACGGCCACCCGGGCCCCCGCCTGCGCCAGCGCGTCCGCGATGGACGCGCCGATCCCCCGTGCCGCGCCGGTGACCAGCGCCACCCGCCCCTCGAGCTCAC
Organism: Jiangella anatolica; assembly: GCF_003236295.1. Classification (GTDB taxonomy): domain Bacteria; phylum Actinomycetota; class Actinomycetes; order Jiangellales; family Jiangellaceae; genus Jiangella; species Jiangella anatolica. The sequence continues at coordinate 10,005 of NZ_POTW01000132.1, forward strand.
CCACGTGTGCCGTCCCGATGCCGTTCTGGAATCATTTGCAGAAACTGTGCGCTGCGGCTTCGCGCCTTGTCAAACGCTGATGACGTCGCCGCACGTTGTTCCGCGGATTGACTGTCCTGGCCGAACGAACTAACGTCCGGATTGTGGTTGGAAACGATACCGGTGATCTGACACTGTTCGAGCAGATGGTGCGCATCCGGGAGTTCGAGAACGGCGTCGGCACGCTGTTCCATCGCAACCTCGTCCGCGGCTCGACCCACCTGTACAACGGCCAGGAGGCGGTTGCCGTCGGCGCCGTCGCGGCGCTGCGCCCGACGGACCCCGTCACCTGCACGTATCGCGGCCACGGCGTGGTGCTGGCCCGCGGCTCGGACCCGGTGGCCTGCTACGCGGAGATCCTCGGCCGGTCCGGCGGGCTGTGCGGCGGCAAGGGCGGGTCCATGCACCTCACCGACGTGTCGCGGGCGCACTACGGCTCGCACGCGATCGTCGGCGCGCACCTGCCGATCGCCGTCGGGCTCGGGCTGGGCGCGCAGTACCGCGGCACCGACGAGGTGTCGCTGACGTTCTTTGGCGACGGCACCGTCAACATCGGCGCGTTCCACGAGGCGCTGAACCTGGCCGCCGTCTGGTCGCTGCCCGTGGTCTTCGTCATCGAGAACAACCTGTACGGCGAGTACTCGCCGGTCGCAGCGACGACGCCGATCACCCGGCTGGCCGACCGCGCCGCCGGCTACGCGATGCCCGGCGTGCAGGTCGACGGCAACGACGTCCACGCCGTGCGCGACATCGTCGCCACCGCCGCGGAACGTGCCCGCGGCGGTGGCGGCCCCACGCTGATCGAGGCACTCACGTACCGGCAGGTCGGGCACTCGCGCAGCGACCCGGCGACGTACCGGCCGGAGGGCGAGCTCGACGCGTGGCTGGAGCGGGATCCGATCACGCTACTGGAACGATTCATCGGCGATGCCGCTGCGACCGCGTCGGTGCGCGAGCGGGTGGCGGCGGAGATCACCGCCGCGCTGGACGCGGCGCTGGCGCTGCCCGAGCCGGACGAGGCGGAGCTGCTGACGGACGTGATCGGATGAGCGCGGAGAAGTTCACCGAGAACGCGCTGAACTACCGGCAGACCATCGCCCGGTCGATCCACGACGCGATGCAGGCCGACCCGTCGGTGTTCTTCTTCGGCGAGGACATCGGCGCGGCCGGCGGCCCGTTCAAGACGACGGCCGGGCTGTTCGACGTGTTCGGGCCGCACCGGGTGCGGGACACGCCGATCTCCGAGCAGGCGATCGTCGGCGCCGCGATCGGCGCGGCCGCGATGGGCCAGCGTCCGATCGCCGAGATCATGTTCGCCGACTTCGCCGCCGTCGCGCACGACCAGATCGTCAACCAGCTGGCCAAGTACCGGTACATGACCGGCGGCCAGGTGCGGCTGCCGGTGACGCTGCGGCTGTCGAACGGCGCGGGGTCCGGGTTCGCGGCGCAGCACTCGCAGCCGGTGGAGAACTGGTACATCGGCGTGCCCGGTCTCAAGGTCGTCGCGCCCGGCACCGTCGAGGACCTCTACGGGCTGATGCAGGCGGCCGTTCGCGACGACGACCCCGTGCTGGTGTTCGAGCACAAGACGCTGTTCTCGGTGAAGGGGACGGTGACGCCGGGCGCGGTCGTGCCGATCGGCTCGGCCGCCGTCGTCCGCTCCGGCGGGGATGTCACGATCGTCGCGGCGCAGCTGATGCGGCACCGCGCCGTCGAGGCCGCGGCGAGGCTCGACGACGAGGGCATTCACTGCACGGTGATCGACCCGCGCACGCTGGTGCCGTTCGACGACGAGACGGTGCTGGCGAGCCTGCGCGAGACGTCCAGGCTGGTCGTGGTCGGCGAGGGCCCGGCGGACGGGTCGTGGGGAGCGGCGCTGGTCGCCCGGGTGGCGCGGCACGGGTTCGAGCTGCTCGACGCGGCGCCGCGGCTGGTGTGCTCGCCGTTCACGCCGGTGCCGTACGCGGAGAGTCTGGAGCGGGCCTGGCTGCCCAGCGTCGACGACATCGTGGCGGAGGTCCGCTCGGTCGTCGCCTACTGACGCCGGCCGCGTCCTGGGCGGCGCCGGCCCGATCGGAGCGGCTCGCCTCGTCGGCACTGGACCCGTAGCCTCGGGCGGGGCGCCGGCACACCGTGCGGCGGCCGTCCGGAGAGGAGGGCGCAAACGCGATGACCAGCGTCGTCACCGGATTCGCCGTCATCGTCTCGATCATCGCCGTCGGCTATGTCCTCGGCCGGACCGAGCTGCTGGGCCCGTCCGGCCCCGTCGTGCTGTCGCGGCTGGCGTTCTGGGTGGCGAGCCCCGCGCTGATGTTCCACACCGTCGCCGAGGCGGATCTGTCCGTTCTGGTCGCGGTGTCGCTGGTCGCGACCGCCGGCAGCGTCGCCGTCGTGATGACGCTGTTCGCACTGGCCGGCTGGTGGCGCCGCTGGGGCGTCTCGTACACGACGCTGGGCGTCATCTGCTCCGGCCTGGTCAATGCCGGCAACCTCGGCATCCCGATCGCCGCGTACGTCCTGGGTGACGCGACGCTGGTGGCGCCGATCCTGCTGCTGCAGAACATCGTGGTCGTGCCGGTGGCCCTCACGGTGCTGGACCTCGCCGGCCGCGGCGCGTCGATGCCGGTGTGGCGGCGGTTCCTGACGCCGTTGCAGAGCCCGATCACCGTCGCCTCCCTCGCCGGCGTCGCCGTCGCCGCCTCCGGTGTCACGGTGCCCGAGCCGCTGATGGAGCCGTTCGTGCTGGTCGGGGCGATCTCGATTCCATCGGTACTGATGGTGTTCGGCATCTCGCTGCGCGGCAGCGCCCGTCCCGGCCGCGGTCCGGACGGCGGACCGCTCGCGCTGGCGGTCGTGCTGAAGACGGTCGTGCAGCCGGCGGTGGCGTACCTGATCGGCCGGGCGCTGGGGTTGTCCGGCTCGGAGCTGCTGGCGGTGGTGGTGCTCGCCGCGCTGCCGACGGCGCAGACCGCGCTGACGTACGCGCTGCGGTACGGCCACGCGCAGGTGCTGGTGCGGGAGGCCATCCTCGTGACGACGGCGCTCTCCCTCCCCGTCCTCGTCCTGGTGGCGACCCTGCTCAAATAGCCCGGTTCAGCTGCCCAGGTCGAGCGTCAGCTGCACCGCGGCCCGCTCGAACAGCCCGGTTCAGCCACCCAGGTCGAGCGTCAGCTGCACCGCGGCGTCGGCCGGTTGGAGCCCGGTGACGGTGATGCCGGCCCGCTCCACCCGGACCCCGTCCCCCGGCAGCAGCGCCTGGACCGTCGCCGCGAGCCGCCCGGCGTCGGCGGTGGGCTCGGGTAGCCGGGTGCGGCCATGATGCTCGAGGCGGTTGGCGTATGTCAGCCCGAGCGTCACGACGGTGCAGGTGAACCCGCCGTCGCGGAGTCGTGCGGCCAGTTCCGCCGTCAGCCCTTCGACGTCGACGGTGGCGCCGCGGGGGATCGTGCGCTGGACGCTGAAGGAGCGGCGGGGTCGCTCGGGCCGCACGGTGGCGTCGTCGGTTCCGGTGACGATGGCGGTGAGCCGGCGGGCCATCAGCGTGCCCGCGATGTCGCGCAGGTGTTCGGGGTGGACGACGGCGATGTCGGCGACGGTGCGGATGTTGTGCTGCCGCAGCCGCTCCATGGTCGCGTCGCCGACGCCCCACAGCTCCTCGACGAGCAGCGCCGGCCGGAGGTAGCGTTCCTCGGCCGGTTGGATCACGCGCAGGCCGCGTGGCTTCACCGAGCGGGACGCGAGCTTGGCCATCAGCTTCGTCCGCCCGACGCCGATCGTCACCGGCAGGCCGGTCTCCTGCCAGACGGCACGCTGGATGGACGCCGCCAGCTGGTCGACCGTCGCCCAGGGTGTGGTGCGGGTGTCGAGGAACGCCTCTTCCATGGAGCCGGCCTCGAGCCTGGCGGCGAACCGTCCGAACACGGCGAACAGCGCGCCGCTCGCCGCGGCGTACGCGTCGGACCGCAACGGCACGATCCGCAGTCGCGGACACACGGCGGTCGCCTCGCCGACCGACATGCCGGCCCTGACGCCCCACTCCCGCGCCTCGTAACTGGCGCACGCGATCACGACGTCGCCCGCCGCCATCGGAACGCCCCGCAGCGCCGGATCGTCCCGCTGCTCGACGGCCGCGAAGAACGCGTCGACGTCGGCATGCAGCAGCGGTCCGCCCGGAAGCGCCCGGGCGAACTGGTCTCCCTCGCTCGGCAGCGCGACGAGGGCCTCCGGCTCGGCGTCTATGCGTCCCAGCCTAAGCCGAGGGTCTGACGGTCTTTCGTGCGCTGGGTGAGCTTCGACGTCTTCGTCTGGGCCTTCCGCGGCGTGGGTCGGCTGCCGCGAGTCCTGGCCCCGGAATTGGCGAAGGGCCACCCCTGCGGGAAGCCCTTCATCTGGTCAACTCCCCGCAACCGCGTCCGGTTCCCGGAGCCGTGGGCGGGTCCGCGGAGCGCTACCGGGCGCCGCCGAGCCGGCTGAACCGGGTGCTCGCCGCCGCCCATACCTGACGGCGGCCCGGTTGCCGGGCGCGTTCTGCGGCAGGGCGCACGTCATGCGCTTGGGGTCCGGCGCCGGCCCGCCGACTGGTCCCTGGAATGCGTGATGGCCCACCCCCGGTGTGTTGGGGGTGGGCCATCGTGTGGGTGTGTGTCCGGCGGTGTCCTACTCTCCCACCCCCGCTGGGGGGCAGTACCATCGGCGCTGGTGGGCTTA
>NZ_POTW01000133.1 GCF_003236295.1 Jiangella anatolica
CGCCGCCTCCATCGCGGGGCTGTTCCTCACCACCGAGGCCGTCGTCGCGGACAAGCCGGAGAAGACCCCGGCCGCTCCCGCCGACCCCAGCGGTGGCATGGGCGGCATGGACTTCTGAGTCCCGCCGCTTCACCAGCACCACCTGTACGAGGGCGGTACCCCAGCCGGGGTGCCGCCCTCGTTCATCTGTTCAGAGGTCCAAGAGCAGCCGCAGGACCCGTTCGATCCGCTCCATGTCCATCGGGTCGACCACGCCGAGGTGCCTGATGAACCGCTCGGTCGACACAAGCCGGATCTGCTCGCACTGCACGTAGCTGGTGACCGGTAGTGGGCGCTCCAACTCGACGTGGGTGGCGTAGCCACGCCTGGTGCGGGTGACCGGGAGGACGATCGCCAGGCCGGTGGCGGCGAAGCTCGAGGAGGACACGGATACGGCCGGGCGCCGATAGCCCTGCTCGTATCCGATCGGATCGCCGAAGTCGCACAGGTGGATGTCGCCACGCATCAGAGGATGTCGTCCCAGCGCTCATTCGGGTCGAGGCCGTCCTTGAGTGAGCCGGCGTAGCGCTCGGTCTCGCCGCGCAGCTCGTCGACGCCTTCGCGGGTCCCCATGGTGGACCGGACGTCGTCCCAGAACGCGGCCCGTTCCTCGGCGTCGAGCGCACGCCCGATCGCACCGGCGAGCGAGGTGTGATGCGCGGCGGCGTACTTCGACAGCCGGTCGTGGAGTTCGCGGGGTACCCGTATCGTCGTGCTCATACAGCCGAGTCTACTCACATGTAGACATGTGTGGCTACAGAGAGGTAGCCGAGTCCGCGGCGCGGACGTAGCGGGCGGCCATGCGGCGCAGGTGGACGGCGAACTCGGGTGGTCCCAGGACGTCGAAGTCGACGTCGAGCATGGCGGTGTAGACGGCGATCATCTCGTAGCTGTCGGCGCCTGGGTGGATGACGCAGGTCTGGTCGGTCTCCGGCTCGACGGCGATCGTCACCGGCAGCCGGCTCGCCACCGCTTCGGCCGGGGCGTACAGCCGCAGGCTCGCGCGGTAGCGCCAGTGCGCGAGGTCCAGCCCGCGGTTGACGAAGTCGGCAACGTCGCCGCCGGGCGCCTCGCGCGGGGTGAAGCGCGGCCCGGTCGGGATCGTCGGCGTCATCCGGTCGACGCGGAACGTGCGCCAGTCGGCACGCTCGACGTCCCAGGCGACGAGGTACCAGCGGCGGCCGCGGTTGACCAGCCGGTGCGGCTCGACCTCGCGGCGCGACGAGCCGCCGTCGTGGCCGACGTAGTCGAAGCGGAGCCGCTCGTGGTCGCGGACGGTGGCCGCGATCGCCGTCAGCACCTCGGAGTCCACCGACGGCCCGACGACCGGCAGCGGCACCGTCGCCGCCGACAGCGCCGTCACCCGATGCCGCAGCCGGGCCGGCAGCACCTGCTCCAGCTTGGCCAGCGCCCGCACCGACGTCTCCTCGATGCCGGTGACCGACCCGCCGGCCGCCGTCCGCAGCCCGACGGCGACGGCGACCGCCTCCTCGTCGTCCAGCAGCAGCGGCGGCATGTCGGCGCCGGAACCGAGCCGGTAGCCGCCGGACACCCCGGGCGTGGAGTCGACCGGATAGCCGAGCGTGCGCAACCGCTCGACGTCGCGCCGGACGGTGCGCACGGCGACGCCGAGCCGGCCGGCGAGGTCGGCGCTGGCCCAGTCGCGGCGCGTCTGGAGCAACGACAGCAGCTTCAGCAGCCGGGCCGAGGTTTCCACCATGCCGTCGATTCTGGCAGCAATTGCGGCCTGTAACTGGCCGCGATTGCCGAGACAGTACCGGCATGACGAACTCCACCGAGATCAGCCCCTTCCGCATCGACATCCCCGACGCCGACGTGGCCGACCTGCGCGAGCGGCTGGCGAACACCCGCTGGCCGGTCGAGGTCGCCGGCACCGGGTGGGAGCGCGGGGTCCCGTCCGCCTACCTGAGGGAGCTGGCCGCGTACTGGCGCGACGGCTTCGACTGGCGGGCACAGGAGAAGGCGCTCAACGAGCACCCGCAGTTCACCACCACGATCGACGGCGCGAACGTGCACTTTCTCCACGTCCGCTCGGCCTCCGATAACGCGCTGCCGCTGCTGCTCCTGCACGGCTGGCCGGGCTCGTTCGTCGAGTTCCTCGACCTGATCCCGCTGCTCACCGACCGGTTCCACCTGGTCATCCCGTCGCTGCCGGGGTACGGATTCTCCGGCCCGGTCACCGAGACCGGCTGGACCGACGGCCGGTCCGGCGCCGCGATGGCGACGCTGATGGAGCGGCTCGGCTACGACCGCTACGGCGTCCAGGGCGGCGACGTCAGCGGGTTCATCGGCCCGGAGGTCGCCCGAGCCGCGCCGGACCACGTCGTCGGCGTGCACGTCAACGCGCTCGTGACGTTCCCGTCCGGCGATCTCGAGGGGCTGACGGAGTCCGAGCAGCGACGGATGGCGATCTTCGAGAGCTTCCAGCAGGAGCTCGGCGGCTACCTGCAGCTACAGGGCACCCGGCCGCAGACGGTGTCGTACGGGCTCACCGACTCGCCGGCGGCACAGCTGGCCTGGATCGTCGAGAAGTTCAAGGACTGGACCGACCCGGCAGCCGAGCTGCCCGAGGACGCCGTCGACCGGGATCGGCTGCTCACGAACGTCAGCATCTACTGGTTCACCAACACCGCCAGCTCCACCGCGCACACCTACTACGAGCGGTTCCACGACGCCGCCGCCTGGGCGCCGCGCGAGCGGTCCACCGTCCCGACCGCCGTCGCCAACTTCACCACCGACATCGCGATCCGCCGCTTCGCCGACCCGGCCCACACGATCGTCCGCTGGACCGAGTTCGACCGGGGCGGCCACTTCGCCGCGCTGGAGTCCCCGGACCTGCTGGCCGCCGACGTCCGCGCGTTCTTCGCCGACCTGAAGGAGACCACCCGATGAACGAGATCCGGCCGTTCCGCATCGAGATCCCGCAGGCCGACGTCGACGACCTGCGCCGCCGCCTGACCGGCGTCCGCTGGCCGGTCGAGGTCGCCGGCACCGGCTGGGAGCGCGGCGTCCCGCTGCCGTACCTGAAGGAGCTCGTGGAGTACTGGCGCGACGGGTTCGACTGGCGGGCCGCGGAGGCCGAGCTGAACGCGTACCCGCAGTTCGTCACGACGGTCGACGGGCAGGACGTGCACTTCCTGCACGTGCGCTCGGCCAACCCGGACGCGCTGCCGCTGCTGCTCCTGCACGGCTGGCCGAGCTCCGTCGTCGAGTTCCTCGACCTGATCCCGCTGCTCACCAACGAGTTCCACCTGGTCGTCCCGTCGCTGCCGGGGTTCGGCTTCTCACCGCTGTCCGGACCCGGCTGGGGCAACCTGTTCCGCGTGGCCGGCGCGATGGCCGAGGTGATGACGCGGCTGGGCTACGAGCGGTTCGCGACCCAGGCCGGCGACGTCGGCGCCGGGGTGGCCGGCCTGCTGGCGATGCTGCATCCTGACCGCGTCGTCGGCACGCACACGAACGGCCCGGCGCCGTACCCGTTCGGCCCGCCGGTCGAGCTCGACGGGCTGTCCGACGCGGAGCAGGTGCGGGCGCGGCGGTTCAACGAGTTCCGCGAGGACGGCATCGGCTACCTCGCGCTGCAGGCCACCCGGCCGCAGACCCTGGCGTACGCGCTGGCGGACTCGCCGGTGGAGCAGCTGGCGTGGATCGCGGAGAAGTTCCGCGAGTGGACCGACCCCGCGGCCGACCTGCCCGAGGACGCCGTCGGCCGGGACCGGCTGCTCACCGACGTGAGCATCTACTGGTTCACCGGCACCGGCGCCACCGCGGCGCACGTCGTCTACGAGGGCATGCAGGCGTTCCGGCAGTTCATGGAGTCCGCCGGCGACCAGCCGCAAGAACTGCCCACGCCGCCGCCGGGGGCGGTCGCCGTCTTCGCCGCCGACACCTCGATCCGGCACCTCGTCGACCCGATGGGCGCCGTGGTGCGCTGGACCGAGTTCGACCGCGGCGGCCACTTCGCCGCCCTGGAGGCGCCGGACCTGCTCGCCGCCGACGTCAAGGAGTTCTTCGCGGCGCTCGGCTGAGGCGGACCCGAGGAGGGGGTGGTGGTGGCGGAGCCGGCGTCAAGAGCGCACGCGGCATGCTTCACCGCCGCGAAGCGGAGCCGGCGCAGCCACCCCCACCCCCTCCGACCCCGATCAGCTCGTCCGCAGACACGACCCGCAACCGCCAGCCCAGGTCCGGCCGCAGCGGGTCGGGCTCGCCGGCGGCCAGCGCGCCGGACCACACGCCCCAGCCGTACGCGGCGTCGTCCAGGCGCCGGGTGAGCAGCCAGCGGACGGGGTCGAGGTCCGGGCGCTGCCGCCGCCACTCCAGCACGGCCGGCACGACGACGGCGGCGGCGAGCGCGGGACGCAGCCGGGGTACGAGGACGCCGGCGGCCAGCGTGGCCGGCCACCACGTCCGCACGACGGCGTCCGCGACCGCCTCGCCGGCCCGCAGCGTGCCGCCGCCGGCCAGCCGGACCGCCGTCCGGACCGGGTCGGCCACGACGCCGCGCAGCTCGCGGGCCAGCAGCGCGCACGCAGCACCGGTGATCGCGGCCGCGGCGACCGGCCGCCGGAGCGCGACGGCGGCCCAGGCGGCGGCCGTCCACGGCGACATCGCCAGCGGCCGGGCGGCGCCGGGGTGCCGGCGGGCCAGCGGCGCCGCGGTCCGGCCGTAGTAGACGCGGCGTCCGGCGAACGCCCGCGGCGCGGTCAGGTGCTCGTGTGCCACCCGGGCCGCCGGCTCGTACCGCACGGCGCGCCCGGCCGACGTGAGCCGCCAGGCCAGGTCGACGTCCTCGCCGCCGCGCAGCGACGTGTCGAAGCCGGGGAAGTGCGCGGCCCGCACCAGCACCGTCGCCGTCGGGACGAACGGGATCCGCCCGCCGGGCCGGACGAGACCGGGCGAGGCGCCCCGGTCGTAGGGCGCGCGGTGCTCCTCGTACCGATCCAGCCAGCCGCGCCGGCCGGTCTCCAGCGCGACGACCCGGGGCGCGACCGCGGCCACCTCCGGGTCGGCGAAGTGCGGCAGCAGCGCCGCCAGCCAGCCCGCCTCCGGCACGCAGTCGGAGTCGACGAACGCCAGCACGTCGCCGGTCGCGACGGCCGCGCCGGCGTTCCGCGCGCCCGGCGCCCGCTGCTGCCGGTCCAGCCGGATCAGCCGTGCCCCGCCCGACGCGGCCGCCGCGGCGTGCGCGGCGGCGTCGGCCGACGCGTCGTCGACGACGATCACCTCGTGCACGGCGTCGTCGGAGGACCCCAGGGCGCTCAGCAATCGGGCCAGCTGCCGCGGCCGGTCCCGCACCGGGATCACGACGCTCACCCGCGGCCACGCGTCGCGCGCCGGCTCCGGCGGCAGCGGCAGCGCCAGCCCGGCCGCCACCAGCGCCCGCGCCAGCACGCCGTCGGAGCCGATGCGCCCGCCGGCCAGCCACCGGTCCACCGTCGCCCGTTGCGCCGCGGACAGCGTCACCACCCGGAACGGCGTCCCGCCGAACAGCACGCCACCGTCCAGCCAGGCGCCCGGGTCCAGCGCGACGCCGAAGTCCGCGGGCAGCGTCACGACGCGAACCGCTCGCCGAGCATGCGCAGGGCGGACTCGAGCAGCTCGCTCAGGTCGGCGTCCTCGTGCACGAGCCACTGCTCGTACGCCGCCAGCGCGATGCCGAGCATCGTCCACGCCAGCGCCTGCGGTTCCAGGCTGTCCGCCGGCACGCCGAGCCGGCGCGCGGCGTACTCGGCGACGACGTCGCGCCACGCCTTGAACCGCAGCGTCGAGTGCGCCAGCAGCGCCGGGACGTTCAGCAGCAGCCGCATCCGCTGCCGGTGCCACGGCACCTCCTCCGGCGGGATGCGGTTGAACTCGATGACGGCGGCGCAGACGGCGTCCATCAGCGGGAGGTCGTCGGGGAGGCCGTCCAGGTGCCGGCGCATGCCGTCGAGCTGGGCGTCGAAGTCGCCCCACGGCAGGTCGTTCTTGGAGGCGAAGTAGCGGAAGAACGTGCGTCGCCCGATGCCGGCCGCGGCCGCGATGTCGTCGACGGTGGTGTCCTCGAAGCCGCGCTCGGCGAACAGCGTCAGCGCGACGTGGCTGAGCTCCGCCTGGGTCGTGGAGGGGCGGCGCCCGAGCCGAGGTGCACCGCTCTCACCTGCACGGGAGCCGTCGTCAGTGGGCAATGTGGGCTCACCCCCTTCCATTCGGCACTGAGTGCCATTAGCATCCGAACCATACCGCCATCACTCGACCTGCAGGAGTTTTTCATGACCCAGAGGGATCAGGCAGCGGTGACCGAGCCGGACGATCTCGTCGAGGACGACTCTCTGGTGGAAGAGGTCTCCATCGACGGCATGTGCGGCGTGTACTGAGCGCCGCCGTGCCCGCCGTCGACCTGGACCGGCCCTTCGACCTGCACCCGCAGGTCGCCGTCCGGCCCGAGCCGTTCGGGGCGCTGCTGTACCACTTCGGCACCCGGCGGCTCTCCTTCCTCAAGGACCGGACGCTGCTGGCCGTCGTGCGCTCGCTCGCGGACGAGCCGTCGGCGCGCGCCGCCTGCGCGGCGGCCGGTGTCGAGGGTGCGGAGCTGCCGAAGTACGAGAAGGCGCTGGGTGTCCTGGTGCAGTCCCAGATGGTCGTCGAGAGGACCTCATGACCCAGACGAAGCTGGTCGAGCTGTTCGAGTACGGCCTCGACGCGCCCATCTGCCTCACCTGGGAGCTCACCTACGCCTGCAACCTGTCCTGCGTGCACTGCCTGTCCAGCTCGGGGCGGCGCGACCCGCGCGAGCTGAGCACGCAGGAGTGCAAGGCGGTCATCGACGAGCTCGAGCGGATGCAGGTGTTCTACGTGAACATCGGCGGCGGCGAGCCGACGGTGCGGCCGGACTTCTGGGAGCTGGTCGACTACGCGACCGCACACCGCGTCGGGGTGAAGTTCTCCACCAACGGGGTCAAGATCGACGCCGACGTCGCCGCCCGGCTGGCCGCCAGCGACTACGTCGACGTGCAGATCTCCCTCGACGGCGCGACGGCCGACGTCAATGACCTGGTCCGCGGGCCCGGCTCGTACGCCACCGCGATCCGGGCGATGGAGCACCTGGCCGCCGCCGGGTTCAAGGGGTTCAAGATCTCCGTGGTCGTGACCCGGCAGAACGCCGGCCAGCTCGACGACTTCAAGGCGATCGCCGACCGCTACGACGCCCAGCTGCGGCTGACCCGGCTGCGCCCGTCCGGCCGGGGCGCCGACGTGTGGGACGAGCTGCACCCGACGGCGCAGCAGCAGCGCGAGCTGTACGACTGGCTGCTCGACCACGGCGACAACGTGCTCACGGGCGACTCGTTCTTCCACCTGTCCGCCTACGGAAAGTCGCTGCCGGGGCTGAACCTGTGCGGCGCCGGCCGCGTCGTCTGCCTGATCGACCCGGTCGGCGACGTGTACGCGTGCCCGTTCGCCATCCACGAGTCGTTCCTGGCCGGCAACGTGCGCGACGGCGGCGGGTTCACCCGGGTCTGGCGCGAGTCGGACCTGTTCGCCGACCTGCGCTCGCCGCAGACCGGCGGCGCCTGCACGAAGTGCCAGCACTTCGACTCCTGCCGCGGCGGCTGCATGGCGGCGAAGTTCTTCACCGGCCTGCCGCTGGACGGGCCGGACCCGGAGTGCGTGCAGGGCTACGGCGCCGACGCGCTGCTGGCCCGTGGCGACGTCCGGCCGCCCAAGCCGGCCGTCGACCACTCGCACCGGACCGCGCCCGCGAGCCGTCCCCGCCGCGACCCCAGCGCGTCCTCACAGTCGACCACCAGCCGTGCCACGTCGTCGGGCGGGCACGGTCCGGTGCCGGTCACCATCGCGCTGCGGCGGCCGGACCGGCCGCCGGTCAGCGCGTGCGAAGAGAGCCCGCTGGCGGGCCTGGATCTCAGCGGGGTGCGTAGCAGCACCTGACATCCGAAGGAGGCGCGCGATGGGGCGTGTCGAAGGCAAGGTGGCGTTCATCACCGGTGCGGCACGCGGCCAGGGCCGCAGCCACGCGGTCCGGCTGGCGCAGGAGGGCGCCGACATCATCGCGATCGATCTCTGCGGCCCGGTGCCCGGGATCGGCTATCCACCGGCCACGCCGGCTGACCTGGAACAGACCGTCAAGGACGTCGAGGCGCTGGACCGCCGCATCGTCGCCCGGCAGGCCGACGTCCGCGACCGCGACGCGATGAAGGCGGCCATCGACGAGGGCGTGGCCGAGCTGGGGCGGCTGGACGTCGTCGTGGCCAACGCCGGCATCTGCATCCTCGCGCCATGGGACGAGGTGACGCCGGAGGTCTTCCGCGACACGCTCGACATCAACCTCACCGGCGTCTGGAACACCGTCCAGCTGGCCGCGCCGCACCTCGTCGCCGCCGGCGGCGGGTCGATCGTGCTCACCAGCTCCGCCGCCGGCCTCAAGGGGCTGCCGTTCCTCACCCCCTATGTCGCCGCCAAGCACGGCGTCGTCGGGCTGATGCGGGCGTTCGCGCACGAGCTGGCCGAGCACCACATCCGCGTCAACAGCGTCCACCCGACCGGCGTCGACACGCCGATGGGCGCGGGCGACGGGATGGCCCAGATCGGCGCCTGGCTGCAGGAGCACCCGCGGCTGGCCGGCATGTTCACCAACAGCCTGCCGGTCGAGATCACCCAGCCGGTGGACATCAGCAACGCCGTGCTGTTCCTCGCCTCCGACGAGGCCCGCTACGTCACCGCGCTGACCATGACCGTCGACGCGGGCAACACCCAGTACTGACCGAGAGGGGGCACGCAATGGGGCGTGTCAGCGGGAAGGTCGCGTTCATCACCGGTGCGGCGCGCGGGCAGGGCCGCAGCCACGCGGTCCGGCTGGCGCAGGAGGGCGCCGACATCATCGCCGTCGACATCTGCGGCCAGATCGACACCGTTCCGTTCCCGATGGCGTCGCCGGAGGACCTGGAACAGACGGTCAAGGACGTCGAGGCCCTGGACCGGCGCATCCTCGCCGTCCAGGCCGACGTCCGCGACTACGACGCCGTCAGCGCCGCCGTCGCCGACGGGGTCGCCCAGCTCGGGCGGCTCGACATCGTGGCGGCCAACGCCGGCATCAGTGAGCTGGGCACGCCGACGGCCGACATGGACGAGCGCAGTTGGCAGAACACCATCGACGTCAACCTGACCGGGGTCTGGCACACCTGCAAGGCGGCCGTGCCGCACCTGCGCGCGGCCGGCGGCGGGTCGATCGTCATCACCAGCTCCGGCGCGGGGCTCAAGGGCATGGCGAACCTCGCCGCCTACGTCTCGGCGAAGCACGGCGTCGTCGGGCTGATGCGCACGCTGGCCAACGAGCTCGCGCCCGACGGCATCCGGGTCAACTCCGTGCACCCGGGCGTCGTGAACACGCCGATGGTGCAGAACGACGCGATCTACCGGCTGTTCCGGCCGGACCTGGAGAGCCCGACCCGCGACGACGCGATGGGCGTGTTCACGTCGTTGCACGCCCTGGACATCCCGTGGCTCGAGGCCGTGGACATCTCCAACGCCGTCCTGTTCCTGGCCTCGGACGAGGCGCGCTACATCACCGGCGTGACCCTGCCGGTCGACGGCGGCTTCTTCGTGAAGTGACCCCGTGAACCGACTCGTGGAGTGAGGAGAGCATCGATGGGCAAGCTCGAGGGCAAGGTCGCCTTCATCACCGGCGCGGCCCGCGGCCAGGGCCGCAGCCACGCGATCCGGCTGGCGCAGGAGGGCGCCGACATCATCGCCGTCGACATCTGCAAGCAGATCGACTCCGTCGCGTACCCGATGTCGACGCCGGAGGACCTGGCCGAGACGGTCAAGGAGGTCGAGGCGCTGGACCGGCGCATCGTCGCGGCCGAGGCCGACGTCCGCGACCGCGACGCGCTGCAGGCGGCCTTCGAAGGCGGGGTCGCCGAGCTCGGCGGCGTCGACGTCGTCCTGGCCAACGCCGGCATCGCACCGATGGGCGTGAACGTCCGGCCGAACGAGTGGGACGACGTGCTCGCGGTCAACCTCACCGGCGTCTACAACACCGTCGAGGTGGCCAAGCAGTCGCTGATCGAGCGCGGCGGCGGCGCGATCGTCATCACCAGCTCGACCGCCGGCATCAACGGCATCGGCGGCAGCCAGCCCGGCGGCCTCGGCTACACCGCGTCGAAGCACGGCGTGGTCGGGCTGATGCGCTCGTACGCGAACGTGCTGGCCGAGCACTCGATCCGGGTCAACACTGTCCACCCGACCGGCGTCAACACGCCGATGGTCGTCAACGACGTCATGCAGGAGTTCCTGCAGAACGACCCGAGCCTGTCCAACGCGATGGCCAACGCACTGCCGGTGCCGATGCTCGAGGCGGTCGACATCTCCAACGCGATCCTGTGGCTGGTCTCCGACGACGCCCGCTACGTCACCGGGGTGACGCTCCCCGTCGATGCCGGCTTCACCAACAAGAAGTGAGGGCCTGACCGTGGCGGGACGGGTCGAGGGCAAGGTCGCGTTCATCACCGGTGCGGCACGTGGCCAGGGCCGCAGCCACGCGGTGCGGCTGGCGCAGGAGGGCGCCGACATCATCGCCGTCGACATCTGCGAGGACATCCCCAGCGTCAGCCGGTTCTACGCCGGGGCGACGGAGGCCGACCTCGCCGAGACCGTCGAGCAGGTGGAGGCGCTGGATCGGCGCATCGTCGCGACCAAGGCCGACGTGCGCGACTACGACGCGCTGAAGTCGGCGCTGGACGACGGCGTGGCCCAGCTCGGGCACGTCGACATCGTCAGCGCGAACGCCGGCATCTTCATCTTCGGCGACCAGTCGCACCTGGTGTCCGAGCAGGACTGGCGCGACGTCACCGACATCAACCAGACCGGCGTCTGGCACACCTGCAAGGCGGCCATCCCGCACCTGATCGAGCAGGGCTCCGGTGGGTCGATCGTCATCACCAGCTCGACGGCCGGGCTCAAGGGCACGCCGAACGTCGCGCCGTACACGGCGTCCAAGCACGCCGTCGTCGGGTTGATGCGGACGCTGGCGCTGGAGCTGGCGCCGCACTCGATCCGCGTCAACACCGTCCACCCGACCAGCGTCGACACCGGGATGATCCAGAACGAGTCCACCTACCGGCTGTTCCTGCCCGACGCGGAGCATCCCTCGCGAGCCGACGCCGAGCCGGTGTTCCGGACCATCAACGCGCTGCCGGTGCCCTGGGTGGACCCGGTCGACATCAGCAACGCGGTGCTGTTCCTCGCCTCCGACGAGGCCAGGTACGTCACCGGGCTGGAGCTGAAGGTCGACGCCGGCTACACGATCAAGTAGGAGGTCGCGATGACGGCGCTGACGGAGGTCCGCGACCGGGTCCGGCGGCGCCTGGTGGGCCGCGACCATGAGCTGACCGTGGTGCTGGCCGCCGTCGCCGCCGGACGGGACATCATCCTGGAGGGCCCGCCCGGCACCAGCAAGAGCACGCTGCTGCGGGCCATCACCGCCGAGTGGGGCATCCCGCTGGTGTTCGTCGAGGGCAACGCCGACCTCACCCCGGCCAAGCTGGTCGGCCACCACAACCCGGCCCGGGTGCTGCGCGAGGACTACAGCCCGGAGAACTTCGTCGACGGGCCGCTGCTGGCGGCGATGCGGTCCGGTGGGTTCCTCTATGTCGAGGAGTTCAACCGGGCGCCCGAGGACACGCTGAACACGCTGCTCACGGCGATGGCCGAGCGGGAGATCGCGGTGCCGCGGGTCGGCGCCGTCGTGGCGGCGCCGACGTTCCGGGTGATCGCGTCGATGAACCCGTTCGACAACGTCGGCACCACTCGGCTGTCGACCAGCGTGCACGACCGGCTGTGCCGGCTGGCGATCGGCTACCAGGACGCCGACGCCGAGTGCGGCATCGTCGCGCTGCGGGCGCCGCTGGCCGGCGCCGATCCGCTGCTGTACGAGCGGCTGGTCGCCGACGCCGTCGCCGTCACCCGGGCCACCCGCACGCACGACGACCTCCGGCAGGGCAGCAGCGTCCGCGGCGCCATCGACCTGACGCTGGTGGCCGGCCAACTGCTCGGCCTGGCCGGCGTCGTGTCGGCGTCGGATCCGGCCTATCCGGACGTCGTGTTCGACGCGATGGTCGTCGCGCTGTCGGGCCGGATCTTCCTCGACGAGACCGTCGAGACGACGCCGGAGCGGGTGCTGCGGACGATCTGGGAGGACCACTTCATCCTGCAGCCCGCGGCGGCCGCGCCGGGTTGAAGGACGGTCGAGGCGTCGTCGCCGGTGCGGCGGCGGGCCTCGTCTCCTTCTCCGAATGGGCTGAAGCCGCTGCGGCGGCGGCCGAAGCAGCTGGACGACGACCCGGTGCTGCACGACGTGTCGTCGTCCGGTGGCGGCGGGAGCCTGGTGGCGCCGGGCGGGCTCCGGCCGCCGGGACCGCGCCGGGCGCCGCCGGGGTCGGCCGCGCCCGGGACGACGTCCGAGGAGGCGACGCTCTTGTCGGCGGTGCCGGCCGACGCCGAGCCCGACCCGGAGGTGCTGCGCCGGGCCCGGCAGATCGCGGCGCGGCTGGCGGTGCCGCGACCCCGTCGCGACGTGACCGCGCGGCGCGGCGCCGGCGAGCTGGCCAGCGTCCGCTACCGCGGCGGCTCCGACGAGATCGACCTGGACCGGACGCTGGAGCAGCTGGTCGAGCATCCGGTCCCGGAGGACGACGACATCATCGTGCGGGAGCGGGTCCGGGCCCGGCGCTCGGTCGCGCTGCTCGTGGACGTGTCCGGGTCGATGCGCGGCGAGCGGGTCCGGACGGCGGCGGCCGCCCTGGGCGCGCTGGCCGCGGAGCTGTCCGCCGACGACGTCGCCGCGATCGCGTTCTGGTCCGACGCCGCCGTGCTGGCGCACCTGGGCGAGCGGGCGTCGCCGCAGCGGCTGCTCGACACGCTGCTGCGGATCCCCGCGAAGGGCCTGACCAACGTCGCGTTCCCGCTGCAGGTGGCCACGCGCGAGTTGGCCCGGGCGCCGGCGCGGGACGCCCGCGTCGTGCTGCTGTCGGACTGCGTGCACAACGCCGGCCCGGACCCGCGTCCGTTCGCCACCCGGCTGCCCCGCCTGGACGTCCTGCTGGACACGTCCGGCGAGCACGACGCCGACCTGGGCCGCGACCTCGCTCGGCTCGGCCGCGGCCGGCTGTTCCGCGTCGGCGGCTATCGTGAGGTGGCACCGGCACTGGGGGAGATGTTCGCGTGACGCTGTTGGGTGACCTGCGCTGGCCGTCCGTTCCGTCCGACGCGATCCTGGCGCTGCCGATCGGCTCGACCGAGCAGCACGGTCCGCATCTGCCGTTGTCGACGGACGCCGACGTGGCGGTCGCCCTGTGTGGGGCGCTGGCGGCGGCGCGTTCCGACGTCGTGGTGGCCCCGCTGCTGCCGTACGGCGCGAGCGGCGAGCACCAGGACTTCCCGGGGACGGTGTCGATCGGCACGGCCGCGTTGACCCAGGTGCTGATCGAGCTGGGCCGCTCGGCGTCGGCGACGTTCCCGCGGCTGCTCGTGGTGTCCGGCCACGGCGGGAACCTGGAGGCGGTGCGCGCGGCGCTGGCGACGTTGACGGCGGAGTCGCGCGATGTGCTGGCCTGGTTCCCGCGCTGGTCCGGCGACGCGCACGCCGGCTTCGTCGAGACGTCGCTACAGCTGCACCTGTCCGCGTCGCGGGTCGTCCTGTCCGCGGCCGAGGCGGGTGCGGTGGCGCCGCTGGAGGAGCTGATGCCGGCGCTGCGGTCCGGCGGCGTCCGCTCGGTCAGCCCGAACGGCGTGCTCGGCGATCCGGCCGGAGCGTCGGCGTCGGCCGGGCGGGAGATCTTCGACGGCCTCGCCGCCGACCTCGTCACCGCCGTGGCCGCCTGGGTCGCCTCGTGAGCCCTGGTCTGCCCGCCGGGTTCGGCGTGGTGCTGGACCGGCACACGCGGGTGCTCGACGGCGGCCGGGTGCTGCTCGGCGGGTCGCCGCGGCGGGCGCTCAAGCTGTCGGCGGCCGGGGTCGCGGCGTTCCAGCGGCTGCGCGCGTCCGGATACGTGAGGGACGAGCCGACGGCGCGGCTCGCCCGCCGCTTGCTCGACGCCGGGGTCGCACACCCCCGCCCGCCGGTGGCCGGTGGCGGTGCGCACCCGCGGCCGGCTGTGTCCGGTGGTGTCGCGCAGCCGGGTGAGCCGGCGGCCGGCGCCGCTGCCCAGCCGCCGCGTCCGCCTGCCACCGACGTGACGGTGATCGTGCCGGTCCGCGACCGTTCGGAGGCGTTGTCCCGGTGCCTGGCCGCGCTGGCCGGCGCCGACGTCATCGTGGTCGACGACGGCTCGGTGGACCCGGCGGCGGTCGCCGCGGTGGCCGACCGGCACGGCGCTCGGCTCATTCGGCGCCCGGTCTCCGGCGGCCCTGCCGCCGCGCGCAACACCGGCCTCGCCGCCCTTGCCGGCCTCGCTCCCGCCGGCTTTGGCACGTCGGAGCGCACCTCGAAAGGTGCAATTCGGGCGTCGGAGGTCGCCGCGGGCGTGCCAAGCGGTGCCCTGGAGCGTGCCGAGGCGGGGGTGGTGGCGTTCGTGGACAGCGACTGCGTGCCGTCGCCGGGGTGGCTGGACCGGCTGGCCGGGCACTTCGCCGATCCGGCCGTCGTCGCGGTGGCGCCGCGGATCGTGCCGGTCGTCGCGGGGGAGGCC
>NZ_POTW01000134.1 GCF_003236295.1 Jiangella anatolica
GCGTCGTTGTGACCGGGTGCCCACCTTGGCACGCCGCCGCGCCCCACGAACCATGACAAACCGGGCGCGCCACGTCGCCGCCGGCGTGCCAAGCGTGCGGCAGGCGTGCCAAGGAGGCGGCTTGCGTACTTGAGCGGCGGCGGGCGGGTGGCGGCAGGCGGCTTGCGTGACAAGGCTGCGGCTAGCGTCCCTGTGACCGGGTGCCCGCCTTGGCATGCCGCCGCGCTCCACGAACCAGGGCAAACCGGGCGCGCCACGTCGCCGCCGGCGTGCCAAGCGGGCGGCTGGCGTGCCAAGCGGTGGCGGCTGCGGGCGGCGGGTGGCTACGGGCGGTCGAGGATGGCGGTGACGGCGTCGGCGGCAGCGGCGCGCACCCCCGTCAGCCCCGCACCGTCGGCCAGGGCGCCGAGTACGGCGCCGTCGACCACGGCGAGCACCACGTGCGGCGGCAGGTCGGTCTCCAGGCCGGACCGCTCCAGCACGACCGCGACGCTCTCCAGGGCGGCCGCGTTGCTGCGCCGCGCCGCCGCCGCGAACAGCGGCTCGCGCGCGGCCAGCACGTACCGCTCGTACCAGGCCACCAGGGCGTCGTACTCGTCCGGCGTGAGCAGGGTGGCGATCATCCGCGCCA
This sequence comes from Jiangella anatolica, assembly GCF_003236295.1. Lineage (GTDB taxonomy): Bacteria > Actinomycetota > Actinomycetes > Jiangellales > Jiangellaceae > Jiangella > Jiangella anatolica. Next base: position 632 of record NZ_POTW01000134.1, read on the forward strand.
CCGCGGCGGCGCCCCGGCGCCGGACCGGCAGCGCCTCGGCGGCGGCGGACATGCGGGCGACGTCGTCGTCGGCGAGGGCGTCGACGGCCGCGCGCCGCAGCTCGGTGAGGTCGGCGAAGTAGTAAGTCGTCGCGCCGAGCGGCACCGCGGCCCGGGCGGCCACCGCGCGATGGGCCACCGCCTCCAGCCCGCCGGACTGCAGCAGTTCGGCAGCGGCCCGCACCAGCGCGGTGCGCCGCTGCTCGCCCTTCGCCGTGGCCATCAGTGCCCGCCGCCGGCCAGGTTCAGCAGGATCACGCCGGACACGATGACGCCGATCGCGGCGATGCGCAAGAACGTCGCCGGGTCGTCGAAGAACAGCATGCCGACGATGGCCGTGCCGGCCGCGCCGATGCCGGTCCACACCGCGTACGCCGTGCCGACCGGCAGTTCGCGCAGGCCCAGCCCCAGCAGCAGCATGCTGACGACGACGGTGACGGCGAAGCTGATGCTCGGCCACAGCCGGCTGAAGCCGTGCGACTCCTTCAGCGAGACCGCGAAGGCCGTCTCGAACAACCCGCCGACGATCACGTAGAGCCACGCCATGGTGTCCTCCCCATCGAACGCTTTCCTGTACGACTGTACCAGAAAAGTGGGACGAACGTACAACTCGGCGACGTGGCGGCGCCGGAGGTGGGAGACTCGACACCGTGATCGGTGACTACGAGGGGTTCCGCTCCGGCTTCGCCTGCTTCGTCGGGCGGCCCAACGCGGGCAAGTCGACCCTGACCAACGCGGTGGTGGGCGAGAAGATCGCGATCACGTCGAACCGGCCGCAGACCACCCGGCACGCCATCCGCGGCATCGTGCACCGCCCGGACGGCCAGCTGGTCATCGTCGACACTCCGGGGCTGCACCGGCCGCGCACGCTGCTGGGCCAGCGGCTCAACGACCTCGTCCGCACGACGTGGGCCGAGGTCGACGTCATAGGACTGTGCGTCCCGGCGAACGAGGACATCGGGCCGGGGGACCGGTTCATCGCCACCGAGCTGGCCGCGCTGAAGCGCACGCCGAAGCTGGCCGTCGTCACGAAGAGCGACCTGGTCGGCGCCGGCCGGCTGGCCGAGCAGCTGACTGCCGTCGCCGCACTCGGCGAGGAGACCGGCGTCGAGTGGGCCGACGTCGTCCCCGTCTCCGCGACGACGGGGGACCGGGTCGGCCTCCTGACGGAACTGCTGCTGGCCCAGCTGCCGGAAGGCCCGCCGCTCTACCCCGACGGCGAGCTGACCGACGAGCCGGAGGAGACGCTGATCGCCGAGCTGGTCCGCGAGGCCGCGCTGGAGGGCGTTCGCGACGAGCTGCCGCACTCGATCGCCGTCGTCGTCGAGGAGATGATCCCGCGCGAGGACCGGCCCGCTGACCGGCCGCTGCTGGACATCCATGCCAGCCTCTATGTCGAGCGGGACAGCCAGAAAGCCATCGTCATCGGCAAGAAGGGGAGCCGGCTGCGCGAGGTCGGCACCAACGCGCGGACGCAGATCGAGCGACTGCTCGGCACCCCGGTCTACCTGGACCTGCACGTGAAGGTCGCCAAGGACTGGCAACGCGATCCCAAGCAGCTCGGGAAGCTCGGCTTCTGAGGCAGTGCTAGAGTCTCTCTTCGTGCGGCGTTTCAGCCTCCTGCTTAGCTGCCGCGACGGGGTCCGCTAGACCGGCTCCCCTGTCGCGGTGAGTTCGCGCTGCCGGTCGCGCTGTGTTCGACCCTTCCGAGCAGGAGCCCTACCGCCATGAGCAGTGCCAACGTCTGGCCGCCCGCGCAACATCAGTCCGCCATGCCGGCGAAGCGGTACCGCCCGTTCCACGAGCAGATCGCCGTCGACCTCCCCGACCGCACCTGGCCCACGAAGCGCATCGAGACCGCACCCCAGTGGTGCGCCGTCGACCTGCGCGACGGCAACCAGGCGCTCATCGATCCGATGAACGCCGAGCGCAAGATGCGCATGTTCCAGCTGCTGGTCAGGATGGGCTACAAGGAGATCGAGGTCGGTTTCCCGGCCGCCAGTCAGACCGACTTCGACTTCGTCCGCGAGCTGATCGAGGGCGAGCACATCCCCGACGGCGTCGTCATCCAGGTGCTGACGCAGTGCCGCGACCACCTCATCGAGCGGACGTTCCAGTCCCTGGTGGGCGCCAAGCAGGCCATCGTGCACCTCTACAACTCGACGTCGATCCTGCAGCGCCGCGTCGTGTTCGGGCTCGACCGCGACGGCATCACCGACATCGCGACGACGGGCGCGCGGGCCGCGCAGAAGTACGCCGAGGCGATCACCCCGGACACGGAGATCTACTGGGAGTACTCGCCGGAGTCCTACACCGGCACCGAGCTGGAGTACGCCGCTGAGATCTGCGGCGCCGTCGCCGACGTGCTGCAGCCGACACCGGACCGCAAGATGATCGTCAACCTGCCGGCGACGGTGGAGATGGCGACGCCGAACGTGTACGCCGACTCGATCGAGTGGATGAACCGGAACCTGCCGCACCGCGAGTCGATGATCCTGTCGCTGCACCCGCACAACGACCGCGGGACGGCGGTCGCGGCGGCCGAGCTGGGGCTGCTGGCCGGCGCCGACCGCGTCGAGGGGTGCCTGTTCGGCAACGGCGAGCGCACCGGCAACGTCGACCTCGTCACGCTGGGCATGAACCTGTTCACGCAGGGCATCGACCCGCAGATCGACTTCGGCGACATCGACGAGATCCGCCGCACGGTCGAGTACTGCAACCAGCTGCCGGTGCCCGAGCGGCACCCGTGGGGCGGCGACCTGGTCTACACCGCGTTCTCGGGCAGCCACCAGGACGCGATCAAGAAGGGCTTCGAGGCGCTGGAGCGCGACGCCAAGGAGGCCGGCGTCGCCGTCGAGGACCACGTGTGGGAGGTCCCGTACCTGCCGGTGGACCCGAAGGACGTCGGCCGCACCTACGAGGCGGTCATCCGGGTGAACTCGCAGTCCGGCAAGGGCGGCGTCGCCTACATCATGAAGGCCGAGCACCAGCTCGACCTGCCGCGCCGGCTGCAGATCGAGTTCTCCGGCGTCGTCCAGGGCGTCACCGACGGCCAGGGCGGCGAGATCGAGCCCGGCCGCATGGGCGAGGTGTTCCGCGCCGAGTACCTCGAGCGCAAGACGCCGCTGGCGCTGAACTCGGTGCACACATCGTCGGCGGCGGGGGAGCGCGACGCCCTCCAGGTCGGGGTGTACGTCGACGGCGAGCGGCAGGTGCTGGACGGCAGCGGCGACGGCCCGATCGACGCGTTCACCGACGCGCTGCGCGGCATCGGCTACGACGTGCGCGTGCTCGACTATGCCGAGCACGCGCTGACGTCCGGCGCGGACGCGAAGGCGGCCGCGTACGTCGAGTGCTCGGTCGGCGGCGAGGTGTACTGGGGCGTCGGCATCGACGCCAACATCGTCACCGCGTCGCTCAAGGCGATCGTCAGCGCCGTGAACCGGTCCGCCGCCTCTTGACACCACTATTGGTATAGACCATCGTGTCGCTCTCCCCACGACGAGGAGGGACCGATGGCCACCTGGAGCCGCACCCTGGCCGTCACGGCCGGCGCCACCGCGCTGGTCGTGACGGGGAACGTCGCCTCACACCTGCTGGCGACGGAGCCGGCGGCGGCTCCGGCCGACGCCCTGACCGCCGACCTGGACGCGATCCTCAGCGATCCGCGGCTGGCCGGCGGTCAGGCCTCGGTCGTCGTGCGCGACGCCGCGACCGGTGAGACGCTGTACGACCACGACGGCGCCCAGCGGCTGATGCCGGCGTCGAACGAGAAGCTGCTGACGTCGGCGGTCGCGCTGGACGTGCTCGGGCCCGACCACACGTTCGCCACCACCGTCGCGACGACCGGGCAGCGGACCGGGCCGATTCTGCGCGGCGACGTGTACCTGCGCGGCACCGGCGACCCGACGCTGCTGGCGTCGGACTACGCGGAGCTGGCGAAGCAGCTGGCCGACGACGGGGTCCGGGTGGTGTCCGGCCGGGTGCTGGCCGACGACACCTGGTTCGACGGCGTGCGGCTCGGCAACGACTGGGCCTGGGACGACGAGCCGTACTACTACGCGGCGCCGGTCTCCGCGCTCACCGTCGCGCCGGACACCGACTACGACGCCGGCACCGTCATCGTCGACGTCGACCCGGGCGGCGGCGCGGGCGACCCCGCCGTCGTGTCGCTACGGCCGGCCACCGGCGCCGTCACGATCGTCAACCAGGCCACCACCGGCACGGCGAACGACGTCTCCGTCGAGCGTGAGCACGGGACGGACCGGATCGTCGTCTCGGGCACCGTCGCGGCCGGCGGGAGCGGCGTGAGCGAGTGGGCCAGCGTGCCCGAGCCGACCGACTACGCCGCCGACGTGTTCGTGCGCGCGCTGGCCGACGCGGGGGTGCGGGTCACCGGCGGGATCGGCCGCGGCACGACGCCGGCCGGCGCGACCGTCGTCGCCGAGCACGAGTCGATGCCGCTGAGCGAGCTGCTCACCCCGTTCCTCAAGCTCAGCAACAACGGCCACGCCGAGGTGCTGATCAAGGCGATGGGCCGCGAGGTCTCCGGCGCCGGGACGTGGGCGGCCGGGCTCGCGGTGCTGCGCGCCGGGCTCGCGGACTACGGCGTCGACACCGCCACCGTCGCGAACCGGGACGGCTCCGGGCTGTCGCGGCGCAATCTGATCCCGGCCGCCGAGCTGGCCGACCTGCTGGTCGCCGCGCCGGACCGGCCCTGGTTCGACGTCTGGCACGAGGCGCTGCCGATCGCCGGCGTGTCCGACCGGATGATCGGTGGGACGCTGCGGTCACGGATGCGGGACACGCCTGCGGCCGGCAACGTGCACGCCAAGACCGGCTCGCTGACCGGCGCGTCGTCGCTGTCGGGCTACGTCGACGACGCCGACGGTCGCCGGCTGGTCTTCTCGATCGTGTTCAACGACTACCTCAGCGGCAAGCCCAGCGACCTGGAGGACCGGATCGCCGTGCGGCTCGCGTCCCACACCGAGGGCGAGACGGCCCGCCTGACCACGGCCGACGTCCCGCCCGCCGACCTCCCCGACGACGTCGAGTGCTCCTGGGTCAAGGCGTGCTGACCACCTGACCGGCGACGGTGCCGTAGGCGCCGGCGTGGTAGACGAGCGGGGCGGCGGCCGGCGTCGCCGTCACCGCTGCGTCGACCACCCGGGCCACGACGATCACGTGGTCGCCGACCGGCAGCCGGTGCGTCACGTGCGCCCGCACGTGCGACGGCGCGTCGTCCAGGACCGGCTCGCCCGACGCCAGCCGCGACCACGCCGTCGGGGCGGCGAAGCGGTCGATGCCGCTGGTGGCGAACCGGGTCGCGATGTCGTGCTGGTCGGCGCCGAGGAAGTTGACGACGAGCGAGCCGGCCGACGCGAACGCCGGCCAGGCCGACGCCGTCGCCGACACCGCGAACGACAGCAGCGGCGGGTCCAGCGAGACCGACGCCAGCGACGTCGCGGTCAGGCCGGCGGGCCGTCCGCCGGCCGCCGTCGTGATCACCACAACCCCGGTCGCGTACCGGCGGAAGACGCTGCGGAAGGTGTCGGCGCTGACGGACATGTGTCCTCCTCGGGTGGGGGTGGCTGACGGGTATTGGTGGATGCGGGCGGCGTCCAGGCGTCGGTCCAGCAAGGCGCCGGAGGAGATCGATGCGGTGTCATCGGGCGACGACGGCAACGCAGCTGGTCGGCGTCTGGGCGTCGATCCGCGCCGCCGAAGACCCGTCAGCCACCCCCCGGGTCAGTCCAGGCGTTCGGAGGCGGCGACGGCGGAACCGGCGCGCAGGTCCTCCAGGAACAGCACGACGTGCGCCGCGGCGGTGCGGTGCGACCGGTCGTTGAGCGCGTCGTGCCGGCCGCCGGCGAGCGTCACCAGCACGAGGTCCGGGACGGCGGACAGCACCGTCCGCGCGGCGGGGTAGGGGCTGACGGTGTCGGCGTCGCCGTGCAGCGCGAGCACCGGCACCGCGACGGAGCCGAGCGGGACGCCGTCGGGCACCGGGGCCGCCAGCGCGGCGGCGGTGAACCGGGGATCGGCACGCAGCCGCCCGGCGTGCACCGGGCAGGCCGTGCGCGCCGCGATCTCGGCGTCGGCGGAGTCCGCGGCGTACGCCACCGGCAGCGGGTAGCCAGCGACGACCACCGCGTCCACGCCCGACGGCGCCGCGGCCGCGAGCGCCAGCACCGCGCCCGTGTCCGACCCGGCGAGCACCCACGGCCGCGGCAGTTCGTCGCCGGCCAGCACCGACGCCACCGCGGCGGCGGCATCGGCCGCCGTCGCGGGCGCGAGGTCCAGCGCCCGCACCCGGTACCCGTCGGCGGCCAGGCGCCGGCCGAACCGCTCGTACACGCCGCCGTGCTCGCCCCGTCCGGGCAGCACGACGACGGTGCCGCGTGCGGTCACCTCGGCCGGCGGGTCGAACGCGACGACCCCGGCGGCGGTCTCGACGACGCTCATGCGTCCGCCTCCGGCGCGCACTCGGCGTCGGCCGCGACCCCGTCGGTCGCCCACAGACTGGGCAGGTTGACCACGATCCCCTCCTGGGTGCTGCGGGCGATCACCACGACCGCCTCCTCGTCCGGCGACGGGTTCTCCTCGCGGTGCGGCACGTACGGCGGCACGAAGACGAAGTCGCCCGGCTCGGTCTCGATCCGGATCTCCTGGTCGCCGTCGGCGAAGACGAACACCGGATGCCCGGCCTTCACGTAGATCGCGGTCTCGGCCTCGCCGTGGTGGTGGTCGCCGGAGTTCGTCGCGGGAGCGACGTCGGTGCGCCCCATCCAGAGCTTCGACGACCCCACGGTCGTGCCGGAGATCGCCTCGAACCGCCGCATCCCGGACGTCTGCGCGGTGTCCGACGACAGCCCGGCGCCGCGGATGTGCTCCAGCCGCCCGTGCCAGACCCGGTTGCCGTTCTCGCCGGAGTCGACGCTCATGCGGCGGCCGCCGCGTCGCGCTCCGCCGCGCCGGACCGCAGCAGCGGCACCAGGTCCTCGCCCCAGCGCAGCACGTCGGTGACCGGGTCGAAGCCGCGGATGAGGAACTTCGTGACGCCGAGGTCGTAGTACTTCAGCAGCGCCTCGGCGACCTGCTCCGGCGTGCCTACCGGCGCGGTCGAGTTGCCGGCCGGGCCGAACAGCTTGGTGATGCCGAACCAGAGCCGTTCGTCGTGCACGTCGCTGAGCTCGGCGTGCTGCTGCAGCCGGTTCGCCGAGACGGCGTTGCGCTCGGTCGTGCGGCGGCGCGGCCCCCACCAGCCGTCGTCCGTGCCGGCCCGCTGCTTCACCTCGACCGCCTGGTCGTAGATGGACCGGGCGCGCGCCCAGGCGGCCTCCTCGGTGTCGGCGACGATCGGCCGCGTCGACAGGCTGAACTCGACCGTCCGCCCCAGCTCGGCGGCGCGGGCGCGGATCAGCGCGATCCGCTCCGCCGTCGCCGCCAGCGGCTCGCCGAACAGCATGTAGACGTCGGTGTGCCGGGCGCCGGTCTCGACGGCGGCGTCGGACTGGCCGCCGAAGAACACCGGGATGCCGGCCGGCGTCGCGGGCTTCACCGTGCTGAACGCGCCGGTGTAGCGGTAGAACTCGCCCTCGTGGTCGAACGGCTCGGCGGAGGTGAGCGTGCGGCGCAGCACCTCGATGAACTCGCCGGTGCGCCGGTACCGCGCGTCCTTCTCGACGTAGTCGCCGTCGCGCTGCTGGTCCTCCTCGCTGCCGCCGGTGATGTGGTGGATCGCGACCCGGCCGCCGCCGGTGAGGTGGTCCAGCGTGGCCAGCTTGCGGGCCACCAGCGTCGGCTGTACGAACCCGGGCCGGTGCGCGATGAGCACCTTGAGCCGCTCGGTCTGGTGCAGCACCGACGCCGCGATGGCGAACCCGTCCGGCGAGGACGCGCTGTAGCCGATCAGCACCCGGTCGAACCCGGCCAGCTCGTGTGCCTGCGCGAACCGCTTCAGGTAGGCGGGGTCGACGACCGGGCCGGGGCGCCAGCCGAGGCTCTCCGAGCCCTCCTTCGTGCCGACCATGCCGAGGACTTCCACTGTCATGTCGTGCTCCTTGCGTAGATGGGACGGGGTCCGTCGATGCTCGGGACGGACGCGATCAGCCGCTGGGTGTAGGGATGCTCGGGCGCCAGCAGCACCTGGGTGGCCGGGCCCTCCTCGACCACCCGGCCGTGATGGAGGACGACGATCCGGTCGGCGACGCCGGCCAGCGAGCCGAGGTCGTGGGTGATCAGGACGATGGCCAGCTCGCGCTCGCGGCGCAGCCGGTCCAGCACGCGCAGCACGTGGTTGCGGTTCGCCGCGTCCAGCGCGCTGACCGGCTCGTCAAGCAGCAGCACCCGCGGGCCGACGGCGAGCGCGCGGGCCAGCGTGACGCGTTGTCGCTGGCCACCGGAGATCTGCCCGGGCAGCCGGTCGCCCAGCGCCGGGTCCAGCCCGACCAGCCGCAGCGCCGCGACAGCGGCCGTCCGGCGGTCCGCGGCCCGGCCGTCGCCGCGGACCGCCAGGCCCTCGGCGACGGACTCGGCCACGGTCAGGTCCGGATCGAGCGAGCGCAGCGGGTCCTGGAACACGTACTGCACGCGGCCGGTGCGACGGAACCGGCGCAGCTCGGCGCCGCGCAGCCCCGACACCGGCACGCCGTCGACCCGGACGGCGCCGGCGTGCAGCGGCGCCAGCCCGGCAATGGCCCGGGCCAGCGTCGTCTTGCCGGACCCGGTCTCCCCGATCAGCCCGACGATCTGGCCGGCGGGTGCGGTCAGGCCGACGCCGTCGAGGATCCGCGACGTCGCCCGGCGGCCCAGCCAGACCTCGACGCCGTCGGCCTCCAGCGCCGCCGTCACCGGGTCACCAGCCGGTCCAGGCCGTACTCGCGGTGGTCGGCGACCAGCGCGCGCGTGTACGGGTCGGCCGGGTCGTCGAGCACCTGCCGGGTCGGCCCGGACTCGACCACGCGGCCGTCGCGCAGCACGACCACCCGGTCGCACAGCTGCGCCACGACGGCCAGGTCGTGCGACACGAGCAGCAGCGACAGCCGCCGCCGCTCCCGCAGCCCGGCGATCAGGTCCAGCACCTCCGCCTGGACGGTGACGTCCAGCGCCGTCGTCGCCTCGTCGGCGACCAGCAGGTCCGGGTCGCCGGAGACGGCGATCGCGATGAGGACCCGCTGCAGCATGCCGCCGGACAGCTCGTACGGGTACTGGCCGTGCACGTGCTCGGGCCGGTGCAGCCCCATCGACGCGAACAGCTCGACGGCGCGCGCCCGCGCGTCGCGCCGGGACAGCCCGTTCTTGACCCGCAGCACCTCGTCGAGCTGCCGGCCGACCGTCAGCGACGGGTTCAGGTACGACGCCGGGTCCTGGAAGACGGCGGCGACGCGCGTCCCGCGGACCCGGTCCCACTGCCGCCGGGTGTAGCGCGACACGTCCTCGCCGGCCAGCGCGATCGTGCCGCCGGTGACGGTGACGCCCGGCGGCGGGACGCCCAGGATCGCCCGGCAGGTCAGCGTCTTGCCGCTGCCGGACTCGCCGACCAGGCCGATCGCCTCGCCGGGCGTCAGCGTGAAGCTCACGCCGTGCACCAGCTCGCGCGGGCCGGCGGCCAGGTGGAGATCATCGACGGACAGCATCGTGGGCCTCCTTCGTACTCGTGGCGGGGTCGACGGTGATCGCGTCGGCCAGCGCGTTCAGCGCGGCGACGGTGACGATGATCAGCAGCGCCGGCGCGAGCGGGCCGAACGGGCGCTGGCTGAGGTAGCCGAGGTCGCTGGCGAGCATCCCGCCCCACGTCGGCGCCGGCGGCTGCACGCCGATGCCGAGGAACGTCAGCGACGACACCACCAGCAGCGCGCCGGCCATCGCCGTCGCCGTCGTCACGACGACGGTCGGCAGCACCTTCTGCCAGACGTGGGTGCGGACGATCCGCCAGCGGGTCGCGCCGAACAGCGTCGCCGCCTCGACGTACTGGGCCTGCCGCAGCCCGCCCGCCGCCGCCCGGGTGACCCGGTAGAACGTCGGGGCCAGCAACACGCCGACGGCGAACATGGCCTGGTGCAGCCCGTTGCCGAGCAGCGCGGCCACGGCGATCGCGAAGATGATGAACGGCAGCGCCATCAACCCGTCCATCACCCGCAGCGAGAGCCACTCGAAGACCCGGCCGAGGTACACCGACGCCAGCCCCGGCAGCACGCCGAGCAGTAGCCCCAGCCCGACCGCCTCGGCCGCGGCGATCACCGACAGCCGCGACCCGGCCAGCAGCCGGCTGAGCACGTCGCGGCCCACGTAGTCGGTGCCCAGCCAGTGCTCCGCGCTCGGGCCGGCCAGGATCGCCGTCGTGTCCTGGTGCAGCGGGTCGTACGGCGCCAGCCACTCGCCGACCGCCATCAGCACGACGACGACACCGAGCACGGCCAGCGCCACCCGCGCCGACGGCAACCGGACCGCCAGTCGCAGCGCCCTCATACCGTCCGCCCCGATCCCGGCCGCAGCCGCGCCAGCGCCACGTTGACGACCAGGCTGGACGCCAGCACCAGCGCGATCGCCACCAGCAGCGTTCCCTGCACGACCGGCACGTCGCCCTGCAGCGCGCCGGTCGTGGCCAGCTGGCCGAGTCCGGGCATCGCGAACACCGTCTCGGTGATGACGGCGCCGCCGATCAGGCGCGGCACGTGCAGCCCGAGCACCGCCAGCGCCGGTCCGGCGCCGTTGCGCAGCGCGTGGACGAACACGACGCGGCGCGGGCCCAGGCCGCGGACGACCGCGCCGGTCACGTAGTTCTCCCGCAGGGTCCCGACCAGCCCCGTGCGCAGTTGCCGGGCCAGGTCCGCGGCGCTGTCGAGGCTCAACGCGACGGCCGGCAGCGCCAGGTACGTCAGCCACGGCCCGATGCCCTGCGACGGCGGCACGTACCCGCCCGCCGGGAAGACCGGGATCAGCACCGCGAACACCACGATCAGCGCGATGCCGGCCACGAACGCCGGGATCGTCGACAGCGCCGCGCTGACCGCCGTCACCGCCCGGTCGAACCAGCTGCCCGCCGTCAGCGCCGCGCCGATCCCGGCGGACGCGCCCAGCACGACCGCCAGCAGCAGCGCCAGCGCGGCGATCGACAGACTGACCGGCAGCCGCTGGGCGATGCTCTCGGCCACCGGGATGTGGGTGAACCAGGACCGGCCGAGGTCGCCGGTGAACGCGTCGCCGATCCAGGTGACGTACCGCTCCAGGAACGGCCGGTCCAGCCCGAACTCGTGGTTCAGCCGGTCGATGTCGGCCTGGGTCGCGGTCTCGCCCATCGCCGCCGCGGCCGGGTTCTGGTCGCTCAGCGCGCCGAGGCCGAACGTGATGAACGTCGAGATCAGCAGCACCGGGACGGCGATCAGTGCGGCCCGGCCCACCGCGTGCAGTGCGCGCACACCGTCACCGCCCCACCGTGACGCCCTCGAACCGCTGGGTGCCGATGTAGTGCTCGAAGCCCTGCACGGACGGGTCGCGGGCGAAGATCCGCGGCCAGGTGAACAGGAACGTGTTCGGCATCGTGGTGACCGCGGCGGCGACGGCGTCCTCGACCGCCTGCTCGTAGCCGGGGTCGTCCAGCGGCGTGGCCCGGGCGACGTCGATGGCCTGCTGGATCTCCGGGGGAGCGTTGCGGCCCAGGTTCATCAGTCCCTCCGGCCCGAACAGCACCTCCAGGGACTGCAGCGGCGACTCGCGGCCGGAGAAGCTGTCGACGACGAACGGGTACTCCCGGGTGACGTAGTTGTTCGCCCCGGGCGTCGCGACCTGCAGCGTCACGTCGATGCCGACCTCGCCCAACTGCTGCTGGAGCAGCTCGGCCAGCGGGTCGTTCTCGGCCTGCGTGGTGAGCGTGACGGCGACGCCGTCGGGGTAGCCGGCCTGCGCCAGCAGCTCGCGGGCGCGGTCCTGGTCGAACGTGTACAGCTCGTCCAGCTCCTCGTTCCAGGCCAGGTAGTCGCGCGGGAACGGCTGCCAGTTCGGGTCGCCCTCGCCGAAGAACGCGACGTCGACGAGCGCCTGCCGGTCGATCGCGTGGCTGATCGCCTGCGTGACGAGCGGGTCGTCGAACGGCTCGACGGTGTTGTTCACGTCCAGGACCCGCACCGTGAACACGTCGATGACGTCGACCTCCAGGCCGGCCGCGCGGGCCGCCTCGATCTGCGCCGGCGGGATCACGGCGACGTCGAACTGGCCGGACTGGACGCCCGCGACGGCGACCGTCGGGTCCGGCGGCACCCGCAGCTCGAAGTCGTCGACGAGGATGTTCTCGGCGTCCCAATAGTCCTCGTTCTTGTGCAGCGTCGCGTGCGAGGATGGGACGTACTCGTCCAGCGCGAACGGGCCGGCGCCGACGGGGCGCGTGGCCAGGCCGTCGATGTCGGTCTCGACCGCGGTAGGGCTGACGATCATGCCGGTCTTGCCCGACAGCAGCAGCGGGATCTGGTAGTCGGGCTGGTTGAGCAGCAGCGTCACCTCGGTCGGGCTGTCCACCCGGATGTCGGTGACGACGGCGAGCTGGGCGCCGATTGTCGAGTCGGGCGCGTCGCGGCCGCGCAGCAGGCTGGCCTTCACCGCCTCGGCGTCCAGCGGCGTGCCGTCGGTGAACGTCAGCCCCTCGCGCAGCGTGAAGGTGACCTCGTCGCCGGTCTCGTTGTACGCCCAGCTCTCCGCGAGCGCCGGCGCCGCGTTGCCGTCGATGTCCTGCTTGGTCAGCGCCGCGTAGGCGAGCGAGAGGACGTGCACGTCCTGCCCGACGGTGGACGTCACCGGGTCCCAGGTGGACGGCAGGTGCCAGCCCCAGCTGAGGCTGCCGCCGCTGGTGGCGCTCTCGCCGGTCGGGGTGGTGTCGCCCGCGCAACCGGCCAGCACGAGCAGCGCGGCGGTGAGTGCGGTCAGGATGCGGGTGATCTTCATGGGCGCTCCGTCGGTAGAAATACTCTAAGCCGATCGATTTAGTAGGCTTTAGGTCGTGATGGCGGCAGACGGCCGCCCGCCGTCAGGCGAGCGAGGGGGTGCCGGAGTGAGGGCTCAGCGACAGAGCGCGCTGGCGGTGCGCAGCAGATCGACGCTGCGCCGGACCGTCAGGATGCGAGCGGGCTCCAGGGCGTGCCGCAGCGCCGTGCGAGCGAGGCGCTCGCCGGTGGCGGTGTCCTGGAGTGCGGTCATGCGAACGATTCTGCGGGGATCGGACCCGATCTGTCCAACACCGAAAAGTGATCGTGATCGATCGCGTCTGCTTCTCGGTTCGGGGGCGGTGGCGTGAACGGGGTGCTGGACATCGTGCCGCTGCGCAGCCTCGTCGCGGTCGCCGAGTGCGGCGGGTTCCACCGTGCCGCGGCCGCCCTGCACATCACCCAGTCCGCCGTCAGCCAGCACGTTCGCAAACTGGAGAAGGTGCTCGACCGCCCGCTGGTCGTCCGCGACGGGCGCCGTGGGCGGTTCACCCCGGCGGGCGAGGCGCTGCTGGCCGAGGCCCGCCGGATCCTCTCCGCGCACGACGAGGCGCTGCGCCGGCTCGGCGTCGAGTCCTCCGGCGGCGTCATCGTCGTCGGCTCCTCCGAGCACGCCGCCGACCAACTGCTGCCGGAGATCGCCACCGGGCTGCGCGCGGTGTTCCCGCAGCGACAGGTCCGGTTCCGGCTGGACCGCAGCGGCCGGCTCGCCCAGGCCGTCGACAACGGCAGCGTCGACGTCGCGGTGATGCTCTCCGGCGGGCCGTCGTCGGCGGAGGACGGGGTGCCGGCCGGTGGCGTGCCGGGCGACGGCGTGCCGGCCGGTGGGGTGCCGGCCGGCGCGCTGCCGCTGGGCTGGTTCGCCGCGCCGGGCTTCCGGCTGCCGCCGCCCGGCGCACCGGTGCCGCTGATCGCGTTCGACGAGCCATGTGCGCTGCGGCGGCGGGCGGTCGAGGTGCTGGCCGCGGCCGGCCGGTCGACGGCGATCGTGGGTGAGGCGGCGTACCTGGCCGGGATCCTGGCGGCGGCCCGGGCCGGGCTCGGCGTGGCGGTGCTGGCGCGGGT
>NZ_POTW01000135.1 GCF_003236295.1 Jiangella anatolica
GCCCACCACCCCACCGGCGCCGTACGCGGCCAGCACCAGCCCGAACACGAGGTCGGAGGCGCCGGCCCAGCGGGTGATGATCAGCACCAGCAGCGCCTGCAGGCCACCGATCACGAGGTTGGCGAGCAGGTTCGCCAGACACCCGCCACGCAGCAGCCGATCGCGCCACAGCCACCGCAGTCCGGCCGCGATCTCCGCCCGCAGCGTCGACCCGGCCGGCCGCGCGGGCGTGGCGATGCCCGACCGTGGGAGCGAGGCGATCAGTGCGGCCGCCACCAGGTACGTCGCCGCGTCGACGGCGAACGGCAGCGCCACGCCGGCGCCCACGAGGAGCCCGGCCGCCGGCGCGCCGAGGAATGTGCCCGCCAGCGCCTGGCCGGTCATGAGCCGCGCGTTGGCCGAGGGCAGCGCCGGCCGCGGCACGAGGGCCGGCAGGATCGCCGTGGCCGCGTTGTCGAACAGCGTCTGCAGGGTCGTCAGCGCGAACGCGAGCACCGCCAGCACGGCGAGGTGTGCGTGGTCGAGCGCCAGCGCGACCGCGAACGCCGCCACCAGCAGCCCGCGGGCGAGGTCGACCGTCCACATGGCCCGCCGTCGGTCGACGCGATCGGCCAGCGCGCCGCCGAGCAGCCCGAACAGCAGCCACGGCAGGTAGCCGGCCGCCGACACGACCGACAGCAGGAACGGCGACGTCGTCAGGCCGGCGGCGACCAGCGGCAGCGCGACATTGCGCACGGCGTCGCCGAACCGCGACAGCACGGCGGCCGACCACAGCCGCCCGTACCCGCCGCGCCAGCGCACCGCCTCGCCGGCCTCCGCCACCACCGTCATGGCCACGAACGTTAGGCCGCGGGTCCGACAAGGTCGGCGCATCGAAGCGGCACACTGGCCCCGTGGACGTATGGGGCCCTCACGTCAGCGAAGCCGGCCTGCACACCGTCGGCACCGAGCCCGCCACCGTGCCGGAGCTGGCCGCGGCGCTCGATCCGGACGCGCCCTGGGTGTTGCTGCCGCGGTTCACCCCGATCGACGGGCGGACCTGGCAGGACGCCGTCGTGCCGTGGTGGCCCGGCCGCGCCGAGCCGATCCCGGCGACCGTCCGGCGGATGTCGATCGACTTGCTGCTGCCGACCGCCGAGTTCCTGCGCCTGGCGCCGGACCTGGCAGACGCCGGGATCGAGCTCCTCCAGTTCCGGCAGCGCCCGCGTCCTGACATCGACTACGTGGAGGTCACGAACGCCCACGCGCGGGCCGCCCGGCTCCGGATGTCCGAGCTGACCATCGGCATCGACCTGCCACACGCCGGCGAGGTCGCCCAGCTGGCGGCGACCAGCGCGGCCGACCTGGACGCCGCCATCGAGCGGTTCGCCGCCGTCTGACCGGCGGCGGCGACGAGCTCAGCCCTCCTGGGGGGCTTCGGCGCCGGTGTAGAACGCCGTCGTCCGGTCGGCCGAGGCCTTCGCACCCTCGGGGGTGGCGAACCCGGCCTCGACGTTGGCGTCCCGCCACTTCTCGCTGGCCAGGCCGATGAACTGCTTGCCGTCGTCGGACATGGTCCACGCCTCGACCGCCTTCGGGTCGACCTGCTCGCCGCCCGAGGCGAAGTGCAGGGCGAGTCCGATGAACGCGAGATCCCAGCCCAGGCCGACGGCGCCGGGGCCGTAGAGCTCCCAGAAGGCGAGGCCCTCGTCGCTCTCCAGGGCGATGTGCTCGAGCTCGAACCGGGTCCGCTCGTCACCCTCGGGGGCGAGCCGGACCTCGATCCAGCTGACCTGCCCGTTGAACTCCCACGTGGCGGCGAAGCTCTTGGGCGGGTCGCACCGCTCGATCGTGCCGCCGGCGTTGCCCTCGACCTGGTACCGGCCGCCGAGCTTCAGCTCGCCGCTCACCGGCGAGAACCAGCGCGGGATGCGCTCCTGGTTGGTCACCGCGTCCCACACGTCCTCGAGCTCGGCCGGGTAGGTCTGGCTGATGGTGACGGTGCGGGCGCCGCCCGGCTCGATGGTGCGCGAGCCGACCTGGCGGCGCACGCTGTTGACCTGCTGAACGACATCGATCATGACGGGTTCTCCTGATCCGGGTCCTGTCCGGCCTGCTGCTGCAGCCGGCGTTGCCGCTTGCCCCTGGCGAGCTCGGTGGCCAGCGCGTCCAGAGGAGGGGTCCAGAACCGCCGGAAGCGGTCGAGCCACGCGTCGACGTCGCGAAGCGGCTCGGTGCTGACGGTGTACAGCCGGCGCGCGCCGTCGGCCCGCACGTTCGCGAACCCGGACTCGCGCAGCACCTTGAGATGCTGCGACACGGCCGGCTGGGAGATGCCGAACTCCTCCTGGATGACCGACGTGACGGCGCCGGAGGTCAGCTCGCCGTCGGCGAGCAGCTCCAGGATCCGCCGGCGAACCGGGTCGCCGAGCACGTCGAAGGCATGCACAGACGCAATTTATCGCTCGTTACTTATATAAGTCAACGCTGAATATCGTCGTCCTCGACGCCCGGGGCCGGCTCCGCGCCGGGAGCCCGTTCCACGGTGTCGGCCACCGGCGACCCGGGGACCGTCACGGCGACGTCGGCCGGCGCGTTCTGCCGCCGGCTGCCAACGAGGAACGGCGCGGCCAGCACCTGGAACACCGCGCCGATCGCCAGCGACGTGCCGTAGCTGTACACGTCGGCCGCCCGCCCGAGGATCGGCTGGATCACGACGCCGCCGGTGTTGCCCATCAGCGAGTCGAACGAGAGCACGGTCGCCCGCTGCTTGGACGGGATCATGTCGTTGAGGTAGGCCTGCCGGATCGGCGTCTCGGCGGCGAAGATCAGCGCCCAGAGCACCAGCAGCAACAGCGCGACCCAGAACACCTCGGTGACGGCCAGCAGCCCCAGGATGACCGCGCTCGCCACCGTCCCCAGGATGAGCGCCGTCGTCCGCTTGTGGAACATCGTGCGGGCATAGGGCGCGGCGTACCCGCCGGCCACCTGCGCACCGGCGACGACGGCGGCGGCGAGACCCGCGATGGAGTAGGCGTCGGGGTCGCCGTAGAGCTCCAGCAGGTACGGCTGCAGCGCGTAGAACGTGTAGATGCCGACGCCGGACGCGAACGGCGCGGCCAGCATGACCCAGCGCACCGGCGGGTTCTTCAGGCCGTGCTCGATGGACGCCGTCCAGATGCCGCGCACCGCCTGCGTCGTCCCCTCGGACCGGTCCGGGGTGAAGCCGAGGTCGCGCATCAGCGCGGCGGCCACGCCGAACATCGCCAGCAGCACGGCGACCCGGAGCAGGAACGGCACGCCCAGGTCGGTCGCCTGCGCGATGACGCCGCCGGCCACCGATCCGCCCAGCATCGCCACGCCGGAGACCATCTGGCCGCGGCCGAACACCGTCTCGAGGCTGCCGTCGTACCCGGCGAAGTGCAGCGCGTCGACCAGCCAGGCCTCGACGGCGCCGGAGAAGAACGTGAAGCCGAGACCGATCAGCACCGACACCAGCGCCCACGCCCAGAACGGCGCGCTGATCTGCCACATCAGGTAGTACAGCGCGGTCGACCCGGCCAGCGTGACGGTGCCGAGCAGATACGACGCCCGCCGCCCGACGGTGTCCGCCACCACGCCCGTCGGGACCTCGAAGAGCACCATCCCGGCGGTGAAGAACGCGTTGGCGGCGAAGGCCTCGAGGTTGCTCAGCCCGGCGTCGAGAAGGAAGAGCGTGTTGATGCCCCAGATGAACGACGCCGCGAGCGTGTTGCCGAGCATCAGCGTGATGTACACGCCCTGGATGCGGCGGGCCTCGGAGTTCATGGGCACGGAGTCCTCTCGTGGAGCCGCGTCGGCGCGACTCACCCAAGGTACAAGTGCCCGTCGTCCTGAACTATGCCCAACGGCCCGCCGCACACACCAGAGTGGTCAGGCCGTGCACACCACCCCGAAGCACTGGGCCGCCTCGGCGTTGCCGCTGGCCCGGTTGCCGCCGCCGTCGGTCGTCCCGGCGACGGCGTAGATGCCCCAGCCGCCGTTGAGCCGGGCGATGTTGCGGCGCACCGTGTTGCCGGCGTTGGCGACGTGGATGCCGTCGCCGTGGTTGCTGCTCGTCGTGTTCGCCTCCAGCAGGTTCGCCGCGACGCCGGCCGACCCGCTGACGTAGATGCCGGAGCTGTTGTTGCTGTTCGCGGTGTTGCTCAGCAGCCGGTTCGACGCCGAGTTCTGCAGCTCGATGCCGTGGCTGAGCTGCGAGTTCGCCGCGTTGGACTGGACGGTGTTCGAGTTCGACGACACCAGCTCGATGCCACCGGCGTTCGGCCCGGTGACGTTGAGGTTGTTCGACCGCACCGTGTTGCCGTTCGACGACGACAGCATGATGCCGGCGTCGCCGCTGCCCGACACCCGGTTGTTGATCACCTGGTTGCTCGGCGACGTCGTCAGCGCGATGCCCGCGTCGCCACTGGCGGTGACGGTGTTGTTGTCGACGACGTTGAGCGTCGTGCTGGTCAGCGCGATCGCGCCGTCGCCGCCGCTGGTGACGGTGTTCTGGCGCAGCGTGTTGCTGCGGCCGCCCTCGATGTCGATGCTGCGGTCGCTGGCGGCGCTGACGGTGTTCAGCTCGACCAGGTTGCTCAGCGAGGCGCCCACGTAGATGCCGTCGGCGTTGTTGCGCACGATGTTGCTGCGTACGACGTTGCCGTTGGAGTCGCCGATCACCGCGATGCCGCGCTGCGACGTCAGCTCGACGGTGTTGCTGATGACGCGGTTGTTCGTGTCGGCGTTGGACAGCTGGACGCCGGTGAACTCGTTGTCGCGCACCGTCAGCGCCGTCACCAGGTTCCCCGTCGTGCCCGGGTTGAGCGCGACGCCGTGGTCGAAGCCGGTGATCGTGCCGTTGCGGATGGTGACGTTGTCGAAGCCGTTGTTGCGGACGCCGACGCCGAGGCCGACGCCGTCGATCGTGCGGCCGTTGAGGTTGAGGGTGATGTTGTGCGCCCCGATGATCAGTCCGTCGCCGGGGCAGTCGGTGAGGTTGGCGGTCACGGTGGTGTTGGTGGTGACGACGGCGCCACAGTTGGGCGCCGCGGAGGCGGAGCCCGGGACGAACACCGTCGCCGCCAGGGCCAGGGTCGCGGCCAGTACCGCGATGCGGGGGGTCTTCATGCCGCCAACGCTGTCCGGCCTCCGGGAGGAGACCATCAAGACGGCATGAGAGTTCGGTTATGTACCGAGTTCGTCCAGCACCTGCTGCAGTAGCGTCGGCCGGTCGGTCATGATGCCGTCGACGCCGAGGCCGATGAGCCGCTCCATCTCGGCGCGGTCGTTGATGGTCCAGACGTGGACGGCCAGGCCGCGGCGGTGCGCGTCGGCGACGAAGTCGGCCGTCACCACCGGGATACCGGACTGCGACGGCGGCACCTGCAGCGCGTGGTGCCCGTGCAGGGTGATGCCGGTCAGCGGGCCGAGCGTGTTCAGCCAGAACGCCGTGGCCTGCGTGGTCCCCGGCGACGTGCTGACGTCGCGGTTGTAGAGCTTGAACCGGGTGACGGCGCTGTCGGAGAACGACGCGACGATGGTGTCGGTGCCACGGCCGAACTCGCGCAGCAGGTCCGCCATCGTCCGCTCGTACGGCGACGTCTCCGGCCGGGTCCGCTTGATCTCGACGTTGAGCATGACGTCGGGGAACGCCTCGAGCACCTCGCGCAGCGTCGGGATGCGGAAGTCGGCCGCGGTGAACCCGGGCGGGGCCGGCCGCTCGCCCGTCGCGACGCCGCGGAACGCGTAGGCCGCCGGGTCCTGGCCATGGCAGGTGCCGCAGCCAGGCACGAACCAGTGCGCCGCGTCGAGCGTCCGCAGCTGTGCCAACGTCAGCCCGTCGACCCGACCGGAGCCGTTCGTCGTCCGGTCGACGGTGGTGTCGTGGAGCACGACCAGCTCGCCGTCGGCCGTCGCGTGCACGTCCAGCTCGAGCACGTCGGCGCCCTTGTCGAGCGCCGTTGTGAACGCATAGAGGGTGTCGGACGGCGCCTCGATCTCGCCGCCCTGGTGCGCGATGTTGAGGACGCGCCGTTCCAGCCACGGGTTCTCCGTGGCGGCGGTGGCCGTCGTCGTCGGGATCAGGGCCGCGGCGACGATGCCGGCGGCCAGGAGACCGGTGAGCCTGCTCATGGGCGAACGCTAGCCCCCACCGGTGACAGTTGCGCTGACGCGAGGTGAATGTCGGACCCGGCGGGTACGGTCCCCGCCATGACGACCTACCCCAGCGTGCTGCAGACCGTGCTGGACACCACCGACGCACGGGGGCTGGCGGAGTTCTACCGGCAGCTGCTCGGCTACGTGTACCGGCCCGGCGACGAGTCGGTCGACCCGGCCGGCGACGACTGGCTGGTCCTGCTCGACCGCGACGGCGGCCGGCGGCTGGCCTTCCAGCAGGTGGACCAGCTGACCCCGTCGACCTGGCCCGACGGCGCCGTCCCGCAGCAGCTGCACCTGGACATGACGGTGCCGTCGATGGAGGAGCTGCTGGTCCAGCACGACCGGGTGCTGGCGCTCGGCGGCCGGATGATCTTCGATCGCATCGACGACCCCGACGAGCCGCTGCGGGTCTACGCCGACCTCTCCGGCCACCCGTTCTGCATCTTCGTCGCCTGACGCTCACGGTCGCGGCGGATCGTCCGCGCGGTCGCGAGCAGGCCGCCCCCGACCATCGTGGCGATCACGAGGCGGCCCGGCGTGCTGTAGGCGTAGAACAGCAGGGCGAGGCCCAGGAACACCGCGATCTCGGTGACGGCGTACCGGCGCTGGTCGTGCCGCATGGCCCTGGAGACCACCCCGGCACCGGCCAAGGTCGTGATGAGCAGCAGCGGCACCGCGATCCCCAGCGCGAACGGCTCCTCGTGGTAGCGGGCCGCGGCCAGGCCCAGGGCCACGACGACCAGGACCCACCCGGCGGCGGTCGCGGCCGGCAGCGCCCAGCCCGGCCACCGATGGTCGACGCGCACGGCCGCGTCCCGAGTGCCCGTCATGTCCGCAGTGTGACAGCCGGAGTGCTCGGTTGGCGCGGATATCTCGGACAATTCCGCCTCAGCCGAGGCGCTCGGCGAGGAAGTCCTCCCAGGTCCGGGTGCCGAGGTCGGCGCCGTCCGGCGTGAGGTTGCCGCCGTCGCGGTAGACGCGGCCGATCTTGCCGGGCAGCCGGACCGGCACCAGCAGCCGCCGCTTGCCGGCCGCCGTCAGGTAGGAGCGCAGCAGGTCGCCCATCGGCGCGACCCGCGGGCCGGCGAGGTCGGCGACCAGCCCGGCCGGCTCGCCGAGGGTCAGCTCGGTGAGCCGCTCAGCCACGTCACGCGCGTCGACGGGCTGCAGGCGCAGGCCGCCGGGGACGGGGACGATCGGCGACCGAGCCATCGCTGTCGCCGTCTTCAGCACGAGGTCGTGGAACTGGGCGGCGCGCAGGATCGTCCACGGCACGCCGGAGCCGGTCACGGCCTGCTCGGCGGCCAGCTTGGTCCGGAACCAGGCCACCGGCACTCGGTCGACGCCGATCACGGAGATGTGCACGAGGTGCTTGACGCCGGCGCGCGCCGCCGCGCGGGCCAGCCGCGCCGCCGCCTCACCGTCGCCCTTGGGTCCGCCGGCCAGGTGCAGGACGGTGTCGACGCCGTCGACGGCGGCCGCGATCGCCCCGTCCGCGTCGTCGGAGCGCAGATCGGCCGCGACGTACTCGACGCCATCGGCCGGCTCGCGCCGGGTGCGGCTCAGCACCCGCACGCTCAGGCCGTCCGCGAGCAGCCGTGGCACGATGAGACGACCGAGGGTGCCGGTCCCGCCGGTCACCAGAAGAGGTGTAGTCATACCCCTCAGACCCGCCGCGATGGAGAAGTGTGACCGGATGAGCCCGGACGTCTTCGAGCAGCACCGGCCACAGCTGCGTGCCGTCGCGTATCGCATGCTGGGGTCGCTCAGCGAGGCCGACGACGCCGTCCAGGAGACCTGGCTGCGCTACCAGCGCACCGACACCTCCGACGTCGAGAACCTCGGCGGCTGGCTGGCGACGGTCGCCGGCCGGGTGTGCCTCAACCTGCTGCGCTCGCGGACGACCCGGGCCGAGGTGCCGCTGGACGACGAGCCCGCCGTGCGGCTGCCCGACCCGGTGGTCAGCCCGCTGACCGGCCCCGATCCGGAGCAGGAGGCGCTGCTCGCCGACTCGGTCGGGCTGGCGTTGCAGGTGGTGCTCGACGCGCTGACGCCGGCCGAGCGGCTGGCGTTCGTGCTGCACGACCTGTTCGCCGTCCCGTTCGACGACATCGCGCCACTGGTCGAGCGGACGCCGGCGGCGGCCCGGCAGCTGGCCAGCCGAGGCCGGCGCCGGGTTCAGGAGGCCACGCCGGCGCCGGATCCCGACCTCGCCCGGCAGCGGGTCGCCGTCGACGCGTTCTACGCGGCCGCCCGCGACGGCGACTTCGACGCGCTGGTGACGGTGCTCGACCCCGACGTGGTGCTGCGCGCCGACGGCGGCATGCACCCGGCCCGGCCGACGGTGCTGCTGCGTGGCGCCCGGACGGTGGCAGGCCAGGCCACGCTGGCCAGGCGGCTGGCGGCGTACGTCCGGCCGGTGCTGGTCAACGGCACCGCCGGGGCGGTCGCGGTCATCGGCGGGCGGGTGTTCGCGGTGATGGCGTTCACCGTCACCGACGGCCGGATCACCACGATCGACGTGCTCAACGACCCCGCGCGGCTGGCCGGCCTCGACCCGGAGGCGTTCGATGGCTGACCCCTGGAACGCCAACATCCACTACGACGCCCGACTGGCGGGCCACGTGCCGCCGGAGGCCGGCCGGGTCCTCGACGTCGGCTGCGGTGACGGCTTCCTCGCCGCCCGGCTGGCACGCGCCGCCGACGCGCCGTCCCGTCACGTGGTCGCCCTCGACGTCGACGCGCCGGTGCTCGCGCGCGCCAGCGAGCGGTTCCCCGACGCCGCCGTCGAGTGGTGTCACGGCGACGTGCTGACGCATCCGTTCGAGCCGGCCTCGTTCGACGCCGTCGTCTCGAACGCGACCCTGCACCACCTGCCGGACACCGCCGCGGCGCTGCGCCGGCTCGGCTCGCTGGTCCGGCCGGGCGGCGTGCTGGCGATCGTCGGCTTCACCCGGTTCGAGCGGCGCGACCTGCACTGGGCCGCCGCCGCGTTCGTCTCGCTGGGCGTGGCGAACCGGGTGCGGCGCAAGTGGGAGCACACCGCGCCGCTGCACTGGCCGCCGCCGCTCACGTACCGCGAGCTGAGCGCCAGTGTCCGGCCGACGCTGCCCGGCGCCCGGCTGTCGCGGCTGCTCATGGGCCGTTATCTGCTCGTCTGGCAGGCGCCCGGCTCGTTAGGGTGACGGTGTGCCGGACGCGATCTTCGCCCATCCCCGCCTCGCCCCGCTCTACGACGTCTTCGGGGGCGACGACCGCCCCGACCTCGACGCCTACGTCGCCCTCGCCGCCGAACTCGAGGCGGACCGGATCCTCGACGTCGGCTGCGGCACCGGCTCGCTGGCGGTCCGGCTCGCCGCCGCCGGGCACACCGTCGTCGGCGCCGACCCGGCCGAGGCGTCCCTGGCGGTCGCCCGGTCGAAGGACCCGGACGGCCTGGTCACCTGGGTGCACGCCGGCGCCGACGCGGTGCCGGCCGTCGACGCCGACCTCGCGGTGATGACCGGCAACGTCGCGCAGGTCTTCCTCACCGACGAGGAGTGGACGGCGGCGCTGCGGGGCGTCCACGCCGCGCTGCGCCCGTCCGGCACGCTGGTGTTCGAGACTAGGCGGCCGGAACGCCGGGTCTGGGAGGAGTGGGTCGCCGACTGGCCGGGCGGCGTCACCGTCCGCGACGTCCCCGGGATCGGGCCGGTGGAGCGGAGCGGCGAGGTCACCGAGGTCGCGCCGCCGTACATCTCGTTCTACGGCGCGTACCGGTTCCCCGACGGCGAGATCGTCCGGTCCGAGTCCACGCTGCGCTTCCGCGACCACGACGAGATCGTCGCGAGCCTGACCGCCACCGGCTACCGGGTGACGGACGTGCGCGACGCACCGGATCGGCCGGGCCTGGAGTTCGTGTTCCTCGCCGAGCGGACGTCCTGACCGGCGGCCGCCCGCAGGCCCGGGATCAGCACCGCGCCGACCGCCAGGTGCATCAGTGTCAGGTACACCTTCGCGTCGGTGTCCGCCTCGGCGACCAGCGGGCCGCTCAGCGAGAGCACCAGCACCGTCACCGCGACCCGGGTCCACACCCGGCGCCCCAGCCGGGCCAGCAGCGCCCACCCCGCCAGCGACATCGTCAGCGCCGCGGCCAGCACCAGCGCCAGCCCGACGTCCATCGTCACGCCGGCCGTCGTCACCTCGAGGTCGGCCCCGGCGATCCGCGCGACCGCCCACGGCACCGCGGCCGCCACCGTCGCACCCACGACCGCCACCACAGCCCGTCGGGTCGTCATCGTGTTCCTCCTGTCAGTGTGGACAGCGATACGACGACGCGGCCCGCCAGAATGTCAGGCCTCACGTTCGGGCCGGCTGCGTCGTCTACAGGACGAGGAGGTGGTCGATGACGGACGCGGACCTGACCGCGGTCATGAGCGAGCGGCGGCAGCTGATCAACCTCGCCTACCGGCTCCTCGGCTCGCTGGCCGACGCCGAGGACGTCGTGCAGGAGACGTATGCCCGCTGGTACGCGATGTCGCCCGAGCAGCAGCGGGCCATCGAGACGCCCGCCGCCTGGCTGACCACCGTCGCGAGCCGGGTCTGCCTGGACCTGCTCGGATCGGCGCGGGCCCGGCGCGAACGCTACGTGGGCGAGTGGCTCCCGGAGCCGGTGCCGGACCGGGCCGAGTGGGTCGGCGGGCGGCCGTCCGGCGCCGGGTCCGACCCGGCCGACCGCGTGACCCTCGACGAGTCGGTCAGCATGGCGTTCCTCGTCGTCCTGGAGTCGATGACGCCGGCCGAGCGGGTCGCGTTCGTCCTGCACGACGTGTTCGGCTACCCGTTCGCCGAGGTCGCGCGCATCGTCGGCCGCACGCCGGCGGCCTGCCGCCAGTTGGCCTCGTCCGCCCGCCGCCGGCTGCGCGCCGGCCGGCCCGCGACCCCACCCGCGACGCCGCCGGGCCGGCGCGCCGACCTCGTGCGGGAGTTCCGGGTGGCGTGGGAGGCCAAGGACATCGCGGCGCTCGTCGGCCTGCTCGACCCGCATGCCGTCGCGACCGCCGACGGCGGCGGCCTCGCGACCGCCCACCTGGAGCCGCTCACGGGCGGCGAGCCGATCGCGCACGTGCTGGTCGAGATCGCCGCGGCCGGGCCCGGGCTGACGTTCCTCGAGCGGACGGTGAACGGTCAGCCCGGCCTGGTGCTGCAGGAGGACGGCGTCACCGGCACGGTGCTCGCCTTCGACGTCGACGGCGACCGGATCACCCGCATCTGGGCGGTCCGGAACCCGCAGAAGCTCCGGCCCTGGACGACCTGATCTCCGTCGCCCTCCGTGACGGGTTCACCACGGACGGCGACGAACTACCGATCATGCGAACATATGTTCGATACTGCGACTATGTCTGCGCGCTGGATGGATGAGCCCCCACTCGATGTCCTCGAGATCGATCCGAGCCGGCTGGAGATCAAGCTTCGCGCCTACGCCGAGCCGTCCGGTCTCTACACCGCCGTGCCCGTCGTCATGGGCGACCGGTCGAGCCGGCGGGTGCAGGGACGGCTGGTCGCGTGGGGCCGCCGGCCGGGCGACGACCGCTGGCGCTATCTGCTGGTGGTCTGGCCGGATCGGCAGACCGACGCGGCCGGCCGGCTGGCCTGGCGCTGGCGGTCGGCCTGGTGCGTGTTCGATCCGCGGCGGGTCCGGCCGGCCCACCGGTCCGAGGTGGTCCACGTCGGCTCCTCCGACGCCGCGAGCCTCTCCGCCATCATCCGCCGGTCGCTGCCGCCGGACCAGGATCCGGCCGGCTCAAGTCCGCACCGGCGACCAGCCGGACCCGTACCGTTGACCGCGTCGCCCTCGCGATTCCTTTCCGCGCCCGCGCCGGTCGGTACCGGGAGGACCGACGACTGGGAGGACCATGGGCGACGACGAGTTCATGCGACGGGCCGAGAGCTACCGCCGCGAGCTGCTCGCGCACTGCTACCGGATGATGGGCTCGCTCGACGACGCCGAGGACCTGGTGCAGGAGACGTACCTGCGAGCCTGGCGCTCCTACGACCGGTTCGAGGAGCGGTCGTCGCTGCGCACGTGGCTGTACCGGATCGCGACGAACGCCTGCCTCAACGCGTTGCAGCGCAGCGACCGCCGCGCCGTCCCGGCCGACCTGTCCGGTTCCGAGAGCCCCGCGTCGGCCGTCGGCTGGCTGCAGCCGCTGCCCGACGCGCTGGTCACGCCGGAGTCCGCCGACCCCGCCGCCGTCGCCGTCCTGCGCGACGGGGTGCGGCTCGCGCTGATCGTCGGGCTGCAGTACCTCACGCCGCGCCAGCGCGCCGTCCTCATCCTGCGCGACGTGCTCGCCTGGCCGGCCGCAGAGGTCGCGTCCGCACTGTCGGTGGAGGTGGGCGCGGTGAAGTCGCTGCTGCAGCGGGCCCGCGGGCGGCTGCGCGAGGTGATGCCGTCGATGGACGACGTCCTCGAGCCGGAGCATCCCCGGGCGCGCGAGCTGCTGGACCAGTACATGACGGCGTTCGCGACGGCGGACCGGCGCCTGTTCGAGCAGGCGCTGCGGGCCGACGCCGTCCTCGAGTCGCCGGCCGGTGCGGTGTGGTTCTCGGGCAAGGTCGCCTGCGTGGAGTACCTGATGAGCGAGGTCGTCGGCGCGGCCGGCGACTGGCACAAGCTGCCGACGGTGGCCAACGGCCAGCCGGCGTTCGGGGCGTACCACCGCGACGGGTCGTCGTTCGGGATGGCGGTGCTGACGGTGACCTCGGCGGGCATCTCGCGGGTCACCGTCTTCGCCGGCGCCGGGCTGCTGTCGCGGTTCGGGCTGCCGGAGTCGCTGCCCTGACTGCGGGGCCGCCCCGCCGCGACGGGGCCGCTCCGTCGCCGGCCCCGTCGCCGCGGTCGCCGCCGTCGCCGCCGCCGTCAAGCGATGAGCTCCTTGGCGAAGCGCCGGATCGCCTCCGGGTCGGTCGCCTCGTGGAAGCCGACGATCAGCTGCTGGACGCCGGCCTCCTCGTAGGCCGCGATGCGCTGCCGCACGGTGTCGGCCGTCCCGTAGAGCAGGTACGACGCGACGTCGCCCGGGTAGAACGCGCTCATGGCCGGCGACAGCCGCGCCTGCGCCTCCTCGTCCGAGTCGGCGATGAGGCAGGCCGTCGTCGCGGTGCGCAGGATCGTGTCGTAGTCGCGGCCGACGGCTTCGCAGTGCTCGCGCAGGATCGCGAACTTCCGCGCCGCGTCCGCCGGCGACACCATCACGTTGCAGGCGTCGGCGTACTCGGCGACCAGCTTCAGCGTCACCCGTTCGCCGCCGCCGGCGATGAGCAGCGGAATGGCCGGCTGCGCGCCGCGCGGGAACGTCGTCGGGTGTTCGGTCCACATCGACGTGATGGTCCGCACGCCCTCGCGCAGGGCGCGCAGCCGCGTGGGCGCGTCGGCGAACTCGTACCCGAACGCCTCGTAGTCGGCCTCGTACCAACCGGCGCCCATGCCGAGCGTCAGCCGCCCGCCCGACAGCACGTCCACCGTCGACGCGATCTTCGCCTGCAAGGCCGGGTTGCGGTAGCCGTTCGAGCTGACCAGCGGGCCGATCCGGATCCGGTCGGTGTCGCGGGCCAGCGCCGCCAGCATCGACCACGACTCGAACACCGGCGCCGGCGACGGCGGGATCGTCTGCAGGTGGTCGGGCAGCCAGGCGGCCGCGAAGCCGCACTCCTCCGCGGTCCGGGCCAGCTCGACGACGCGTTCCGCCGCCTCCACCGGGTCGTCGAACCCGGCCAGCTCGCCGCCGAACCCGACCGGCAGGAAGATGCCGAACTCCAGGGACATGCCGATTCCTTCCGTCCACGCCGCCGTGTTGCGGCTCAGGCGGACAGACCGGACAGCGCCTCCGGAGGAATCGGCGGACCGGAATGCAAGCGTGTCGGCGCCGGTTGGCGGAAAGTAGGACCCATCCGATGAAGGGACGCGACACCCCGATGAAGGCGATCGTGTACGACGAGTCCGGCCCCGCCGACGTCCTCCGGCTCACCGAGCGTCCCGTTCCGGTTCCCGGTCCCGGCGAGGTACGCATCCGCGTCGTGGTGTCGGCGGTGAACCCGACCGACTGGAAGACGCGCAGCGGCGGCTTCGGCGCGGCCCCGGGGACCGAGGCGGTCCCGAACCAGGACGGCGCCGGTGTGATCGACGCGGTCGGCGAGGGTGTCGGCGGGGGCGACGGCGGCGGATCGGCCGGCGGTGTCGGCGGGCTGGCCGTCGGCGACCGGGTGTGGGTGACGCTGGCGGCGTACCAGCGTCCGGACAGCGGGACGGCGCAGGAGTACACGATCGTGCCGGCCGAGCGGGTGTTCGTGCTGCCCGACGGCGCCGGCTTCGATCTCGGCGCGGCGGTCGGGATCCCGGCGGCGACGGCGCATCGGGCGCTGACGGTCGCCGAGGACGGGCCGGCGCGGCTGGGTCCGGGCGCACTGGCGGGGCGCGTGGTTCTCGTGGCGGGTGGGGCGGGTGGGGCGGGGGA
>NZ_POTW01000136.1 GCF_003236295.1 Jiangella anatolica
GGGGCGGGCGGGAGGCCCCAGGCGGACCGCCAACTCACCAGCTGGGCGCTCGACGCGGCGTAGACGATGCGGCCGAGGCCGGCCCAGCCGTGGGCGGCAGCGCACATGGGGCAGTGCTCGCCGGACGTGTAGACGGTGGCGGCGGGACGCTCGGCGGCCGGAAGATTGCGGATCGCCCACTGGGCCAGCTCCAGCTCCGGGTGCGCCGTCGGGTCGGCGGTGCTCGTCTCGCGGTTGTGGCCCTCGGCCAGCACCGTCCCGTCGCGGCCCACCAGCACCGACCCGAACGGGTCGTCACCGCCGGCGAGGGCGGTCTCCGCGAGCTCGACACAGCGCGCCAGGTGGGCGGCGTCGGCGGGGTACTCGTCAACGTGCGTCATTGCGGCAGCCTATCGGCGTCGCAGCGTCTCGCTCTGGCCGCGGAGGAACCGCCGTTCGGGCTCGCTCCGGGCCAGCTCCGCGGCGCGTTCGTAGGCCGCCGCGGCCTCCGTCCGCCGCCCGAGCCGTCGCAGCAGGGAGCCGCGGGCGGCGTGCCACAGGTGGTAGCCGGCCAGCTCACTGCCGAGCTCGTCCAGCAGGCGCAGGCCTTCGACGGCTCCCTGGACCTCGGCGACGGCGACGGCGCGGTTCAGTGCCACGACAGGGGTCGGCATGACGGCGATCAGCCGGTCGTAGAAGCGGACGATCGCCGCCCAGTCCGTCTCCTCGTAGCGGCTCGCCGCACAGTGCAGCGCCTGGATCGCGGCCTGCAGCTGGAACGGCCCGAGCCGGCGTCGGCGCAGGCAGTCCAGCACCAGCGCCTGTCCCTCGGCGATCAGCGCGCCGTCCCAGCGCGACCGGTCCTGATCCCTCAGCAGGACCACGTCCTCCCTGCCGCGCGCCGGCAGGCGTGCGTCGCTGAGCATCAACGCCAGCAGACCGGCCACCTCCGGTTCGTCGGGCAGCAGCGCGGCCAGCAGCCGGGTCAGCCGGACGGCCTCGGCCCGCAGGTCGTGGCGGCCGGCGCCGTCCGCGCCCGCGTTGTAGGCGAGATACAGCACCTCGAGCACCGCCCGCAGCCGGCCCGGCAGCTCGGCGTCGTCGGGCACCCGGTACGGGATGCGCGCGGCCTTGATCTTGAACTTCGCCCGCACCAGGCGCTTGGCCATGGTCTCCTCGCCCACGAGGAACGCCGACGCCACCTCCGCCGGCGTGAGCCCCGCGACGAGGCGCAGCGTGAGCGCCACCTGGTGCTCGACCCGCAGGGCGGGATGGCAGCAGGTGAAGATCAGCCGCAACTGGTCGTCGCGCATCGGCTCCGACGTCTCCGGATCGGCTGCCGCCGTGGGGCCGTCCCGGCCGATCTCCGCGGCCAGCTCGCGTCCGCGCCGGTTCCGGCGGACGACGTCGATGGCGCGGTGCCGTGCGGTCGTGACGATCCAGCCGGCCGGGTTGTCCGGGACGCCGTCGCGCGGCCACCGGTCCAGGGCGGTCACGAAGGCGTCCTGGACGGCGTCCTCGGCCAGGCCGAGGTCGCCGAAGAGCCGGGTCAACGTGGCCACGGCCGGCCCGTGGGCCACGCGGAAGGCCCGCTCGACGTCGTCCATGCGCCGGCGCCGTCAGTGGCCGTCCTCGAGGCGTCCGGTGGCCCGGAACGGCCGCACCTCGATGTCGTGGTTCGTGGCCTCCACGACCTTCTCCGCCCACGCCAGCGCGGCGTCCAGGTCCTCGGCGTCGATGATGTAGAAGCCGCCGACGTGCTCCTTGGCCTCGACGAACGGCCCGTCGGTGGTGATCTTGTCGAGGCCGGTGCCGCCCCTCACGACGGTGGCCGCGTCGGGCCCGTGCAGTGCGCCGCCGAACACGAACGCGCCGGCCCGGTCCATCTCCTCCTCCAGCGCGATCACCCGGCCCATGAACGCCCGCATCTCCTCGGGCGTGGCCGGCGCGCCCTGGACGCTTCCCTCCGCCTCGTACACCGACAGCAGGTACTGGCTCATCGGACACTCCTCGACTCGACTGCGCGGGACCGTCCCGCTCCGACCTACTGACGAACGACGATGGCACGATCAGGACAGCTCCCCTACGCGAGCCCGACCGAGCCGTGAGCGCCGCCCTTCAGCCCCGCCCCAATTTGCCCCGATTTGTCGCATATCGCCCGCGGGCCAGGGTACGGGCAGCGAGACCCTCGCGTTGCACCCGATCCGGGCCGGCAACGCGCCACTGTCCGCCAGACCGTCGGGAGGCCCATCATGACGACGCCCCCACCGCAGACACCCTGTCCGATCCTGCACCTCGAGCTCGGCCCGCTGGATCTGAACCTGCTCGGGCTGCGCGTGCAGCTCAATCAAGTCGTCCTCGACATCACCGCCATTCCGGGTCCGGGCAACCTCCTCGGCAACCTGCTGTGCGCCATCGCCGGGCTGCTCGACGGCGTCGACCTCGGCAGCACGCTCGGCCGCCTGCTGCAGGGCCTGATCGACGCGCTGATCCGGCTGCTCGAAGGGCTCGGCGGCGGCACGGCCACGGCACCGGCGCGGCCGTGATGACCCACCCGGGCCACGACGAGCAGGGCCGCCTGGACGAGCCGTCGCTCGAGGCGGCGACGGCCGATCTGGAGCGGATCCGGCAACGACTGCGGGCCGCCGCGAAGGGTGACGCCGACGCCGACGACGTCAAGGATGCCGTCGAGACCTACTGGCACGACCACGAGGCCGTCCTGCGCACCGCAGCCGCGTCGCTCACCGAGGAGGTCCGCCTCCAGGCGCTGAGCGAGCTCTACCGCTGGCGGGAGCAGCTCGACACCCAGCTGCGGCGCGGGCCCGAGCCCGGGACGGCCGAGCCACGCGAACCGGACTGAGCGAGCCCTCGTCAGCGGACGTCGTCGTAGAAGAGGCGCTCGACGACGGCGCGGGCCTTGCGGGCGCGACGGTGGAAGTCGTCGACGAAGACGGCGCTCTCGCCGGCGGCGTAGCCGAGCACGCGCGAGACCGCGGACAGCGTCTGCGGGTCCTTCGGCAGCATGTCAGACGGCCGGGCGGTGACGAGCACGGTCGCGTTGCGGATCCGGCCGGCCTGCCGCCATGCGTCGACCAGCACCGCCCGGTCGTCGTCGTCCAGCAGCCCGGCCGACACCGCCGCGGCCAGCGCGCCCGGCGTCGACGTCGTCCGCAGCGCCGGCACCGACGCCGCATGCCGCAGCTGCAGTAGCTGGGCCGTCCACTCGACGTCGGCCAGGCCGCCCGGACCCAGCTTGAGGTGCGTCGACGGGTCGGCGCCGCGGGGCAGCCGCTCGGACTCGACCCGCGCCTTGATCCGCCGCACGTCGCGCAGCTGAGCATCGGACAGGCCCGCCGTCGGCCACCGCAAGGGGTCGATCAGCGCCTCGAACCGGCGCAGCAGCTCCGGGTCGCCGCAGCACGGCGCCGCCCGCAGCAGCGCCTGCCGCTCCCACACCTCGCCCCACCGGTTGTAGTAGGCGGCGTAGGAGGCCAGCGTCCGGACCAGCGCCCCCTGCTTGCCCTCGGGCCGCAGCGCCGCGTCGACGGTCAGCGACGGCTCCGGCGAGGGCAGCGACAGCAGCCTGGTCAGCTCGTTCGCGACGGCGAGCGCGGCCGTCGCCGCCTCGGTCTCGTCCTCGTCCGGGTACGGCGTGTGCACGAACAGCACGTCGGCGTCGGACGCGTACCCCATCTCGCGGCCGCCGAGCCGGCCCATCGCGACGACGGCCAGCCTGGTCGGCAGCGGGGCGCCCCGAGCGGCCTCGACGGCGCGGGTGGCGGCGGCCAGCGCGCCGGACAGCGTGGCCTCGGCGATCACCGTCAGCGCCTCGCCGACGTCCTCGACGGGCGCGCCGGCGGCGAGGTCGGCGACGGTCACGCGGAACAGCTCGCGTCGCCGCATCGCCCGGACGACGCCGATCGCGTCGACGGGGTCGTCGTGGCGCTGGACGCCGGCCAGCACCTCCTTCTCCAGCGGGCCGCGCTCGCGCAGCCGCAGCGCGTCGTCGTCGCCGAGCATCGCGACCGCCTCGGGCGCCCGCAGCAGCATCTCCGTCGCGTACCGGCCCGACGCCAGCACGCGGGCCATCCGCTCGGCCGCCGCGCCGTCGTCGCGCAGCAGCCGCAGGTACCACGGCGTCGTGCCGAGCGCGTCGCTGACCTTGCGGAACCCGGCCAGCCCGGTGTCCGGCTCGGGCGCGTCGGCGAACCAGCCGAGCAGCACCGGCAGCAGCGTCTTCTGGATCGCGGCCCGCCGCGACACGCCCGTCGTCAGCGCCTCGATGTGCCGCAGCGCGCCGGCCGGGTCGGCGTAACCCAGCGCCCGCAGCCGGGCCAGCGCCGCCTCCGGGCTGAGCCGGACGCCGTCGCCGGGCAGCCGCGCCACGGCGGACAGCAGCGGCCGGTAGAACAGCTTCTCGTGCAGCCGCCGCACCTCGCGGGCCTGCTGATGCCAGACGTCGACGAGCTCGGCCGGCTGCTTGAGCGCCAGCGACCGGGCGAGGATGCGCAGTTGCTCGTCGGAGTCGGGGACGACGTGCGTGCGGCGCAGCCCGCGCAGCTGGATGCGGTGCTCGAACGTGCGCAGGAACCGGTACGCGGCGTCGAGGACGGCGCCGTCGTCGCGCCCGACGTAGCCGCCGGCGGTCAGCGCCGCGAGCGCGCCGAGCGTGTTGCCGTCATGCAGGCTCACGTCGGCCCGGCCGTGTACGAGCTGCAGCAGCTGGACGGCGAACTCGACGTCACGCAGCCCGCCGGGACCCAGCTTGAGCTGACGGTCCGCGTCGGCCGGGCGGATGTGGTCCTCGACCCGCCGGCGCATCGCGTGCACGTCGTCCACGAAGCCGTCTCGCCCGGCCGCCGTCCACACCATCGGGGTGACGGCGTCGAGATACTCCTGGCCGAGCGCGCGGTCGCCGGCCACCGGACGGGCCTTGAGCAGCGCCTGGAACTCCCACGTCTTCGCCCAGTCGCGGTAATAGGCGGCGTGGCTGGCGACGGTGCGCACCAGCGGGCCCCGCTTGCCCTCGGGCCGCAGCGCCGCGTCGACCGGCCAGATGGTGCCCTCGCCGGTGTAGACGGAGCAGGCCCGCATCAGGGCTGTGGCCAGCGTCGTCGCGGTCGTGAGCCAGCCGGTGGCGCCGTCGGGGTCGTCGGCGGGCGGCTCGGCGACGAACACGACGTCGACGTCGGAGGCGTAGTTCAGCTCGTGGCCGCCGGCCTTGCCCATCGCGATGACGGCCAGCCGGCAGTCCGGCGCGCCGTCCGGGAGCCCGGCCCGGGCGACGGCGAGCGCTGCCTCCAGCGTCGCGCCGGCGAGGTCGGCCAGTTCGGCGGCGACGGCGGCGACGTCCAGCCGGTCGGCGAGGTCGAGCGCGGCCAGCGTCGTGACGTGGCGCCGGTACGCCACCCGCAGCGCGTCGAGCAGCTCGGCCTGCTCACCTACGGCGACGGGCGCCGCGGCGGCCGGGTCGGCGCCCACCGCCGTCAGCAGGGTCGCGCGGACGGCCTCGGCGCCGGGCCGGTCGCCGGGATCGAGGTCGCCGAGATCGCGCCAGTGGTCCGGGTGCCGGCACAGGTGGTCGGCCAGCGCCGAGCTGAACCCGAGCACGGCCAGCAGCCGGCGCCGGTGCGGTGAGTCCTCGGCCAGCATGTCGCGCAACTCGGCCCGTCGCGGCTCGGTCTCCAGCGACTCCAGCAGCCGGCCGAGCCCGCGCAGCCCGAGATCGGGGTCGGCGACGACGCCGAGAGCGGCGATCAGGTCGGCGCCGGCGTAGTCGGCCAGCAGCGGTCCGTCCAGCTCCCGCTGCGCCGCCACCGAGTCGGCGAACCCGGCCTTGGCCAACGACGCGACGCGGCCCTCCGTCCGGTTCACCGCCATGTAACAAACCTACCCGGCGGCTCCGATCACCACGCCAGGGTCCAGCCCAGGGCGGCGGCGCCCAGCCCGGCGCCCACGCTCACCAGGACGTTCGCCACGCCGCGGGACCAGGCGCCGTCCTCGAGCAGGCGCAGCGTCTCGTAGCCGAACGTGCTGTAGGTGGTCAGGGCGCCGCAGAAGCCGGTGCCCAGCAGCGCGACCAGCTCATCGTCGACGGACGGTGAGCCGAGGACCAGACCGAGGATGAACGAGCCGGCCACGTTCACCGCCAGGGTGCCCCACGGGAAGGCGCCGTCCAGCCGGAGCTGGATCCAGCGGTCGACGACGTAGCGCAGCGGCGCGCCGACCGCGGCGCCCGCGGCCACCAGCAGCACCGTCACGGCGTGCGGCCCACGTAGCGGACCACCTCGACGTCGGCCAGCGTGATCAGGCCCTCGCTGACCAGCGGCGCGATCTCGTCGACGAACCGGCGCACCGCGTCGGCCCGGTCGACGATCACGACGGCGATCGGCAGGTCCTCGGACAGGCTGAGGATGCGCGTCGTGTGGATGTGGTTGGACGCGCCGTATCCCTCGATGCCGCGGAACACGCTGGCGCCGGACATCCCGGCGGCGTGCGCCCGATGCACGATCTCGGTGTACAACGGCCGGCCGTGCCAGGTGTCGTTCTCGCCGACGACGATCGTCAGCCGTTTCGCGGGCCCGTCCAGGGTCATGCCCGTCTCCTTCCGCGCAGGGCCCGGGTGACCGCGGTCCCGAGCCAGACCGCCAGCAGCGCCAGCACCGGCGTCACCAGGACGTACGTCAATGCCGCGGCCCCTCGGCCTTCGGCCAGCAGCCGCTGCGTGTCGACGGCGTACGTCGAGAACGTCGTGTACCCGCCGAGCACGCCGATGCCGAGGAACGGCCGCAGCAGCCGGTGCGGCGCGGTGAGGTCCAGCAGCACCGCCATCAGCACGCCGATCAGCAGGCAGCCGGACACGTTGACGGCGAGGACGGCCCACGGCCAGCCGGTCGCCGCGTCCGGCTGCAGCGACACCAGCCCGTGCCGGGCCAGCGAGCCGAGCACTCCCCCGGCGGCGATCACCGCGAGCACCGGCGCCTGCCGCCGCAGCCTGGACATGCGTCTCCCTAGGTGCGGACCACCGACGCGGTCTCGACGGCGCGCGCGAACCGGGTGGCCAGCTCACGTCCGGCGGCGACGACCTCCGCGTCGCGGTCCACCAGCTCACGCACCACGGAAGCGGGGTCGACGTCGGGCAGCTCGCGGGCCCAGCCGGCGAACGTCGGCGCGGACACCTCCGGATGGAACTGGACGCCCCACGCCGCCGCGCCCACCCGGAAGGCCTGGTGCGGATACATCGCCGACGACCCGAGCCAGACCGCGCCCGGCGGCAGCTCCACGACGGCGTCGGCGTGCATGCTCGGCCCCGGGAACGGGTCGGAGAGCCCGCCGACCAGCGGATCGTCGCCGGCCTCCGGACGCCAGTGGACGTCGACGACGCCGGACTCGCGGCCCGGCGACGCGCCGACGTCGACCCGTCCGCCGCACGCCACCGCCAGCAGCTGCGCGCCCAGGCAGATCCCCAGCGTCGGCGTCCCGTTCCCGGCGGCAGCGGCCAGCAGCGAGCGCACCGCCGGCAGCCACGGCGCGGCCTCGTCGGCGTAGGCGTCCACCTGCCCGCCCAGCACGATCAGCCCGTCACCCGGCGTCGACGGGACCGCGTCACCGGCATACGGCCGCAGCACCCGCACCGGTGCGCCGGCCTCGGACAGCCAGCCGCCGAAACGGTCCAGCGGGCAGCCTGGCTCGTGCTCGACGACGTCGATCACGGGATCACATCACCGGCAACATCTTGGCCCGCTCGAACGCGGTGACCTGCAGGCTGTACTCGTTCCACTCCGCCCGCTTGTTGCGCAGGAAGAACTCGAAGACGTGCTCGCCCAGCGTCTCGGCGACCAGCTCGGAGCTCTCCATCGCCTGGATCGCCTCGTCCAGCGACGCCGGCAGCGGGTCGATGCCCATGGCCCGGCGCTCGCGGTCGGTCAGCGCCCACACGTCGTCCTCGGCGCCCGGCGGCAGCTCGTAGCCCTCCTCGATGCCCTTGAGCCCGGCCGCGAGGATGACCGCGTAGGCGAGGTAGGGGTTGCACGCGGAGTCCAGCGAGCGGAACTCCACCCGCGCCGACTGGCCCTTGTCGGGCTTGTACATCGGCACCCGGACCAGGGCGGACCGGTTGTTGTGACCCCAGCAGACGTAGGCCGGCGCCTCGCCGCCGCCGCGCAGCCGCTTGTAGGAGTTGACCCACTGGTTGGTGACGGCGGTGATCTCCGGCGCGTGCTTGAGCAGCCCGGCGATGAACGAGCGCGCCGTCTTGGACAGCTGGTACTCCGCGCCCGGCTCGTGGAAGACGTTGCGGTCACCCTCGAACAGCGACACGTGCGTGTGCATGCCCGACCCCGGCCAGGCGGTGAACGGCTTGGGCATGAACGACGCGTACAGGTCCTGCGACAGCGCGACCTCGCGGACGACCGCCCGGAACGTCATCAGGTTGTCGGCCGTGGCCAGCGCGTCGGCGTAGCGCAGGTCGATCTCCTGCTGGCCGGGCGCGCCCTCGTGGTGGCTGAACTCGACCGAGATGCCCATGTCCTCGAGCATCGTGATGGTGTCGCGGCGGAAGTCCTGCGCGATGCCGTGCGCCGTGTGGTCGAAGAAGCCGCTGGCGTCGACGGGGACCGGCTCGTCGCCGCCGGACGGCTGGTTCTTGAAGACGAAGAACTCGACCTCGGGGTGGGTGTAGAAGGTGAAGCCCTGCTCGGCGGCCTTGCTCAGCGCCCGCTTGAGCACGTGCCGCGGGTCGGCGTAGGACGGCGAGCCGTCGGGCATGAGGATGTCGCAGAACATCCGGGCCGTCCCGTTGGAGCCGCCGCGCCACGGCAGCACCTGGAACGTCGTCGGATCGGGCTTGGCCAGCATGTCGGCCTCGTAGACGCGGGCGAACCCCTCGATGGCCGAGCCGTCGAAGCCGATGCCCTCGGAGAACGCGTTCTCCAGCTCGGCCGGCGCGACGGCGACGGACTTGAGGAATCCGAGCACGTCGGTGAACCAGAGCCGGACGAACCGGATGTCGCGCTCTTCGAGCGACCTGAGGACGAACTGCTGCTGCTTCTCCACGGCGCCAGTCTGCCCCACCGGTGTGTCCGCCGGGTAGCTGGTCGGTGTCCTCGCGTGACTAAGCTCGGATCGTGCCGCAGATCAGAATCGCGCTCGCTCAGGTGAACCCGACCGTCGGTGCGCTGGAAGGCAACGCGGATCTCGTGGTCCGCATGACCAAGCACGCCGCCGCCCAGCACGCCCACCTGGTCGCCTTCCCCGAGATGATGCTCACCGGCTACCCGGTCGAGGACCTCGCGCTGCGCGCCTCCTTCGTCGACGCGTCCCGGACGGCGCTGGAGAAGCTGGCGGTCCGGCTCGACGCCGAGGGGCTGGGCGCCACCGCCGTCGTCGTCGGGTACCTGGGCCGTGACGACGCGACGGCGGGCGAGGCGCGGCTGGGCCGGCCGAAGGGGTCGCCGCAGAACGCCGTCGCCGTCCTCTACGGCGGCCGCGTGGTCGCGCGGCAGGCCAAGCACCACCTGCCCAACTACGGCGTGTTCGACGAGGCCCGCTACTTCGTCCCCGGCGACCACCTCGGCGTGTTCCGGCTGCACGGCGTCGACATCGCGCTGGCGATCTGCGAGGACATCTGGCAGGACG
Source organism: Jiangella anatolica (assembly GCF_003236295.1). GTDB lineage: Bacteria > Actinomycetota > Actinomycetes > Jiangellales > Jiangellaceae > Jiangella > Jiangella anatolica. The sequence goes on from NZ_POTW01000136.1 coordinate 9,616, forward strand.
GCGGGCCGGTCTCGGTCGCGCGGGAGGCCCGGGCCGGGCTGTTGCTGGTCGTCAACGGATCGCCGTACGAGCGCAACAAGGACGACGTCCGCCTCGACCTCGCCCGCCGCCGGGCCGCGGCCGCACAGGCCACGCTGGCCTACGTCAACATGGTCGGCGGCCAGGACGAGCTGGTCTTCGACGGCGACTCGCTCATCGTCCGCCCCGACGGCGAGCTGCTCGCCCGCGCGCCGCAGTTCGAGGAGGGCTGCCTCGTCGTCGACCTGCAGCTGCCCGACGCGGTCGCGCCGGCGCCGGGCCCGTGGGGCATGACGCAGGAGCGGGTCGCCGGCTTCGCCGTCCACCGCACCACGCTGACCACCGCGCCGCTGCCCGCGTACACGCCCGATCCGGGCGCGCTGGCGCCGCGGCTGTCCGACCTCGCCGAGGTGTACGCGGCCATGGTCACCGGGCTGCGCGACTATGTGCGCAAGAACGGCTTCTCGTCGGTGGTGCTGGGGCTGTCCGGCGGCATCGACTCCGCGCTGGTCGCCGCGATCGCCGTCGACGCGCTGGGCGCTGAGAACGTGCACGGCGTCTCGATGCCCAGCTCGTACTCGTCCGAGCACTCGAAGTCCGACGCGAACGACCTCGCCGAGCGGACCGGGCTGCGCTTCCGGACCGTCCCGATCGCGCCGATGGTGCGCGCGTTCCTCGACAACCTCGAGCTGACCGGGCTGGCCGAGGAGAACCTGCAGGCCAGGGTGCGGGGCATGACGCTGATGGGGCTGTCGAACCAGGAGGGTCACCTCGTCCTGGCCACCGGCAACAAGACCGAGCTCGCAGTCGGCTACTCCACCATCTACGGCGACGCGGTCGGCGGGTACGCGCCGATCAAGGACGTGCCCAAGACGCTGACCTGGGAGCTGGCCCGCTGGCGCAACGCGACGGCGGTCGAGCGCGGCGAGACGCCGCCGATCCCGCAGGGCTCGATCGACAAGCCGCCGAGCGCGGAGCTGCGGCCCGGCCAGCTCGACTCCGACTCGCTGCCCGACTACCCGCTGCTCGACGACATCCTGTACCGGCACCTGGAGCAGGACATCGACGCGACCGAGCTGCAGGCCGCCGGGTTCGATGCGGACCTCGTCGCGAAGGTGCTGCGCATGGTCGACACCGCGGAGTACAAGCGGCGCCAGTACCCGCCCGGCCCGAAGATCACCATCCGCAACTTCGGCCGCGACCGGCGGGTGCCGATCACCAGCGCGTGGCGGGAGACGCCCGAGATCACGGCTGCCCCCGCCGCCGCCCCCGAGGCTGCTCCCGGGTCGGTCGACGAGCCGGCGCCGGCGCCCGCCGCGGAGCCGGCGCCGGCGCCCGCCGCGGAGCCGGCGGCCGCACCCGTCGAGGCGCAGGCTGCGGAGCCGCCGGTCCAGCCCGCCGAGCCGCGGCCGACCGCGCAGGAGCTGCCGCCACCGCCGCCACCGCGCTGACGGCGCCCGTCCGTGGGACAATCGGAGGTGTTAGGGGACCCGGCCACGGGCCTCGAGACACACTCAAGGAGTCCTGCGATGACGCACGAGACCGTCCCGTTGTACGGCGGCAAGCTGTCCCGCCGGGTCAGCATCCGTGACCTGCGCACGGCCAAGGAGCGCGGCGAGCGCTGGCCGATGCTGACGTCGTACGACATGTACACCGCCGAGATCTTCGACGCCGCCGGCATCCCGGTGCTGCTGGTCGGCGACTCGGCCGGCAACAACGTCTACGCACACGCCGACACCGTCCCGGTGACCGTCGACGAGATGATCCCGCTGGCCCGCGCCGTCGTGCGGTCCACCAGCCGGGCGCTGGTCGTCTGCGACCTGCCGTTCGGCTCGTACCAGCAGGGCCCGGAGCAGGCGCTGGAGACGTCGATCCGGATCATGAAGGAGACCGGCGTCCAGGCGGTCAAGTTCGAGGGCGGCCTGCCGGTGGTCGAGTCGGTGCGGCGCATCGTCGAGGCCGGCATCCCGGTGATGGCGCACGTCGGGTTCACGCCGCAGAGCGTCAACGCGCTGGGCGGCTACCGGGTGCAGGGCCGCGGCGCCGACGCGGACCGGCTGATCGAGTCGGCGCTGGCGCTGGAGGAGGCCGGCGCGTTCGCCGTCGTGCTGGAGATGGTGACGCCGCAGGTCGCGGCCGAGGTGACGAAGCGGCTGTCGATCCCGACCATCGGCATCGGCGCCGGCCCGGACGTCGACGCCCAAGTGCTGGTCTGGCAGGACATGGCCGGTCTGCGCGAGGGCCCGCTCCCCCGGTTCGTCAAGCAGTACGGCGACCTGCGCGGCGCGCTCACCGACGCGACCAAGGCCTTCGCCGACGACGTCGTCAGCGGGTCGTTCCCGGCCGAGGAGCACACCTACCACTGAGTCAGAGCCCGAAGGTGCGCGCGACCAGCCGGTCGCGCAGGCCGGCGGGCAGGTGCGAGACCAGGCGCAGCAGCCTGACATCGCCGGTCGCGGCGTACCAGCGCCGCGGCCGGCGGGCCTCGACCGCCCGGACGATCGTGGCGGCGACCTTCTCCGGCGGGTGGCTGCGCTGGTTCGCCGACGCCTTCTCGACCGCCGCGAGCTGCTGCCGGTAGAGCGCGACCCGGCCCGGGTCCGCGTCGTCCAGCGCGGAACGGGCGGCGGCCTCGGCCTTCGCGAAGATCGGCGTCGTGGTGGCCCCCGGCTCGACCAGGACGACCGGGATCCTCCACGCCGCGAGCTCGCCGCGCAACGCGTCCGAGAGCGACTCGAGCGCCGCCTTGCTCGCGCCGATCGGGCCCAGGAACGGGACCGGCACCCACGCGGTCGGTGCGCTGACGTTGACGATGCGGCCGGCGCCGGCCCGCAGCAGCGGCAGGAGCGCCTGGGTGACGTAGGCGGGGCCGAACGTGTTCACCTCGAACTGGCGGCGCAGCTCCTGAGGCGGGACGAGCTCCAGCGGGCCCTGCACGATGACGCCGGCGTTGTTGACGACGGCACGCAGCCCGGCCGCTCCGACGTCGTGGGCGACTCTCTTCGCCGCCAGCGCGACGCCGTCGGGGTCGGTGACGTCGAGCTCGACGACGCGAACGCCCTTGATGCCGGCGATCGCGCTCGCGCTCGCGGCGTCACGGACCGCCGCGAACACCGTCCGGCCGCGCTCGGCCAGCGCCCGGACCGCGGCCGCCCCGATGCCGCCGTTGGCGCCCGTCACCAGGATGGCGCCCTTGTTCTCGGCCATGCTCGTTTCCTCACCTGTCTTCAAGGACATGTACCTTAGGACATGTCCGAGTATTCACGTGGCCGGAGGGACATGTCAAGATGGGGCGCGACCGGTGAACGAGAGGGGCGGCGATGTCGCTGCGGCACGGCCTGCTGGGACTACTCGCGGAGGGCCCGGCCAGCGGCTACGACCTCGCCGGCCGGTTCCAGGAGCTGCTCGGCACGGTGTGGCCGGCCCAGCACCCGAAGATCTACGCCGAGCTGGGCAAACTCGCCGACGACGGCCTGATCGAGGTCGACTCCGTCGGCGCACGCGGCCGCAAGGCCTACCGCATCACACCCGAGGGCCTCGCCGAGGTCCGCCGCTGGCTCACCGCCACCGACGTCGATCACACGATGCGGCTGCAGGCGCTGCTGCGCTCGGTGTTCTTCTGGCTCATGCCGCCAGACGACCTGCGCCGGCACCTCCAGGCCGAGGCGGCGTACTACCGGCAGGCCGCCGACTTCTACCGCGGGATCGCCGCCGCCAAGGACCGCGGCGACTACGGTGACAGCCCGCCGACGCAGGCCATCAGGATCGCCGCCGAGGCCGGGATCCGGCTGCACCAGGCGCTCGCCGACTGGGCCGAGTGGGCCCAGACCGCTCCCCTCACCACCGACGAGGACGGTAGCTAGGGCCGACGACGCCTGACAGCGGACTCGGCCGTCCAGGGGTCGCGATCAGGACAGCCGGCGCCGGCCTGCAGCGGCCACGAGGCCCGCGCCAACGAGCCCCGCCCCCGTGAGCAGCCACAACGGGAGCGCGACACCGGTGTCTGGGAGGTCATCGTCACCGTCATCGGATCCCTGCTCGTCGGCGCCGGAGGCCCCGCCGTCCCCGGACTCGTCGCCGCCCGGCGTGTCGTTGCCGTCGGTTCCGTCGTCGCCGCCGGGGCTCTCGTCGCCCACAGCGCCGTCGTCGTCGCCGGGCGGGTTCGACGCCGTGACGTGCACGGTGACCGTCGCCCGATCGGCGCTCAGCGGGCCGATTCCGTAGCCGAAGGTGATGTCGCCGGTGAAGCCGTCGTCGGGGGTCAGGGTGAAGCCGCCGCCCTGGTCGCACGTCAGCTCCGCGTCGTCGGGCTGGTCGCAGGTGACCACGAGCTCGTACCCATCGGGCAGGTCGTCGTTGGCCAGCACGCCGGGATCATCGACCTGCAGCACCTCGCCCTCGACGACGCTGTACTCGTCGTCGCGGAGGGTGAGCGGCAGTTCGGTGACGACGGTCACCGTCACGGTCGCCAGGTTCGAGATGCACCGCGCCGCCGGCGTGCCAGGCAGGTCGAGGATGCAGTACTGGAACGACGCCGTACCCGACGCGTCGACCGGCACCTCGTAGTCGATGCCGCCATCGGCGCGCAACGTCAAACCCTCAGGCGGCGTCGTCTGCCACTGCACCACCGCACCAGGAGCGATGTTCTCGTCGTTCACCAGCACCCCAGGAGCCGGCAACTCGAACGTCGTCCCCGCCACCACCTCGATGCTGTCATCCACCAGCACCGGCGATGCGATGTGCACCGTCACCGTCGCCAGGTTCGAGATGCACCGCGCCGCCGGCGTGCCAGGCAGGTCGAGGATGCAGTACTGGAACGACGCCGTACCCGACGCGTCGACCGGCACCTCGTAGTCGATGCCGCCATCGGCGCGCAACGTCAAACCCTCAGGCGGCGTCGTCTGCCACTGCACCACCGCACCAGGAGCGATGTTCTCGTCGTTCACCAGCACCCCAGGAGCCGGCAACTCGAACGTCGTCCCCGCCACCACCTCGATGCTGTCATCCACCA
>NZ_POTW01000137.1 GCF_003236295.1 Jiangella anatolica
GGGTTGGGTGGGGCGTTCGCATGTTCATGCTCGGATCCTTGGTGTGAATACAGCCGTTGTCGCGGCGCTGACAGCACTGGTCGTCGGCGGTCTCCCGGGGCCGGACCCGGCGGTGGCTGCGGAGGTCACCGCGCCGCCGGAACCGGTCCAGGGCGTGGAGGCCGAACCCGTCGATCCTGGGCCGAAGACCGGGCCGAACCTGGGTCTGCGGATCGGCGCGGCCACGGCCGCCGCGCGAGTGGAGGCCGCCGAGACCGGTGAGCGGGTCGAGGTCGAGGAGGCCCGCACCGATCGCAACACGTACTTCGTCAACCCGGACGGCACCCAGACCGCCGAGCTGTCGCCGGTGCCGGTCCGAGTCCGCGACGACGCCGGCGCCTGGCGCGACGTCGACGCGACGCTGGTCGCGCGGCCGGACGGCACTGTCGCGACGACCGCGACGCCGACCGAGGTCGTGCTGTCCGGCGGTGGCGCAGACGCGCCGCTGGTCAGCATCAGCGAGGACGGCGAGTGGGCGTCGCTGGACTGGCCGCAGCCGCTGCCCGCGCCGGTGCTCGACGGCGCCACCGCCACCTATCCCGAGGTGCTCCCCGGCGTCGACCTGGTGGTCGAGGCCGGCCTGTCCGGCTTCGGCCAGTACCTGGTCGTCAAGACCCCGGAGGCGGCGGCCAACCCCGAACTGGGCGAGCTCGAGTTCCCGATCGCGACCAGCCCGGGCCTGGAGGCCACCGCGGACGATGCCGGTGGGCTGGTGATCAACGGAGCCGACGGTGAGCCGGCCTTCACCATGCCGGCGCCGCGGATGTGGGAGTCGGCACCGCAGCCGGCGACGGTCGCCGGCACGCTGATCCGCACGGCCGGCGGCGGCGTCGACGCCGTGGCGGCCCCGGAGTCGCCGTCGGCGGATGTGATCGATCGTGGGGAGGGCGAGCAGTCGGCCGTCATGCCGATCGAGGTCACTGATGGCACCCTCACCATCACGCCGGACCAGGACCTGCTTACCGACCCTGAGACGACGTTCCCCGTGGTCATCGACCCGTCGATGTCCAAGTACCACCTGTACTGGCACATGGTCTGGTCCAACGGGCAGAAGTTCTACAACAGCGCGACCGAGGAGGCCCGCGTCGGCTACGACGGCTGGCAGGATCTCAAGCGGTCCCGGGTGTTCTACGCGATCGACTTCAGCACCCTGAGCGCCGGCCCGCAGATCCTTTCCGCGGAGTTCGCGCACCGCCAGATCCACTCGCCCAACTACGACTGTGAGCGCGCTTCCTACGGTCCGGGCGTTCAACTCTGGTTCACCGATGGCATCAGTTCCGCCGACTACTGGCCTGGCCCGACGATGCGCACGCACATCGCGACCAACTACGAGGCGCATGGCCATGAGGACTACTGCAGCAACCCGATGCGCACCGAGTGGAATGCGACCTCGATCGCCACGACAGCGGCCGCCGAGGGCTGGACCCGGTTCACACTCGGGCTGAAGTCCGCCGATGAGACCAACATGGACGGCTGGCGCCGGTACGAGAACATCACCAACACGGCCCAGACCCGCTACCCGAGCCTGACGGTGAACTACAACTGGCCGCCGGATCGGCCGACGAACCTGCACACGGAGGACCCGGACACCGCCTGTGTCGCGGGCGCCAACCGGCCCTGGATCAATGACAACACGCCGAACGCCGTGGCCACCGTCACCGAGCCGGACGGTCAACAGAACGTGAAGATGGTCGTGGACTACCGGCGCATGGTCTCCGGCGTCGACTGGTCCGAGGCTGGCCGCTCGGCCCTGACCGATCCGGGCACGATCAGCGTGCCGTTCCCCGCGTTGACGGACAGCCACTATCAGTGGCGGGCGACCGCGGCCGACGAGCCCGGCGCCTGGAGCGGCTGGTCGACGCAGACCTGCGAGTTCAGCGTGGACACCGTCCGGCCCAGTCAGGCGCCGACGATCACGTCCGCGGAGTATCCCGAGGAGCAGTGGGCCGGTGGGATCGGTCAGGCCGGCACGTTCACGTTCGGCGCCAACGGCGTCACCGACGTCGACCGGTACAAGTACTCGCTCAACAGTGACGCGCTGAACAAGAGCGTCAATCCCAACACGCTGGGCGCACCCGGCGCCGCGACGATAGCGCCCACCCAGTTCGGCCCCAACACGCTCTACGTCGCCAGCGTCGACCGGGCCGGCAACATCGGCCCCACCGCCACCTACACCTTCATGGTCGGCGGCACCGACCCGATCGCCGCCTGGCTGATGAACGAGGGCACCGGCACGACGGTCGCCGACCAGACCGGCAGCGACCACACGCTGACGCGAGCGGTGGCCGACTGGGGCACTGACTGGCGCGGCGCCGCCAGCCCGGCCAGCAGTTCGCTGGACTTCACCGCGACGGCGGGCATCGGCACCACTCAGGCTCCGGTGCTCCGCGGCGACCTCGTCGGCTACACCGCCACCGCGTGGGTCCGGCTCACCGACACCGCCGCGAACCGCACGGCGGTGAGCCAGGACGGCCAGTACGTGTCCGGGCTCCGGCTCGGCTTCTCCGGTGGCCAGTGGACCGCGATCGCTGCCCGCTCCGACGTCGCGTCCTCGCCACCGCTCACCACCGTGTCGGCCACCTCGCCGAGCGTCGCGACGAACACGTGGACCCACCTCGCGGCGGTCTACGACGCCACCGCGAAGACGTTCACGCTGTTCGTCAACGGTGACCAAGCCGGTCAGGCGACGAATGTCACGCAGACGCACCCGTTCTCCGGTCCGATGCGCATCGGCGGCGGCCAGGTCGGCGGCGCCGGTGTCGAGCCCTGGCGGGGCAGCATCGACGACGTCAGGATCTATCCCGCACCGCTCGACGCACAGAGCATCCAGCGGGTCATGAACGACTCGCAGGCGGTTCCCGACCTGCCGGAGGACATCAGCGCGCCGGACGTCCAGCGGACGGCGTCGGTGGCCGGTGACCCGGCGACACCCGGCGTGTTCCCGCCGTCGGAGCCGGTGTACCTGCCGCAGGCGGCCGCCGTGTGGCCCGCCGCCACCCAGACCACCGTCCGCGTCGCGACGGCGCCGGCGACCGTCACCGGCCTGCCCGTGACCGTCGCGGCGTCCCAGTCGCCCGGCGCGGTGCCGGTCGACACCGACCTGCAGGTGCGCAAGGTGGATCAGTCGGTGCCGGAAGCCGCCGAGCTTCCCGGCATGATGCTGCAGGTGGCGCCCGCCGTTGCGGGCACGGCGCTGACCGGTGACGTACGCATCTCCGTCGACTACTCGACGTTCAAAACCTACGGCGCCGACTACGGCTCGCGGCTGGTGCTCTACCAGATCACCCCATGCGATCCGGCCGCGAACCCGATCACGATCTGCGAGCTGACGCCGCTCGCGTCGGACAACGACATCGCGGCGAAGACCGTCGCGGCCGACGTGGCGGTCGACGGCGGCGGCTGGTTCGCCGTCGCGGCGGCATCGTCCGGTTCCACCGGCGACTACAAGGCGACGTCGCTGGCGCCGTCGTCGAGCTGGTCCGGCGGCGGCTCGTCCGGCGCGTTCACCTGGAACTATCCGCTCCGTGTGCCGCCGACCGCCGGCGGGCTCAACCCGCAGCTCTCCATCGACTACTCCTCCGCGTCGGTCGACGGCCGGGTCAGCTCGACGAACAACCAGGCCTCGTGGATCGGCGAGGGCCACACCCTCGACCCCGGGTTCATCGAGCGGCGGTACGCCGCCTGCGCCGACGACATGGGCACGGGCGCGAACAACACCCGCAAGACCGGGGACCTGTGCTGGAAGACCGACTCGGTCTTCATGTCGCTCAACGGGTCGTCGACGGAGATGATCCTCGACGACGACGGCGTGACCTGGCGTCCGCTCAACGACGACGGCTCCCGGATCGAGCACCTGACCGGCGCCGCCAACGGCGACAACGACGGCGAGCACTGGCGCGTCACCACGACCGACGGCACGCAGTACTACTTCGGTCTGCACCAGCGGAACGCCGCCGACACCGAGCCGACCAACTCGACGTTCACCGTGCCCGTCGCCGGCAACCACACCGGCGAGCCGTGCCGGGCGACCGCGTTCGCCGACTCGTTCTGCCAGCAGGCGTGGCGGTGGAACCTCGACTACGTCGTCGACACCGACGGCAACACGATCACCTACACCTACGTCAAGGAGAGCAACCGCTACGGCCAGAACCTCGACGACGTCTCGGTGGCCTACACCCGCGGCGGCTACCTGCGGATGATCGAGTACGGCGAGCGGCTGGGTTCCTCGCACACGTCGACCGCTCCGGCCCGGGTCCTCTTCGACACGAGGGAACGGTGCACCCCGACGTCCACCATCGAATGCACCGAGGCGGAGCTGACCAAGTCGACCGCCCACGCGTGGCCGGACGTGCCGTTCGACCAGCTGTGCCAGTCGTCGTCGACCTGCACCACCCGGGTCTCGCCGACCTTCTTCAGTCGCAAAGAGCTGGCCACCATCACCACCGAAGTGCTCTCGGGCGGCAGCTATGTTCCGGCGGATCGGTGGCAGCTCGGGCACCAGTTCCCTCCCAGCGGCGACGGCTCGGCACCGGCTCTCTGGCTGAGCCGGATCACCCACACGGGCCTGGCCGGCGGCACCATCGGGCTGCCCTCCGTCGTGTTCGAAGGCGCGAACATGCCCAACCGGGTCGACGGCATCGACAACGCACCGCCGTTCAACAAGTGGCGGGTGCGGGCCATCCGGAACGAGATGGGCGGCCGTCTCTCGGTCAACTACACCCCGCAGGAGTGCACGCCGGCGAACCGGCCGAGCGCGCCCGAGTCGAACTCGATGAACTGCTTCCCGGTCTTCTACACGCCCGAGGGCGCGAGTGAACCGGAACTGCACTGGTTCCACAAGTATCTGGTCAGCTCCGTCGTGGCCGACGACACGTTCCACAGCGGCCTCGCCCAGGAGACCCACTACAGCTACCAGGGCGAGCCGGCCTGGGCGTACCAGGACAGCGAACTGGTCCCGGAGGACCAGCGCACCTGGGGTGAGTGGCGCGGTTACGGCACCGTCGTCACCACCGTCGGCGCCGGCGAGCTGAACCGTAAGCCGATCAAGACCTCCACCCTGTACATGCGCGGCATGGACGGTGACCACCTGCCCAGCGGGTCCCGCGACGTCGACGTCGTCGACTCCGAGGGCACGCCGATCGCGGACCACGAGCGGCTGGCCGGGTTCGTCCGCGAGACGATCAGCTACGACGGCGAGCAGGTCGTCTCCAAGGCGATCCACGACCCGTACATCTCCGCAGCTACCGCCTCCGATGGCACGGACACCGCGCACATCGTCGACCTGCGGCGCACGCGGACGTTCACGACGAAGCTGCCGAGCCTGGAATGGCGCACGACCGACGTCGTCCACAGCTACGACGCGTACGGGCTGCGCACCCAGACCGACGACCGCGGCGACACGTCGACAACGTCAGACGACCTGTGCACCCGGACGACGTACGCGCGCAACACGTCCGCGCACATCCTCGACCGCCCGTCCCGCGTCGAGACGGTGTCCGTTGAGTGCGCGACGACACCGACCCGGCCCGGTCACGTCGTGATCGACCAGCGGTTCGGCTATGACGGCGGCGCCGTGGGCACCGCGCCGACGCGTGGCAACGTGACGTTGACCGAGGAGTTGGACTCGTGGAGCTCCGGCCCGGTCTACGTGCAGGCCGGTTCGGGCACGTACGACGCGTATGGCCGGCCGACGTCGTCGACCGACGCGCTGAACCGGACGACGACGATGGCCTACACGAACGTCTCGACCGGGCTCACCCAGAAGATCACCACGACGAACCCGGCCGGGCACGTGTCCACCACGACGATGACGACCTACCGTGGCAACCCCACCACCGTCGTCGACGCCAACAACCGCACGACCTCGCTCCAGTGGGACGCGCTCGGCCGGCTGCTGAAGGTGTGGGGGACCGACCGCACGACCAGCCAGACGCCGACGACGGAGTACGTCTACACGGTGAGTGTCACCGCGGCCAGCTCAGTCGCAACGAAGACGCTGTTGCCGACGGGCGCTCAGGCGATCGGCTACGAGCTGTTCGACGGCTTCGGGCGCATCCTGCAGACGCAGACGCCGTCGGCCAGCGAGGCCGAGCAGGGTCGGCTGCTCGTCGACACCGAGTACGACTCGCGCGGTCTTGCGATCGAGGTCAACGGGCCGTACTACAACGACACGGCGCCGTCGGCCACGCGGTTCCTGCCAACGGACACGCTGCCGGCGAGCACCCGCACCACGTACGACGGCGCCGGGCGCGAGACCGTCTCTGCGTTCCACGAAAACAGCACCGAACTGTGGCGCACCACCACCACGTACCGCGGCGACCACACTCTGGTCGACCCGCCGACGGGCGACACACCGACCGCAGTGTTCCATGACGCGCGCGGCCGGACGGAGCGGCTGCTGCAGTACCACGGCAGCTCGCCCAGTGGCGCGAACGATGCCACTCGGTACACCTACACGCCGGCCGGTCAGCTGGCGTCGGTCACCGACCAGGCCGGCAACGTCTGGTCCTACGAGTACGACCTGCGCGGCCGGCAGATCGAGAAGACCGACCCCGACACCGGCACCACGCAGCTCACCTACGACGACGCCGGCCAGCTGCTGACCACGACCGACGCCGAGAACCGCACGCTCGCCTCCACGTACGACCTGCTGGGGCGGAAGACGTCGACCCGGCAGGGCTCGGTCACGGGCACGGTCCTGTCGGAGTGGACGTACGACACGCTCCTGCTCGGTCAGCTCACGTCGTCGACCCGGCGTGAGGGCACGGCCGCCTACATGACCGCCGTCACCGGCTACGACACGGCGTACCGGCCGCTCGGCACCCGGGTCACCATTCCGTCCGCCGAGGGGACGCTCCTCGACGGCAGCTACACGTTCACCACCACCTACAACCCGGATGGTTCCGTCGCGACGACGACGATGCCGGCGATCGGCGGCCTGCCCGCCGAGACGCTGCAGCACCGGTACGAGGCGACCGGCGCCGAGGACTGGATGTACGGCTACAACACCTACGCCGTCGACACGATCTGGTCGCCGTACGGTGAGATCCTGCGCCGTGGCCAGGGCCAGTACGGCACTGCGTCGTGGCAGACCAACCAGTACGAGACCGGTACCCGGCGGCTGATCCGCTCGCGCATCGACCGTGAGGACCAGTCGGTCTACTCCGACCTGCGCTACGGCTACGACGACGCCGGCAACGTCACCCGGATCGCCGACCAGCCGGCCGGCGGCACCGCCGACATCCAGTGTTTCAAGTACGACTATCTCCGGCGGCTGACCAAGGCGTTCACGGCCACCGACACCGGCTGCGGGACGGTTGACCTGCCACCGGCCACCGGCACGTCGAGCAAGTACCAGCAGGATTACACCTACGACCTGACCGGCAACCGGACCTCGCTCACCCGCACCAAGCTCTCCTCTACCGGAACGCCGATCCCGACCACGACGACCTACGCCTACCCGGCGCCAGGCTCGCCGCAGCCGCACACCCTGACGTCGGCCACCACCGGCTCGACCACGACCTCGTACACCTACGACGACACCGGCAACACCCTCACCGCTGGCGCCAAGACCTACACCTGGGACGTCGAGGGGCGGGTCAAGACCGCGAGCACTTCCGCGGGCGCCTCCTCCTTCATCTACACCGCCGACGGCGACCGGCTGGTCCGCCGCGATCCGGCCACGGTCACGATCTACCTGCCCGGTCACGAGCTGGAGTTGGCCACCGCCACCAACACCGTGTCGGCTCGGCGCTACTACTCCTTCGCGGGCCAGACCATCTCCGTCCGCAGCCCGGCGGGTGGGCTTCAGGACCTCTTCGCCGACCACAACGGCACGGCCGACACTGCGATCGACGCCGATGCCGCCTCGGTGAAGAACAAGGATCGCGACCCGTTCGGCAACTACCGCGGCAGCACTGCATCGGTGGCCAGTTATCCCACCGACCGCGGCTTCCACACCGGTATCGAGGACGACGCCACCGGCCTGATCCAGATGGGCGCTCGCGCCTACGACCCGACGATCGGCCGCTTCCTGTCCGTCGACCCGATCATCGACCACACGATGCCGCAACAGATGAACGGGTACGCCTACGCCAACAACAGCCCCATCACGAACAGCGACCCCACCGGCCTCATTCCTTATCAGCAGATCGATCAACCGGGTGGGTCAAACACCGTAGCGGGAAACCCGCCTGGCTGGAATGTGGGATTCCTCCAGAAGCCACCGCCCGCCCAGGGTCTGCAAAGCGGCCACACGAACTACGGTCCGGGCGCCGGCGGCTACGGAGTCGCGCCCGTCGAGAGGACCTATGGGGGACCGAGAACACCCGCCACAAACTACTTGCCCCTCGAACAAGCAATCGCCCAGGCCAGGAGCAGGCCGACCGGCGGTTTCCTCGAATCGCTCGGACCCATCGGATGGCTGTTCGGAGCGGAAGATTTCGTCGACTGCTTCGGCGACGGCGACTGGGGTGCATGTGGCTGGGCACTCAGCAATTTCGTCCCGGGCGGCACCATCGCGCGAACTGTCGCCCGGACCACCAACCACGTCGTCGACGCGGCCCGAGCCGCCGACGACGTCGTCGAAGAAGCCGCAAACGGCGGTGAGCGCCTGCTGTGGACGTCGTGGCAAAACTACCCGAAGGTCACACAAGGAGGTCGCGAGTACGCCCAGATCGGTGATCGCCTGTACAGTCACCACGCTGTGGACAGACTTCAGCCCAGCGGCCCCGGCGCGCCGGGCGGCGCAACCGGGGCAGGCCGGAGCATCTCGCCCAACTTTGTAGAAGACGTCCTCGGCAGCACCAAGGGTGTGCCCGTCAAGGGGCCCAACGGCGAGGCCCGGCTGTCCTTCACCAGTGGCACGGTGCAGGTCATAACCGAGAACAACATCGTCATCACGGTGATCACACGATGACCGTCAACGACAACAACCGCGGCATCCTCGGCAGGCTCCGGCAAGCCATCGAAGCCTTCCATTCAGGTGAGATCGGGATGGACGACGCGCAAGCCATGCTCCGATCCAGCGCTGACTTGCTTGAGAACGACGGCAGCGGAGCCACCGAGCTAGTGCGGCTGGCTGAGGCTGACATCGAGGAGATCCGGTTCACTCGGCTCCTCGACGAGCAACGGCCAGCAGTCGCATTCCGACTCGATGCGCTGCTCGAATCCCTGGGAGGCGAAGCCTCTTGACGTGGATGCGCATCGCGCTGCGAGCAGTGCTCGCAATCGTGATGGCGACGCTCGTGGTCGCGGCCTCGGCCGCCCACGGCAGTTTGACCGGGGCCGGGACCGTCCACGTCTACACCTACGACAACGTCGGTGCGCCCGGCGCATGCCACGACAGCACCCCCGAGCGAGGTCCACCGACGGCGCACGATCACCTCGCCGCTCAGCGCGCCGTCGATTTTCGGTCGAACGGCGCGTCGGCATGCCCAGAGCCCACCACGACGTACGGCTACGACGCCCCCTTGCAGCTCGTGCAATTCGACAACGTCAGGACCACAACCGCGGCGCTGGGTAGCGCGAGCGAGTTGGGCCTTCGCGTTGTTCCAAGCGCGATGGTTGCCGCAAAGACAGCAGACGATTGGCCGGTCCTGAGTGGCATCGTGCGTGACGCTGCGAAGGGCAGACGGGACGCGGAGGGCCATCCAGGACATCGAGGTCGGTGACGAGGTCCTCGCCACCGATCCGGAGACCGGCGAGCAGGCCGCCCAGGCCGTCACACACGTGTGGGTCCACGAGGACACCCTCGTCGACCTGGAGGTCGATGGCACCGCCATCACCACCACCGAGGACCACCCGTTCTGGAACGCTAGCGAGCAGGAGTTCCAGGACGCCGCCGCCATCGACGCCGGCGACTCCGTCCTCACCGCCGACGGCCGCCTCCTCACCGTCAACGGCATCGACGAGACGTCCGGCTACGACGATCTGGCTTACAACCTCACCATCACCGACATCCACACGTACCATGTCAGTCAGAGTGATGTTCTCGTCCACAACATGTGCGGTACGCCGGCACCGAATCTCACGCCAGAAGGAGCTGGGCGTTCGGGAGCATTCAATCAAGCAAAACGAGACTCAGGAGTTCCCACCAGCATGAGCCCGTCTCGAGTCCTGCCTAACGTGAATAAGCGCGACAAGGTTCAGCCTGGCAGAAGGTACGAATGGGATCTCCCCTCGGCGGGTGGTGGCACGAGGACGGTTGTGATTCGCGATGACTCCAAGGGCCACTTCTGGGGGCCCGGCAACTCGCAAAATCGGGGTCCCCACTTCAATACGCAAGACGGGGGACACTATGACTACTAGGTCGTGCTCAGTTACAATTGAGGGTGCTTTCGATTGGCCGAGTTTCCTAGGGGTCGACGTCGCAGAGCTGGTCGTCATCTCAGGCGAGTGCCGGACTGAACCAGGTGAGTCCCTGGCGGATGCCTCCAAGCGGTCCGCAGCCGCGATTGTCGACCTCCTCATGTCAACTGAGTCCAACTGGGAATGGTCACTCATCGGCGTATCTCGTCAAGAACAGCTCAGTCGTCTAGGGCAGCACTTGGCCCGGAGAGATCGTTATTGGGGGAGACTGGAACGGGCTGGAGTCTCGCTACCGCCTGGGACGCGCAGAGTGTGGGAACTCGCCGGGTCCTCGACACGCTTTGTCGGCGAGATTCTGGTTCAGACGCGGCACTTGGGCATGGCGCTCGATGTGACCCGGACGAACGACACGATTTGCCTTGGGTTTCGGCGCGGAGACGACCACGAAGAAACCCTGCATAGACTCGCTTCATTTCGCGATGCCGACGAGTCTCAAGTTGAGCGGACGACCATTCTTCGGGCTGCCGTGCAATCGATTCAGATAGGGCAGCTCATCGCTCGATCCTTCGGCGAGTTCGATGATACGCGCGCCTCGACAGACCTGTTCGGTGATAGAAGCGCCACGCGCGCTCTCTGGAAGGAACTACCTGCTGGCGCCGATGAGAATGACTGAACAGAACGGCGCGTCAGTAGCCGGGTCCGCAGGCAGGCCAAGAACGGGCGTCTGTGGCGCCGGACAATGAGGCCTTCTCTCAGCTCAGTTCCGGGGCGGCGCAGCCTCGGACCGTCAACGTCGTCGCGGGCGCACAGGACGGACTTACGAGGCGAAGTTCGTGGTATCTCTTGATCTTGCCCTTGCCGCGATCGACTTTTCGTCGCCTATCGGAGTCCTTTCCTGAGCTGAACTCGGCCGAGACTTAAGCCCTTCGGTCGGCCTCGCGCCCACGCCGTTGGTAGTTTCGGTCTCGTGCAGCCCGACGACCGCCGCGACTTGGCCGCGATGATGTACCCCGTGGTGCGAGCGTTGCTCGCGGTCGAGCAGCCGGTGCTCGACGAGCACGGGGTGACGATGTGGGGGTACTCGGTGCTGGCCGCGCTGGACCGGACGCCGATCCGGACGCAGGCCGCGCTGGCCGACGCCATCGGCGCGGACAAGACGCGGATCATCGCGACGCTCGACGAGTTGCAGGAGGGCGGGCTGATCTCGCGAACGCCCGATCCGGACGACCGGCGGGTGCGGCTGCTGGCCATCACCGCCGACGGGCGGCGGGTGCGGCGGGCGATCACCGCGGGCATCCGCGCCCGGGAGGAGCGGCTGCTGGCCACCCTCCCGGACAAGGACCGTGCGGGCTTCGTCCGGGCCCTGACGGCGCTGTCGGCGCTGCCGCCCGGGGCGATCGAGGAGCTCGCCGGGGAGTAGCTCAGTGGTTCGCCGCGGTCGCCAGCCGGACGGCCACCGCGGCCAGCAGCACGCCGGTCACCTGCTCGATCCGCGCCGTCACCGAGGGGCGGCGCAGCCAGCGGCCGAGCCGGTCCACGGCCGCGACGTAGAGGCCGAACCAGGCGAGGTAGAGCAGCGCGAAAACGCCGGAGAAGAGCAGCGCCTCGGCCCGCGCCGACGCCACCCCGCCGGACAGGAACTGCGGCAGGAACGTGACGAAGAACAGCGCGACCTTCGGGTTCAGCGCGTTCGACAGGAAGCCCTGACGCAGGTACGCCCAGCGCCGCGGCGCCGCCACCAGCGCGCCGCCGCTGCCGCCCGCGTCGGCCGACGCCCCGGAGCGCCGCGTCCGCGCCGCCGACCGCAGCAACTGAACGGCCAGCCAGAGCAGGTACGCCGCGCCGGCGATCTTCAGCACGGTGAACGCCGTGGCCGACGCGAGCAGCAGCGCCGACAGCCCGACCGCGGCGGCGCCCGCGTGCACCGTCAGGCCGAGGACGCCGCCGACCATCGTCAGCAGCCCGCCGGCGCGGCCGCCGACCAGCGCGTTGCGGGTGATGAGGGCCTGGTCGGGGCCCGGCATCATGATCAGCACGAGTGCGGCGAGGGCGAAGGTTGTCATGCTTCACAGCGTGCTCCACCAGGACAGATAGGTCCAATGCCAGTTATGGAAGGAACCCATGACTAGACTCTATGAATGGTCAGTCTGGTGCAGCTACGCATCCTCGACGCGGTCAATCGGTGCGGCTCGGTGACCGTGGCGGCACGCGAGCTGCACTACACACAGCCCTCGCTCAGCCATCACCTCGCCCGGCTCGAGGCGGAGACGGGCGCCCGGCTGCTGCAGCGCGTCGGCCGTGGCGTCCGGCTGACGGAGGCGGGCCGGCTGCTGGCCGAGCGCGCCGCCGAGATCGTCGGCCGGGTCGACTCCGCGGCGGCCGAGCTGTCGACGCTGGTCGGGCTGCGGGCAGGGCGGGTCCGGCTGGCCGGCTTCGGCTCGGTGATGAGCACGCTGGTCCCGCGGGCCGCCGCCGTGCTCGCGGAGCGGCATCCGGGTGTCGAGCTGGGACTCACCGACACCCACCCCGAGGACGCGCTACGGCTGCTGCGCTCCGGGCACGTCGACGTCGCGGTGATCTTCCGCTACGACGAGACCGCGCCCGAGGAGGACGGGGTCCGGCTGCGGCACCTGCTCGACGACCCGCTGCACCTGGTGACCAACGGGGCCGGCGGCACGCTCGCCGACCACCGCGACGCCACCTGGATCGGCGGCTGCGAGCGCTGCCGCACCCACCTCGTCGAGCTGTGCGAGCAGGCCGGCTTCACCCCGCGGCTGAGGTCGACGACCGACGACATGGTCGTGATGCAGAGCCTGGTCGCCGCCGGCCTCGGCGTGACGACGATCCCGGGCCTCGCGCTGCGGGCGCACCGCGACCCCGCGGTCACCGTCGCGCCGCTCGCCGTGCCGCCACGGCGGATCTTCGCCGCCACCTACGGCGACCCGCCCGACCCGCCGGCGACGGCGGCGCTGCTGGCCGCGCTCGCCGAGGCGGCTCGCAGCGCCGGCGCGACGTAGGCGAGCGCCGCGCGCAGCAGCTCGTCCAGCCGCCCGCGCGGCACGACCAGCGGGCCGCGCGGGCGGTCGTCATCGGGCCGGGTCCACCGCTCGACGGCGACCCGGGCCGCCGCCGAGACCGCGGCGGCGAGCACCTCCGGACGCAGCGAGTCGTCGTCGCCGGTGCGGTCCGCGATCGCCGCGGCCAGCGGCCGGTCGAGCGCACCGGCGGCCTCGACGTACTCCGCCCGCAGCCGCGGCGCCGACGTGATCAGCGGCAGCGGGTCGCCCTCGGTGGCGTACTGCTCGACGACGGCCTCGATGACGGCGACGTCCAGCGGCTCGCCGGCCGGCCGGGCCCGCACCGCCGCCGCGATGCGCAGCGCCCGTTCCGCCGTGACGGCCGCGACGATGGCCTGCTCGCGACTGGCGAAGTAGTTGTTGTACGTGCGCGGCGAGACCCCGGCCGCCGCGGCGATGTCGTCGACCCGCACGTTCTCGGGCCCGTGCTCCTGGGCCAGCCGCAGCGCGGCCGCGCTGAGCGCCGCCCGGGTGGCGGCCTTCTTCCGCTCCCGCAACCCGCCGCTCTGGTCATCGTGAGGCACGCCCCCATCCTAGAGGCAAAAAATTGCGCACACGAAAACTTGCGTGCACGCAAGTCTGTTGCCAGACTGCTGTTGGCACTCATGGCATGGGAGTGCCAATGCGGGTGCGCGGCACCGGCGCAGGACTCAGGTTCGTCGCGGGCGCCGGTGTCGTGCACCGCTTCATACGGAGAAAGGGACCGAACAGATGGCACGGATGATCGCGTTCGACGAGGTGGCGCGGCGTGGCCTCGAGCGTGGCATGAACTCTCTTGCTGACGCCGTCAGGGTCACGCTTGGCCCGAAGGGCCGCAACGTCGTGTTGGAGAAGAAGTGGGGTGCCCCCACGATCACCAACGACGGTGTGTCGATCGCCAAGGAGATCGAGCTCGAGGACCCGTGGGAGAAGATCGGGGCCGAGCTGGTCAAGGAGGTCGCGAAGAAGA
>NZ_POTW01000138.1 GCF_003236295.1 Jiangella anatolica
ACAACCATGGTGGTTGCCTCCTCTCACCTGATCAGTGACGGGACGGTTGGACCGGCCGGCGGACACATCTCAGTCGGGGCGACGCCACGCTCCTATCAAGTCACGCCGGCCGGTCCTTCACACCCCGGTGCCGGCAAACGCATGAAGACCAGACCAACGGTCGGCAGCCACGCTACGAGCCAGACACCAAGGCGATCAGGATCCAACCAGCCGCGAAAACAGCGGCGACATCACCCTGACACTGACTGCGACGCTAGCCGCCGGATCCGACAGGTCGCCACCGCGCTCGGCCCGATTGTGGACAACTCGGCGAATCCGTCCGGCCTGTGGACGAGCACGCCGGCTACGTGAGGCGCAGCGCCAGTCCGGCCGCCGACGGCGTCTTCAGGTGCACCTCGATCCGCCCGGGCCCGCCCGGATGGGGCCGCCCCGGCTCGTAGCCGAACACGATCCGTTCGGGCGGATCGGCGCGGACGTCGACGCCCATCGGCCGCCCGTCGCGCAGCGGGACGTCGATGTGCTTGCCACGATGAGGGCCGCGGCTGGTCCAGACGACGAGCCGGCCGGGCGTCAGCACGATCGCGCCGGCGGTCCCCTCGATCTCGTTGGCCCGCTCGTGCCGGGCGCTGCGAAACTCGCGGACGGATCCGGTCAGGCCCTCTTCGACGAAGACGATGCCCTCGGCAGCGAGCTCCCGGCGCAACTCGTCGGAAAGCCGGCCGGAGCCGAGCAGCAGCCGCTTGACCGGGTTCACCCGGCCGCTCCGATCAGCTCCACGGACCGACGCTAGCCGCCGTCGCCGGCCGCCACCACCACGCGGGAATGAACACCGGCGGTACGCCGTTGAATAGCACCGGCCGGTAGACATACGGCAACTACCCACCAGGGTGAGGCGGTCCGAGGGGTGTCCCCCGCGCCTGCATGCGAGGTTCGACTCCTCGCCCGGCCCCAGAGCTGACGAGACGGCGAGCGGGCCGGCCACCGAAGTGGCCGGCCCACCCACCGCGGATGAAGGTCAGCCGATGTCCGACGCCGCGGCGGTGCGGATGATCGTGCCCTTCTGCCGGTCGGTGATCAGACCGCGGTCGACGAAGTAGAGCGCGGCCTCCTCGACATGGCGGACGAACTCACCGTGGTTCGGCCAGGAGGCCGGGTCGTCGTCGATGAGCTGGTTGATCGAGCAGCTCGCACCGCCGACCCGGTTCGGCACGCCGGTGTCGACCCCGCCGATCACGACCGTGCTCTCGCCGACGTCCCGCGCCGAGCAGGTCGGGCCGCCGGTGTAGTCGACCCGCTGGATCGTCGAGACGCCGGTCGTCCCGAACGTGTGGCCCCACTGGATCACGTACAGGGCGCCGTCCGGGCCGAACACCATCTCGTGCGGCCGCGTCCACGGATTGAGGACGCCGTGGAAGAGCGGGTTGATCTCCTGGACCTGCCGTTCGCCGTCGAGGACGAACGTGTACAGGTTGTTGCTGCTCCGGCCCCATTCGCCGAAGAACGCCTGGCCGTCGTACGACTCCGGCCACTGGCGGCTGGACAGGCCGGCCGACAGCGCCGGGTCGTACCGGAACACCGGCCCGGCCGTCGGCGCACCGCCGGTGCCGATGTCGGGCAGGTTCGCCCCGCCGCTCGCGAACGGCAGCCGGCCGTAGAAGATCTCCGGGTCGACGACGGGCGGCAGCGCGCTCAGGCCGGTGTTGTTCGGCGACTCGTTGACGGGGTTGGCGCAGTCGAACGTCGCACCGGCCGGGCCGCTCGGGAACGCCCAGTCACGGTAGGCGGCGCCGCCGTGGCAGTACGGCCAGCCGTAGTTGCCGGGCTGGATGACGTTCCACTCGACGCGGCCCTCGGGACCACGGTCGGCGTTGGGCCCGCCGGCGTCCGGTCCGTAGTCCGCGCCGTAGAGCGCCCCCGTCTCCGGGTCGGACTCGATCCGGAACGGGTTGCGGAAGCCCATCGCATAGATCTCCGGCCGCGTGCCCGCCGTCCCCGGCGCGAACAGGTTCCCGTCCGGAATCGTGTAGCCACCGGCGGGCGTCGGCGTGATCCGCAGGATCTTCCCCCGCAGGTCGTTCGTGTTGGCCGACGTGCGCTGGGCGTCGAACGGCTGGCGTCCGGGCCGCTCGTCGATCGGGACGTAGCCCTGCGACTCGAACGGGTTCGTGTCGTCGCCGGTGGAGATGTAGAGGTTGCCGAAGCGGTCGAACTCCAGCGAGCCGGCCTCGTGGCAGCACTGCTCGCGCTGCACCGTGACGTCGAGCACGACCTTCTCGTCGGCCAGCCCGTCCGCGCCGAGCGTGAACCGCGACAGGCGGTTGACGCCGCAACTGCCGCCGGGGACGTCCGACGGCGGGCAGGTCACCGATCCGGGCACCGACCGGTACAGGTACAACCAGTTGTTGGTCTCGAACGCCGGGTCCAGCGCCAGCCCGAGCAGCCCGTCCTCCTGGGCGTTGCCGGTCGCGATCCCGGTGTAGACGTCGACCGTGTCCACGACGCTGGTGGTCTGCGTCGCGGGGTCGATGACCTTGAGGTTCGCCGGAGTCGACGCCTGACGCCGCTCGCCCATCTCGATGAAGAACACCCGTCCGTCGTCGGCGATGTCCAGCTCGCTCGGGAACCGGGTGTCGGCGTCGATCGTGACCTTCTCGAAGTGCTCCCAGTCGGTCCCGCCGCAGTCGCCGCCGGCCGCGCCGGCCGCCCACTCGATGCCGCCGAGGATGTGCTGCAGGAACGCCGGCTCGGTGTACGACTGGTTGGTGTGGCCCAGAGCGGTGTACCAGGACCGGCCGCCCTCGAACGCGTGGCACCAGGCCATCGGGTGGTCGGTGCCCATGGTGCCGCTGCCCGGGTTGTACGACTTCTCGTCGATGGTGAGCAGCACGTGCACGTTGCCACGCGGATTGGCGGTGAAGTTGTACCACTCGTCGTGGCGGTTCCAGACGGTCTCCAGGTGCGCCGTCGACGGGTGCGAGCGGTCGGCGACGACGAGCTTCGCGTCCTGGTTCGCCGGGTGGTTGCGGAAGTACGCGCCGACGAGCTGGCCGTACCACGGGCGCGTGTGCATGGTGTCCGAGGCCGCGTGGATGCCGGCGAAGCCGCCGCCGTTGCGGATGTAGCCCTGGAACGCGGCGAACTCCGCGTCGTTCAGCAGCGGCGCGTTGGCCGGGTTGTTGGTGCCGTCGACGGGCGACAGGAAGACGACGGCGTCGTACTTGGCCAGGTCCGCCGCCGACGTGAACGGCGTGCTCGGCAGCGTCCGGGTCGGCTGCGCCGGGTCCCAGACGTCGACGTCGAAGCCGTTCTCCTCGCCGAGCTGGATGATCGCCGTGGTGCCCGGCACGATGCTGCCGTGCCGGAAGCCGAGGGTCCGGCCCACGACCAGGATGGAGTAGTCGTCGTCCTGCTGGGGTGCGGGCTCTTGTGCCGCCGAGCTGGTTGCCGCCACGACCGGGAGCGTCATCGCTCCGGCCGCCAGCAGCGCGAGGGCGCGGGTACGCAAGGATCGCGGGCGCCAGGTGACGTGTCTCACCGCTTTCTCCTTCGTCGGTGATCGGAGGAACACGCGCTCCCGGCCCCGGGGCATCGGCCCCGGGGTCTCGGCCCGGTATTGAGTTGTTACGGCCCAGCCGCCCGGATGGATTGCGCCGGACGGCGATCAGGGGGTCAGGCGGCCTCGGAGCCCAGCGACACGAGCGCCGCGGCGACCGTCGGATCCATCAGCTCGCCCGTCGTGACGACGGGGACGTCGAGCAGGGCGGCCGCCTCGCGCGCGGCCAGCGGCGACGCCGTCACCAGGCCGGTGACGGCGGCCACCGGCAGATGCCACGAGCGCAGCAGGTTCACCCCGGACAGCGCGCCCAGCGCGTCGCCGGCCGCGAACAGCACGCCGTCGAGGGTCGCCCGGACGGACGGCTCGGCCAGCAGCCGCGCGGTCTCGACGTGGGCGACGCCGTCGGCGATCTCGATGACGACCATGTCCGGCTCGGCCGCCGTCACCGCGGACAGCAGCCCGAAGTACGTCGCGACCAGGTCCTCCGGCGACACGAGGTGCGTCGACGGGTACCCGGCGTCGGTGAAGTCGAGGACGGGCGAGCCGCCGGCGTCGATGAGGTGCCAGCGGTCGTTGCCGGCGCCGGTCCCGGTGACCTTGGCCGCGCCGACGCGCCGGCCGGACCGGGTGATGCCGCGCACCAGCGACGCCGCCGACGTCGTCTTGCCTGCGTTCATCGAGGTCCCGACGACGGCGATCACCG
Source organism: Jiangella anatolica (assembly GCF_003236295.1). Classification (GTDB taxonomy): domain Bacteria; phylum Actinomycetota; class Actinomycetes; order Jiangellales; family Jiangellaceae; genus Jiangella; species Jiangella anatolica. Next base: position 4,260 of record NZ_POTW01000138.1, read on the forward strand.
GCGGGTGGACCGGCGGCGGCAGCGGCGACGGCGCGATCGGCGCGCCCGCGCGCACCGTCAGCCCGAGCCCGTCGCGCCCGGCCAGCTGGCCGATCGGCACGATCCGGGTCGGCGCGGCGAACCCCGCGTACGCGCCGACGACCCGGCCGGCCATCCCGCCGGCCGCGACCAGGTCGCACGGCCCGAAGTCGTCGGGGACGACGGCCTCGTAGGCGTCGGTGGCGTACCGGGCTCCGTACGCGACGACGATCTCGTCGCCGGCGAACAGCCGTGCCTTGCGCCCGTCGGGCCGCTCGATCCAGTCGTGCGCGCCGATCGACTCGACCCGGGCCAGGATCACATCGCCGGCCGCGGGGATCGTCGACGGCGCCAGCTGGAGCTCGTCGCCGGGCGGCACGAGGTCGATCACGTGCCGCGTGATGTAGGAGGTCTTGGCGGATCCGAGCCGGCGCGGCCAGTCCGCCGCCACCGGGTAGAGCTCGGCCGCTGGAGCCACATGCTCAGCGAAAGAGGTCATGGGAACCTCACTTCGGGACGGGCGCAGAGGCGGCACTGACGATGGGGTGACCACCGGGTGTTTCTGCGGCGAGACTGCCTTGACGACGCAATGATGCGGGAGCGGACGGCCTCCGCGCCAGCCCTCGGCACGGACTTTTTTCGCGAACGTAAACTCGCAGCTCAAACGGGGTAAAGCACGCATAGGGACGAGTCGCTTGACCGTTCCGGCCGGCCGGAACGATCATGGGGGCACAACTGAACACTGGAGTCCCGCTCGGGACACCGGCACATGGTCTGGTTCCCGAGCGGTCGTGTGACGGCTCTGTGGAACCTCGTCGAAGCGAGAGGACCCCCTCATGAGTCGTCAGCACGGACGGAGAAACCTCAGCCGGCTGCGCTCCGGCTGGAACCTGCCTGGACGTTCCGAGGCAGCGCCAGCCACCCGCAAGGTGAAAGGGAGCAGCCGGTACATCGCCAAGTTGCGGCTGCAGGCGTACGCCGCGGTCGCGGGCCGGTTCACGGCCCGGGCGTGAGGCGCTCCGATCTCCGGTTCCACGGAGCGACTCGTCCCGCGCCCTCCAGGCCGCGGACGAGTCTCCTTGGACACGAAGGGTCTGGCATCAGCCGGACCCTTCGCGCTGTGTACGGCCTACTCCTGCGCCTCGGCGTCCTCGTCGCCGGAGCCGACCTGGGCGACCTCCGCGGCCGCGTCCGGGCCGGACTCCAGCAGGATCCGGAAGCCGGCCTCGTCGAGCACGGGCACCTTCAGCTCGATCGCCTTGTCGTGCTTGGACCCGGCGTTCTCGCCCGCGACCACGAACGACGTCTTCTTCGACACCGAGCCCGACGCCTTGCCGCCGCGCGCCAGGATGGCCTCCTTGGCGTCGTCGCGGGAGAACCCCTGCAGCGACCCGGTGACGACGACGGTGAGCCCCTCGAGCGTGCGCGGGACGGAGTCGTCGACCTCGTCGACCATGCGGACGCCGGCCGCGGCCCACTTGTCGACGATGGCCTGGTGCCAGTCGACGGCGAACCATTCCTTCACCGACGCGGCGATGGTCGGGCCGACGCCGTCGGTGCCGGCGAGGTCCTCCTCCGACGCCGCCCTGATGGCCTCCATCGACCGCAGCGCGCCGGCCAGCGCCCGGGCCGCCGTCGGGCCGACGTGGCGGATCGATAGTGAGACGAGGACGCGCCACAGCGGCTGCTGCTTGGCCTTCTCGAGGTTGTCCAGCAGCCGCCGGCCGTTGACCGTCAGCTCGCCGTCGGCGTTGGTGAACAGCGGCACCTGCTTGAGCCGGTCGGCGTCGAGCCCGAACACGTCGCCCTCGTCGGCGACGACACCGGCGTCGATGAGCGCGATGCCGGCCTCCCAGCCCATCGCCTCGATGTCGAACCCGCTCCGCCCGGCCAGGTAGAACAGCCGCTCCCGCAGCTGCGACGGGCAGGACCGGCTGTTCGGGCAGCGGATGTCGACGTCGCCCTCCTTGGCCGGCGCGAGCGTCGTGCCGCAGGCCGGGCACTCGGTGGGCATGACGAACTCTCGCTCGGACCCGTCGCGCAGCTCGGCGACCGGGCCGAGGATCTCGGGGATGACGTCGCCGGCCTTGCGCAGCACGACGGTGTCGCCGATCAGCACGCCCTTGCGCTTGACCTCGGACGCGTTGTGCAGCGTCGCGTTCTCGACCGTGGACCCGGCGACCTTCACCGGCTCCATGACGCCGTACGGCGTGACCCGGCCGGTCCGCCCGACGTTGACGCGGATGTCGATGAGCTTGGTGGTGACCTCCTCCGGCGGGTACTTGAACGCCGTCGCCCAGCGGGGCGCCCGCGACGTCGACCCGAGCTGACGCTGCAGGTCGACCTGGTCGACCTTGACGACGACGCCGTCGATCTCGAACCCGATGTCGTGACGGTGCTTGCCGTAGTGGTCGATGTACTCCTGGACGGCCTCGAGGTCGGGGACGACCTTCGGGCGGTCGCTGGCCGGCAGCCCCCAGGCCTTGAGCGCGTCGTACGCCTCGGACTGGAACCTGATGTCGAACCCGTCGCGCCGGCCGATGCCGTGGCAGACGAGGATCATGCGGTTGAGGTTGCGCCGGGCCCGCTCGTACTCCTCGAGCACCTTCTCGTACGACGCCTGCGAGCGGCCCTCGTTGCCGGCGGCGTCGGCCTTCGCCTTCGCGGCGTCGAGCTTCTCGCGGCGCCGGTCCATCCGCTGCCGCAGCACGCCGGCGCCGGAGTTGCGGGCGTTGGCGAACAGCGGCAGCCCGAGGTCGGCCCGCTCGGCGTTGACGGCCTCGAACTCGGCGGTCGGGAAGACGGCCTCGCCGCGGATCTCGACGACGGACGGGACCGGGTACTCGTCGGTGCCGGTCAGCTCGGCCGGGATCGCGTCGACGAACTGCGCGTTGTAGGTGATGTCCTCGCCGGTGCGGCCGTCGCCGCGGGTGGCGAGCGTGGCCAGCTTGCCGTCGCGGTACACGATGTCGACCGCCAGCCCGTCGACCTTCGGCTCGCAGAGGTAGCGCGCGCCGGTGCCGACCTCGCGCTCGACCCGGGCGGCCCACTCGGCGATGTCGTCGGCGGAGAACGCGTTGTCGAGGCTCAGCATGCGCTCGAGGTGCTCGACCGGCGGCCAGGACGCCTCGACGCCGGCGCCGGGCTCGGCCACCGGCGCCCCCACCTTCTGCGTCGGCGAGTCGGGCGTGCGCAGCTCGGTGTACTGCTCCTCGATGCCCTCCAGCTCGCGCATCAGCTGGTCGAACTCGGCGTCGCTGATGGTGGGCGTGGCGAAGTAGTACCGCTGGCGGTGGTCCTCGATCTCCTGGGAGAGCGTGGCGTGGCGTTCGCGGACGTCCGCCGGTACGTCGATGCTGTCGGCTTGCTCGGTCACAGCACAGACGTTAGCGCCCACCACCGACGATGTGCCGGAACCGCCGCCCGTGGTCAGGTCGACGCGGTGCCGACGGGGCGCAGCGGCAGCGGGCGGACGCGGACCCGGTCCGGGGTGAGCGTCGCTATCGCTCCGGCCTCGAGAAACTCGTCCAGCTCCGGGGACAGAGCCGCGAGGATCAACGCCGCCAGATCCGCCGATGGCATGGTGTCGAGCCCGATCTCGTTCACGTGAACGGCCTCGTGCCCGGCGGCGACGAGAGCTGGGCAGATCCGGTGCGAAACGTTCTCGTCGACCAGAAATCTCATGCAGACTGCTGCACCGGCAGGTGGTACTCGCGCACGGCGAACGATGCGTAGGCGATGGCCTGCTGGATATCGGCGGCCTCGATGAACGGGAAGTCTTCCTGGATCTGCTCGAGGGTCCAGCCCGAGCCGACGAGACGCAGCAGGTGCTCCACCGTGAAGCGGTGGCCGCGGATGTCACGTCATGTGGTCTCAGCGACAAGCTCGGCGAAGGCGCGGGCCGTGGTCCTCGCCAAGGTGTAGGCGCGCCGCGCCCAGGCGGGGTCGGCGCCGGCCAGGCCGCAGGATGGGGTGACGACGGTGCGGGCGGCCATCGCGGCGGGGTCCTGGTCCAGACGCCGCCAGAGGCCGACGATCCGCTGGGCCAGCTCGCGGTCCGACGGCGGCGTGGACGGACGCAGCGAGGGCACGACGCCCGGCCAGAGCGCCAGCCCGGCGTCCACCGCCTCGGCCAGCCCGTCCAGGTCGGCCTGCTCGAGCAGCGAGACATCCAGGGAGACGGCGACGGCGCCGGCCGAGCGCAGCACCGAGACCGGCACCGACGGCGCGCAGCAGTGCACGACGACCGGGACGTCCGGAACGGCGTCCACGACCGTGGAGAGCAGCGTCGACGCCTCGGAGGGATCGACGGCGCGGAGCCGGCCGAAGCCGCTCACCGTCGGGATCGAGCCGACGAGGACGGCGGGCAGCGACGGCTCGTCCAGTTGGAGCACGACGACCGCGCCGGGCACCCGCCGCCGGACGTCGGCGACGAACCCGGCGACCCCCTCGGCCAGCGACGCCGCGAGGTCGCGCCGGGCGGCGTAGTCGCCGACGAGCAGGCCACCGCGGTTCGACTCGACCGACGCCGCCAGCGTCAGCGGCCCTGCGACCTGCACCTTCAGCGGCCCCTCGTATCCGTACGCGACGATCTCCAGCGCGTCGAGATCCGCGCCCAGGAACGACGCCGCGCGCCGCTCGTCCGCGCCGGGGTGCGCGACCAGCCGCCAGCCGGACGGCTGCAGGTCCACATGCAGGTCGACCAGGAGCGACGCGGCCCGGCCGGTCAGGTCCGCCCCCGCCCCACGCCCGGGCAGCTCGGCCAGGTGCGGGAAGTCGGGCAGCTCGCCGACGACGACGCGCGCCGCCTCGTCCCGGTCCGCGAACGGCAGCGAGCCGATGCCTGTCGCCGTCGCCGGCCCCCACGCGTAGTCCACGAACACAGAACCCTAGGCGATCGCCCGCAGCAACTCGATGAAGCGCCGCAGCCGCCGGTCCGGCGCCGGCCGGGTGACGGCGACGAGGTCGACGGTGAGGTCGTGGACCGGGACGAACGCGAGCTCGAAGTCGCCGGACTCGCGGGCCACCGACGGGGCGAAACAGACGCCCCGTCCGGCGGCCACCAGGCTGAGCTGGGCCTTGAACCCGTTCGCCTCGCTGCGGATGCGCGGCAGGAAGCCGGCCCGCTGGCAGGCCGCCACGAAGCCCTGCCGCAGGACGAGGTCGGACGAGTCGACGGACATCAGCCAGTCCTCGCCGGCGAGGTCGGCCAGCCGCAGCGCCGAGCTCGACGCGTACGGGTGCGACGGCGGCAGCGCGACGGCCAGCGACTCGGTGCGGATCGGCGTCATCTCCAGGTCCACCGGCGCCGGCGACCCGGGCAGCACCCACTGGATCCCGACGTCGATCCGGCCGTCCAGGAGCCCCACCCGCTGCTCGCTGGAGGTCGCCGGCAGCAGCCGCAGCGGCAGGGCGAGCGGGTCGGTGCGGAACCGCGCGGCCGCCTCCGGGACCAGCCGCTCCCCCGGCGCGCTCACGTACGCGACGCACAGCCCCGCGGCCGCCCCATCGCCGCGCAGGAACGCCGACCGCAGCGCCGCCACCGGCACCGCGATCTCCCCGTACAGGGCGCGACCGGACGGCGTCAGCCGCACCGACCGGCTGGTCCGGTCGAACAGCGGCGTCCCGAACTCGTCCTCCAGCAACCTGACGTGCCGGCTCACCGCCGACGTGCTCAGGTGCAGCCGGTCGGCCGCCCGGCCGAAGTGCAGTTCCTCGGCGACGGCGACGAACGAGGTCAGCCAGCTGAGCCTGGGATCCATCAGCACAGAACCTAGCGACCGTGAACGCCTCCGGGACGATCCAGGCGGAACGCGGGACGATCGTTCAGGCCGCGGTCGCCGTCGCGACAGATCGTTCACGCCTGGGCTACCTAGCGTCCCCTTCTGTGACGACCACCGACCACGACGCGGACCTGCGCCTGACCGTCCTCGGCTGCCGAGCCGGCATGCCCGAACCCGGCTGGCCGAGCTCCGGGTATCTCGTGCACGCCCCGGACGGCGCGATCCTGCTGGACTGCGGCCCGGGGGTCGCGGCGAAGGCGGCAGCGCGGGCCGCCGAGCTGTCCGCCGTCTTCATCAGCCACATGCACACCGACCACTGCCTCGACCTGCTGATCCTCGGCAAGGCGCTCGCGCTGCGCAGCCTCGATACCGACGACACGACGGCGCCGGACCGCCGCGTCCCGCTCTACGTCCCGCCCGGCGCCGCGGCGACGCTGCGCAGGTTCAACGAACTGTTCCCCCTGGGTACCGACGGTCCCGGCGCACACCCGACCGATCACGTGTTCCGCGACGTTTTCGCCGTGGTCGAGTACGAGCCGCTCCTGCCGGTCCAGGCCGCCGGCGCCACCGTCCTGCCCGTCCCGATGGCGCACCGGCAGCCGTGCTGCGGCTTCCGCGTGACGACCACCCACGGCGTGCTCGCCTACACCGGCGACACCGGGCCGGGCTCCGCGTTCGAGCCGCTGGTCGCGGGCGTCGACCTGCTCGTGGCCGAGGCGACGCTGGACGAGCCCGACCGCACCGCGCACGGTCACCTGTGCGCCGCCGAGGCCGGCGACATCGCGGCCCGCTACGGCGCCCGCGCCCTGCTGCTCACCCACTGGGCCTACACCGACCGCGCCTGGATCGACGCCCAGGTCGGGCGCGCCCGGCAGCACTTCCGGGGACGGATCGACGTCGCCGTTCCCGACCACACCTTCCACATCGAGACCCAGGAGCACTGACATGCGTTCCAGACTGCTCACCCTGGTGCTCGCCGCCGGCCTGGTCACCGCCGCCTGCGGCGGCGCCGGCACCGCGGCCGACGAGCCCGGCGGCGGCGAGCCCGTCACCATCGTGTTCGAGTCCTACAACTACGGGACGGAGGGCATCGGCGGCGAGGGCATGCAGCAGCTCATCGACGAGTTCGAGGCCGCCCACCCGGACATCCGGATCGAGCCCAAGGGCACGCCGACCAGCGAGATCCACACCAGCGTCCACGCGCAGGCGGCCGCGGGCAACCCGCCCGACGTCGCTCAGATCGGGTGGAGCAAGTTCGGCTTCCTGCTGGAGAACCTGCCCTACGTCCCGATCGACGAGGTCGCGCCCGAGGGCGAGCTGGACCAGCACCTCGAAGGTATGTACCCGGCCGCGGTCGAACTGGGCCGGCACGACGGCGAACTGGCCGGGCTGCCGTTCACGGTCTCGACGCCGACGCTGTTCGTCAACGCCGACCTGTTCCGCGCCGCCGGACTCGATCCCGCGCAGCCGCCCACGACGTGGACGGAGGCGAAGGCCGCCGCGCTGGCGATCGTCGGCACCGGCGCCCAGGGCATCTTCGTCGACGCCGCGGGCGAGGCGAAGTCTGACTTCCTCACGCAGTCGCTGATCAACTCCAACGGCGGCGCGCTGCTCGGCGACGACGGGTCGCTGCGGCTGGACGCGCCGGAGTCCGTCGAGGCCATGGAGATGCTGGCCGACCTCAGCGCCAGCGGGGCCCAGCCGCGCGTCGGCGAGGCCGAGGCGGTCGCGATGTTCGAGGCCGGCCAGCTCGGCATGCTGATCACCAGCAGCGCGCTGCTCGGCGGTCTGGCCACGACCTCCGAGGGCGTGTTCGAGCTGGCGACGGCCGGGCTGCCGGCCTACGACGGCGAGGACCTCGCGCCGACGGTCTCCGGCGCGGGCATCTTCGTGTTCTCGCAGGACGAGGAGAAGCGGCGCGCCGCCTGGGAGTTCGTCAGGTTCGCGACCAGCGAGCGCGGCTACACCATTCTCGCGTCGACGATCGGCTACCTGCCGCTGCGGCCGGACATCATCGACGACCCGGAGTACCTGGGTGACTTCTTCGCCCAGGACGACCGGCTGCTGCCCACGGTCGAACAGCTGGAGTCGGTGGTGCCGTACCAGGTCATGACCGGCGAGAACGGGCAGCAGGCGCTGGAGCTCATGCAGGACAGCGCGATCGCCCCGATCATGACCTCCGGCGCCGACCCCGAGGCCACGCTGACCGACGTCGCGGGGCAGATGCGGGAGCTGCTCGGGCAATGACGGCACTCACCCGGGCGCGGCCGGGGCCGTACCTGGCCCCGGCCCTGCTCGCCGTCGTCCTGACGGTGTACGGCCCGCTGCTCGCGGTCGCCGTGCTCAGCCTGTTCGACTTCAACCTGACGACGCGCCCGCCGGAGTGGGTGGGCATGGCCAACTACGCCGAGATCTTCGCCAGTCCCGACGCCGCCCGCGCGCTCTGGAACACGCTCGGCTACCTGGTGGCGATCCTGCCGCTGTCGGTGGTGGCGCCGGCGCTGGCCGCGATCGCCGTCTGGCGGCTCGGCGGCCGGCTGGTCGGCTTCTACCGGACGGTGTTCTTCCTGCCGGTGCTGATCCCGCCGGCCGTCGGCGCCGTCATGTGGGAGTGGATCCTCAACCCGGTGCTCGGCATCACCGACGAACCGCTGCGGCTGCTCGGGTTCGAGCCGGTGAACTGGCTGTCCGACGGCGCCGGCGCGTTCGCGGCGGTGACCGTCGTGAGCGGCTGGAAGGTGTTCGGGCTGAGCTTCATCCTGTTCACCGCGGGGCTGACGACGATCGACGCCGACGTCATTGCGGCGGCGCGGCTGGACCGGGCCGGCGAGTGGCAGCTGCTGCGCCACATCGTGCTGCCGCTGCTGCGCCCGGTGACCACGGTCGTGCTGTTCGCGACGGTGGTGTTCGCCGGACCGTGGACGTTCGGCGTCATCGACGTGCTGACGCAGGGCGGGCCGGCGGGCGCGACGTCGAACGTCTACTACCTGCTGTACCAGTACGGGTTCGGCTTCTTCGACGGCGGACCGGCGGCGGCGCTGTCGGTGCTGATCACCGTCGGCTTCGGCGCGATCGTCGCCCTGCAGCTGCGAGCGACCCGGTGAGGCGGCGCGGGCTGCGGGCGCTGGCACACGTGCCGTTGCTGCTGATCGCGCTGGCCATCGCGTTCCCCGTCCTGTGGGCGGTGGTGACGTCGGTGAAGCCGACCGCCGTGCTGTACGACCTGAACCCGGTGGCGGCGCCGACGCTGGAGCACTACCGCGGCGCACTCGACGCGCTGCCCGTCGTCCGGCTGGTGCTGAACACCGCGGTGATGTCGCTGGCGGTGACGCTGGGCCAGCTGACGATCGCGACGCTGGCGGCGTACGGGCTGACGCGGTACCGGTTCCGGTCGAAGGGCCTGGCGTTCGGGCTGCTCATCGGCACCGCGCTGGTGCCGCAGCAGGCGCTGGTCGTGCCGCACTACCTGATGGTGTCGCGTCTCGGGCTGCTGGACTCCTACACCGGGCTGGTGCTGCCGCAGCTGGCGTCGTCGGCGCTGGCGGTGTTCCTGCTGCGCCAGCAGCTGGCGGCGTTCCCGGCCGAGCTGATCGAGTCCGCGCAGCTGGCCGGCGCGCCGGACCGGCTGATCCTGTGGCGCATCGTGGTCCCGAATCTGCGTCCCGTGCTGGTCGCCGTCGGCATCGTGGTGTTCATCCAGACGTGGAACGAGTACCTGTGGCCGCTGCTCGCGACCAGCGGGACGGAGCGGGCGACGGTGCAGGTGGGGCTGCGGATCTTCGAGACCGAGCAGGGCACCGCGTGGGGTCCGTTGATGGCGGCCGCGACCGTGGTGGCCGCGCCGCTGGTGGTGGCGTACGCGTTCGCCCAGCGCCGGGTGACCGACGCGTTCCTGCGCTCCGGGCTGGGGTGACGGCGCTCCGGCCTGGGGTGACGGCTGGGGTGACGGCGCTCCAGGCTGGGGTGACGGCGCCGCGGACCGGCCGATGGCCGCAGGGCCGCCCGGGGTTTCTGCCGGGGCGGGGTCCCGCCCTCCGGGTGGGCCTGCCCACCCTCGGGGTAGGCCTTCCCGCCCTGGGGG
>NZ_POTW01000139.1 GCF_003236295.1 Jiangella anatolica
GGCTTTCCGTGGTACGGCAACGCGTACGTGGTCGCGCTGGAGCCCGCGACCAGCTGGCCCGACGCGGGTGTGTCCGGCGTCCGGTCGACGACGGGGACGCAGATCACCATCGGGCCGGGCGAGGAGCGCACGGCGACGGTGACGCTGACGCTCTCGGCGACGTGACCGATACTGACGCCATGCCAGAGTCCCCCGCCACCCGCGTCGTCACCGCCGGCCGCCCGGCCCGCACCGCCGACGCGGCGCTGTCCGAGCCGGTCACGTTCGCCTCGACCTACCACGCCGGCGGCGACGTCGGGTACGGCCGCTACGGCAACCCGACGTGGACGGCGCTGGAGACCGTGCTCGGCGACCTGGAGGGTGGCCGCGCGCTGACGTTCGGGTCCGGCCTGGCGGCGTCCAGCGCCGTGTTCTCGCTGCTGCCCGAGGGCGCGGTCGTCGTCGCGCCCGACTGTGCGTACCTGGGGGTGCTGGACCAGCTGCGGGAGCGGGCGGCGCAGGGCCGGCTGACGCTGCGGCAGCTTCCGGTCACCGACACCGACGGGATCGCCGCGGCGGCGAAGGGCGCGGCGATGGTCTGGCTGGAGACGCCGACGAACCCGAACCTCGACGTCGCCGACGTCGCGGCGGTGGCGAGGGCGGCCCGCGCGGCCGGCGCGCTCACCGTCGTCGACAACACGTTCGCGACGCCGCTGCGGCAGCGGCCGCTGGAACAGGGCGCCGACATCGTCGTGCACAGCGTCACCAAGCTGCTGTCCGGCCACTCCGACGTCGTGCTCGGCGCGGTCGTCACGGCCGACGACGACGCGAACGGCCGGCTGGACGCCCACCGCCGGCTGCACGGCGCGATCCCAGGCCCGATGGAGGCCTACCTGGCGCTGCGTGGCCTGCGGACGCTGGCGGTGCGGCTGGAGAAGGCCGAGGCGACCGCGACGGAGCTGGCGTCACGGCTGCGCGCGCACCGCGCGGTCGACGTCGTCCGCTACCCCGGCTTCGGCACCATGTGCTCGATCGAGGTCACCGGCGGCGCGGCCGGCGCGGACGCCGTGGTCGACGCCGTCGAGCTGTGGGTGCACTCGACCAGCCTCGGCGGCGTCGAGTCGTCGCTGGAGCGGCGCCGGCGCTGGCCCACGGAGAGCCCGACGGTCGACGAGTCGCTGATCCGGCTCTCGGTCGGCATCGAGGACGTCGACGACCTCTGGGCCGACCTCTCCCGCGCCCTTACGACGGCGAGCTGACCGGCCGCGACGCCCACCACAGGTCCTGGTAGGGGCCGTCGGCGGCGACGAGGTCGGCGTGCGTGCCGCGCTGCACGACCCGCCCGGCCTCCATCACCACGATCTCGTCGACGGCGTCCAGCCCGGCCAGCCGGTGGGTGACGACGACCGTCGTGCGGCCGCGGGTGGACGCGAGCAGGTCGGTCATCAGCTCGTCGGCGGTGCGCGGGTCCAGTCCCTCCGTCGGCTCGTCGAGCAGCACGATCGGCGGGTCGGCCAGCAGCGCGCGGGCCAGCGCCAGCCGCTGCCGCTGCCCGCCGGACACCTGCCCGCCGGACTCGCCGACCAGCGTGTCCAGCCCGGCCGGCAGCGACTCGACCCAGTCCCGCAGCCGCGCCGTCTCCAGCGCCGCCAGCAGCTCGTCGTCGGTGGCGTCCGGCCGGGCCAGCCGCAGGTTCTCGCGGATCGACGTGTGGAACAGGTGCGCGTCCTGGGTGACGCCGGTGACGACGGCGCGCACGTCGTCGCCGTCGTACTCCTGGACCGGACGGCCACCCAGCAGCACCGTCCCGGCCGACGGCTCGATGAAGCGCATCAGGCAGGCCAGCAGCGTGCTCTTGCCCGAGCCGCTGGCCCCGACGACGGCGACCCGGCGGCCCGGCGTCAGCGTGAGGTCAACACCGTCGACGGCGTCCACCGTCGCGCCGGGATAGCGGACCGACAGGCCGCGCGCCTCGACGGTGACCGGCGCCGACGGGGCCGGCAGCGCGGCCGCGCCCGGCTCGGCCACCGGCGCCGGCGTGTCCAGCACCGCCAGCACCCGGCGCAGCGACGCCCGCGACTCCAGCAGCCGCTGCACCGCCGGCACCAGCGGCAGCACGGGCTCGAACGAGATCAGCGCGACCAGCGCGACGACCGGCACCATGACGCCGGCCAGACCGCCGGACGACCGCGCGTCCAGCGCCAGCACCGTCACCGCGACCGTCGTCACGCCCTGGATCAGCATCGCCGCGGCGCCGCCGAGCGCCGTCGTCAGGGCCGTGCGCCGTTCCAGCCGGGCCAGTCGCGCGCTCGCCCGCTCGGCGGAGTCCAGGGCGGTCGCCGTCGCGCCGAAAACCGCGAGGTCGGCGCTGCCCTGCAGCAGGTCGGTGTGGTGCGCGGCCAGCTCGGCCCGGGCCGGCGCCAGCCGCCGGGCGGTGCGGCGCGCCGTCGCCACCATGAGCAGCGGCACGACCAGCCCGGCCAGCGCGAGTCCGGCGGCCAGCGCGACGGCCGCGGACGGCAGCAGGACGGCGCAGACGCCGACCGCGACTCCGGCGACGACGATCGCGGTGCTGACCGGCACCAGCACCCGCACGACCACGTCCTGCACGGCCTCGACGTCGTTGACCATGCGGCTGAGCAGGTCGGCGCTGCGGTACGCGGGCAGCCCCGACGGCGCCAGTGGCACCAGCGAGTCGTACACCTTGCCACGCAGCGTCGCCAGCGCGCGGAGGGCGGCGTCGTGGCTGGCCAGTCGCTCGGCGTAGCGGAAGACACCGCGGCCGGTCGCGAACGCCCGCACTCCGACGATGGCCAGCGACAGCGCGGCCAGCGGCGGCTGCTCGGCGGCGCGGGCCAGCAGCCAGGCGGCGGTGCCCATGAGCGCCAGCGCGGCCAGCTCGGTGGCGACGGACGCGGACACCGCGAGCAGCAGCCGGGCGAGGTGAGGGCGGAGCAGTCCGGCGATCCGGCGCAGCATCAGCGCACCCCCGCGGACAGCGCCGGGCCGGCGATCCGGCCGTGCTCGAGCGTCACGACCCGGCCGGCGTCGAGCACCATCGCCGGGCGGTGCGCGACCACCAGCACGGTCCGGCCGGCCATCAGCCGCGCGGTCGCCTCGACGACGACCGCCTCGCTGCCGGCGTCGAGGCCGGCGGTCGGCTCGTCCAGCAGCAACAGGGGCGCGTCGCGGAGGAACGCGCGGGCCAGCGCGATCCGCTGCCGCTGTCCCGCCGACAGCCCGGCGCCGCGCTCCCCCAGCGGCGTCTCGTACCCCTGCGGCAGCCGGCGGACGAACTCGTCGGCGTGTGCCAGCGTCGCGGCCCGGACGACCTCGTCGTCGGTCGCGTCGGGCCGGCCCAGCCGGATGTTCTCGGCGACGGTGCGGGCGAACAGGTGCGGCCGCTGCGGGACCCAGGCCAGCTGCCGCCGCCACGCCTCGAGATCGGAAGTGGCCAGGTCGACGCCGCCGGCGAGGACCCGCCCGGACGTCGGCGGCACCAGCCCGAGCAGCACGTTCACCAGCGTGCTCTTGCCCGCGCCGCTGGGCCCGACCAGCGCGACCCGCTCCCCCGGCGCGAGCGCCAAGGACACACCGTCCAGCGCCGCCTCGTCCCGGCCGGGATAGCGGACCGTGACGTCCTCGAACCGCACGCCCGCGGCGGCGTCGGGCGCGGCCGAGCCTCCGACCGGGCGCGGCCCGCCCGAGGCGTCGACGACCGCGAAGCAGCGCTCCGCGACCGCCAGCCCTTCGGTGCTGGCGTGGAACTGCGACCCGAGCACCCGCAGCGGCAGATATGCCTCCGGCGCGAGCAGCAGCACCAGCAGCGCCGCCTCCAGGCCGAGGCCGCCGTTCAGCGTCCGCAGCCCGATCGGCACCGCGACCAGCGCGACCGACAAGGTCGCGACCAGCTCCAGCACGAGCGAGGAGAGGAACGCGATGCGCAGCGTGCCCATGGTGGCCGAGCGGTGCTCGTCGGCGATCCGGCGGACCTGCTCGGCCTGCGCCTTGGCCCGGCCGAACGCCCGCAGTGTCGGCAGCCCGGCGACGACGTCGAGGAAGTGCCCGCCCAGCCGCTCCAGCGCCCGCCACTGCCGCTCGGTGGCCCGCTTCGTCGACATGCCGACCAGCGCGCCGAAGATCGGGATCAGCGGCAACGTCACGAGGATGATCAGGGCCGACGCGAGGTCGGCGACGGCGATCCGCACCAGCACCGCGACCGGGATCACCGCGGCGAGGAACAGCTGCGGGAAGTAGCCGGTGAACCACGGGTCCAGCGCGTCCAGGCCGCGGCCGAGCGTCGTCGTCAGCCCGCCGGTGTGCTGGCCGGACAGCCAGCCCGGCCCCAGCTCCTGGGTGCGCCGCAGCACCTGCCGCCGAAGCGCCGCCTTGACCGACGCCGCGGACCGCTGGGCCAGCGCCTGCTGGGCCCACGACAGCCCGGCCCGGACGGCGAACACGCCGGCCAGCAGCCCGAGCAGCCCGGCGGCCGACGAAACCGACGGGCCGGACAGCACGCCGTCGGCGAGCAGCCGCGCCAGCAGCTCGGCCTGCACCAGGATCGCCGCCGCTGCCGCCACCGCCAGCACCGTGAAGACGACGGTGACGACGCGGAACGCGGGCAGTCCGGCCAGCAGCCGGCGGGCGAGCCGATTCAGAAGAACACCGCCGATCCGACGCCGACGCGATGCCGGAACGTCCACCACGTCCACGCCTGCACGGCCAGCAGCACCGGGACCAGCGGGAGCACGAGCACCGTCAGCAGGTCCAGCGTCGCCGGCGTAGCCAGCCCGTCCAGCAGGCGCGGCGCCGACGCGGCGCCGGCGGCCAGCACCGGCGCGGCCGCGGCGGCCGCGGTGCACACGTAGGCCCAGCCGTCCCGCCCGCGCGCCATCAGCCGCATGGCCAGCAGAGCCGCCAGAGCGCCGACGGCGAGCACCGCGGCGCCGAACCACGGCCGGTCGGCGTCGGACGCGAACACCGGCGTCGCCACCGCAAGCGCGCCCAGCAGCACGGCGGCACAGCGCCCCGCCACGCGCACCGTCCCGGCAGCGCCCGCACGGTACTCAGGCGGCAGCCGCAGCGCGGCGAACACCGCGCCGTGCAGCGCGAACGCGGCGACCACGACGGCCCCCCACAACAGTGAATACGGCCCGACCAGTGTCTCAACACCCGCTCGCCCGTCCGTCGGCACCCCCTGGGCGACGACGGCCAGCAGCAGGCCCCAGGCGAACGGCATGACCGTGCTTGCCACGACCACAACCCGCTCCCACCCGCCCCGCCACCGCGACGAAGGGCGCCGGCTGCGGAACCAGATCCCGATGTCGCGCAGGATCCACGCGACCACCAGCCCGACGACCACCGGGTAGGCGGCCGTCAGCAGGTCCTTCTCCAGTCCGGGGAAGGCGCCGAGCAGGATTCCGGCCGCCGCGACCAGCCACACCTCGCCGCCGAGCAGGAACGGTCCCAGCGCCGTCAGCAGCAGCCGGCGCGACGCGTCGTCGCGGCCGAGCCGCCGCAGCGACCCGCCCAGCCCGAGCACGGCGCCGTCCAGCACGGACCAGCCGGCCAGCAGCACTCCCAGCAACCCCAGCCACAGCACGTCCACCTCAGGACCTCCCCACGAGGACCGGCTCGCGGTCGGCGCCGCCGGACCCGTCGGACCCCAGCAGCAGGTCGTGCGGGCCGCGCCGGGCCAGCCGGGCGATCAGCCACCAGTCGAGCACCGCCAGCGTCGCGAACAGCGCGCCGAAGACCAGCAGGCTGGTCAGCACCGTCGCGGCCGAGTGCGACGAGACCGCGTCGGCCGTCGTCAGCTCGCCGTACACGACCCACGGCTGCCGGCCCACCTCGCGCAGCAGCCAGCCGCAGGCGACCACCACGAACGGCCACGGCAGCGTCCACACGTGGAAGCGGTGCCAGAACCGGCGCAGCCAGGCCGGCCGCGCACGGTCGAACGCGTTCTTGATCAGGAAGAGCAGCAGCCCGAGGAAGAGCAGCATGTACAGCGTCCCGCTGATCTCCATCAGCGGCCAGGCGAAGGAGATCCAGGTCGGCGGCGTCCAGTCGCCGGGTCCGTGCAGCGCCTCCATCTCGGCCTGGAACTGCGCCCGCTCGGCGGCCGACCCGCCCAGCGCCAGCTCCTTGCCCTCGGTGAGATGGCCGAACTGCGCGAACCCGTTGCCGACGGCGAAGACGGCGGCCACCGCGCCCACGACGACCGCGACCCGCAGCGAGCGGCGGAAGAAGTCGACGTCAGGTGTGCCGCGCAGGAAGTGCCACGAGCAGATGCCGACCATGACGACGCTCCCGGTCAGCAGGCAGACCGGGACGATGTGCAACAGCGCCCCGACGGCCTGCGGATTGGTCAGCAGCGCGCCGAGGTCGTCGATGCGGGCGACTCCGTTCTCGACGACGTGGCCGACCGGGTCCTGCAGGAACCCGTTGGCGACCATCACCCAGTACGCCGACAGGTACGCCGTCAGCACGACCAGCCAGATCAGCGTCGTGTGCACCCAGCGGTTCAGCCGGCCCCAGCCGAAGATCCACAGGCCGAGGAAGGTCGACTCGAGGAAGAACGCGACCAGCGTCTCGGTGGCCAGCGGCGCGCCGAACACGTCGCCGGCGAACGTCATGAGACCGCTCCAGTGCAGGCCGAACTGGAACTCCATCGCCAGCCCGACGACGATGCCCATCGCGTAGTTGACGACGTAGAGCTGGCCCCAGTAGCGGGTCAGCCGCTCGTGCACCTCCGCGCCGGAGATGGCCCAGCGGGTCTGGAAGAACGCCACGACCGGCGCCAGGCCCAGCGTGAGCACCACGAACAGGAAGTGGAAGATCGCCGTCGACGCGAACTGCAGCCGCGACAGGTCCAGCACGTCCATCCTCGCCCGCCTCCTCTCTTAACCGGCTGTCTACATGTAGCGAGGCTACATGATGATGCGTAGACTACCGACATGAAGGCCGACGCCCTGCGCGGGAACCTCGACGCGATGATCCTCGCCGTCGTCCGCGACCGGCCGCTGCACGGCTACGGCGTCTCCGAGGCGCTGCACGCGCGCAGCGAGGGCGCCGTCGACCTGCCCACCGGCACGCTCTACCCGGCGCTGCGACGGCTGGAGCGGCTGGGCTACCTGCGCAGCGCCTGGGACACCGTCGGCGGCCGCAAGCGGCGCACGTACGAGATCACCCGGTCCGGCCGGGCCCACCTAGCCGCGCAGCAGCAGGCCTGGAGCGAGATCAGCTCCGTCATGAACGCCATCATCGGACCGGCGTGAGGTCAGCCGCAGGCAGCTGACGGCCAGCCAGGCGATCCACAGCGTCGAGCCGACCGAGAGCAGCGACATCGCCGCGAGCCACGGCCCGTTCCACTCGGCCACGCTGGCCGGCGCGTAGGCGCTCAGGACGACCCCGCTGGCGACGTGCAGGACGACGTCGACCAGCGTCACGACGGCGACGACGCGCACCACCCGGCGGGTCGGCAGCAACCGGGCGCCGCGGCCCAGCGCCAGCACGGCGAGCGCCGCCAGTCCCATGAACGCGAAGCTGGAGAGGTCGACGGCGCGCGACAGCACGCCGTACCACGGCGCCGGCTCCGGCCAGCCCTGCGCGGCCGCCGCAGTCGTCCAGGTGTAGGTCGACAGCGCGAACTGCACCGATCCGAGGACGGCGATCAGCCCGGCCAGGTAGCGCGCGGCCACCGCGGCCAGCTCCGCGCGGACGGCGGCGGCGACCGCCTCGAGCGGCCCGAACTCCTCGACGGCGAGCCGCTCGGCCTCGGCGTCGTCGACGCCGGCCGACCGGTGTGCGTCGGCGGCGTCGCGCAGCCCGTCGCGCAGCTCGCGCAGCATGCCGCGCCGGGGCAGCCGCGGACCGCGGACCTCGCGGCGCAACTGGGCCACGTACTGGTCGATCACGGCGCCTCCAGGGACGGTTCGCGGCCAGCGTAACGGCCGTCGAGGCCGGGGCAGAAGGCCCAGACTGGCATCTCCGGGACCGCTCCGGGATGCCCCGGAGCCGCGGCGGCCGGAGAGCAGGATCTCGACTTGAGGCACCGAGTGATCTAGGCCACGATTGCGCCGATGCGCGGAGTCGGCCACCGCGACTACCCTGTACCAGAGCAGCCGCGAAGATTCGAACGGAAGAAGGCGAACGCGACAGTGGCCCGCACCGGCCCGGAATCGGGATTCGGACCGAACGAGTGGCTCGTCGAGGAGTTCTACGAGAGCTGGCTCGAAGACCCGTCAAGCGTCGACCCCCAGTGGGCGGAGTTCTTCGCCGAGCGCAAGGCCGCCGGCGCCGCATCGACCGCCACTGCCACGTCCACCACGAGGAACTCCGTGACTTCCACGTCCGCCGCTGCTCCGGCGCAGCCCGCACCGTCGCAGGCCGCACCGGCGCAGCAGAAGAGCAGCACCGCCGCGCCGCAGCGGCCGACCCCGGCGCAGCCCGCGAAGCCCGCGCCGCAGCCGGCCCAGGACAGCGCCGCAGACCAGCCCGAGATCGCTCCGCTGCGCGGCGCGCCGGCGCGCACGGCCACCAACATGGAGGCCAGCCTCGAGGTCCCGACGGCGACCAGCGTGCGCGCCGTCCCGGCCAAGCTGCTCGTCGACAACCGCATCGTCATCAACAACCACCTCGCCCGGTCCCGCGGCGGCAAGGTGTCCTTCACCCACATCATCGGGTACGCGCTGGTCAAGGCGCTGCACCAGATGCCGGACATGAACTACGCGTACGCCGACAACGACGGCAAGCCCGCGCTGGCCAAGCCCGCGCACGTCAACCTCGGCCTCGCGATCGACATGAAGAAGCCCGACGGCACCCGGCAGCTGCTGGTGCCGTCGATCAAGGGCGCCGAGCACCTCAACTTCGCCGAGTTCTGGGCCGCCTACGAGGACGTCGTCCGGCGCGCCCGCGACAACAAGCTGACGGTCGCCGACTTCCAGGGCACGACCATCACGCTGACCAACCCCGGCACCATCGGTACGGTCCACTCCGTACCGCGGCTGATGAAGGGCCAGGGCACCATCATCGGCGTCGGCGCCATGGAGTACCCGGCCGAGTACCAGGGCGCGGCGCCGGAGACCCTGGCGCGGCTGGGCGTCTCCAAGACGATGACGCTGACCAGCACCTACGACCACCGCATCATCCAGGGTGCGCAGAGCGGCGACTTCCTCCGGATCGTGCACGGGCTGCTGCTGGGCCAGGACGGCTTCTACGACGAGATCTTCCGCGCGCTGCGCATCCCGTACGAGCCGATCCGCTGGGCCACCGACGTCCCGCACAGCCACGAGGACGAGGTCAGCAAGCAGGCCCGGGTGCTGGAGCTGATCCACGCCTACCGGGTCCGCGGCCACCTGATGGCCGACACCGACCCGCTGGAGTACAAGCAGCGCACCCACCCCGACCTCGACGTCAGCACCCACGGCCTCACGCTGTGGGACCTCGACCGCGAGTTCGCCACCGGCTCGTTCGGCGGCAACAAGCGGTTCATGCTGCTGCGCGACATCCTCGGCGTGCTGCGCAACGCCTACTGCCGCACCGTCGGCATCGAGTACATGCACATCCAGGAGCCCGACCAGCGGCGCTGGATCCAGGAGCGGGTGGAGAAGCCGGTCGACCTCACCCCGCGCGAGGACCAGCTGCGCATCCTGCTCAAGCTGAACCAGGCCGAGGCGTTCGAGACCTTCCTGCAGACGAAGTACGTCGGGCAGAAGCGGTTCTCGCTCGAGGGCGGCGAGTCACTGATCCCGGTGCTCGACGAGGTGGTCGAGGCCGCCGCCGAGGCCGGGCTGCAGGAGGCCTGCATCGGCATGGCGCACCGCGGCCGGCTCAACGTGCTGGCCAACATCGTCGGCAAGAGCTACGCGCAGATCTTCGGCGAGTTCCAGGGAAACATCGACCCGCGCACAGTCCAGGGCTCCGGCGACGTCAAGTACCACCTGGGCGCCGACGGTGAGTTCACCGCGCTCGACGGCTCGAAGATCAAGGTGTCGCTGACGGCGAACCCGAGCCACCTCGAGGCCGTCAACCCGGTGCTCGAGGGCATCGCCCGGGCCAAGCAGGACATCCTCGACCGCGGCGAGGAGTTCCCGGTGCTGCCGATCCTGGTGCACGGCGACGCCGCGTTCGCCGGCCAGGGCGTGGTGGCCGAGACCCTGAACCTCTCCCAGCTGCGCGGCTACCGCACCGGCGGCACCGTGCACGTCGTCGTCAACAACCAGGTCGGCTACACCACGTCGCCCGACCAGTCCCGGTCGTCGATGTACTCCACCGACGTCGCGCGCATGGTGCAGGCGCCGATCTTCCACGTCAACGGCGACGACCCGGAGGCGTGTACCCGGGTGGCCCGGCTGGCCTTCGAGTTCCGGCAGGCGTTCAAGAAGGACGTCGTCATCGACATGGTCTGCTACCGCCGGCGCGGCCACAACGAGGGCGACGACCCCAGCTACACCCAGCCGCTCATGTACGACCTCATCGAGGCCAAGCGGCCGGTGCGCAAGCTCTACACCGAGGCGCTGATCGGCCGCGGCGACATCACCATCGAAGAGGCCGAGCAGGTCCTGCTCGACTACCAGAAGCAGCTGGAGCGGGTGTTCGCCGAGACCCGCCAGACGGCGCCGACCAGCGTCACGACGGTGCCCAGCTACCCGGACAAGCCGGCGCCCGAGGGCGAGGTCGTCACCGCCACCACTCCCGAGGTGCTCAAGCGGATCGCCGACGCCTACCTCACCGTGCCCGAGGGCTTCACCGTCCACCCGAAGGTGCTGCCGCAGGTGCAGCGGCGCGCGCAGGCGCTGACCGAGGGCGGCATCGACTGGGCCACGGCCGAGATCACCGCGTTCGGGGCGCTGCTGCTCGACGGCCGCCCGGTACGGCTGGCCGGCCAGGACTCCCGCCGCGGCACCTTCGTCCAGCGGTTCGCGTCGATCGTCGACCGCAGGACCGGCGAGTCGTACCTCCCGCTGCAGCACCTCGACGACACCCAGGCGAAGTTCTACGCCTACGACTCCCTGCTGTCGGAGTTCGCGGCCATGGGCTTCGAGTACGGCTACTCCGTCGCCAGGCCCGATGCGCTGGTGCTCTGGGAGGCGCAGTTCGGCGACTTCGCCAACGGCGCGCAGACCATCATCGACGAGTTCATCACCGCCGGTGAGGCCAAGTGGGGCCAGTACTCCGGCGTCGTACTGCTGCTGCCGCACGGCTACGAGGGCCAGGGCGCGGACCACTCGTCGGCGCGGATGGAGCGATTCCTGCTCATGGGCGCCGAGGACGCGTTCCGCGTCGCCCAGCCGTCCACCCCGGCCTCGCACTTCCACCTGCTGCGCTCGCAGGCGCTCGGCGCCAGCCACCAGCCGCTGGTGATCTTCACGCCGAAGTCCATGCTGCGCAACAAGCGCGCGGTGTCGGCGCCGGACGACTTCACCGGCACCACGACGTTCCGGCCGGTGCTGCCCGACCCGGAGCCGCTGGACGCGGCGAAGGTCGACCGCGCGCTGCTGTGCAGCGGCAAGATCACCTGGGAGCTGCTGGCCGAGCGGGGCAAGCGCTCGGACGACCACACCGCGATCGTCCCGGTCGAGCAGCTGTACCCGCTGCCGGCGCAGGAGATCGCGACGGCGTTGGCCTCCTACCCGAACCTGCGCGAGATCCGCTGGGTCCAGGACGAGCCCGAGAACATGGGCCCGTGGCCGTTCATGGCGCTGTACCTGGCGCCGCGGCTGCCCGACGGCATTGCGTTGACGCCGGTCACCCGGCCGGCCAGCACGTCGCCGGCGGTGGGCAACCACCAGGTCCACATCGAGCAGCAGAAGGCGCTGCACGACGCCGCGTTCGCCTGATGTACTTCACCGACCGCGGCCTCGAGGAGCTGGCCCAGCGCCGGGGTGACGAGCAGGTCACCCTGGGCTGGCTGGCCGGGCGGCTGCGCGACTTCGTCGACGAGAACCCCGAGTTCGAGACGCCGGTCGAGCGGCTGGCCACCTGGCTGGCCCGGGCCGACGACGAGGACGAGGACGGCTGAGTGGCCGACACCCGCGACGTCCGGGTCTGCGTCTTCGGCGACTCCTTCGTCGCCGGCGTCGGTGACCCGAAGGCGCTCGGCTGGGTCGGCCGGGTGGCCGCCCGCACGCCGGCGTCCACTGGCGTCGCGCTGACGGCGTATCCGCTGGGTGTGCGCGGCGAGGGCACCGAAGAGGTCGTCGTGCGGATGCCGATGGAGTGCGCACCCCGCTTCGCCCGCGGCGACGAGCACCGGGTCGTGCTCGCCGGCGGCATCGGCGACGCGGCCCGCGGCGTGCCGGTGGCCCGTTCGGCGGCGGCGCTGGAGTTCGGGCTGTCCTCCCTGAGCGTCCCCGCCCTGGTCGTCGGCCCGCCCCCGGTGGGCGACGAGACGATGCTGGAGCGGATCGGCGAGCTCGACGCCGCCTGGGCCGGCACGTGCGAACGCCGCGACGTCCCGTACATCTCGACGTTCGGCCCGCTGACGGCGAAGGCCGCCTGGCAGACCGCCCGCGCCGACGACGACCTGCACCCGGACCAGACCGGCTACGGACTGCTCGCCTACCTCGTCCTCAACGGCGGCTGGTACTCCTGGCTGGGCGTCGAACCGCCGCGCACGCCGGTGAAGGACCGCCGGGCGCCCCGCGCCTCGTCGTGAACCTGCTCGACCGGCGGCCGGTGCGGCGGGTGGAGTTCGACCCGCCCGACGACTTCTCCCCCGACCTCGGCCGCTGGCCGTGGACGCTGCCGCCGGTGCGCCAGCTGGTGTCCGGCGGGCTCGACCTCGCGCCGCTCACCGTCCTCGTCGGCGAGAACGGCAGTGGCAAGTCCACCCTGGTCGAGGGTGTCGCGCTGGCCTACGGCTTCTCGCCGGAGGGCGGCTCCACCGGCGCCCGGCACTCCACCCGCGCCAGCGAGTCGGAGCTGTCGAGCGCGCTGCGGCTGACCCGCGGGCCGGGCGCGCCGAAGGACGGGTTCTTCCTACGTGCCGAGACCATGCACGGGTTCTTCAGCTACCTCGAGGCCAACCCGAGCTGGCACAGCCGCGACCCGGTCTTCCACGAGCTGAGCCACGGCGAGTCCTTCCTCGCCGTGCTGCGGCACCGATTCCAGCGGCCGGGCTTCTACTGCCTGGACGAGCCGGAGTCGGCGCTCTCCTTCAGTAGCTGCCTCGCGCTCGTCGGTGCGCTGACGGAGATCGTTGCGGCGGGCGGCCAGGTGCTGGTGGCGACGCACTCGCCGCTGGTCGCCGCCCTCCCCGGCGCCACGATCCTCGAGGCCGGCGAGTGGGGCCTGCGCGAGGTCGCCTGGGCCGACCTCGAACTCGTCCGCCACTGGCGCGCCTTCCTCGACGCGCCCGGCCGCTACCTCCGCCACGTCACCTGATCGGCCGAGCCGCCCTTGGCACGCCGGGGCGCTCCACAATCGCGGCATTTCGGGCGCGTCAGGTGACCCACAGCGTGCCAAGGGCAACGCTGGAGCGTGCCAAGCGCCACGCGCCGGGTGATCCCCGCGCGCCGAGCACGGCGTGATCCCCCGCCGCGTACGGCCGGCCCGACCGCGCGACGTGTCAACGTCAGCCCATGATCATCAACCTTTTGCGCTGCTCAGGCGACACAAAAGGTTGATGATCATGGGAGTTCAGGGGGTGAAGACGACCTTGCCGACGACGTCGCCGCGCTCCATCAGGGCGAACCCATCGCGGGCTTCGGACAAGGGCAGCACGGTGTGGATGGGCGGACGCAGGCCGGTCCGGTCCAGGAAGGCGACCAGCCGCGTCAGCTCGTCGCGGCTGCCCATGGTCGAGCCGAGGACCCGCAGCTGCAGGAAGAACACCCGGTTCAGCTCCGTCTCGGCGGTGTACCCCGACGTCGCGCCGGACACGACCAGCACGCCGCCGGGCCGCAGCGACCGCAGCGAGTGCGTCCACGTCGCCGCTCCCACCGTCTCCATGACGGCGTCGACCCGATCGGGCAGCCGCTCGCCGCTGCCGAACACCCGCTCCGCGCCCAGCTCCAGCGCACGCGAGGCCTTCTCCGGCGACCGCGACGTCACCCACATGCGGGCGCCGGCGGCCGCGCCGAGCGCCACCAGCGCCGTCGCCACCCCACCCCCCGCCCCCTGCACCAGAAC
>NZ_POTW01000013.1 GCF_003236295.1 Jiangella anatolica
CACCCACCCCGCGCCGCTGCGCGGCCTGCTGCCCTACCTGCTCGCCGACAGGCTCCGCTTCGCGCGCGTGGTGCTCTCCGGCATCCTGTTCGCCGGGCTCGGCATCACCGCGGCGAGCCTCGGCGCCTGGCTGGCCGGCTCCGTGCTCGCCGGTGACTCCTGGTCCGGCCTGGCCGGCGTCTTCGGCTGGTTCGTCGCCGCCTCGGCCGGCGCCGCGCTCGCGGCTTGGTGGCAGAGCGACGTCGGGCACGACTGGGCGTTCGCGCTGATGCGGGACCTGAGGGTGCGCGTCTACGACGGCCTCGAGCGGGCGACGCCGCGGACGCTGCTCGGCCGTCGCACCGGCGACCTCACCAGCACCGCGATCGGCGACGTCAACGCCACCGAGCTGTTCTTCGCCCACACCGCCGGCGACTACCTCGGCGCAGTGCTCGTGTCGGTGTCGTCCGTGGTTGTCATCGGCGTGGTCGACGTCCCGGTCGCGGTGGTCACCGCCGTCGTGATGGCGCTGGTGGCGATCATCCCGTTCGCGCTGGCGAAGCGGGCGGGCGCGCAGGGCCGGCGGCTGCGGGAGCAGCTGGGCACGCTCGGTGCGGACACCTTGGACGGCATCCAGGGCCTGCGTGAGCTGACGGTGTTCGGCGCGACGCGCACCCACCGCGACCGGCTGCTGCGGCGGATGCGGTCGTTCCAGGCGGCGGGGCGCAGCTACGCCGTTCGCTCGGCGGCCGAACAGGTCGCCACCGACCTGCTGCTGGCGCTCGGCGCCGCCGCGACCGTGCTGGTCGCCGTCGTCCGCTTCCACGACGGGCACCTCGCACCGGCCTGGCTGCCGACGGTGGTCGTGCTGGCGGTGGCGGCGGTGGCGCCGATCGCCGTCGTGTCGGCGACCGCCCGCACCCTGGGCGACGTCCGGGCCGCCGCGGCCCGGGTGCTGACCATCGTCGGCTACCCCGACCAGGTCCCGGACACGGGTTCGGCGCCGGCGCCGCGGGGCGTGCCCGGCGTCCGCTTCGACGACGTGCGGTTCCGCTACGCCGACGACGGCCCCGAGGTGTTGCGCGGGCTGAGCTTCGAGATCCGGCCCGGCGAGACCGTCGCCCTGGTGGGCCGGTCCGGCGCGGGCAAGAGCACGTGCGCGAGCCTGCTGCTGCGATTCTGGGACGTGACCGGCGGCACGGTCGCGGTCGGCGGCACCGACGTGCGCTCGTACGGCGTGGACACGCTGCGCCGGCTGGTCACGCTGGTGCCGCAGGACGCATACCTGTTCAACGTCTCCGTCCGGGAGAACATCCGGCTGGCCCGCCCGGACGCCACCGACGCCGACGTCGAGCGTGCCGCCCGGCAGGCCGCGGCGCACGAGTTCATCGCCCAACTGCCCGACGGCTACGACACGCCGTGCGGCGAGCACGGCGCACAGCTGTCCGGCGGGCAGCGGCAGCGGATCGCGATCGCTCGCGCGCTGGTCAAGGACGCGCCCGTCGTTGTGCTGGACGAGGCGGTGTCCAGCCTGGACGCGGAGAACGAGCGGATCGTGCAGCAGGCCGTGGCCGCCGCCAGCACGGGCCGCACCGTGCTCGCGATCGCCCACCGGCTCTCCACGATCCGCGCCGCCGACCGGGTCGTCCTCCTCGACGGCGGGCGCGTGACCGACACCGGGACGCACGAGGAGCTGCTCGCCCGCAGCGCGGACTACCGCGACCTCCTCGCCGCCCGCGACGGCGACGGGACGCGGATTGCGGACTAGGTCCAGGCCGTGGCGTCCGGCCGGGCGCGCCCGCGCTCGACGGCGTCGCGGAGGTCGTGGAGCACCGCCTCGTACCACTGGGCCTCGGCCGGGTCGAACCGCCAGTTCTCAACCGGCTCGCGCATGGCGTCCTCCAGGCGACTCGCCTCGCCCAACGCGGTTTCGGCCGCGAGCTCGCGGCCGAGGCCGGCCAGGTCGGCCGACGCCGGCACCGAAGCCGGCGCCGCCGTCGTCCGCCGGTGCAGGAGCCAGTCCGCGAACCGCGTGGGCGCCAGCCACGCCTCGTCGCCGGGCAGGAGCGACCGCTCGCTCAGCACGGCGCCGAAGAGGCGTGCTCGCTCGTCGGTGACGACCGTGCGGGGATCGTCGCGAGCGGACAGTTCGTCCCAGACGAGGGAGTCGAACCGCAGCCGCTCCGGACCGGCGATCTCGACGACGGCGTTCGCCGCCGGGTCCACCGCGATCCGGCCGAGCACGTCGGCGACGTCGTCGGCCGCGATGGGCTGGACGAGCACGGGAGCGAGCCGGGCGGCGTCCCCGTCGGTGGCGGCGTCGGCGATGCGCATGAGGAACTCGTAGAACTGCGTGGCCCGGACCAGGGTGAACGGGATCGGCGAGCGTGCGACGAGGTTCTCCTGCACCAGCTTGGCGCGGAAGTAGCCGAGGTCGGGCAGGCGGTCCGCTCCCACCACCGAGAGGGCGACGTGGTGTCTGACGCCCGCGCCGGCCTCCGCGTCGAGCAGGTGCCGTGTGGAGGTCTCGAAGAAGCGCAGGGCGATGTCGTCCTCGACGGACGGGGAGTCCGAGACGTCGACCACGACCGAGGTGCCGGTGAGCGCCTCGGACAGGCCCCGCCGGGTGAGCGTGTCGACTCCGGTCGTCGGCGACGCCGGGACGACCTCATGGCCGTGCCGGCGCAGCCCGCGGACGACCGCCGAGCCGATCAGGCCGGTGCCACCGACCACCACGATCTTCATGACGCCGCGACCGCGTCGACGGCCTCGAGGATCGTCGCCGCGACGGCGTCGGGCTGGGAGACGCTGAGGGCATGGGAGGCACCCGCCATCTCGCGGATGGTCTTGGCCCCGGCCCGCTCGGCCATGTAGCGGTGGAGAGCGACCGGGATGTTGAGGTCCTGGTCGCTGAAGACGAACCACGACGGGATGGTGCGCCAGGCCGGCATGTCCGTCGGCAGTCCGGTGGTGAGGGCGAGCTCGGTGACCGGCCGCTGGGTCGCGCTCATGATCGCGGCCTGGGCGGGGGAGACGTCCGCGGCGAACTGGTGGTGGAAGACGTCGGGCCGGATGGTGAGCTCGTTGCCGCCAGTCGAGACCGGGTGACCCGCGATCGCCTCGCCGAGCGTGCTGCCGGGGAACTTGGTGGACAGTCCGAAGGCGTTCTCGCCGTGGTCCGGCGCGAAGGCGCAGACGTAGACGAGGGCGCTGACCGCTCGGTGCCCGGCGGCGGCCTCGGTGATCACCATGCCGCCGTAGGAGTGGCCGACGAGCACCACCGGCCCGTTGACGCCGTCGATCACGTCACGGACGTAGGTGGCGTCGCCGTGCAGGCTGCGCAGCGGGTTCGCGGCCGCGACGACGTCGAGCCCGCGCTCCTGCAGGCTCTCCACGACGCCGGCCCAGCTCGCGGACTCGGCGAACGCGCCGTGGACGAGGACGACGGTCACTCTCTTCCCGGTCATCGGACTTCCCTTTCTCGTAGCGGTCACACTGGTCACGGGATAGACCGGGTAGCCGGCGCCGGACGTGACAACCGGCGCCAGAGAGCCGGTCGGTCCACCAGGTCCGCGCCCAGGAGGTCTTCGATGTCGGCGAGGTTGGCGCTGCGGGCGGCGGCGCGGAACGCTCGCGCGATGGGCCGGAACCCCATGGGCCGGGCCCGCCGGCGCGGCCAGTCGTCCCTACGTGTGCGGGCCGGCCGGCCGGGGTCACCGAGAGCGATCGCGCCCGAGCGCAGGATCCTCCGCAGCCCGCCCGCGGGACAGGCGAACGCCTTGCGGGCGACGAAGACCAGCTGCGCGGCCGGCGTCAGTTGTGCGCGAAGGACGAGGACGGCGAGCTCGGCGGCCTGCGTGCGTTCGGTCTCGCTCGCGGAGCCGGCGCCGGGCTCGGCCGTACGGCCGGCGCGTTCACGGGCCGGGTGCTCGGTGCGTCGGTGGGCGGCCGCGATGATCTCGACGGCGATCCGGTCACCGGCGTTCGCGAACCGTCCCGGCAGGCCGGACCGCGTCGAGTCCGCGTCGACCGACCACCGCCGCCAGGCGTCGCGGATGATGCGCTCGCTGTCGGCGCGGGTGCCGTCGGCGAGCCGGCCGGCGATGGCGCTCAGGTGTGGCCACGCACTCGCCAGTACCGTCGTGGCCCCGGTGTCGATGCGCTGATCGAGCTGCGTCGGCCGCATCTGCGTCCCGCTCTCAGGACGGGTGGTCAGCTCCATGGGTGCGGCTCCGTCCGTGCGAGCAGCCGCTCCAGGCCGGCGAGGTCGCCGGTCCGGGCGGCCGCGAGGAACGCCTCGAGCAGGCGGCGCCGCGCGGCCGCGTCCACGGGCACGCGGCGGTCCGACGCCAGCCGTTGCTGTGCTCGCCGCGCGAGCTGGCGGGTGTGCGCGACCTGCAGGCGAAGAACCTCGGCGATGCGCCGGTACGGGTAGCCGAACCCTTCGCGCAGCAGGTAGGTGGCGCGCTCGTGCGGCGTGAGCCGCTCCATGAGCAGCGTGATCGCCGCCTCGACGGCGTCGCGGTACACCGTCTGGGCCTCGGGCCCGGGACCGCCGTCGACCGGCTCGGCGAACCGGCTCGTCGCCGGGGCTTCGTGCCGCCGGCGGGCACACTGGGCGGCGTTGAGCGCGAGCCGGACGGTCGTGGTGGCGAGGAAGGCACGCGGGTCGTTGACCGCCGACCGGTCGGTGCGCCGCCACCGGAACCAGGCGTCCTGCACGACGTCCTCGGCCTCTCCCTCGTCGTGGAGGATCCGATTGGCGATGGCCAGGAGCTGGGGCCGGGCCGTTGCGAAGATCGATGTGGCCTGGTCCAGCGGGGGGTCCAGCAGATCCGTGTTCATGACCGCCTCCACGGTTCGACGGATCCATGCGCCGGCGGCGCCGGTGGCATCACCCTCGCGTTCGCAGGGCGACATCGCGCCGATGAGAGTCCGTGGCCAGGTCCGTGGTCGAGTCCGTGGCGACGCGGGCTGTCACAACGGAGGCCGCCTGTCCGGTCCAGGTGACGTAGCCCTCAGACAGGAGCCCAGCATGAACACTCACGTTCTTGAGCCGGCGGCGCAGGCCCTCGCGGAGGCGACGGCGCGCCCGCCGTTCCTGTACGAGCTCGGCCCGGCAGGCGCCCGCAAGGTGCTCGACGACCTCCAGGCCGAGCCGATCGAAAAGCCCGACGTCGACGACCACTGGATCACTGTCCCCGCACAGGTCGGCGACGTGCGCGTGCGCATCGTCAGACATCGCGCGCTCGGCGCGCCGCTGCCCGTGATCCTGTACCTCCACGGCGGCGGCTGGATCCTCGGCAACGCCGGCACGCACGACCGCCTGGTCCGCGAGCTGGCCGTCGGCGCGAACGCCGCCGTCGCGTTCGTCGAGTACGACCGCTCACCGGAGGCCCGCTACCCCGTGGCGATCGAGCAGGCGTACGCGACGGCCAGGTGGATCGTCCAGCACGGGAGGTCGCACGGCCTGGACGTGGATCGGCTCGCGGTCGCGGGGGACTCGGTCGGCGGCAACATGGCCGCGGCGCTGACGATCCTCGCCAAGCGGCGCGGAGACGTGACGTTCGTGCACCAGTCGTTGTACTACCCGGTGACCGACGCCGGGCAGGACACCGGCTCCTACCGCGAGTTCGCCGACGGCCCCTTCCTCACCGCGAAGGGCATGGCCTGGTTCTGGGACGCGTATCTGCCCGACGAGACCAAGCGCGGCGAGAGCACCGTCTCGCCACTGCGGGCCGGCCTCGACGAGCTCGCCGGGCTGCCGGAGGCGTTCGTCGTCGTCGGCGAGAACGACGTGCTCCGCGACGAGGGCGAGGCGTACGCGCGCCGGCTGATCGAGGCGGGGGTGCGCACCACCACCGTCCGCTACAACGGCATCCTGCACGACTTCATGATGCTCGACCCCGTTCGGGAGACCGCCGCCGCGACCGCCGCGATCGAGCAGGCCGTGCACGTGCTCCGCAAGGCGTTCGAGGTCAGCCGGCCGGCCGCCGCAGGGCATCGCGCAGCTGACGCCGGCTGGTGATGTCCAGCTTCGCGAACACCTTCCGCAGATGCCATTCCACCGTGTGGCGGCTGAGGTAGAGCTCCGCGCCGATCTCCGGATTGGTGCGGCCCTCGGCCGCCAGCCGGGCGATGTGCAGCTCCTGAGCGGTGAGCTCCTTGCGCGTCTCCGGTGCGCGCCTGCGCACCGTCTCGCCGGTGGCGGCCAGCTCCCGGCGGGCGCGTTCGGCGAAGGCCTGGACGCCCATGGCCGCCAGCGAGGTGTGCGCGGGCCGCAGGAACGACCGCGCGTCGTTGCGGCGGCCCGACCGGCGCAGCCACTCGCCGTGCAGCAGCTGCGCCCGCGCCAGGTCCACCCGGGCGCCGTCGCGCTCGAGCCGGTCGATCGCCTCGCGGTAGAGACCTTCGGCGCGGCGCTCGTCGAGCTGGGCTGCGCACCGTGCCGACACGCCGAGCGCCCAGTCCGTGCCGCTGGCCGCGGCCACCTCGGCGAGCCGCTCGGCCGCGGCGGACGCCGTCGCGGGATCGTCGCAGCGGATGGCCGCCTCGACCAGCTCGGCCAGCGCCCAGGTGCTCGGCTGGATCCCCGTGGGCGGCAGCGACACCCGTCCGTCGTGGTCGGCCGGCTCGAGCAGTGCGCGACAGTGGGCGAGCGCGGCCGGGTAGTCGCCGTTGCCGTTGCACAGCACCGCTTCGGCCCAGTGGGTGAGCGCCACCACCATCTTCTCGCCGCGGGCGAGGGCGTCCGATCTCGCCACGGCGATCAGCGGGCCCGCATGGTCCTGGTCGCCGCGGAACGCCGCCAGGGCGATCGCGCCGTACGGATGGCTGGTGACGCCGGCGACCTCGGCCAGCGCCGTGGCCTCGTCGAGCAGCGCCGCGGCGGTGGTGAGATCGCCGGCGAAGACCTTGGTGTAGATGACGCTGTTCAGAGCGAGCTGCAGCGCGCTCAAGGCGCCGGACTCGCGGGCGAGCCCGATGTGGCGCTGGCACAGCGACGCCCACCGTCGCAGGTCCCACAGGTCGACGGCGATCTCGCTCGCGAACGCCAGCGACCGCAGCGCCTCGTCGACGGCGGTGTCGTCGGTGTCGAACGCGTTGACGACGCGCTGCATCAGTGGCACCGCCGCGACGAAGCCGTCCTCCTGGAGCACGGCGATCGCCTGGAGGAACAGATCGCCCCGGCGCTCGCGGAGCGGCAGCGGCGCGGCCCGAGCCGCCTGTGCCACCTCGACGGCGGCCGGCTCGCCCAGCCGCAGCCCTGCGAACAGCGTGGCCTCGAGCGCGCTGACGTAGGTGTCGCGCGCCAGCTCCAGGTCGAGCGGCTCCAGCCGGCGGGCGGCGGCCAGCAGCAGGCGTACGGCCTCATGGCCACGGCTGGAGGCGAAGGCGATGTGGGCACGGAGCACCTCGGCGCGTGCACGCTGCAGCTCGGTCAGGCTCCGGTGATCGAGCAGCCCGAGCAGGCGCAGCGTGTCCTCGACGGCCCCGGCGTGGAGCATGGTCTGGGCGGCCTTGAGCTCGCGCTCGACCCGGCCGGCCTCGTCGGGGGTGAGCCGGGCCGCCCGTTCGAGCAGCGCGGCGCCGGCGGCCAGCCCGCCGTGGGCCAGGGCACGGTCGGCGGACGCCTCCAGCTCCGCGGCCACGTCCTCGTCCGGGCCGGTGGCGGCGTGCGCGCGGTGCCAGGCCCGCCGGTCCGGGTCACGGTCGTGGTCGGTGACGTCGGCGAGCACACGGTGCGCCGCCCGGCGGTCGGGCGAGGCCGCGGACCGGTAGACGGCGGAGCGTACGAGGGGGTGCCGGAACCGCACGGTGTCCCACACCTCGATCAGTCCGGCGCCCTCGGCCGCGGCGGCGGAGTCCATGCCGATGCCGAGGCGCTCGGCCGCGTGCCGGAGCAGGCCGACGTCGCCCAATGGCTCGGTCGCCGCGATCAGCAGCAGCCTGCGGGTGTCGTCGGGCAGGGTGTCCAGCCGGCGGCGGAAACCGTCCTCGATGCGGCTGGTCACCGTCCCGGCGGCCGGCGGTCCCGGGCCGAACGTCAGCTCGGCCGGCGACATCCACCGCGGCAGCTCCAGCAACGCCAGCGGGTTGCCGCGCGTCTCGGCCAGGATCCGGTCGCGCACGCGCGTGTCCAGCGGCGAGGTGACCACGGACTCCAGCACGGCCGCGGCGTCGGGCTCGCGCAGTCCGCGCACCGTCAGGCGCTGCAGGCCGGCCCAGGCGTGGTCGTCGTCGGTCGTGCGGGCGGCGAACACCATGGCGATCGCGTCCGCGGCCAGCCGGCGGGCGACGAACGCCAGCACCTCGGCCGACGCCCGGTCCAGCCACTGCGCGTCGTCGATCAGGCAGATCAGGGGCCGGTCGTCGGCATGCTCCGACAGGAGCGTCAGGACGGCGAGCCCGACGAGGAAGCGGTCCGGCGGCCGGCCGCTCCGCAGCCCGAACGCCGTGCCCAGCGCCTCGGCCTGCGGCGGCGGCAGCCGGTCCAGCCCGCCGAACTCGTCCAGGAGTGGACGGCACAACTGATGGAGACCGGCGTGGGCCAGCTCGATCTCGGACTCGACACCGGCGGCTCGCAGCACCCGGCACTCCGACGCGGCGTCGACGAGATAGTCCAGCAGGGCGGTCTTGCCGATGCCGGCCTCGCCCTGCACCATGAGCACGCCGCTGTGACCCGAACGGGCCGCGCGCACCAGCTCGATGAGTTCCCGGCACTCCTGGTCGCGCCCTCGAAGCCATCGCGGCGGGAGCGACCCTGGTTCCACGACGTCCTCCTGCGGCCGAAGAACCCGGCCGGAAGGGCGCGCGGGCCCGGCCGGAGTCGATGCCTCAGGATCGCACTCACGATCGCCCCGGGCAAGACCCCGGGCGCGTCACCGCGCGGGCGCCGTCGTCATGCCCACCCAGTCGGCGAACCGGGTCCCGCCGAGCGTTGCGCCGGCATCGGGGACGAGCGATCGCTCATCGAGCTCGGTGCCGAAGTAGCGGGCGTGCGGATCGGTGACCACCGTGCGGGGATCACTCCGCGCGGCCAGGCCGTCGCGGACGAAGTCGTCGAACCGGAACCGCTCCGGCCCGCCGATCTCGATCCGCCCGTTCAACGGCTCGCCCACGGCCGTGCGGCCGACGACCCCGGCGGCGTCGGCGGCGGCGATCGGCTGGAACAGCACGTGCGGCACCCGCACCGTGGTCTCGACGGTGAAGCCGTCGACGATGCTCTTCACGAACTCGAAGAACTGCGTGGAGCGCACGATCGAGTACGGGATCGGCCCGGCCTCGATGAGCGACTCCTGCGCCACCTTGGCCCGCAGATAGCCGCTGTCGGGCAACTCGCCGGCGCCGACGATCGACAGCGCGACGTGGTGCCCCACCCGCGCCTCGGCCTCGGCGGCCAGCAGGTTCCGCGTCGACGTCTGGAAGAACCGCAGCACCGCGTCGTCCTCGAACGACGGTGAGTTGGACACGTCGACCACCACCGCCGCGCCGGTCAGCACCTCGGCCAACCCCTGTCCGGTGAGGGTGTCGACGCCGGTGTTCGGCGACGCGGGAACGGCCTCGTGGCCGTGCTCACGCAGGCGAGCGACGACGGTCGAGCCGATCAGCCCGCTGCCACCGATGACGACGATCTTCATCTCGCACCTCCAGTGCAGCCGGAGGGCGACGCTCGCCGTCCGGTCACTCCTCAGACCGGACGGCCCGCCCGAAGCGTGACAGCGCGGGCCGCCTCGGCTGTCACATTCGGCACGCCTGTCCGGTCTCATCGGTGAGCGGGACGACGTTCCGGTCCGCTCGATCCGTCCGCGTGGGCACTGGCCGAGCCGCGAGGTAAGAGCTGGGAGACCGGGTTTCAGACGGCTCCTCCGGGGGTTGCGTCAAGCAGACCGCGGCTGGTCCCACCCGCCGCCAGTACCCACGGCCGACGCGACAACCACTCCGATCGGAGGCTTCGATGTCCAACCACGAATCGGCGCCGCGCCGCCGGCGCGCGCTCCTGATCACGCCCGTTCTCGCCCTCGTCGCGATGCTCTCGCTCGGCGCCGGCGGGCATGCGGGCACCAACGTGCGGGCCGGCGGAGATCCCCGGCCGACGATCGTGCTCGTGCACGGCGACTGGGCCGACGGCTCGTCGTGGACCGGCGTGATCGAGCGGCTGCGGGACAGGGGCTTCACCGCCGTCGCTCCACCCAACCTGTTGCGCGGACCGGCCGCCGACGCGGCGTATCTCGCCGGTTACCTCGAGACGATCCCGGGCCCGATCGTGCTCGTCGCGCACTCGTATGGAGGTTTCGTCACCACGAACGCCGCGGTGGGCAACACGAACGTCAAGGCGCTCGTCTACATCGACAGCTTCATGCCCGACGAGGGCGAGGTCCTCGGCGCGCTGGCGGCGAGCTCGGGTTCCTGCATCGACGAGAGCGCTCTCAACCCCGTGCCCTACGACGGCGGGGTCGAGCTGTACCTGCGCTGGGAGGCGAACCCGCCCTATCCGGGCTTCACTCGATGCTTCGCCAACGGTGTCAGGCCGAGTGAGGCCGCCGTCCTCGCCGCCACCCAGCGACCCGCGGCGGCCGCCCAGTTCGCCGAGCCCTCCGGGCCAGCGGCGTGGAGGACGATCCCGTCGTGGTCGCTCATCGGGACGTCGGACAAGGTGATCCCGCTCGCGCTGCAGGAGAAGATGTCCAGCCGGGCCGGGGCTCATGTGACCAGGGTCAGCGGCGGACACCTGACGCCCATCACGCATCCCGGCGACGTCACCCGGGTGATCCTCGCCGCGGCCGCCTCGACGACGTGACCGACTACGACGCGGACCCGGTCCACCGTCCGGTGATCGACCAGAGGTCGTAGGAGTACAGCGAGTCGCAGGTGGCCTGGCTCCAGTCGGGGTCGTCGATGGTGGGCAGGCTGGAGCAGGAGCTCGTGAAGACCACCTCGACGCCGCTGGGGTCGGCGAGCCGGCCGTGCCAGGTGCGCGCCAGCCCGGCGTTGTGGTTGCGGGTGAACCCGGTGAGCGCGTGGTCGATTTCGCCCAGGGGCTGCCACCGGCCGGCGCCGGCGAGCAGGTCCCGCAGACTGATCCGTGCGACCTGCACCGACGGGCCGATCCACCACGGGTTGTCGATGGGGTAGGGGTGCTGCTCGCGGACGACCACGACGTCGCGTCCGGTGCGGTCGAGCGCGAGGTCGAACCCGTTGAGGTAGTCCGGCGCTCCGTCGGCGCCGACGAGTCCGTCCGCGGGCAGCAGGACGGGCGGGCTCACCCGCAGCCGCTCCGCCTGCGTGAGGTCGACGACGCTGGCGTAGGCGCGGGTCGACGTGTCGCCGCGGGTGTAGGCGAGCAGCACCCGGCCGGAGTCGCCGGCGAGCGAGACGGCCGTCGGCTGGCCGGCGCCCCACTGGTCGACGCGGTCCGACGTGACGATCGGCTCGGGGTACTTGACCCAGGGCCCGGCCGGATCGGTCGCGAACGCGACGCCGACCTGGTTGTGCGCGCTGGCGTCGACGTCGTTGCCCAGGTAGAACATCGCGTAGGAGTAGCGGACCCCGCCGTAGTGGAACCGCCCGGCGACGACGCTCGGGTCGCAGGTGTGGAAGCTGTCCCAGGCCGGCGCCGGCGAGGCGTGCAGGACCGACCGCGTCTGCGTGACGACGCCGTCGACGCGCGTGGTGAGGTAGATGTGGTCCTCGATCACGCGGGACTCGTCGTTGTGGCAGGACCAGATCCACTCGGTGTCCCCGTCGCGCACGACTGACGGCGCGTAGGAGTAGAACCCCGGCGCGGGCTGGTACACCGAGGCCAGCGATCCCGGGTCCCAGGTGAGCCGGTCGCGGGCCGGCCGCGGACTCGCGTCGTCCTGCGCCGCCGCCGTGCCCAGCGGCGTGAGCAGGACGCCGGCGCCCAGCAGGGCCGCCAGCCTGAGTGTGCCGAAACGTGTCATGGATGACCTCCATCGTCCGTCGTCACAGGTCATCTACTCGCGCTGCGCTATTCGAGTAGATTCGTGCTTGCGGCGGCGAGTCTACTCGAATAGCATGCGTCGACGACAGGCCCACGACGACCGCTCGTGACCACACGACGCGCGACCGACAGACGGGAACCCATGACCTACGACAGCTCGGCGGCTCGCTCCACCTTCGCCCTCGACACCGACATCGGCACCGACGTCGACGACCTGCTCGCCCTCGCGATGGCGCTGGGCTCGCCCGAGCTGGAGGTCGCCGCGGTGACGACGGTGTACGGCGACGTGGAGCTGCGTGCCCGGATCGTCGCGAAGGTGTTCGCCGCGGCGGGGCGGGCGGCGCCGCCGATCGCGCCGGGCGAGCCGGAGACGCTGTCCGGGCGGCCGGTGTGGTGGCCGGGGCACGAGGGCTCGACCATCGCCGACCTCGGCGAGCAGGTCTATGCGGGCGGCCGGGACGCCGCCGGCGAGCTCGCGGCCAGTGCGACCGTCGTCGCGATCGGGCCGCTCACGAACGTCGCCGTCGCGCTGCGCCGGCCGGACCGCGAGACCGAGCGCGTCGTCATGATGGGCGGGGAGTTCCGGGCCGGCGTCGTCGAGCACAACGTCCGCTGCGACGTCACCGCGGCCGCCGAGGTCTTCGCGTCCGGCCTGGACCTGCTCGCCGTCGGCCTGGACCAGACCCAGCGCGTCCGCCTCGGCCGGGCCGAGCTCGACGCCATCTCCGCGCGCGGGGCGTTCGGCGGGCTGATCGGCGCGGAGATGCGCCGCTTCTGGGCCTTCGCCGGCCAGGACCACAACGTGCCGCACGACCCCATCGCCGTGCTCACCCTCGCGCGGCCCGACCTCTTCGCGACCGAGCGCGGCACGATCACGGTCGAGACCGACGGCGACGGCGCGGGCACGACCCGGTTCGCCTCCGACCCGGCGGGGCCGCACGAGGTGGTCGTCGACCTGGACGTGCCGCGCGTCACCGAGGAGATCGTGCACCGCATCCTCGCCGCGGCCCGGCCCGCCGCCACGACCGCCTGACCTCCATCCCTGCATCGCTCGAAGAGGAGAAACGCCATGGGAACGATCCGGATCCTCCCGTTCGCGGCGGCGATCGGCGCCGGCGTGCTGGCGCTGGCCGGCTGCGGCGGGTCATCGACGGACGACTCGGGCGGCGGCGACGGCGGGGAGATCACCCTGACCTTCGCGAACGCCGACCCGGCCGAGACCTGGGCCAGGGTGATCGAGGGGTTCGAGGAGCTGCACCCGGACATCACCGTCAAGCAGCTCAACATCCCCTACGCGCAGTACACGAGCACCATCAACCAGCGGATGGGCGCCGGCGGCGACGGGATCGACCTCATGGTCGTCGACGCCGGCGGGGCCGCGCTGGACTGGAACAACCGGGGCTTCCTCGCCGACATCAGCGACCTGCGCGAGGACGCGATCGCCGCCGCCGTCAGCGAGAGCATGGTCACCGCGCGCGAGGTGGACGGGAAGCTGCTCGCGCTCGCGCCCTGGACCACCTCGCAGTTCCTCTACTACAACACCGACGTCCTCGCCGCGGCCGGTGTCGAGCCGCCGTCCGGCGATCCCGCCGCGCCGTGGACGTACGAGCAGCTGACCGAGGCGGCGCGGGCCGTGCAGAGCGCCGGCGCGGCCGAGTACCCGCTGCTGTTCGACCAGTGGGACACCTACTACCAGCTGCAGATGATGGGCGTTTCCGCCGGCGGCGGCGACGGCATCGACGCCGACGGCGTGGTGGACTTCTCCGGCGACGGCTGGCAGCGCGCCCTGACCTGGTACTACGGCCTCTTCGAGGACGGGCTCTCGCCGCGCGGCATCACCAACGACAAGAACGGCGCGCTGTTCCAGGAGGGCAAGGCCGCCTTCATCATCTCCGGCCCGTGGGGCGTGAGCGTGGCCAACGCCGGCGGCATCAACTACGGCGTCGCGCCGGCGCCCTACTTCGAGGGCGGTGAGCCGGCGACGTCCACGGATTCGTGGGCGGTGGGCATCTCGTCGAAGTCCGAGCACCTCGAGGCCGCCAAGGAGTTCCTGCGCTACATGACGATCGACCCGACCGGCAACGCCCAGTCGGCCGAGGTGGCCGGCATCACGCCCACGAACACGGAGGCCTTCGCGACCTACGTCGAGGGCGTCGAGGCGTCGGCGGGCGCGGCGACGGCCGGGTTCGGGGCGATCCTGCAGTACCAGCTGGAGAACAACGCCGTGCACCGCCCGGCCGTCGTCGGCTACAGCGTGTTCGAGCCGGGCGCCGGGCAGTTGTTCTCCGACATCCGCAACGGCGCCGATCCGGCCGAGCGCGCCGCGCAGGCCGACGAGGAGATCGGCGCGCAGATCGAGCGCCTGCGGTGATGTACCGGGCGACGGCGACGCGGCGAAAGGCGCGCTCCACCCTCGTCGCCGTCGCCATGCTCAGCCCCGCGCTCATCGCGCTGGTGCTGATGCGGGTGGTGCCGATGATCAGCGCGGTGAGCCAGAGCTTCCGGCACGTCTCGCTGGCGACCGGTGCGTCGGAGTTCGACGGACTGGCGAACTACACGTACCTGCTCACCGACCCCGGGTTCCACTCCGTGCTGGTGGTCACGCTGGTCTTCAACCTCGTCCTCAACCCCGCGATCGTGGTGCTGTCGACGGCGCTGGCGCTGATCACGGCGCAGCGGCTGCCGCTGGTCGGCCTCTGGCGCTCGATGATCTTCGTCCCGGCCGCCGTGCCGGGTGCGGTGGTCGCGCTCATCTGGAGCACGGCGCTGCAGCCGGACGGCCTGGTCAACGCGCTGCTGGCGGTCGTGGGCCTGCCGCCGCAGCCGTTCCTGACCTCGGCGAGCCAAGCGGCGTTCTCGATCGGCATCATGGTCACCTGGGGCGCCCTCGGCTACTGGATGATCTTCGTGATCGCGGGGCTGAAGGACATCCCCGACGCCCTGTACGAGGCGGCGGCGATCGACGGCGCGGGGTGGTGGCGCCGGCTGTTCTCGATCACGCTCCCGCTGCTCAAGCGGCCGATGGCGTTCGTCCTGATCGCATGCACGGTCGGGTCGTTCCTGCTGTTCGCGCCCGTGCAGATCCTGACGAAGGGCGGCCCGAACGGGTCGACGAACCTGATCATGTTCGACATCTACAACCGGACCTACCTGCTCGGCGACGTGGGCGTCGGCCAGGCGGAGGTCGTCATCCTCATGCTGCTGCTCGCCGTCATCGTGGCCGTCCAGTTCCGGCTGCTCAGGGAGGATCGGTCATGAGGCGCTCGCGCGGCGGGACCGCCGTCCTCACGACCGCGGCGGTCCTCGCCGCCCTCGCGGTCTTCCTGCCGGTGTGGTGGGTGTTCGTCTCGTCCACCCGGCCGGGCAACAGCTACGTCGACCACATGACGCCGTTGTCGTGGCTGGCGTTCGTGCCGGTGGGCGGCGACCTCACGAACTACTCCGGGCTGCTGTCCGGGCCGTTCCTCACCGGCCTGTTCAACAGCTTCCTGGTGGCCGGCCTCACCATCGCCCTCGGCCTGGCCATCGCGGTGCCGGCGGCGTACGCCTTGGCCACGATCGACTTCCCCGGCCGAGGCGCCGTGTTCACCTTCATCGTCCTGGTGGCGATGATCCCGTTCGACGCCATCGCGATCCCGCTGTCGGGCCTGTTCCAGGACTGGAACCTGAGCGACTCCTACGCCGGCCTGGTGCTGCCCGCGCTGGCCAACGGCTTCGCGATCTTCGTGCTGCGGCAGTTCTTCCTGGGCATACCGGCGGAGCTGCTCGAGGCCGCCGAGGTCGACGGGCTCGGCCGCCTGGCGACCCTGTGGCGCATCGTCCTGCCGCTGTCGAAGCCCGCGCTCATCGGCGCCGGCATGATGCTGTTCCTGTCGCAGTGGCAGGCCTACCTCTGGCCGCTGCTCATCGGGACCTCGCCGGAACGCCAGCTCGCGCCGATCGCGCTGGCCAACCTCAGCACGCTGTTCACCGTCGACCTCGGCCAGATCCTCGCCGGCTCGTTCGTGCTGACGATCATCCCGATGGTCCTGCTGCTGTTCTTCCAGAAGCAGTACACCGAGTCGCTGTCGACGACGGGGCTGAAGGGATGACCGCGCGGGTCGTCGTCGTGGGCTCGCTCAACGTGGACCGCACGTTCCGGGTGGATCGGCTGCCCGCGGCGGGGCACACGATCCACGCGCACGGCCGGTCGACCGCGGCGGGTGGCAAGGGCGCCAACCAGGCCGTCGCCGCGGCGCTGCTCGGCGCGGACGTCGCGCTCGTGGGCGCCGTGGGCGGCGACCAGGGCGGCGCCGACCTGGTGGCGTCGGTCGCCGCGGCCGGGGTCGACGTGACGGGCGTCGCGCGGGTCGACGCGCCTTCAGGTGAGGCGGTGGTCCTCGTCGACGCGGACGCGGAGAACCTCATCGTCGTCAGCGGCGGGGCGAACCTGTGCCTCGACGCGGCGGCGGTGACCGCGGCGGTGCGCGACGCGCGGTTCGTCGTCACCGGCTTCGAGGTCCCGGACGACGCCGTGCTCGCCGCCGCGGCCCGGGCCCGGGAGCTGGGCGCGCGCTTCGTCCTCAACCCGTCGCCGATGCGACGGCTGCCCGACGGCCTGCTCGGTCCCGGCGTGCTGGTCGTGGTGAACGAACACGAGTCGGCGATGCTGGCCGGCGGCACCGATAGCTGCGACGTCGTGGTGACGCTGGGCGCGCGCGGTGCGCTGCTGCACGAGGCGGCGAGCGGGCGGACGACTGAGATCGTCGCGCCGCGGGTGGAGGCGGTGGACACCACCGGGTGCGGCGACGCGTTCATGGGCGCCCTCGTGGCCGGGCTCGCGGCGGGCCTGGACCTGGCCGGCGCGGCGACGCTGGCCGTCGAGGCCGGCGCGTTCGTGGCGACGCGGCCCGGAGCGCAGGGCTCCTACCCGACGTCGGCGGAGCTCGACCGGTGGCGTCGCGCCCGTCAGTGACCCGGCGGGCAGCCGCACGAGGCGCGCACCACCAGGCGGACGGGGACGAGGCCGGCCGCGGCGGGCGTCGCCTGGCCCAGCACCGCCTGCAGCGCCGCCTCCGCGATGGCCGGGATCGGCTGCTCGACGGCGGTGAGCGGCGGGTCGCTGAACACGGCGTCGTCGGTGCCGTCGAACGACACGACGGCGAGGTCGTGCGGCACCGAGATGCCCAGCTCGCGGGCGGCGGCCAGCAGGCCGAGCGCCTGGACGTCGGAGGCCACGAACACGGCGTCGGGCCGCGGCGTGCGCGTCAGCAGCTCGACCGCCGCCTCGTGACCGGCGATCCGGCTGTACTCCGCCTGCACGATCAGTGCGGGCTCGGCTTCCAGGCCGGTCGCCGCCAGTTCGGCCGCCCAGCCGGCGCGTCGCTCGTCGGCGCCGGGCGCCCCCTCGCGTCCGCCCAGATGCGCGATGCGGCGCAGCCCGTGCCCGGCCAGGTGGGCCACGGCCAGCCGCGCGCCGCCCTCGTTGTCGACGATGAGCGACAGCTGGCCGGGCTGGCTGCGCTGGTTGAGGTACACCGTCGGCGTGCCGTTGACCTCGGCCACCGAGTCCGGCGCGAGGCTGACGATGATCAGGCCGTCGATCTGGTGGCTCACCAGCGACTCGATCTGGGCCTGCTCGCGGTCGGGATCGTCGTCGGAGTCGCCGAGCAGCAGGGCGTAGCCGGCCGTGAACGCCTGGTTCGACAGCTCGCGCGCCAGCGCGCCGAAGTAGGTGTTGCTGACGTCGGGGACGACCAGGCCGACGGCCTGGGCGCGTTGCAGGCGCAGCGCACGGGC
Source organism: Jiangella anatolica (assembly GCF_003236295.1). Lineage (GTDB taxonomy): Bacteria > Actinomycetota > Actinomycetes > Jiangellales > Jiangellaceae > Jiangella > Jiangella anatolica. The sequence goes on from NZ_POTW01000013.1 coordinate 17,723, forward strand.
GACCGCGTTGGGCCGGTAGTCCAGCTCGCGCATCGCCGCCAGCACCTTCTCGCGGGTGGCGGCGGCCACCGGGCGCGGGCCGTCGTTGGTGACGTAGCTGACGACGGCCGTGCTCACCCCGGCCAGCCGGGCGACGTCGGTCCGCGTGGGTGCGCGCCGGCGCTGCGTGTCGTTCATCGATCCCCTGCGCCTTTCGTCGTGCGACGAGTATAGGAGCACCATATCTATTCGAGTAGAGTCGAGCCATGCCCACGCCCGTGATCGTGGTCACCGACCTCTATCAGCCGCCCGAGGACCCCGGTGACAACTTCGACCTGCTGCTGCCGTTCGGGCTGGACCGCGTCGACCTGCGGGCGATCGTCCTGGACGTGTCGATCGAGAAGCGCGAGTCGGTGAGCGAGGGCGTGCCCGGCTACCCGGGGCCGCGGGAACCGGGCGTCATCCCGGTCACGCAGCTGAACGCGCTGTTCGGCCGGCAGGTGCCGTACGGGATCTCGCCGTTCGCCCGCATGCGCACCGTCGAGGACCAGCTGCGCGACGTGCCGCCGTTCCAGCAGACGGGGCCGGAGCTGCTGCTGGACACGCTGCGGGCGTCGGACACGCCGGTGCACGTCATGTCGTTCGGATCGGCGCGCCCGATCGCCGTCGCGTTCAACCGCGACCCGGCGCTGTTCCGCGAGAAGGTCGCCCGCATCCACCTCAGCGCCGGCTCGACGTCGCTGGACTATCTGGAGTGGAACGTCTATCTCGACCCGCTGGCGGTCATCCGGCTGGTCGACGCCGGCCTGCCGCTCGCGCTGTACCCGTGCGCCACCGAGGTCGACTGCTTCTCCTACGGCGTGCACAACACGCTCTGGTGGTTCGAGGACCTGCGCTGGATCGACGGCCTGCACCCGGCGCTGCGGCGCTACCTGCTCTACGGGCTCGGCGTGTCGACGCGGATCGACTTCCTGCGCGCGCTCGACGAGGACCCGCCGGCCGACGTCGCCGAGCGCGTCTACGGCCGGCGGCACGCGGTGTGGGAGACCGCCGCCTGGATCGAGGTGTCCGGCTCGGCGCTCGTGCGGCACCCGGACGGCACGCACGAGATCGTCGCCGCCGCCGGCGTCGCCCCGTCCGATGTCGTGGTGCGCAACGAGCTGGTCCCGTGCCGCGCCGCGTCCCATCCGACCGGCCTCTACACGTTCGCGCTGACCGACCAGAACCCGAACGCGCTGGTATTCGCCCGCGACGACCCGCGCGAGTACGAACGCGCCCTGCGCGAGGCGTTGCCGCGGCTCTACGCCTCGTTCGCACCGGCCGGCTGGCTCGGCTCGACCCTCGGCCCGCTGACCGACGCCGAACCCCGTCAGTACGCCGGCCCCTTGGGTTAGCCGATCCGCGATACGTGTGCGGCATCAAACGATGCTCTGACGGGCTTGGACGGGTGAATACCGGCAGCCCTACGCTCGCCCTACTCATGAGGGCACCGGTGCAGTGAGCTCAAGCGCGACAGGATCGTGTCTCATTCCGTACAAAGGAGCATGAGTATGGGCACGCGTATCGATCGTCGCTCACTCCTGCGAGCCGGGGCGCTACTCGCCGGCAGCGGTGCGGTGACGATCGCCGGCGGCGCGACCGCCGGCGCCCACACCGAGCCGAGGACCGACCCGGCCGGACGTGGCAGCAGAACCGAGGTCTCGGTGGGGCTCGTCGTCGGCGTTCCCACCATCACGAACGACGGCGCGCGGATCAGGGTCGCGGTCCCCATCCTCACCCGGGGGCGCGCCACCACGATCACCACTCAGCCGGTGAGTGTGGCCGCTGCCGAGGTCATCGGGGCACGGTGGCCCAAGGGGCCTTGGTCGACTTCTTGGCCTCCGGACCAGAGGTCGTCCTCGCGGCCCGCGGCGCCCGGGTCATCGACGCAGCTCGCATGATCGCCATGCCCGGGTTCGTCGAGACGCACCACCACATGTGGAGCGCGTTGGGACGGAACTTCGTCTCCACCGGATTCGAGTACTTCGCCGCGAAGTCGGCCACGGTCGCCGCGTACCAGCCGGATGACTTCTATGACAGCGTGCTGCTCGGTCTGGTCGAGTGCGCCGGCGCCGGCGTGACGACGGTCAACAACTGGGCGCACAACGTGCGTGGCCCGGAGTACGCGGACGCCGAGTTGCAGGCTCACGCGGACGGGCTGGTGCGAGCGCGGTAGTCGTACGGGCACCGCGACGGTCAGCCGGCGACGCAGCCGATCGACTTCGCCGACATCGACCGTGTGCGGTCGGCCTGGTTCGGCCCGACGTCGCCCTTCGGCGGTCTGGTGCACCTGGGTGTCAACCTGCGCGGACCGGGCCAGCTGGACAACTTCCGCACCGAGATGGCGGAGACCCGGGAGCGCGGGTTGCCGATCTCGGTCCACGCGGGGCAGGGACCGACCACCGCGGTACGTGCCGCGGACCTGGAGCGGATGGGCTTCCTCGGCCCGGACTTCCTGCTCTGCCACGCGTTGCCGTTCGACGAGGCGGACCGGCAGGCGATGGTGCGCACGAACGCTCCGGTGAGCTTCGCCGTCCACTCCGAGCTCCGTCTGGGCGCCGCCGGCGGTTTTCATGGCCAGCTGCTGCGGATGCTGGCCGCCGGGATCACGATCTCGCTGTCGTTCGATGCCTCGTCACTCGCCCCGATCAACATGTTCGAGTCGATGAACGTGGCGTGGAACCTGGGCATCCCGTACGTGGGCACCGACACCGCGCAGCTCCCAGCGGTCGTGTTCGGCCAGGTGATCGAGATGGCCACGATCAACGGAGCGCGGGCGCTCGGGCTCGACGCGGTGACCGGCTCCATCACGCCGGGCAAGAGGGCGGACATCATCCTGATCCGGGCCGACGACGTCAACATCGCGCCGCTCGGTGACCTGGAGTCCACCGTCGTCCGGTCGGCGACACCGGCGAACATCGACACGGTCCTGATCGACGGGCGGATCGTCAAGCAGGACCGGGAGATCGTCAGTCACGACGTCCGCTCGGTCGTGCGGAACGCCGCCGCCGCGGCGCACGCCGTGCGGACCCGGGCCGGTGGGATCCTGACGCCGTCGTCGCCCACCGCACCACGGTTCTGACGTCCGCTGTCTCAGGACGATTCGAGCAGGCCGGCGATGCCGACGGCCGGCGCCGACGCGCCGTCGCCGTTGGCGGCGAGGGTGTGCTCGTGCTGCAGTTGCGCCACCGTCAGCTCGAGGATGAGCCGGTCGCGGCGCTCCATGACCTCCGCCGTCAGCAGGGCCAGCTCGCCGGCGGTGAGCCGTGGGCCGGCCAGCAGCCGCTGCTGGATCGGCGCCCAGGCCGCCTGGGCCATCGGGGTCAGCAGCACGGGCCCGCGGTCGGTGACGTACTGGAGCTCACGCATCGCCCACCAGGCGGAGTCGTGCGCGGGATGCTCGCCGCCGGTCTCGAGGGCCGGCGGGAGCGGATGCCCGACCGTGATCGGCAGGAAGATGCCGGTGCACGGCGTGGCCATGCTCGCCCAGGCGACCGGCGGCAGCCCGTCGCCGGTCAGCTCGACGACCATGCTCGCGGCCGTCGACCCCTGCGCGATGCCGGGGTGCAGGCAGACGGTGCGCTGCAGGGGCGCCCCGTCGGGCGGCGGGGCGTTGACGGTGCCCGACGCGAAGTGGTCGCGCAGGTAGCGCATCAGTCCGGGCACGCTGAACTCGTCGTTGTCCGCCAGCAGCCGGCAGCCGACGCCGTAGCGGGGCTCGGTCCAGGGGCGCGACTCGCGGTCCTCGTAGGCGGCGCGGAAGTCCAGCTTCGTCGCGGCGGGCGCGGTCCAGTAGCCCATCTCGCGGGCGTGCTCCTCGAGGCCGTCGGAGCACTCGTCCCAGTCGTCCTCGATGGTCAGCAGGTTCGCGATGACGGCGCCGCGGGTGGTCCGGCGGGCGACCCAGTGCCGCCGCGAGGTCTCGATGACCCAGGCCTCGGTGGCGTCGGCGACGATGAAGCTGTTGTGGTAGCCGCGGTTGGCGCCGTACGCGCCGGAGCCGCCCTGTCCGTGCCGTTCGAGCAGGTCGGTGATGACGCGCTTGGCCTCGGCCGCGGTGGCGCCGCGCTCCAGGCCGAGGCGGACGAGGTCCATGCCGAGCAGCCCGGTCTCGGGCACGGGGTCGTGGGTGTAGATGGCCTCGTTGCCGATCGCCACGCCGGCCTCGTTGACGCCGTGCTCGAAGCCCCACAGCCACCAGGGCCTGCTGCCGAGGACCGCGAGCGTTCGCGGCGCCTGCGGGATGGTGAGGTACTGGCAGCGCACCGTGGACCCGGGGTCGTGCGCGGCGGCCGGCACGTGCGTGAGCGGCTGGCACTCCAGGCCCGGCCGGTCGCTGTTCTTGGCGAAGATCGCGCGGCGTTCGCCGGGCGGCCCGGTGAAGGCCACCATGGTGTCGCACGACGGGGGATAGCGGTCTGGCTCGGCGAGGGTCACGGCGCGTCCTCCTCGGATGCGGGGGTCGGGGGTCAAGGGGTCGTGCTCGGCTCGACCGGCGGATGCTGCCGGGCCTGCCGGGTGAGTCCGGGCTCGAAGACATCGGTGAGGGCCGGGCCGGCCGGCGCGGCGTCGAGGTAGAACGCGTTCTTGTCCGCCGCGCCCCAGACGTTCGTGCTCTGCACCGACTCGGTGGCCGACAGCAGCCCCAGCAGCCCGGCCTCCGTCTCGCGCCAGCTGCTCTCCGTCGCCTTCCGGGCCGCGGCCGCGTCGCCGGCGGTGACGGCGGTGAGCAGGTCGTCGTGCTGGTGGGCGAGCAGGTGCCCGGGCACGCCGAGCTTCAGGGCGAGGTACCGGAAGCGCAGGACCAGCTGGTTGAGCCGGGTCATGACGTCGGCCTGCAGCTGGTTGTCCTGGCCGCGGGCCAGCCCGACGTGGAACTGCCAGTCGCCGCGGACCCAGCCGTCGGTGGTCTCGGCGGAACGGTCGGTCTTCGCGCCGTAAGCCACCTGGCCCTGTAATGGTTCCAGCCGCGCTTGCGCCATCGGGTCGGCGGCGGCCTGCTCGGCGACCTGTGCCTCGAGGTAGCCGAGCAGCCGGCAGGTGTCGCGGACGTCCTTGAGCGTCACCGGCGCGACCCGGTAGCCCGACCGCGCCTGGACGGCCACGAGGTTCTCGAGCTTGAGCCGCAGGAGTGCCTCGCGGATCGGTGTCTTGCCCAGCCCGACGCGCTTGACCAACTCGTTCTCGGTGAACGCGGTGCCCGGCGGCATCTCGACGGTCACGATCGACCGGCGGATCGCCTGGTAGGCGTCGTCGGCGTTGGAACGGGCGATCCGGTCGGGCTCCATGCGTCGCCAGTGTAGGCCAGAATCTGGGGTGGTGACACGCTGGCTCATGGTGGTTAACATATCAGTCCTCGTATCTGGTGTATCAGAGTGGAGGACATCGTGCGTCGCGTCATGAAGCTCGTGGTCTCAGCGCTCCTCGTGGGCCTGGTCGCCGCCTGCAACGCCGGCGGCACGTCGCCGGCGGGCGGGGAGGACGGGCCGTTCACGCTCGTCTGGGGCAAGGAGACCGATCCGGCCGGCATCAACCCGCTCAAGGCCGGCGACATCCACGCCTTCGAGATCTTCAGCCTGGTCTACGAACCGCTCACCCAGCCGACGGAGGACCTCGAGGTGGGTCCCGGGCTGGCGGAGACCTGGGAGGAGACGTCGCCGACGACGTGGCGGTTCACGCTGCGCGACGACGTCGCGTTCTCCAACGGACGAGCGCTCACGTCGGCCGACGTCGTCGGGACCTGGGAGGCGCTGAAGGAGCTCGACGTGCGCACCGGGTCGTTCCCGAACGTCGACACGATGACGGTCGTCGACCCGCTCACGTTCGACGTCCAGCTCGCCGCTCCGATGCCGGACCTGCCCGCCCGCATGGAGCTGTTCTGGGTGCTGCCGGCCGAGGAGCTGGCCGCCGGGACGTTCAACCCCGACGAGGACCTGCTGGGCACCGGCCCGTTCGTCGCCGGCGAGCACGTGTCCGGCGTGTCGTGGACGTTCGAGCCCAACCCGCACTACTGGCGCGACGACGTGCGCGAGGTCGAGGAGCTGGAGATCAAGTTCATCCCCGACGACGCCTCGCGGCTGGCGGCGCTGCGCACCGGCGAGATCGACTTCACCATGTCGTCGAACCCGGACATCCGCACGATCCTCGAGGGCGACCCGTCGCTGGAGGTCACGGTGCAGGACACGACGGACCTCTACTACCTGTCGCTGAACTCGACGTGGACCGGCTCGCCGTTCGTCGACCAGCGGATCCGTCAGGCGGTCGCCCTGACCATCGACCGGCAGCAGATCATCGACACCGCGCTGGGCGGCATCGGCGAGCTGACCGCGATCACGCCGAGCGCGTTCGCCGACGCCTGCGACCCGGCCGGCGTGCTGGGTGCCGAAGGTCGTGACGTCGACGCGGCCAAGGAGCTGCTCGCCGAGGCCGGCGTGAGCGAGCTGGACTTCCAGCTCACGGTGGTGCCCGCGTTCGGCGCCCTGCGCGGCCCGCAGATCGCCCAGGTGATCCAGCAGAACCTGCAGGAGATCGGCCTGCACGCGGAGGTCGGCGTCATGGACGGCGGCGCGTGGCTGGAGGAGACGTTCACCAACGGCACCTTCCAGGCCACGCTCAACTGGTTCACCGGCGGCGGCTCCAGCTCGCACCTGCTCTCCTACATGGACCCCGAGCGCGCGCCGATCCTCGCCCACCTCGTCGGCGACGACCCGGCCACGCTGGGACTGGTCCGCGAGGCGCTGGCGCTGCCGCCCGGCGAGGAGCGCGCCGACGCCGTCGCGGCGGCCTGCGAGAGCCTCAACGAGCAGGCCTTCTTCATCCCGCTCGCGACGAAGCCGACGGTGATCGTCTACCGGTCGGACCGGGTGGAGCCGGTGCTGAACCCGATCGAGCCGGTTCAGATGACGTTCCGGCGGCTGGCCGAGTTCGGTCCGGCGTCGTGAGCGGGCCGATCGGGCGCACCGCGGTCGTCCTGGCGCGGGCCGCCGCGACCATGGTCGCCGTCACGATGCTCGTCTTCATCGCGTTGCACGCCGTGCCGGGCGGGTTCGAGTCGGTGTACCTGGGCACCAGCGCCAGCGAGACCAGCCACGCCACGGTCCGGGCCATGCTGGGGCTGGACCGGCCGCTGCCCGAGCAGTACCTGAGCTGGGTGGGCGGCATCGTCACCGGCGACCTCGGCACGTCGCTGCTCAGCTCGCGGCCGATCGTCGACGAGCTGGCGGTGCGGCTGCCCGCCACCGCCCAGCTCGCCGTCCTGGCCACCGTCATCTCCGTGCCGGCCGGCGCCGCCCTCGGCATCGCGGCCGGCGTCGCCAACCTGCGCGGACGGGCCAGCGGGCTGGGCCGGGTGGCCGGCGCGCTGTCGGCCAGCGTCCCCGACTTCGTGGTCGCGACGGTGCTCGTGTTCGTCGCGTCGCAGGCCGGCTGGCGCATCGTCGGCGCGTCATACGTCCCGTTCGCCGAGGACCCGCTCGGCAGCACCGCCCGGATGCTGCTGCCGGCGCTCTCGCTGAGCTTCTTCGCCACCGGCATCGTCGCCCGCACCACGCGCGACGCCGTGCTGGCCGTCCGGGCGGAGCCGTTCATGACGATGGCGATCGCGCGGGGCGAGTCGACGTGGCAGATCGTGCGCCGGCACGTGCTGCGCAACGTGGCCAACCCGATCGTCACGATCGGCGCGGTGAACGTCGGCGCCCTGCTCGGCGGCGCGCTGATCATCGAGCGGGTGTTCGCCATCCCCGGCGTCGGCGAGTACGCCGTCAACGCCGTCAACGCGCGGGACTACCCGGTGGTCATGGCGACGGTGGTGCTCGGCGCGGCCGCGTTCGTCGTCGCCAACGCGCTCGCCGACCTCGCCGGCGGCTACATCGACCCGCGGCTCGGCGCCCGGCGGAGGGTCGCGCGATGAGGCTGCGGGCCGACGGTGTCACCGTCGTCGCCGTGGTCGTGCTGACGGTGCTGGTCGTGGCCGGGCTGGCCGGGCGGCTCGGTGCGTTCGGCGACCCGGCGGCGCTGGGGGAGCGGCTGGCCGCGCCGTCGCCGGGCGCCCCGTTCGGCACCGACGACCTCGGCCGGTCGATGCTGCCGCGCGTGGCGGAGGCCATCGGCAACACGCTGCTGCTGGCGCTGCTCGCGGTGGCGCTGTCCACGGTGGCCGCCACGGTGCTCGCCGTCACCGCCGCCTACCTGAAGGGTGCGGCCGACCGGGTGATCGTCGCGCTGGCCGACGTCCTGTTCTCGTTCCCCGGCCTGCTGTTCGCGATCATGGTGGCCGCCGTCCTCGGCCCGGGCCGGCCCGCGGCGGTGGCGGCGATCGTGCTGGTGACGCTGCCGCTGATGGTGCGGGTGTTCCGGCAGGCGGCGATGACGGTGGCCGAGCGCGACTTCGTCGTCGGCGCCGAGGTCAGCGGCGTCCCCGCCTGGCGGATCATGGCCGTGCACGTCGTGCCGAACATCGCCGGCCCGATCGTCGTGCAGGCCACGTTCGCGCTGTCGGTCGCGATGCTGGTCGAGAGCGCGCTGAGCTTCCTCGGCCTGGGCGTGCAGCCGCCGGCCGCCTCGCTGGGCTCGCTGGTGTCCGGCGGGCTCAACGCGCTGTCGATCGCGCCCTGGCTGGTGTTCGTGCCGGGTGCGGTGCTGGTCGCGGCGATCACCGCCACCAACCTCGTGGGCGACGGCCTGCGCGACCGCCTCGATCCCAGAGAAGTGAGGGCACTGCGATGACCCTGCTCGACGTGCGCGACCTGGCCGTGCGCTACGACACGCCGCACGGCGTCAGCCAGGCGCTCGACGGAGCCTCGCTCACCGTCGCCGCGGGCGAGCTCGTCGCGGTCGTCGGCGAGTCCGGGTCCGGCAAGAGCACGCTCGGCATGGCGGCGCTGGGGCTGCTCCCGGCCAGCGCGCAGCGGCTGACCGGCGACCTGCTGGTCGACGGCGAGAGCGTGTTCGGCCTGGACCCGCCGCGGCTGCGCCGCCTGCGCCGCACCCGGCTCGGCCTGGTGCTCCAGGACGCGGCCGGCTCGCTCGACCCGACCCGGCGCGTCGGCCGTCAGCTCGCCGAGCACCTGGACCGGCCCGGCCGGGCGGACGTGCTGAGCCGCCTGGAGCAGGTGCGGCTGCCCGACGTGGAACGCGTCGCGCGCAGCTACCCGCACCAGCTCTCCGGCGGGATGGCGCAACGCGTCGCCATCGCGATCGCGCTGGCCCGCTCGCCCGGGCTGCTCGTGGCCGACGAGCCCACCGCCGCGCTCGACACCGAGATCAAGCACGACGTGCTGCGGCTGCTGGCCGACTCCTGCCGGGAGCGGGGCACGGCGCTGCTCGTCCTGACCCACGACCTCACCGGGATCGCGGCCTACTGCACGCGGCTGGTCGTCATGTACGGCGGCCGGGTGGTCGAGACCGGACCGCCCGACGACGTCCTGGAACGGCCGCGGCATCCGTACACCCGTGGGCTGCTGCATGCCGTTCCGGGACAGGAGACCGTGGGCGGCACGCTGCGCTCGATCGCCGGATCGCCGCCGGTGCTGACCGGGCCGTCGGCCGGCTGCGCGTTCGCACCGCGGTGCGAGTTCCGCGTCGACCGGTGCGACGCGCGGCGGCCCGAGCCGTCCGCCGACGCGGCCCGCGTGCTCTGCCACCGCGACGGCGAGCTCGACGCCGTCGTGACGCTGGACGAGGTTCCGGAGGTGAGCCGATGACCACGCCCGTTCCCACCGCGGAGCTGCGCGGCGTCGACCTGGACTACGGGTCCGGGCCACCGTGGGCGCGGCGGCACCAGCGCGCCGTCAGCGCCGTGAGCCTGACGATCGCGCCCGGCGAGACTGTCGGCCTGGTCGGGCAGTCCGGCTCGGGCAAGACCAGCGTCGGCCGGCTGCTCCTCGGCCTGGCGCGGCCGACCGCCGGCTCGGTGCTGTTCGAGGGCCGCCCCCTCGGCGAGGACCGCCGCCGGCACCGCGGCCGCCTGCAGGCGGTGCTGCAGAACCCTGCGTGGTCGCTGGACCCGCGGCTGCGCTGCGGCACCTCCGTCGCAGAGCCGCTCACCGTCGCCGGTGCGCTCCCGGCAGACGAACGGCGCCGGCGGGTCGCGCACATGCTCAAGCAGGTGGGCCTGGACCCGGGCGTCGCGGACCGGTTCCCGCACCAGCTCTCGGGCGGGCAGCAGCAGCGGGTGGCCATCGCCCGGGCGCTGGTCTCGCACCCGTCCCTGGTGGTGTTCGACGAGGCGGTGAGCGCGCTCGACGTCTCCGTCCAGGCGCAGATCCTCAACCTGATCCGGCGGCTGCAGGACGAGGTCGGCTTCGCGGCGCTGTTCATCTCGCACGACCTCGCCGCCGCCCGCTACGTCTCGCATCGCGTCGCCGTCATGTGGCGGTCGGAGATCGTCGAGGTGGCCGACGCGGCCGCGCTCTACCACCACGCGGACCATCCGTACACCCGGTCGCTGTTCGGGCTCGAGCCCGGCGCCGCGGGCCGTCGCTGAAAGGGGAGACAACCATGCCGGAGATCGAACGGGACGGCACCCGGATCCACTACCAGGACGTCGGCGGCGGCGAGCCGCTGCTGCTCATGCACGGCGGGCTGGCCAGCGGCGACTACTGGCGCCTGGCCGGCTACGCCGACGCCTTGGCGGGCCACCGGCTGCTGCTGCCGGACTTCCGCGGTCACGGGCGCAGCTCGCTGTTCCGCGACCCGTCGAGGTACGGGATCCCGTCCGACGTCGAGGACGTGCTGGCCGTGCTGGACGCCGCCGGGGTCGACCGGGTGACGGCGTGCGGCTGGTCGTGGGGCGGCACCGTGGGACTGGCGCTGGCCGCGCTGCATCCGGACCGTGTCCGGGGCGTCGTGGCGATCGGCTCGTCCGGCCGGCACGGACGGTTCACCGACCTGCCCGCCGGCTACGGCCGGTTCGCCGAGACCGCGGCCCGGATCCGCGCCGAGGGACTGGCGCCCGCGGCACGCGACGTGTCAAGACTGGGCGGTGGGCGGGACTGGCTGCGGGAGACCTTCCTGGCCAACGAGCCGGCGACGGCCCACTCCTGGTACCTGGGCCAGCTGACGGCGCCGCCGCTCGGCCGGGCGCTGGCCGACGTGTGGCAGCCGGTCCGGTTCATCGCCGGCGAGGACGAGGTGCAGCTCCTCGACTTCCCCGACCCGCTGCTGCCGCCGCAGGCCGAGCTGCGGGTGCTGGAGGGCGAGAACCACGTGTCCGCCTTCCTCCGCGTCGACGTCGTCGCACCCGTCCTCGAGCAGCTGGCCGGATCGTCGGTGGCGACGACACAGGGCGCCGACGTCCGTTCGCGATGACGACGACCACGGCCGGCGCCGATGTGACACTGGGACCCGGACGCGACCGGGACGGGTGAGGCGCATGGGTGACAGCGAGTCGACGGCCGGGGCGAACGAGCCGCCGGTCCCGGCGGCGCTCGAGGCGTTCATGGCGACCGGATGGGCCGACCACGACGAGCCGGGGGAGCCGGCGCCGGTCGCGGCGTGGGCGGCGAAGCGCCGCGCCGCGCTGGCCGAGCGGTTCCCCGGCGGGCGACTGGTCGTCCCGGCCGGTGGGTTGAGGACGCGCAACAACGACGTCGACCACCGGTTCCGCGCCGGCAGCGCGCACGTGCACCTCACCGGCAACCAGGCCAGCGACGCCGTCGTGGTGCTGGAGGACGGCGCGGCGACGCTGTACCTGCGGCCGCGGGCGCCGCGGACGGAGCAGGAGTTCTGGCGCGATCGCCGCTACGGCGAGTTCTGGGCCGGCCGCCGCCCGAGCCTGGCCGAGACCGAGCACCGGCTCGGGCTGGACTGCCGGCATCTCGACGAGCTGCCGGCGGTGTTCGCGTCCGGCCCGCCGGCCCGGCTGCTGCGCGGCGTCGATCCGCGGGTCGACGCCCTGGCCGGAACGCCGGACGGCGCGCCGGAACGCGACGCCGAACTGGCCGCGGCCGTGTCGGAGCTGCGGCTGGTCAAGGACCCGTGGGAGATCGAGCAGCTGCGCGCCGCCTGCGCCGCCACCGCGCGCGGCTTCGAGGAGTGCCTGCGGGAGTGGCCGCGGGTGCTCGAGCACGGGGAGCGCTGGATCGAGGGCACGTTCTGGCGCCGCGCCAGGGCCGAGGGCAACGACGTCGGCTACACCTCGATCGTGGCCTGCGGGCCGCATGCGACCACCCTGCACTGGATCGACGACGACGGGCCGGTACGACCCGGGCAGCTGCTCCTGCTGGACATGGGCGTGGAGACCCGGTCGCTGTACACCGCGGACATCAGCCGCACGCTGCCGGTGTCGGGCCGCTTCACCGGCCTGCAGCGCGACCTCTACACGCTCGTGCTGCGGGCGCAGGACGCCGGCATCGCGGCCGTACGGCCGGGCGCGCGGTTCCGCGCCTACCACGAGGCGGCGATGGAGGTCATGGCGCACGGCCTGGCCGACCTCGGCCTGCTGCCCGTCAGCGCCGAGCAGGCGCTGGACCCGGAGTCGACGCTCTACCGGCGCTGGACGCTGCACGGCAGCGGCCACATGCTCGGCCTCGACGTGCACGACTGCACAGCGGCGCCCGCGGCCGCGTACGCCGACGGGACGCTCGCGCCCGGCCACGTGCTGACCGTCGAGCCGGGGCTCTACCTGCAGGCCGACGACCTGCTCGTGCCCGAGGAGCTGCGCGGCATCGGCATCCGCATCGAGGACGATCTCCTCGTCACCGACGCGGGCGCGGAGAACCTGTCCGCCGCCCTGCCGCGCGAGCCCGGCGCAGTCGAGACCTGGATGGCCGGACTACTGCCCTGACAGGTGGGTGTCGAACCAGTCGATCACCCGGTACAGCAGGTCGGCCTGGTGATCCCGTTCGACGACGGCGTGCGCCTCGCGCGGGTACAGCACCAGCCGGGTCTCGACGCCTCGGGCGCGCAGCCCCTGGTGCAGCTCGTGGCCCTGGCTCGGTGGCACGCGGGCGTCCTGCTCGCCGTACAGGATGAGCGTCGGCGTCGTCGCCGCCTTGACGTAACGGATGGGGGAGTGCAACCAGTGCGTCTCCGGGTCCTCGTCGACGACGCCGAAGTAGCGGTCGAACGCCGACCGGCAGTCGGCGGTGCCCTGGAAGCTCACCCAGTTGGCGATGCCGGCGCCGGAGACCGCCGCCTTGAACCGGTCGGTGTGCGTGATGGTCCAGTTGGTGAGGTAGCCGCCGCCGGACCAGCCGCCCACCACGAGCCGCTCCGGGTCGGCGACGCCCAGGTCCACGGCCGCGTCGACGCCGCTCATGAGGTCCTCGAAGTCCGGTTCGCCATAGTTCCCGGCGATGCCGGACAGGAACGCCGTGCCGCGGCCGGACGAGCCGCGCGGGTTCGGCAGCAGGACGGCGTACCCGCGCCGGGCGAGGAACTGGGACCAGTCCAGGCACGGGTAGCGGCGCAGCTCGTGCAGCCAGGCGCCCATCGGGCCGCCGTGGATCTGCAGCAGCAGCGGGTAGCGCCGCCCCTTCTGGTAGCCGACCGGCAGGACCAGCAGGCCCTGGAGCTCCAGCCCGTCGAACGAGGTCCAGGACAGTTCGCGGACCTCGCCGTAGTCCTGCTCGCGGGTCCACGGGTTGAGGTCGGTGAGCCGCCGGGCGGGCGTGTCCGAGCCGAGGTCGGCCACGTACACCTCGCCGTACGAGGTGTCGTCGGCGCGGACGAACGCGACCCGCCGGCCGTCGGCGGAGACGCTGAACGCGGTCACGCAGCCGGGCCGGTCGAACGGCGCGATGGCGTCCCGGACCGGCCCGCCCGCCGGGTCGACGACGGCGAGCCGCTGCTGCTGGCCCTCCTGGAGGATCGCCAGGATCTCGCCGCCGGGCAGCCACGAGAAGCCGAAGAACGAGCCGGGATGACCCGGCGCGAGGAGTTGCGCCGACCCGCCGCCGGCAGGGACGGTCTGCAGCGTGAACAGCGCCGGCAGCGCGCCGTCGGCGGCGTTGACGGCGACGGTGGCGCCGTCCGGGCCGAACCGCGGCATGGCGGAGAACGTCTCGACCGTGCCCAGGCCACGCACCCCGCCCTGCAGGTCGATGGTCACCAGTTCGGCGGGTAGCTGGTCGGTGAAGACGGGCGACGCGGTGAACGTGGCGACGAGCGCGTCACCGGACGGCGCCCAGCCGAACGTCGCCGGGCCGTAGTCCAGGATGCCGCCGACGTGCCGGTCGGCCGGCGACAGGCGGTGCTGGTCCGGCAGCGCGCCGCCGGCCGCGGCGTCGTCCGGGACGGTGAGCAGCCACAGGCTCGCCTTGCCGACGTCCTCGCCGGCGACGGTCTCGTCGTGGTCCTCGCGCGGCTCGTCTCCGGCCGCCGCCACGAGAAGCGCCAGCCGCGCGCCGTCGGGCGACCACTCCAGCGCGAGCACGCCGCCGTCATGCCCGGTGAGCCGCACCGCCTCGCCGCCGTGGCGCAGGTCGAGCAGGTACGCCTGCGCGCTGCCGCGCTTCTCCCGGTCGGAGAGAAAGGCGACCCGCCGGCCGTCCGGCGACCAGCGCGGCCAGCGGTCGCCGGCCGATCCCGACGTGAGCCGCCGCGGCGTCCCTCCCGCGGCGTCGACCAGCCCGAGCGTCCCCGCGGGTGGCGTGTCCTTCTCCGTCGCGACGGAGCTGGTGACGTAGAGCACCCGTTCCCCGTCCGGTGACACCTGCACGTCGGCGACCACGGTCGCGGCGAGCGCCGCCTCGATGTCGTTCATGCCGTTCCTCCTGACTGGACGGACAGGTGCCGCTCGAACCAGCCGAGCATGCGGGTGGCGACGTCGATGCGGGCGGGCAGCCGGCGCACGCCGTGGCCCTCCTCGGGGTACACGACGAGCTCGGTCTCGACCCCGTGGTCGCGCAGGGCGGTGTGGAACTCCGCGGCCTGGGTGGGCGGGGTGCACCGGTCGCGGGCGCCGGCGACCAGCAGCGTCGGCGTGCGGACGGCGCGGGCGTGCATGACGGGGCTGCGCCCGTGGTAGCGGCCGCCGGCGGCGTAGGGGTCGTCGTCGAGGAAGAGGGCGTCGAAGTGGCCGATGTTCGACGTCAGGTGCTGGCTGTACCAGTCGGTCACCGGGGCGACGGGCACGGCGGCGGCGAAGCGGCGGTCCTGGGTGACCAGCCAGCACGACATGAAGCCGCCGTAGCTGCCGCCGGTCACACCCAGCCGGGCCGGGTCGGCGATGCCGCGTGCCACCAGGTCGTCGATGCCGGACAGGATGTCGTGGGTGTCGGCGCCGCCCATGTCGCCGTAGACCGCGCCGGCGAACTCCTGGCCGCGTCCGGACGACCCGCGCGGGTTCGGATGCAGGACGGCGAAGCCGCGGCTGACCAGCAGCGGGGTGTAGTCGTGGCCCATCCGCCAGCGGTTGCGGTACGCCGACACCGGCCCGCCGTGCACCAGCACGACCAGCGGGAACGGGCCGTCGCCCGCGGGACGGCACAGCACGCCCTCGATCCGCAGCCCGTCCGGTGCGGTCCAGCTCACCGGCGCCGCGGTTCCGGCCACGGACGCCAGCCACCGCGCGCCCGGATCGGTCAGGGCGACCAGCTCGGTGGTGGCGCCGCCGGGTGCGACGAGGGTGACGGCGGGCGGCCGGTCGTAGCGCTCGAGCAGGAGCGCCGCGGTGCCGTCGGGCGCGAACGCGGCGTCAGGGTAGCGCGCGCCCGACGACGCGTCGGTGGCGAGCAGTTCGGCGCACGTGCCCGTCGACACGTCGTAGACGCCGGCGACGGTGTCCAGGCCGCGCACGCCCACGTAGCCCAGCCGCCGGTCGTCGAGCCACTGCAGCCCGGTGACGTCGACGCCGCCGGTGTCGGCCGCCACGACGACTCCGGACGCCGGGTCGACCAGCCTCAGGTCGCCGGCCACGATCCACCGGTCGCTCGACAGCGCCTCGACGACGGCGATCCGGCGCCCGCCCGGCGAGCCGGCCGGCCAGCCGAGCTGGGACTGCGGCTTGTACACGGCCTCGGCGCCGCCGCTGGTCACGTCGACGGCCACGAGCGCCGCGGTGTACCAGGCGCCCTCGCCGGGGTCGCCCTCGGACGCGACGGCGACGACGCGGTCCGGGCCCAGCCAGGCCGCCTCCCACACGTTCAGCCCGTCCGGCGACACCCGCCGCACCGTGCCGGCCGCGACGTCGTAGACCCAGGCGCTGCGCCAGGCCGACTCCTCGCCGCCCTCGACGGCGGGCAGCCAGCCCGGGCCGTCGTCGGACCGGCCGGAGTTCGTTCCGGAGCCCTGGCCGCCGGCGAGGTCCGCGCCCAGCCCCGCGACGCCGAGCAGGATCCGCTCGCCGTCGGGCGACCAGGCGCAGTACTCCACCGTGCCGTCGACCCGTGGCGCCGCGATCGCCTCACCGAGCCCGTCGCGCAGCAGATAGAGGCCGAACACGCCCTCGTCGGCCCGGTCGGACAGGAACGCCAGCGTGCTCCCGTCCGGCGACCAGCGGGGGCAGCGGTCGTTGCCGGGCCCGCCCGTCAGCACGCGCAGGCCGTCGCCGTCGGCCACCGCGATGCGGGTCGACCCCAGGCCCTCCAGCTTCTCCAGGATGGTGCCGGTGACGGCGACGGCGCGCCCGTCGGGTCGCAGCGAGGGGTCGGCCACCCCGGTGACGCGGCCGAACCCGGGCTCCAGCCAGCGCCGGTAGAAGTCCTCGACGCCACGGTAGGCGTCGCTGTCGCGGATGTCACGGTCCATGCTCACTCCGGTGCCGAGATGATCGGGCTCACGGGCAGCGCGTCGCGGTCGACGACGACGCCGTCCTTCATGACGTCGACGATGCGGCGGTAGTTCCGCACGTCGTCGAGCGGGTCGCCGTCGAGGATGAGCAGGTCGGCCCGCTTGCCGGGTTCCAGCGTGCCCAGCTCGTCGGCGACGTGGTACGCCTCCGCGGGGTAGCGGGTGGCCGACAGCAGCGCCTCCATCGGCGCCATCCCGAGCTCGGTCACCGCCTCGAGCCAGTAGAAGTGGCCCTCGCCGAAGTGCTGCGAGTGGTCGACGACGTCGCGCAGCCGGGCCAGCGCCGGGTGCTTTCGCAGCCGCGGGCCCATCAGCGCGCCGTCGACGGTGAGCAACAGGCGGGCGCCCGCGTCGATCAGCCGGCGGTCGTTCTCGGCGGCGGCCGGGTTGAGGCCGACCGTCCGCCACCACTCGGGGCCGTGCTCGTGGACCCAGGCCCGGTACCGCTTCGTCGGCACGATCGCGGCGACCGGAATGCCGCGACCGGCGATGGCCGCGACGAGGTCGTCGGGCATCGGCTCCTTGCCGGTGATGTTGCCGTGCTGGAGCAGGTCGGCGCCCGCCTCGATCTCCATCCGCAGGCTCTCGACGGTGATGGTGTGGGCCTGGACGGTGATGCCGGCCCGGTGCCCCTCCTCGACGATGGCCCGCTGCGCCGTCTCGGAGAACAACAGCACGGGGGTCGAGTGGCCGCAGGCGCCGTACTTGATGAAGTCGACGTCCGAGCGCTCGATGTACTCCCGGACCCGCCGGCGGATGCCGTCGGCGGTCAGCCACATCAGGTCCTGGCCGACGCCCTGCTCCCACTCGTGGTTGACCCGGTCGACGATCTCGGGGCCGAGGAAGTCGCCGGGCGACTGGAAGTCCGACGAGAACGGCCCGCCGAAGCCGATGATGTTGCCGGCGACGAACATCCGGCTGCCGACGACCTCGCCGCGGTTGATCCGGTCGCGGACGGTGGTCAGCGGCCGGAGCGGGCCCCACGTGTCGAACACCGTCGTGATGCCGGCCTTCAGCGCGACCTGCGCCGCCTCCAGGACCAGCTCGTCGTAGCGGCCATCGTGCTCGAGGATGACGTCCGGGAACGCGGAGAACAGGTGCGCGTTCGCGTCCATCAGGCCGGGGACGACGTGTCTCCCGGTGGCGTCGATCATCGTCGCCGAGCCCGGGACGACCGTCTCCCGGGCCGGTGTCACTGACACGATCCGCTCGCCGTCGATCAGCACGACGGCGTCGCGCAGCGGCGGGCGCCCGGTGCCGTCGACGACCGTGGCGCCGGCGATCGCCGTCAGTGTCATGAGAGCCTCCTGTCGTTCGCCGTCACTGCTCGAGCACCCGCAGGCTGGTCGCCACGGGGCCGCGGTACTGGATCTCCGCCTCCGCGCCGCGGAGGAACCAGGGCTCGCTGGCGTTGGACACCGGCACCAGGTCGAGCTCGCCGATGACCGCCCGTTCCGCCTCGTTCCAGGACGCGCAGGCCTCGGGCGGCGTCATCGTGATCGCCTCGGCGGCGAGCCGCTCGTACTCCGGGTTGTCCAGGTGCATGATGTTGAGGCCGTCCGGCGGCACGGGTCCGGACAGGTAGGGGACCATCTGGCTGGGCAGGATGAACTCCCAGCCGGAGAGGTACACATCCCAGTTGCTCGTCTGGTAGAGCACCTCGGTGGCCGCCGTGGAGCTGTAGCCGGGCAGCTCGACCTGCACGCCGATGGCCTCCCACTGCTGGGCGAGGTACTCGGCGGTGGGCCGCTGGTACTCCGAGGTGACGGTGAAGTACACCAGGTCGATGGCCAGCGGGCGGCCATCCTTGGCCCGCGTGCCGTCGGCGCCGCGGACCCAGCCGGCCTCGTCGAGCAGCGCCTCGGCCGCCGCCACGTCGTGCTCGGGCAGCAGGCCGTCGGCGGTGTCGGCCGCGCAGACCGAGAAGTCGAACGGCAGCAGTCCGGTCGAGGCGCTGCCGTGGCCGCCGGTGCTGACCTTGATCACCTCGGCGAGGTCGACCGCGCTCACCAGCGCCTCCCGGACGCGCCGGTCGGCGAGGATCCGCTCAGCGGAGTGGTTGAACGAGAGCCACGAGCCGCTGGTCTCCCAGTCGACGCGCTCCAGCGGCGCCGCGTCGAGCCGGTCCACGTCGGGGCCGGTGATCTGGGCGAGGTTCAGCTCGCCCGCGAGCAGCAGGTTGGCCGTCGTGGTCGCGCTCTCGATGAACCGCACCACCACGGTCTTCGGCACCCCGGGCTCCGCCGTCGTGGCGCCCTCCGGTCCCCAGGCGTAGTCGTCGCGCCGCGTGAACGTGGCGCTCTGACCGGGCACGACCTCGGTGAGCACGAACGGGCCGGTGCCGTCGGAGCCCGCCGTCAGCAGCTCGCGGTCGCGCATGCCGTTGGCGCAGACGATGGGCAGCCGGCCGATGGTCTCCAGCAGGAACCCGTACGGCTCCTCCGTCGTGACCTCCACCGTCCCGGCCGCGTCGTCGCCGGTCGCCGTCACCGGGACCGTCGGCGTGTGGAAGCCGTACATGGCCGACTGGTTCGCCGGGTCGCTGACGTAGGCGATCGCGTCGGCGACCTGGCTCGCGGTCAGCGGGGAGCCGTCGGAGCAGGTGACGTCGTCGCGCAGGGTGAACGTGGCCGACGACGGGTCGACCGACCACTGCTCGGCCAGGCCGGTCACGAACTCGCCGTTGGAGCGCTGGTTCACCAGCGAGTCGTAGATGAGGTAGTTCAGCGCGGTGATCCCGGCGCCGGTGGCGGGGTAGGGGTCCCAGCTGCCCGGCGCGTAGTTGAACGCGATGGTCAGAGTGCCGTCGGTGGCGTAGCTCGCCTCGCCGGGGGAGGCGGACGAGCCCGACGGGCCGGACGACGCGCCGCACGCGGCGACGAGCACGGTCGTCAGCAGGGCGAGGGGCGGCAGTGGCGATCGCGGCATGGCGATCCTCCTTCGGCAGCGTGGCTGGCCCCGACTGTAGGGACGGCGACGGCGCCCGGATATGCTCTGCGGCCGCAAAGACGGCGGCCCGTTTCGCGCGATCGGCGAACCGGTGGCCGGGTCCGGCGGATCAGCCGGCCGGGACGCCCATCACGTCGCGCAGCACCCGCAGCGTGTTGCCGCCCAGCACCTTGCGCACGTCGTCCTCGGCGAAGCCGCGCCGCAGCATCGCCTCGGTGACCTTCGGCAGGTCCGACGGCCGGGCGACCTCGGCCGACGCCGTGTCGCTGGGGAAGCCCGGCGGCAGGATCCAGCCGCCGAACACCTGCTGGTAGTAGTCGTCGATGAAGTCCGGCCCGAGGCCGACGTGGTCGATGCCGGCGGTCTCGGCGACGTGCTCGATATGGTCGACGACGCGGTCGGCCGTCGGCGTCGTCGCGTCGATGAAGAACGGGATGGCCGCCGCGATGCCGACGACGCCGCCGAGCTCGGCGATCCGCTTGACCTGGGCGTCGCCGAGGTTGCGATGGCTGTCGGTGAGCGCGAGGCAGGCCGAGTGGGTGGCCAGCAGCGGCCGGGTGGCGCGGTCGAGCACGTCCTCGACGCCGGCCAGGCCGAGGTGGCTGATGTCGAAGACGACGCCCAGCCGCTCCATCGCGGTGAAGACCTCGACGCCCTCGGGCGTGAGCCCGCCGCGCGAGGTGTCGTCCAGCCCGCTGCCGTCGGCGAGGAACGTCCGGCCGAAGTGCGCCAGCGAGACCACCCGCACGCCGACCCGGGCCAGCGTGTGCAGCAGCGCCGGGTCCTGCCCGATCGCATGCGCCCCCTCCAGCGCGATGACCAGCGCGATCCGTCCGCTCGCCACCGCCGCGTCGACGTCGGCCCCGGTCAGGCACAGCGCTACGTCGCCGGCATGCTCGTCGGCGAGCCGGTGGATCCGCTCGATCAGCAGCAGGGTCCGGCGCAGCGCGCCCTCGGACTGGAACTGCTCCTCGATGCAGATGGGCAGCACCTGCACGTCGACGCCGCCGGCCCGCAGCTCCGGCAGCCAGAACCGGGCGAAGTGGTCGGTCTGCCCGCGCCGGTCGTAGTGGTCGACCAGCAGGATGAGGTCGTTGTGGGTGTCGACGACGACGGCGTCGCGGTGCAGGTCGGCTGCGTCCATCGCTGGGTGGTCCTCCGGGTCAGAGCCGGCCGGCGACGACCGGCAGCAGCAGGTGGGACGGGTACTCGGGGTCGTGGTGCACCAGTTGCTCGGCCGGGACCGGCGGGCCGGGCTCGCCGCCGCGGTTGGCGTTGCGGTCGTACTTCGGGAAGTCGGCGGAGGAGATGTCGAGGCGGATGCGGTGACCGGCGGCGAACCGGTTGGCCGTGGCGCACATGTCGATCTCCAGACGGTACACGCGGCCCGGCTCCAGCAGCTCCGGCTCGCCGTCGAGGTCACGGTAGCGGGCCCGCAGCAGGCCGCTCTGCAGCTGGATCGCGCGGCCGTCGGGGAACACGTCGGAGAGGCGGGCGACGAAGTCGGTGTCGACCGCGCTCGAGGCGGCGTACAGCACCAGCCGCAGCGGGCCGACCACGTCGACGTCGTCGGGCAGCACGTCGGTGGTGTAGGTGAGCACGTCGGCGCGGCGCTGCACGGCGCTGACGTCGACACTGCCGGGCGGGTAGCGATAGGACACGATGCTGCCGCCGACGGTCGGCGTGGGGTCGTCGGGGTCGTAGACGTACCGGTCCGGGCCGGTGGCCGCGCCGGGCGCGCCGGTCGTCAGCGTGCCCCGCGGGCCGAGGTGGAGCGCCACCGTCCGCGCGCCCGGTACGGGCCACGCGTCGGCGCTGCGCCACTCGTTCGCGCCCATCAGGTAGTAGACGACCGCCGGCCACTCGTCGGTGCGGCCCTCGCGGACGGCGTCGTACCAGCGCAGCAGCGTCTCGGCGTTCGTCGGCGTGCCGTAGGCGTGGTGCAGCTCCGGGTGCTCGGCCATGCCCTCGTGGTAGCCGGGCTGGTTGTGCGCGCTGGGCGCGACGAACAGCCGGCTGCCCGAGCGCACCGGCTCCGGCGCCGCGCGCATCAGCAGGTCCCAGGTCGCGAGGGCGTCGTTGAGCCCCCAGTCGTACCAGCCGGTGCGCAGCAGCACCGGCGCGTGGAAGGACCGGGCCAGCTCGGCCGGGTCCGGGTGCGGCAGCGTGTGCGCGTCGTGGGAGATGCGCTGCCCGAACACCGACGGCAGCGACTCGACGTCGACGGTGGTGACGGCCGGCGATCCGGTGGCCAGGCGCACGAAGGCGGCCCGCTCGGCGCCGCTCATCGCGCAGTACAGGTCCCACAGCCGCCGCTGGCGCTCGCCGGGGGAGAGGTCCCGCAGCTGCGGGTAGCGCCGCAGCAGCGGCTCCGGCACCGGCTGGTACAGCGGCTCGTTGAAGTACCCGCCGGCCAGCGTCTCCGCGGCGACGTGGTCCTCCATCTCGGTGAGGTGCAGGGCGACCTTGCCCTCGCCCTTGCCGACGACCCGCGCGTAGGCGTCGAGGAACAGGTAGAGGTGCGCGGTGTTGACGGCGACGCCCAGGCCGCTCACCTCCGGCACGATGGTGGACATCGCCGGATGCAGGGCCATCTGCCACTGCGTCTGGCCCACGTACGACCCGCCGCACGCGCCGACGAACCCGTCGCACCAGTCCTGCCGGACGATCCACTCGACGAGGTCGTAGCCGTCGTCGGGCTCGTACATGTAGTAGTCCCATGTGTCCGGCTCGCTGTCGCCGGTGCCACGTACGTCCTGGGAGACGACGGCGTAGCCGCGGCGGGCGAAGGACAGGAAGGCGCCGGCGATCGGGTCGGCGCCGCGACCATACGGCGTCCGCATGGCGACGACCGGCGCCGGCAGCTGCGGCGGCAGCCACACGTCGGTGGCCAGCCGGACGCCGTCGCGCATCGTCACCAGCTCGGTCCGCACGTCGATCTGCGCGACGGCGAACCGCGGCGGCGTCAGCAGGGCGCTGCGCCGCAGCACCCGGGCCAGCTCCGGCGCGGTCTCGGCGAGAAGGGGCGACAGACTCCCGGCGACGGTGTCGGTGCTCATCCTCCGATGGTGCCGCGGCGGGCGATCGCGGTCGTCGTCGCCGGTGCAGAGCCTGGGCCGGTCTGTTCGTGGTGGGCGACGAACCCGCGCCTCACCCGGCTGGCGGGCGCCTGAGGTCGTTCGCGACCGGTCAGCGCGTCGTTGCCTCGTCGGAGGACGGCGGAATGGTCGGTCGCGTCACTGGCACAACGGTGAGAAGACTGGTGAGCCCGGTGAAGTCATCGGGATCCGTCGTGAACAGTGGCAACTCCTCGGCGATCGCGGTGGCGGCGATCATCAGGTCGGCCACGCGACGTCTCGGTTTGCGACCGGCGCCGATGACAGCCGCACAGACCCGCCCGTAGATGCGAGCCGTCTCTGCGTCGAACGGAATCGGATCGAACTCATTCTCGGCACGCTGGAGAACGTCGAGCCTTCGGGCGCGCTCCGCGTATTCGTCGTACTCGCCCTGCGCGTCGTTCCTGCGGACTTCATGGGGGCCTGCCGAGAGTTCGGCCAGGGTGATGGAACTGATCGCCATCGCGGACGGAAGCTCCTCAGGGTCCACCCACCTGCGCAAGATCATGATGTTGGTGTCCAGCAGGCCCTGGTCGTACTCAACGCGCATAGGGATCGTGCATTTCCTGGTCGGCCGCAGCCTCCTGGTCGGCCCGGAACGCCTCGAGGGAGATACCCGGAGCGCTTCGGGACATGGCAGCGAACTCCTGCCGCGTGACGAACCGCCGGCGCCGGCGCAGGGGAATCAGCTCACCGATCTGATGCCCATCGCGTGTGACGGTGAACGCCTGGCCTCTCTGAACGGCGTCCATGATCTCTTTGGACCTGTTGCGTAGATCGCGCTGCGTGATCTCGGGTTGTGCCGCCATGGGTACCAGGATACGTCGGTGTGGCACCCGGTGCTACCGGGTGGCAGCAGCTTGTCGTCACCGCCGCTCGCAGCGTTCGTATCAACTCGTTTCGCCCGGCCCGTCGAGCATGAGCGCGAGCCCGTCGGCCAGCGTCTCGGTCAGGTCGAGGTCGAGGTCGTACGTCGCCGTGGCGGCGATGCCGTTGATCAGGCACTGGGTCAGCGTCACCATGCGCTCGAGCGGCAGGGCGGGGACGGGCCGGCCGGCCATGCTGGCCACCAGGATGTCGCGCACGATGTCGCGGGCCTCGTCGTTGAGCTCGACCAGCCGCGGCCCGAGCGAGTCGTCGCGCATGGCCTCGGCGACGAACTCGTAGCCGGCGATCGTCCACGCCTTCTCCGGCTGCAGTTCGGCCCAGATGATCTCGGCGACCGTCGTGACCGGAATCCGGTCCTGGACGCCGCGCAGGGCCTCCTCGAGCCGCCGCCCGCGGGCCAGCATGCGCCGCTCGGTGACCGCCATGAACAGCTGCGCCTTGCTGGCGAAGTTCGAGTAGAGGGCGCCGATCGTGTAGCCGGCCTCCGCCGCGATCTCGTTGATGGAGGCGCCGCGGTAGCCCTTGGCCGCGAACACCTCTTCCGCCGCGACCAGCACGTTCTCGCGGGTGATCGCCCGGACGCGTTTCGGAGCGGCGCCGGTGCCGCTTCGGGTGCGGGTGCTCATCCGCTCGGCGCGCCTCCTCGTTGACAGACTGTTCGGTCCGGGTGGATAGTGCCGCTATTTAGTAGCGCCACTATATCGCGCCGTCGCGATAGATCAACCACTCGAGTGGGAGGTGATCCCGCGGTGACCACTGGCGTCGCGCGCGCCGCCGAGCCCGGCGGCCCGAGTCCCGACCGTTCGCTCACCAGCCTGGCCCGGGTGCTCGACCAGCTCGGGACGACGCTGCTCAACCTCGTCGTGGGGGAGGGCCGGCTGTCCTCGTCGGTCGGCGGGGTGGGCATCCACGACCCCCACGACGACTCGCCGCTGCCACCCGCGTCGCTGGTCCTCGGCGTCGGCGTGCACGAGCCGCACGAGGTGGCGGCGCTGCTGCTGCAACTGGGCAAGGCCGACGCCGTCGGGCTCGTCGTCCGCACGCCGCTGGTGATCGACGAGACCATCCGGACCGCGTCCGACGTCTCCGGTGTCGCCCTGCTGGCGTTGGCGCGCGGTGCCTCCTGGACGCAGGTGGCGGCGCTGCTGCGCTCGGTCCTCGCCGAGACCGAGGTCGGCGGCGGCCGCGCGGACTCCGTCATCGAGATGCCGGCCGGCGACCTGTTCACCCTGGCCAACGCGGTCAGCGCGCTGGTCGACGCGCCCATCACCATCGAGGACCTGGACTCGCGGCTCATCGCGTTCTCCAGCGGTCAGGACGACCTCGATCCGCTGCGGTTCGAGACCATCCTCGGCCGGCGCTGCCCGGCGCGATTCCGGACCATGCTCGAGGACCGCGGCGTGTTCACCGCCATCTACCGCAGCGCGGAGCCGATCCGGGTCGAGATGCCCGACGTGCTGCCCCGCATCGCCGTCGCGATCCGCGCGGGCGACGAGGTGCTCGGCTCGATGTGGGCGGTGACGCAGGCGCTGACCGACCAACGGCGGACGGCGTTCACCGAGGCCGCCGGGCTGGTGGCGCTGCACATGCTGCGCCAGCGCGCCGGCGCGGACGTGCACCGCCGGCTGCGCACCGACCTGGTCGCGACGGTGCTCGGCGGCGGCGCCAGCGCGGGCGAAGCGGCCCGCCAGCTGGACCTCGCCGCCGGCCCGGCGGTCGTCCTGGCGCTGTGCACCCTGCCCGCCGACCCGCCCGTGCCGGCCGCCCGTGCCGAGGCGGACCTGCAGCGCAGCTCCGACGCGTTCGCCCTGCACCTGGCCACCGTCCACCCGGGCTCGGCCTGCGGCCTGGTCCGCGGCGTCGTCTACGGCATCCTTCCCGTCCCCGCCGACACCGACGACGGCGAGGAGCGCGCCGTCCGCATCGCACACGCGTTCCTCCAGCGGACCGGCGAGCGGATCGCCTTCGGCATCGGCATCGGCCGGACGGTGCGCACCGTCGCCGACCTCGCCCAGTCCCGCCTCGACGCCGACCGCGCCCTGCGCGTCGTCCGGTCCGGGCGGGCCGCGGGGCCGGTCGTGCGCATCTCCGACGTCTACGCGGCGGCGCTGCTGCTGGAGCTGTCCGACCTCGTCGCCCTGGACATCGGGCTGCCCGACGGGCCGATCCGCCGGCTCATCGAGTACGACGCGGAGCACCACTCGCACCTGGCGCTGAGCCTGCGCGCCTGGCTCGACGCCTTCGGCGACGTCAACGCCGCGGCGACCGCCGTGCACGTGCACCCGAGCACGTTCCGCTACCGCCTGCGCCGGCTCACCGAGGTCGGCGGCCTCAACCTCGACGACGGTGACCAGCGGTTCACCGCCATGCTCCAGCTCCGCCTCCTCGACATCTGACGCGCCCGGCGCGACCCGTGATCATCAACCTTTTGCGTCGTCCTGACAGCTCAGAAGGTTGATGATCATGGTCGTGGGTGTGCCCTCTTGCGATAACGCCATTATCGGATAACATCACTATCGCAATAACGACGCTATCGGACGATGGAGCATCGATGGGCACCGATCTGGCGAAGGGCAAGGGCCGGCGGCGGGCGCTGACGCGGGAGCAGGTGCTCAACTCGGCCGAGACCGGGTTCCTGGAGCGCGGCTTCCACGGCGCCTCGGTGGAGTGGCTGGCGTCCCGGGCGGGATACACGACCGGCGCCATCTACTCCAGCTTCCGCGACAAGGCGGGCCTGTTCCTCGCGGTGCTCGAGCGGCGGTACCGCTCACAGATCGAGATGTGGCGCGCCGCTGCCGCGGCCGACGACGCCGAGCAGGCCGTCGTCGCGCTCGTCAAGGGCCAGCTCGAGGACCCGTTGTACCTGGGGTGGTTCAGCGCGTACCACGAGTTCCTGGCGTCATCCGTGCGCGACCCCGAGCTCAGGGCGGCGCTGCGTACGCAGTTCCGCCACTTCGCGCACGAGTTCGAGGTGGCCATGCAGCCGCTGGCCAGCCGCAGCTCGCTGCCGGCCAAGGACTTCGCCGAGCTCGTCCGGGCGGCCTCGAACGGGCTGGCCCTGTTCGAGGTCATCGAACAGACCGACGACCGCGCGGACCTGATGACGGCGCTGCTGGCCCGGCTCACCCGCTGAACTCACTCAGAACGTCGCTCGACCAGGTTCGATCCGCTACGTGGAGAGGAGCCACCATGAAGCTCGCGCGCGCCATCCCAGGGGTGTGCGTCACCCTGCCGATCGCCCTGGTCGCGGCCTGCGGCAGCACCGGCGAACCGGCGGCGAGCGACGGCGGCACGTTCGTGCTCGCCGTCACCGACGACACCCAGAACCTCGATCCGCACGGTCCGGCCAGCTCGGTCGGCCTGGTCATCCAGATGTCCCGGCTGCTGTACGACCCGCTGGTCAACGTGGCGGCCGACGGCGCCGTCCTCCCCGGGATCGCGCAGACGTGGACGGAGTCCGGCTCGGCCGTCACGTTCACGCTGCGCGACGACGTCACCTGCGGCGACGGCACGCCGCTGACCGCGGCGATCGTCAAGGAGAACTTCGACTACGTCCTCGACCCGGCGAACGAGTCGGCGGTGCGGGGGATCCGGGTCCCGGTCGATGCGGTGGTGTCCGCCGACGACGCCGCGCACACGGTGATGGTGTCGACGTCGACGCCGCCGGAGTTCCTGCTCGCGCAGCTGTCCAGCCTCGGGATCGTCTGTCCCGGTGGGCTGGGGGATCGCGCGACGCTCGTCCGGGGCGCCGACGGCACCGGTCCCTACACGATGAGCGAGGCGGTGCCCGGCAGCGAGTACCGCCTCACCCGCAGGGACGGCTACGCGTGGGGCCCGGACGGCGAGCCCGGCGGCCCGTTGCCGGAGTCGCTGGTGGTGCGCATCGTCGAGAACGAGTCGACGACGGCGAACCTGCTGCTCGACGGCGAGGTCGACGCCGCGGAGATCCGCGGGCCGGACCGCGAGCGGCTGACCGGGGCCGGCCTGACGCCGATCGCGTTCCGCGAGCCCGTGGGCCAGATCTGGTTCAACCAGCGGGCCGGCCGGCTCTTCGAGGACGAGGCGCTCCGGACCGCCGTCCTGCAGAGCATGGACCTCGACGAGGCGGCCCGGGTGGCGACCCGTGGGACGGGCGTGACGTCGCAGGGCCTGCTGTCCGAGCCGCTGGTCTGCGGCGGCGTCGACCCGTCCGCCGCCCTGCCCGGCCACGACCCGGCGGCCGCTGCGACCGCCCTCGCCGGTCGCCCGCTCGCGGTGACGCTCATGTACCCGACGTCGCTGGGAGCGGATGTGAAGGCCGCGATCGAGCTGGTGGCCGCGGGCCTCGGCGACGCCGGGATCGCGACGACGCTCAAGCCGGTCACCGACGCGCAGCTGGGCCCGACGCTGTTCGAGACGGGGGACTGGGACATCTTCTGGGGCAAGACCGACGTCCAGATCCCCACGCAGCTGCTGCCCTACGTCTCCGGCGCCGAACCGCCGGACGGCTCCAACTTCGCCGGCGTCGACAACGCCACGATGGACGCCTTCGCCGAGTCGATGGGCTCCGGCGACGACACCTGTGCCGTGTGGAACGAGGCGGAGCTGGCGCTGTACGACGCCGCGTCCGTCGTCCCGCTCGCCGACGTCGAGGTGCCGATCTTCGCCGCCGACGCGACCTTCGAGGTGATCGGCACGCAGGGCGGGCTGATCGTGCCGACGTCGATCCGAGTGGAGTGAGCGGACGCATGGACGGGATGACGCCGGCCGACGCCCTGGACCTGGTACTCGTCAACGACGCGGGGCTGGTCCCGGGCCGCGACCTCGGCTTCTGCTGCGTGGTGCGGACGACCCGCGACCTGGACGAGATCCGCAGCCTCTGGCTGTTCGGCCGCGACGGCTCGGACCGCCGCCGGGTCGCACCCGAGCTCGTCGACCCCCGCTACGCCGCGGCGTCGCCGGACGGGCGGTTCCTCGCCGTCCTGGCATCGGCCGACGGCCGCGACCAGATCTGCCTGGTTCCGATCGACGGCGGACCGGCCCGGCCGCTGACCGCCCTGCCGCAGGGGGTGTCGGGGCGGCCGGTCTGGTCGCCGGACGCGCGGTCGGTCGCGTTCGCGGCCGGCCCGGCCGAGCGTCCCAGCCGGCTGCCGTACCGGGTCGAGCGCGCGACGTTCCGCTTCGACGGCCTGGGCTATCTGGACGACGTCGTCACCGATCTCCACGTGGTCGACGTCGCGGACGCCACGGTGCGCCGGCTCACCGACGACCGCTGCATGAACGGCGACCCTCGCTGGTCGCCGGACGGGAAGCAGCTGTGCTACATCGCGTCGTTCCCGCCGGACCGGGTCTGGACCGGCCTGCCCGAGCTGCGGGTGGTGTCCGTGGACGACGGTGTGACGCGGACCCTGACCGGCGACTGGGGCGGCGTCCTCGCGGCGGAGTGGTGCCCGGACGGGCGGCGCATCGCGTTCGTCGGCTGCCCGGACGGCTACTTCCTCACCCAGCGGCTGGATCTGTGGACGCTCGACGTCGCGACGGGCGCGATCGAGTGCCGGACGGCGGGTGTGCCGGCCGGCATCGGGCTGCGGGTCCAGGCCGACCTGCCGGTGTGGGCGGACCTCTCCGCGCCGCGGATCCGGATCCGCGGCGGCGACGCCTGCCTCTCCGGCCAGGACGGCGGCGACGTCCTCGTGGTCCGGGTGGCGCTGGACGGCCCCGAGTCCGTCGTGCCGCTCACCTCACCCGGAGGCTCGGCCTACCTGCTGGACGTCTCCGACGACGGCGAGGTGCTCCACGCCGCGACGTCGTTCCTCCGGCCGCCGGAGCTCGTGCTCGGCGCCACCCGGATCACCAGCGACAACGACGACCTCGTCGCCCGTCTGGTGACCCCGGGGCTGCGGCACCTCACGGCGACGGCCGCCGACGGCGTGCGGACCGACGTGTGGGCGCTGACGCCGCCCGGCGACGGTCCGTGGCCCACCGTCCTCTACATCCACGGCGGTCCGTACGGCGCGTTCGGCAGCACCTACATGATCGACTTCCAGCTCCTGGTCGGCGCCGGGTTCGCCGTCGTGGCACACAACTTCCGCGGCTCGCACGGCTACGGCGCCGAGTTCTCCGAGCTGATCCGCGGCGAGTGGGGGCCGGCCGGCGCGCTGGACCACCACGCGGCGGTCGACGAGGCGATCCGCGCCGGCATCGCCGACCCGGACCGGCTCGGCGTCTGCGGGTACTCCCACGGCGGCTTCGCGACCTGCTGGCTGGCCGGCACTTCGGACCGGTTCAAGGCCGCGGTCGCGGAGAACCCGGTGACCAGCTGGACCACCAGCTACGGCACCAACGACTGGAACTGGTTCGTCGCCGAGGAGATGGGCGGCGCGCCGAGCGAGCTGGCGCAGCGCTACGCGGAACAGTCGCCGCTGACGTACGCGCCGGCGTGCACGACGCCGCTGCTGTTCGTCGTCGGCGAGAACGACCTGCGCTGCCCACCGACGGAGTCCGAGCAGTACTTCCACGAGCTGCGGCGCCGAGGCGTCCCCACCGCGATGCTCCGGCTGCCGCACTGCTCCCACCTGGGCGCCTGGGACGGGCCGGTGCCCGCGCGCGTGGCACAGAACGAGGCGCTCGTCGACTGGTTCACCCGCCACCTCTCCTGACGGCCGCGTTCGTCGGCGGCACGCATGGCCGTGCCACCGGTTCCCTCTGCCTGACGACGACTTCCCGGCGCCCGGCCGACACCATCGAGTGCACCGGCCCAGCGCCGGCGTACTTCCGGGCGACAGGGGAGAGGATCATGAGTCTCAAGGCCATTGTGGGCGCGACGGTCATCGACGGCACCGGCGGTGAGCCGGTCCCCGACGCGGTCGTCCTCATCGAGAACGACCGCGTCCGCTCGGTGTCGCGGGCCGCGGACACCGTCGTACCGGAGCAGGCCGAGGTCATCGACGCCGCCGGGCGGTACGTCATCCCCGGGTTGATGGACGCCAACGTGCACCTGTTCGCCGGGACCGTCCCCGACGTGCTGATCGAGTACGCGGGCCGATACGCCGAGTTCGTCGAGGAGGCGGCGCAGGTCACGTTGCGCGCCGGCGTCACGACGGTGTTCGACACGTGGGGTCCGCTGCAGCCGACGCTGACGGTGCGCGACGCGATCAACCGCGGCGAGACCGTCGGCAGCCGCATCTACGCCGGCGGGAACATCATCGGGCTCGGCGGCCCGCTGTCGGCGGACTTCTTCTCGCCCGGCGACGTGCTGGCGAAGGAGACCGTCGACCGCATCAACCAGCAGTGGGAGGAGGGCGTCGGCGACGACCTGCTGTGGCTGACGCCCGAGCAGGTCCGGCTGCGGGTGCGCGACTACATCGAGCGCTCGGGCGTCGACTTCATCAAGTACGCCGGCAGCGGGCACAAGGAGATGCAGTTCATCGCGTTCTCCGAGCCGGCGCAGCGGGCCATCGTCGAGGAGGGGCACCGGGCCGGCATCACCGTCCAGGCGCACACGACGACGGTGGAGAGCCTGCGGATGGAGATCGAGGCCGGCGCCGACCTGCTCCAGCACGGCGACGTGACCGGGCGCGAGGCGATGCCGGAGGAGACGCTGAAGACGATCGTCGACCGCGTCCTCCCGGTCGCGGCGCTGGTCTGCACCGAGCGCTACCAGGCGTGGGTGAAGGAGAACGGCGGCGAGATCCTGAGCATCGTCCACGAGAAGAAGGACGACAACGACCGCCGGCTCATCGCGGCCGGGGCCCGGCTGCTGCTCACCACCGACGCGTTCGCCTGGGGGCCGCGCGTGCTCAACCACCCGCTGCTCTCCAAGCTGCTGAAGAGCCCGGACACGCCGACCCAGCTCGGCGAGTCGCACGTGTACTGGCTGCAGGGCGCGCTCGAGCGCGGCATGGCGCCGATGGAGGCGCTGCTGTCGGCCACCCGCTACATCGCCGAGGCGTACCACGTCGCCGACGAGGTCGGCACCCTCGAGCCCGGCAAGCGGGCCGACCTGGTGATCCTCGAGGCCGACCCGCTGGCCGACGTGCAGAACTACACCCGCATCGTCGACGTGATCAAGGACGGCGCCGTCGTCGACCGCGACGCCCTGCCACTGCACCCCGTCCTCGTCGAACCCGGCACCACCGCCGCCTAGGAGAACCCCATGCGCTGGCTCCTCCTCCCGCTCGCCGCGGTGAGCCTGATCGCCGCCGGCTGCGGCGCGTCGTCGGACCCGCCGTCGTCCAGCGGCGACTCCGGCGGCTCGGTGACCTACGCCGACGGCGGCACGTTCACCATGGTCCGCAACGCCGACCCCGGCGGCTTCGATCCGTACCGGACGCGCCAGATCCTCGGCCTGTCGCAGCTGGCCTACGACTCGCTGGTGTACCAGCGGCTCGACGGCGACTTCGTGTCCAACCTCGCTGAGGAGTGGACGGTCGACGCGCAGCGGGCGACGTTCACGCTGCGCGACGACGTCACCTGTTCCGACGGCACGCCGATGACGGCGAGCCAGGTCGCCGCCGGGATCACGTTCGCCAGCGATCCGGCGAACCAGTCGCCTCAGTACGGCGTCAACACGCCGGCGGTGGCCGTGACCGCGACCCCCGACGACGCCGCGGGCACCGTCGAGGTCGTGGCGGCCGAGCCGTTCGGGTTCCTGCTGCACACGATCGGCCAGCTGCCCATCGTGTGCGCGGCCGGCATGGACGATCCCGACCAGCTGGCGACGTCGTCGGCCGGGACCGGGCCGTTCGTCCTCAGCTCGGTCGTGCCGGGCCAGAGCTACACCTTCACCAGGCGCGAGGGCTACGCGTGGGGCCCGGACGGCGCCGGCACCGACGCGCCGGGCACGCCGGACACCGTCGTGATCCGGATCGTCGAGAACGAGACCACGGCGGCGAACCTGCTGCTCTCGGGTGAGGTCAACGTCGCCCGCGTCACGGGCCCGGACCAGCAGCGGCTGCAGGCGCAGGACCTGGCGACCGCCGAGTGGAAGGTGCCCGGCGTCTGGCTCTCGTTCAACCACCTCGACACCCGGCCGACCGCGGATCCGGCGGTCCGCCGGGCGCTGGTGCACGCGCTGGACCTGGAGGAGCTGATCCGCGTCAACACCGGCGGCACCGGGACCGCCGCCACCAGCTTCACCGCGCTGGACCCCAAGGGCTGCCCTGACAACACCATCGAGGAACTGCTGCCGGAGCACGACGTCGCGGCGGCCGAGGAGCTGCTCGACGAGGCCGGCTGGATCGCCGGGCCGGACGGGATCCGCGTCAAGGACGGCACCCCGCTCACCGTGGAGATCACCTACATCACCGGGTTCTACCCGCTGGACAAGCCCACGGCCGAGCTGCTGGCGGAGAAGTGGCACGCCATCGGCGTGCGGGCCAACATCCGGGCCGAGGCGGTCGCGGCCGCGACGACGACGCTCTACCAGACCAGCAATTGGGACGTCTACCTCGGCGGCTACAGCTTCAACCTGCCGAGCCAGATGGTGCCCTACCTGTCCGGGACCACCCCGCCCAACGGCAACAACATCGGGCACCTGCGCAACGCCGAGTACGATCGGCTCGCCGCCCAGGCGGTCGCGCTGACGCCGCCGGAGGCCTGTACGTACTGGGACCAGGCCGAGCAGGCGATCCTGCGCGAGGTCGACGTGGTGCCGATCGCCGACAAGATCGAGTACTGGTACCTCAACGGCGCGGAGGTGGAGATGACCCGGTACGACACGCCGATCCCGACGACGATCCGGATGCTGGGGTGACATGCCCGCCCTGGACGACCCGCTGACCGCCGTCGCCGACGAGTACTTCGACCTGCAGATGCGGGCCGACCCGCTCACGGCGACGGCGTTCGGCGTCGCCGGGTACGACGCCGAGGTGCCCGACCCGAGCCGCGAGGCCGACCAGCGGCGGCTGGACCGGCTGACCGCGCTGGCCGACCGGCTGGCCGGCATCGACCCGGCGGGGCTGGACGAGCAGGACCGGGTCACGCACGCGATGCTCGACCGGCTGCTGCGCGACGGGCGCGCCGTCCTGGCCGCCGGACTGGGCGCCGACGCGTTCGAGGTGGCGGTGACGGGCAGCATCGCGGGGGCACAGTCGATCGTGCTCTCGACGGTGCCGGCCGTCCGGCTCACCGATGGCGCTGCCGTCGACGCCTACCTGCACCGTTTGAGCGGCCTGGCCGGCTACTTCGACGCGCTGGTCGAGCGGTACCTGGAGGCGGCGGCGTCCGGCCGGGTCCCGACGGCCCTCGGCGTGCGGCAGGCCGTCGGCCAGGTCGACGCCCACCTCGGGCTGAGCCTGGACGACGACCCGCTGCTGCGCCCGGCCGGCCCGGCCGGCGCCGAGGTCGCCGGCCGGGTGCGGGAGATGGTGGCGCGCACGGTGCGCCCGGCGCTGGTCCGCTTCCGCGACGCCCTCGCCGACGAGCTGCTGGCGGCGGGCCGCGGCGACGCCCGGGCCGGGCTGCGGCACGTCCCGGGCGGCGAGGACGCCTACCTGGCACTCGTCCGCGCCCACACGACGACCGACCTGACGCCGGCGCTGATCCACGAGACCGGTCTGGAACGGCTGGCCGCGGTCCATGCGGAGCTGGCCGAGCTGGGCGCGCGCGCGTTCGGCACCGCCGACGCCGCCGCCGTGTTGACCCGCCTGCGCGACGACCCGTCGCTGCGGTTCGGCAGGGGCGAGGAGATCCTGGACTGCGTCCGGTCGGCGCTGGACCGGGCGGTCGCGGAGCTGCCGCGCTGGTTCGGTCCCTACGACCTCGCGCCGTGCGTCGTCGAGGAGATGCACCCGGTCGAGGCGCGAGGGGCGACGCTGGCGTACTACCGGCCGCCCGCGGCCGACGGCTCCCGCCCGGGCGCGCACGTGGTCAACACGCTGCTGCCCGCGACCCGGCCGCGGCACGAGTACGAGGCGCTGGCCTTCCACGAGAGCGTCCCCGGCCATCACCTGCAGCTCGCGCTGGCGCAGACGATCGGCGAGCTACCGGACTTCCGCCGGTTCGGCTACGTCGCGGCGCACGCCGAGGGCTGGGGCCTCTACACCGAGCGGCTGGCCGACGAGATGGGCCTCTACTCCAGCGACCTCACGCGCATGGGGATGCTGTCGTTCGAGGCCTGGCGGGCCTGCCGGCTGGTGGTCGACACCGGCCTGCACCACCTGGGCTGGTCGCGGTCGCGGGCGGTCGCGTTCCTGCGCGACAACTCCGCGACCTCGCCGAGCAACGTCGTCAACGAGATCGACCGCTACATCGCCTGGCCCGGCCAGGCCCTGGCCTACCTGATCGGCCGGCTGCGCATCGGCGCGCTGCGCGCCGAGTCCGAGCGCCGGCTGGGCGAGCGGTTCGACGTCCGCGACTTCCACCACCAGGTGCTGGCCAGCGGCTCGGTCCCGCTCGACGTCCTCGACGGCATCGTCGCCCGCTGGATCGCCTCGGCAGCCGAGACCAGCCCGGTGTGAGACGGGGTGCGTCAGCTCGGTGCGGTGACCGGAACGCCGTTGCTCCGGGCCGCCTCCGCCAGGCGGTCGTCGTAGGTGACGATCGTGTCGAGATCGTCGCCTAGCTCCAGTGCCGCGGCGAGATGCACGGCGTCGAGGGTCCGTAGGAGAGTGGGGTCGAGCCGACCGGCCTCCTCGAAGGTCCTGGTGTCGAGGCTCAGCAACGTGATCGAGTCCAGGACGGCGCGCGCCTGGACGACTCGGTCGGGAGCGGTGCGACGAACCGCGCGCATGAGTTCGGCCCTGGCGAGATCGCACGACACGGGGACTCGGTCGGCCTCGTCCAGCCACGCGCGCAGCGCCGTAGACTCCTTCTCCGCCACGACCAACTTCACCAGTGCCGACGTGTCGAGGTAGTGCGCCACGTCAGTACCGCTCCGCCGCCCGCATCGCCGCGAGTTCTTCGGAGAGGGACGGGCCGCTCGTGGGTGGCGGCAGCTCGTTCAGGCTGCGGCGCGGGGACCGGGCACGGCCCGAGGCGAGTAGACGCTCCAGTGGCGACGACGGGATCGCGGACAGCTGGGCGACGGGCCGCCCCCGATCGGTGATCTGGATCGTCTCACCGGCGGCAGCGCTGGCCACCACCGCCGACGCGTTCTGCTTCAGCGCTCGGATCCCGACCTCAGTCATGTTCTACATAGTAGTACATCGAGCGCTCGCGCTCTACTGCCGACCGGTCAGTCGAGCAGGCGGATGCTGGTGGGGATCGGGTTGACGTAGCCGGCGGCCTCCGCCTCGGCTCGACGCAGATAGAAGACGTCGATCCGGTCGGAGATCGGCACGATGTCGAGGTCGCGGTAGAGCGCCTGCTCCGCCCGGTTCCAGTAGTCGCACGCCTCGGGCGGCGTCATGGTGGCGGCCTGCGCGACCAGTTCCTCGTAGTCCTCGTTGACGCCCCCGAGGTTCGTGCCCTCCGGCGGCAGCGGCCCGGACAGGAACGGCACCCAGGCGCTGGGAAGGTAGGCGGTGCCCAGCTGCATGACGGCGTCCCAGTTCCGGTGCTCGAACAGGACGTCGCTGTAGCCGACGGTGGTGTCGGCGGTGAGGGTGACCTGCGCGCCCAGCGCCTCCCACTTCTGGGCGATCAGCTCCACGGTGGGCTTCTCGTAGCTCGACGACGACGGCAGGTAGTGCAGGTCGAGCATGAGCGGCGTGCCGTCCTTGACACGGACGCCGTCGGGCCCGCGGACCCAGCCCGCCTGGTCGAGCAGCGCCTCCGCGGCCCCCGGGTCGTGCTCGGGCAGGTGTCCGCTGACGTTGTCGCCGGCGCAGGCCCTCGGCTCGACCTGCACCAGGCTGGTGGCCGCCCGGCCGGTTCCGCCGGTCGACACCTGGATCACTTCCTCGAGGTCGAGCGCCTGGACCAGCGCCTGGCGGACCCGTTGGTCCGCGCCCACGCGGCCGTCGGCCTCGTTCTGGTTGAACCGCAGCCCCGCGCCGGGCGCGGCCACCTCGAGGGTGTCGAAGGACTGTTCCGCGAGCCGCTGCTGGTCCTGTCCGGAGATCTTGGCGTAGTTCACCTCGCCGGAGAGCAGCAGGTTGGCCGCCGTCGTCTCGTTGGGGACGATCCTGACGACGATGGTGGCCGGGGTTCCCGGCTCGCTCGTGCCGGCGCCGCCGGGCCCCCACGTGTAGCCGTCGCGGCGAGTGAACGTGTAGCTCTGTCCGGGCACGATGTCGGTAACCACGAACGGCCCGGTCCCGGCCGACGCCGTCGCCAGCAGGTCCGGGTCCTCCATGCCCGCGCGGCACACGATCGGCAACAGGCCGATCGTGTTCAGCAGGAAGGCGAACGGCTGCTCGAGGGCGACCGTCACGGTCCTGGTGGCGTCGTCACCCGTGGCGGTCAGCGGGACCGTCGGCGTGTTGATGCCGTACTGGCCCGACCCGTTCTCGGGGTCGCTGACGTAGCTGATGGCGGCGGCGACGTCGCTCGCGGTCAGGGGAGTGCCGTCGGAGCAGGTGATGTCGTCGCGGAGGACGAACCTGGCCGACAGGGCGTCCGCGGTCCACTCCTCGGCCAGCCCCGAGACGAACCGCCCGTCCGGTTGGAGGTTCACGAGGGAGTCGTAGGCCAGCCGGTCCACCCGGAAGGCCGTGCCGCGATAGGGATCGAGCGACCCCAGGTCCTCCAGGAGCGCCATCGTGAACGTGCCGTCCTCGGCGTACGGCACCTCATCTCCCCGACCACCGGACGGGTCGGACGAGGCGCCGCACCCGGCGGCGACCAGACCTGCGGCGACGAACGCGACGACCAACCCAGACGACCGGCCCACGGCAGTGCTCCTCTCGGGTGCCGATCACGGTAGGGCGCGCGTCCGCGGCTGCCGTCCTCCATTTCGCGGAAAGGTGGGATGGGTCGTCGTCGCTCCGGACGACCCGAGGCGCCGGTGTGGCGACGGTCAGCGGCTCACCGCGTCGGTACGCCGGGCCAGCCGCTTGCCCATGTAGACCAGCTGGTAGCCGTCCGGGCCGGGCTCGGAGAAGTGCAGCGCGAACGCGGTCTTCGCGTACGCCGGCCCGTGCGAGACCAGCGTGTCCGCCGACGTCGGCACGGCGCGGAACTCCTTCACGTCGGTCATGGTCGGGAACGTCGCGCCGACGAGGTCGTCGGGCAGCGGGACGAGCCGCACCAGGACGCCGTCGCCGTGGTCGGCGGGACGCACCTCCACGCGCTGGGTCACCCGCTCATAACTGCCGAGGAACGGGGTGAGGTCGACGTCCGTGCGCGCGGCGCCGATGACCGGCGGTGCCAGCGGCGACGGCCCGGCCGGCAGGACGGCGTCGACGAGATCGGCCAGCGGCGGCATCCCGGCGATGCTGTTGACGAACGCGGCCAGCGCGAAGTCGTCGTCGGGGGAGATCAGCGCGTAGGCACAGCCGCCCGGAGAGCCGCCGCCGTGCGAGAACACCCGCCGGCCGTCCTGTTCGTTGTACATCCAGCCCAGGCCGAAGCCGCTGTCCGGGCCGGTGGGATCGGCGCTGGTGGGCGTCCGCATCGCGAGCGCCGACGCGGCCGACAGGACGCGCGCGTCGCCGGCGGGGACCAGCCCGTCGGCCAGGTGCATGCGCAGGAACGTCAGCGTGTCGTCGACGGTGGTGACGATGGTCGTGCCCGGCGCCGCCCACGCGCTGGGGTACATGAACTGCGGCGTCGGCTCGTGCCCGCCGCCGGGCGACGGGAAGCTGCCGATCGCGGTCCGGTGCAGGATCGCCTCGCGCGGTGAGAACACGGTCCGGCGCAGGCCGAGCGGCTCGATCACCCGCTCCTGGAGCAGCTCGTGGAACGTGCGGCCGGTCAGGCGGCGCAGCACGATCTCGGCGACGATCCAGCCGATGTTGTTGTACGACGAGACCACGCCGGGCTCGGTGAGCGTCGGCGCCGTCGCGATCCGGGGCAGGTAGTCCTCGACGCCGTCGGGATACTCGCGCGAGTCGACGAACAGGTCGCTGGTGTCGACGCCGCTGGTGTGGTTCATCAGGTGACGCATCGTGAGCGACTTGGCCACCTCGACGTCGGCGCCGAACTGGACGTCCGGGGCGTACGCGACCAGCGGCTGGTCGAGGTCCAGCGTGCCGTCCTCGACGAACGTCATGAGCAGGGTGGACAGCCAGACCTTGGTGATCGACCCGGTGAGGTAGCCGGTGTCGGCCGCGAACGGCTGCCCGGTGTAGAGGTTCGCGACCCCCGCGGCGGCGGCCGCGCGCACGCCGTCCTGCCAGGTGGCCACCACCATGCCGGGCACACCGTGCTGCTCGACGATGCTCTCGACGGTGCGCTGCAGTTCGGTCTGGCGAAGATCCATGGTGTGTCCTCTCAGGCGGTCTTCGGGTAGTAGCGGAAGCCGGTGTGCAGGCCGGCCCGGCGGGCGCCGTCCGCGGGGACGGCCGCGACCAGGCCCATGCGGCCGTAGAAGCCGCCCAGCGTCGCCTCGTCGGCCTCGGCGGGCGCGTACTGCCCGGGCGCGACGCCGCGGTAGGGGAGCGGCACGGGATCGGTCATGCCGGTCGCGTAGGCGAGGCTCTGCGCGGCGTGGTCGTCGTCGTAGGGCTCGCTGTGGCGGGTGAGGACCAGTGCGCCGCCATCCCGCTCGGCCACGATCCGGGTCTGGAACGCCCGGTACTCGCCGGCGTCGGCGTCGTCGGCCGGCGTCGGCGTGACGTCGATCGGCGCGATGACGGAGTCGCCGGTGAGCTCCTCGATCGCGGCCGTGTGCAGCAGGTCGTTCATGACGGCGCGTCCGCCTCCGGTGGCGAAGCTGGCGATGACGGCGTCGTGCTCGGGCAGGATGCCGAAGCTGGAGACGCCGTTGGGCGATCCGCCGCCGTGCCACGGCGCGGTCGTGCCGGCGATCGGGAACAGCCACCAGCCCAGCCCGATCGGCGGCGCCTGCGGCAGCCCGATGTCGAACGTCGGCGCCCGCATGGCGTCGACCCACTCCGCCGACAGCACGCGGGTGCCGTTGGGCGCGACGCCGCCGTCCAGGTGCATCCGGCCGAACGCCATGAGGTCGTCGACGGTGACGATCAGTGTCGAGCCGCCACCGGCCAGCGACTCGCCGAGGGTGAAGCGCGGTGTCGCGCGCAGCGCGCCGGTCTCGGGGTCGGCGTAGGCGCCGATGGCGGTGCGGCGCAGGAACGCCTGGGTCTGCACGCCGGTGGCACCGGCCATGCCGCACGGCTCGAACAGCTCGCGCTCGATGGCGAGCTCGAACGGCAGCCCGGTCTGCTCCTCCAGGATCCGCCCGGCCAGCACGAAGCCCGGGTTGGTGTAGTGGATGTAGGTGCCCGGCTCGAACAGGACGCTCATGCGCGGCAGGTGCTCGGTGTAGGAACGGCTGGC
This sequence comes from Jiangella anatolica, assembly GCF_003236295.1. Lineage (GTDB taxonomy): Bacteria > Actinomycetota > Actinomycetes > Jiangellales > Jiangellaceae > Jiangella > Jiangella anatolica. The sequence continues at coordinate 57,745 of NZ_POTW01000013.1, forward strand.
GTCGCGGCCGCGGACCGGCGTGGGGCACAGGCCGTCGCTGTCGATGCCGTTCGTGTGGTTGATCAGCATCCGGACGGTGATCGCGGCGGCCGCCTCGGGGTCGGCCAGCGTGAACTCGGGGACGTAGCGCTGCGCCGGCGCGTCGAGGTCGACCGCGCCTCGCTCCACCAGCCGCAGCAGCGCCGTCGCCACCAGGACCTTCGTCACCGATCCGAGCAGGAAGCCGGTGTCGGTGGTGAACGGCTGACCGGTGTTGAGGTTCGCGCTCCCGTGCGCGACGGCGACGCGCTCACCGCCGACGGAGACGGCGACGACGGCGCCGGCCACCTTCAGCTCGGCGGAGCGGGTCTCCAGGACGTGGGTGAGGCGGTCGCGCAGGGTGCTGAGATCGGCCATGGCCGGTTCTTCCTCTCTTCTGTCAGCCGTTGACGGTCTCGAGGACGCGGAGGAAGTTCTCGCCGAGGATGCCGGCGATCTGCTCGTCGGTGTAGCCGCGCGCGACCAGGCCGCGGGTGATGTTGACCAGGTCGCGGTAGTCGCGGAATCCCTCCAGGGTGGCGGTGACGTCGATGTGGTGCTCGGGCCGGAACCCGTTCGCGTTCAGCAGCGGGACGATGAAGCGCTGCTGGAGGTCGTGCGAGTAGCCCAGCGGCCAGTCGGTGCCGATGCCCGCGTGCTCCCAGCCGACGAGGGCCACGATGTGGTCGATGTGGTCCAGCGTCAGCTCGATGGTCGGCCGCGGGTGGTCGGGCGGCGCGAGGAACGCCGGCACCGTCACGACACCGATGACGCCGCCGGTCGCGGCGATGGCGCGCAGCTCCTCGTCGCTCTTGGCGCGGTCGTGCCGGTACAGCGCCTCGGCGCAGGTGTGCGTCGCCAGCACCGGCTGCTCCGACGCGGCACAGGCGTCCAGCGTGGTCTGCCGGCCGGAGTGCGCGGTGTCGACGATGACGCCGACGCGGTTGCAGCGCCGGACGAACTCCAGCCCGAAGTGGCTCAGCCCGGCGTCGTACCGTTCGGTGCACCCGGTGCCGACGAAGGTCATCGTGTTGTAGGCGCAGTCGGCCGTGTGCAGCACGCCGAGCTCGTGTGCGGCGTCGACGAGGTCGAGGTCGCCGAGCCGCAGGCGGTTGAACTGGCACATGCCCCAGAGCGCGTGCTCGCCGTCGGCGTGCGCCGCGCGGATGTCGTCGGCCCGGCGCACCGCGCGCAGCCAGGGCAGCGCGCGCGTCGTCGCCGTCAGCGAGGCGGCCGCCTCCAGGATCGCCGCCCGGTCCGAGAGCGTGCAGCCGGTCAGCCCGGCGGTGGCGCCGGAGGCGTCGAACAGCTCGCGGTACTCGGGGAACTCGCCGCGCATCGCCTTGCTCACGAGGAAGTCGAAGGCCAGGCCCGCCGCCTGTCCCGGCGCGGCGGCCGCGGCCGCCTCGTACTCCTTGACCAGCTCGTCGGTCCAGACGTCGGGCGAGAACGGGCCCTGGTACGTCATGTCGACGATGACGCTGTCGCGGTGCAGGCGGGCGGCGCGGAGCTCCTGCTCGGGGGTGAGCCCGAAGTCGAAGCTGCCGTACGTGTGCTCCGTCATGCCCGTCACTCCTCGAAGACGCGGATGCTGGTCGGGATCGGGAACGAGAACCCGGACACCTCGGCCTCGGCGCCACGCAGGTAGTAGAACGAGGGCCGGAACGCGATCGGGAGCGTGTTGACATCCTGGAACAACGCCTGCTCGGCCTGGTTCCAGTAGGTGCACGACTCCGGGGCGGTCAGCGTCTGGGCCTGCGCGACCAGCGCCAGGTAGTCCTCGTTCTGGATGCCAGAGACGTTCACCCCGTCCGGCGGCACCGGCCCGGAGGCGTACGGGATCCACTGGCTGGGCAGGTAGAAGCCGTAGCCGAGCACGAAGACGTCCCAGTTGCCGGCGGCGCCGAGTGCGACCTCGGTGTAGCCGTTGGGCCCGTCCAGGCTGAGGTCGACGGTCACGCCGAGCTGCTCCCACCGGTCGGCCACCAGCTCGGCCGTCGGCTGGTCGTACCGGTTGGTGGTCGGGATCGCGTGCAGGTCGATGGTGAGCGGCGTGCCGTCCTTCGCGCGCATGCCGTCGGTGCCGCGCACCCAGCCGGCCTCGTCGAGCAGCGCCTCCGCCGCGGCGACGTCGAACTCGGGCACCTGGCCGGACACGGTGTCGCCGTCGCACACGTTCGGGTCGAGCGCGACCAGGCCGGTCGCCGCGGTGCCGGTACCGCCGGTGGCGACGGGGATGAGCTCGTCGAGGTCCAGGGCCTGGGCGAGCGCGCGCCGGAGGTTCTCGTCCTGCGTCACGCGGCCGTCGCGCTGGTTGAACCACAGCGCCACGCCGGAGTGGCCCTGGTCCTTGTCCAGACCCTCGGCGTCGAGACGCTGGTGGTCGTCCCCGGTGATCTGGGCGAAGTTCAGCTCGCCCGACAGCAGCAGGTTGGCGGCCGTCGTCTCGTCGGGGATGACGCGGACGACCACGGTCTTCGGGGTGCCCGGCTCGTCCGTGCCGACGCCGTCGGGGCCCCACGCGTAGTCGTCGCGGCGGGTGAAGGTGAAGGTCTGCCCGGCCACCACGTCGGTGAGGACGAACGGCCCCGTGCCGTCCGACGCGGCCTGCAGCATCGTCCGGTCCTGCATGCCCTTGGCGCAGACGATCGGCAGCACCCCGACGGTCTCCAGCAGGAACCCGAACGGCTGCCCGGCGGTCACGGTCACGGTGCGCGTGGCGTCGTCACCGGTCGCGGTGATCGGGACGGTCGGCGTGTGCAGGCCGTAGAGCACGGCGCCGTTCGCGGGGTCGCTGACATAGGCGATGTCCGCGGCCACCTGCGACGCCGTGAGCGGCGAGCCGTCGGAGCAGGTCACGTCGTCGCGCAGGGTGAACGTCGCCGTCGTCGCGTCGACCGTCCACTCCTCGGCCAGGCCGGAGACGAAATCGCCGTCCGGCGTCAGGTTGACCAGCGGGTCGTAGAGCAGGTCGTCGTAGCCGAGCGCGCCGGGGGAGTGGTACGGGTCGAAGGACACCGGGTCGGCCGGCGTCGACCGGGTGAAGGTGCCGTCGACGGCGTAGCGGGCCTCGTCGTCCTGGCTCGCGGGCGAGTCGGACGAGGCGCCGCAGCCGGCGGCGACGCAGCCGGCGGCGACGAGCAGTGCGAACGTTCTACGCATGGGAGCTCTCCTCACTCTTGGGGGCGCTCACGACGCGGGCCGGAAGTCGCCGTCGAGGAGGCTCAGCGCCTCGACGGTCCCGCGCGGCCCCACGGCGAACCGGGCGAACGGGCGCACGTAGGGCACGCCCATCGGCCGGAGCCGGAACACGTCGCCGTGCCAGTGCTCGAGGCGGGCGGCGAACGCGCCCGCACCGGGGAACGCGAGCAGGAGACCGTCGTCGTCGGCGGTGATCCGGAGGCGTCCGTAGAGACCGTGGTGGTCCTGGTAGTCGCCGGCGTACCGGGCGGGCGCGAGGGTGGGCCGGGTGCCGGGCAGCCGGGCCGCGCGCAGCGCCGCGGCCTCGTCGTCGTGGGCCCGCTCGGCCGCGCGCCGGCGGGCGGCCAGCTGGGTGCTCCAGTCCGTCGCCGGCGCGCCGGCGAGGCGGTCGAGCACCCACAGTGAGACGTCGGCGTGGAACGCGAACGGGTCGTAGCCGTGGGCCGCGCGGTCGAAGCTGGACCGGTCGCCGTTGGCCAGCACGGCCACGCCGATCCGCCGGTCCGGGAGCAGCGAGACCTGGGCGGGGAAGCCGATGATGAGCCCGCTGTGCGACACGTGCGGCTCGCCGCGGTACCGCTCGTTGCGCCAGCCGAGCGCGTAGGTCGTGCCCTCGAACGGGAAGCGGGCGGTGTCGTGCGGGTTCTGCGGGCTGTGCATCTCGCGCAGCGTGTCGCGCCTCAGGATCGGCCGGCCCTCGTTCAGCTGCATGAGCAGCCAGTTCGACAGGTCCGCGGCGCTGGACACGACGGCCCCGGCCGCCGCCAGCGTGTCGTAGCTCTGCCAGGGCATGCTGCGGGCGGGCCCGTCGCCGAGGCGGTGCGGCATCGCGACGTTGTCGTCGTGCGCGTCGGTGTGGTGCACCTCGCCGGCCGGCGCGGTGCCGAAGAACGTGGCGGTGACGTGCTTGTCGTCCCAGCGGTCCAGGGCGCTGGTGCCGCTGCGGGTCATGCCGAGCGGCTCGAGGATCCGGGTCCGGACGAACTCCTGCCAGCTCGTGCCCGAGACCGCCGCGACGACCTGGCCGACGGCGCCGTACATGAGGTTGCTGTAGACGTAGGACGCGCGGAACGGCTCGGCCTGGCGCTGGTACCGCATCCGCCGCAGCGCCTCGTCCGGTCCCATGATCTCCATGCCGGGCGCCCAGACGTCCGGGTGGCCGGTCCGGTGCGCGAGCGCGTCGCGGACGGTGACGGCCTGCGTCAGCCAGGGGTCGTGCAGCCGGAAGCCGGGGAGGTGGGCGGCCAGCGGGTCGTCCCAGCCCAGCCGCCCCTCGTCGACGAGGATGCCGGCCGCGGCGGCGGTGAACGCCTTGGAGGTGGAGCCGAGCTGGAACAGCGTGTGCTCGTCGACGCGGTCGCCGCGGCCGGCCTCCTTGACGCCGTGGCCGCCGGCGTGCAGCACGTCGGTCCCGTGGACGACGGTGACGGCGGCGCCGGGGATGCCCCAGTCGCGCAGGGCCCGCTCGACGTGCTCGTCCAGCCCGGCGATCGTCGTTGTGCCCATGCGGAGCCCTCGCCTCCCGCCGTCAGTGCCAGACCTGGCCGAAGACGCGCAGCCAGTTCTCGCCGAGGATGCCGCGCACGTCGTCGGCGCCGAACCCGCGCTCGAGCAGCCGCTCGGTCAGGCGCGGCAGGCCGGAGGCGTCCTCGAGCTCGGCGGGGTAGTGCCAGGGCGGCGGCGGGTAGCTCTCCCGTGACCACACGCCGTCGCGGACCAGCTGTTCGTAGACGTCCAGCGGCGGGTTCGGCGTCGTGTAGTCCAGGCCGATCCCGACGTGCTCGGCGCCGACCAGGTCGGCGAGGTAGGCGATGTGGTCGATGTAGTCGTCGAGCGTGGGCTTGGCCGACGGCACCACGAACGCGCCGTAGCCGTTGGCGCCGATGACGCCGCCGCTGGCCGCGAGCGCCCGGATGAGGTCGTCGGTCAGGTTGCGCCGGCTGTGGTGCACGGCGGCGCAGTTCGAGTGCGACGCGATGACGGGCGCGGTGGAGGCCTCGACGGCGTCCAGGCTGGTCCGCAGGCCGGTGTGCGAGACGTCGACGATCATCCCGAGGCGATTCAGCTCGCCGACGACCTGGCGCCCGAACCGGCTGAGCCCCGCGTCGTCCGGCTCCTCGCACCCGTCGCCGACGGGGCTGCGGACGTTGTAGGTCAGCTGGACCACGCGCACGCCCAGCCGCCAGTACACCTCGACCAGCCCGGCGTCGTACTCGACCGGCTGCGTCCCCTGGAAGTGCAGGACGACGGCGAGCTTCCCGTCCCGCTTGGCGGCCCGGATGTCGTCGGCCGTGGTGGCGAGGACGAGGTCGTCCCGCTCGCGGAGGAACCGGTACGTGTCGCCCAGCAGGCCGACGGTGTCGCGGCAGCTCTCCCAGGCGGCGACCGTGACGACGCACGCGGTGGCGCCGCCGGCGATCCAGGCCGGGTACTGCTCGCGCCACCACACGGCCGGGCAGGTGCCGTCGATCACGATCGCGTCGGAGTGCAGGGTCATCGCTCGCTCCCGTCGATCCGCCTGGATTGAACATTAGGTGTAATACCTTACGTGTGTGGTGTCAAGCCTTTCGGTCGCGTCTGTGCGACAATGACCGGGTGAGTGAAGCGGAGATCGATCTCGGCCGTGAGCTGGGCGGCGCGAAGCTGACCGCCTCGAGTCTGCGCGACCAGGCGCTGCGGGTGATCCGGGCACGGATCATCTCCGGCGAGCTGGCGCCGGGACGTCTGTACGCCCTCGGCGCGGTGGCCGAGCAGCTCGGCGTCTCGGTGACACCGGTGCGCGAGGCCGTCCTCGACCTCGCCCGCGAGGGCCTGGTCGAGCTGGCCCGCAACCGCGGCTTCCGGGTCCGCGAGATGACCGAGCGCGACCTCGACGAGATCGTCGAGCTGCGGCGCATGATCGAGGTTGCCGCCGTGCGCACCATCGCCGAGCGCGGCCTGCTCGCCGACGCCGACCGCCTCCGCGAGATCGCCGCCGCCACCGAGAAGTGCGCCGCCGACGGCGACTGGGTCGGCTTCCTCGACCACGATCGCGACCTGCACATGGGCCTGCTCGCGCACCTGGGCAACGAGCGGCTGCTCAAAATCGTCGGGTCCCTGCGCGACCAGGGCCGGCTCTACGGCCTCGACCGGGTCGCGGGCTCGGCCAGCCTCATGGAGTCCACCCACGAGCACGACGCCCTCATCGACGCCGTCGCCGCGGGGGAGGCCGACCTCGCGGCCGCCATCATGGACCGTCACCTGCGCCACACCCGCGGCATCTGGGCCGGCCACGCCGAACAGAGCGGCTGACGCGCGCTGCGGCTCACAGCCGGGACGGGCGCAGCGGAAGCGTCCGAAACGATCGGGTGACGTACCGAACCGATTCCGCGGGGTCGGCCTCACCTGATCGTTCTGCGTTCGCATGGTGGAGGCGATCAGGTGACGGACGGGCCTTGTCTCCCGCGCTTTCGTCACCTGATCGTCTTCGTGCAAACGATCAGGTGACGAAGCGGCCGACGGGATCGCCGGGCGCCGGTGCGACCGGCCCTGCGGCGCTCGGGTCGAGGACGCTCCGGCGGCGGCTCAGCACACGTGCGCTGTCCTCTCGACCTCAAGGTGGTCGGAATGTAAGGTATTACACCTGAGGTTTGGAGAGCGGATGACAGCGGACGTGATGGTCCTCTCGGCCGCCGACGTCGCGGCGTTGTTCGACCCGGCGACCGCCGTCGAGTCGCAGCGGGTGGCGTTCGAGGCGCTCGGGAAGGGCGTGGCGGTGCAGCCGGACAAGCTGATGCTGCCGGGCGCCGGCGACGGAGCCGTGGCGTTCTGCTACGCGGCCCGGCTGTCGCCGCAGGACGGGCCGGTGTCCAAGTTCGGCAGCGTCACGCCGGCCAACGCCGCCGCCGGGCTGCCCACCATCGCCGCCGTCGTGGTCGTCCTCGACGGCGGCACCGGTCTGCCGGCCGCGATCATGGACGGCACCGTCATCACCACCCGCCGCACAGCCGCGGCCAGCGCCGTGGCGGTCGACGCGCTGGCCCGCGCCGACGCCGCCGAGCTGGCCGTCGTCGGCTGCGGCGTCCAGGGCCATGAGCACGTGCGGATGCTGGCGCGGACGCGGCCGCTGCGGGCGGTCCGGATCTGGGGCCGCTCGGAGTCGCGCCGGGAGGCGGCGGCGCGCACGCTGGCCGCGGAGACCGGGCTGCCGGTCCGCGCCTGCGCCACCGCGCGCGAGGCGGTCGACGGCGCGGACGTCGTGGTGCTGTGCACGCTGAGCGCGGAGCCGCTCGTGCGGCTGGACTGGCTGGCCCCGGGCGCCACCGTGGTGTCCGTCGGCTCCATCGCGCCCGGCCGCTGCGAGGTGGGCGCGGACGTCGTCGCCGCCGCACGCGTCGTCGTCGACGACCCCGCGACGGCGGCGGCGCACGCCGGCCCGATCGTCGCCGGGCTGCGGGCCGGCACGCTGGCGCGCGATCGACTGACCGGCCTGGGCGACGTGCTCGTCGGCAACGCGGCGGGCCGCAGCGCGCCGGACGAGCTGGTCTTCTACAACAGCACCGGCCTCGGCGTGCAGGACGCCGCCGCCGCGACCGCCGTCCTCGAGCGGGCCCGCCGCGCCGGCCGCGGCCACCGCTTCGCGCTAGGCTGACTCACCCTGGGGCAGGACGGACAGGACCAGCCGGGACGGGTGCCGCGGGTCGTGGAAGACGGCCTGCTCGGCCGGGACGGGCGGGCCCGGCTCGCCGCCGCGGTTGGTGTTGCGGTCGAACCGCGGGAAGTCCGACGACGTGACGTCCAGGCGGATGCGGTGGCCGGCGCGGAACCGGTTGGCGGTGGCCCACAGGTCGACGTCCAGCCGGTACACGCGGCCCGGCTCGAGCGGCGCCACCTCCCCGCCGGGATGGCGGAATCGGGCGCGCAGCGTGGCGCTCTGCAGCTGGATCGCCCGGCCGTCCTGGAACACGTCGGTCAGCCGCGCGGTGAAGTCCGTGTCGACCGCGCTGGACGAGGCGTACAGGACCAGTCGCAGCGGCCCGGCGACGTCGAGGTCGTGCTCCAGCGGCGCGGTCGTGTAGGTCAGCACGTCCGCGCGGGCCTGCACCGCGGCGACGTCGACGCTGCCCGGCACGTACACCGACGACACCAGGCTCCCGCCCACCGTCGGCACCGGATCGGCCGGGTCGTAGGTGAACCGGTCCGGCTCCGAGGGAGCCGACGGCGGCCGGGCCGTCAGCGTGCCGCCGGCGCCGAGGTACAGCTCCCGCACTGTCGCCTCCGGCGGCGGCCACGCCGGCGCGCTGCGCCACTCGTTGGCGCCCATGAGGTAGTAGACGACGGCCGGCCAGTCGTCCAGCCGGTCCTCGCGCACGGCCGTGTACCAGTGGTCGAGGAGGTCGAGGATGTGCGCGCTGCGGTAGACGCGGTCCAGCTCGGGGTGGTCCTCGCGGCCCTCGCGGTAGCCGGGCCGGTGGTGCGCCGCCGGGGTGATCAGCAGCCGGCTGCGCGAGCGGACCGGCTCCGGCGCCAGCCGGACCAGCCGCTCCCAGGTGGCCAGCGTGTAGTCAAGACCCCAGTCGTACCAGCCGGTGATGCTCAGAGACGGCGTGCGCAGCGCGCCGAACAGCTCACCGTCGGCGGCCCGGGGGAACAGGTAGCCGTCGCCGACCCGCCGCGGGAACAGCGCCGACCAGCGGCTCAGGTCCTCATAGGTGACCCGGTTGCCGCCGAGCGCGGTGGTGACGAGCTCGGCCCGGCCGGCCGGGTCCGCCGCGCGGTAGTGCTCCCACAGCCACTCCCGCGCCGCGTCCGGCGGCAGCGTCCGCAGTCGTGGATGCCGCTCCCGCAGCGACGCGGGGAACGGCGCGTCCAGCGGCTCGTTGAACCAGCCGCCGGCCAGCGTCTCGGCCCGCATCCGCCGCTCGGCCTCCTCGTAGCCGAGCGCCAGCTGGTCCGCGCCCTTGCCGACCGAGCGCGAGTAGGAGTTGACGAACAGGTAGCTGTTCGGCCCGCGGGCGGGCCGGCCGACGCCGAAGCCGGCGACCTCGGGTGCGATGGCCGACATGGCCGGGTGCAGCGCCGTGCACCACTGCATCCAGCCGGCGTACGACCCGCCGAGGGCCCCGACGAACCCGCTGTACCAGTCCTGCCGGGTGATCCACTCGACGAGGTCGACGCTGTCCTCGCGCTCGTGGACCATGAAGTCCCAGCGGTCCGGCTCGCTGTCGCCGGTGCCGCGGCAGTCCTGCGCGACGACGACGTAGCCCCGGCGGGCCAGCGTGAGCAGGCTCTCGGCGAGCTGGCGCCGTCCGTACGGCGTGCGGATCGCGACGGCGGGCGCGGGCGTGACGGGCGGCCGGTAGACGTCGGCCGCCAGCAGCGTCCCGTCGCGCGCCGGCATCCGGACCGTCTCGCGGCGGATCGCCTCGGCGTCGAACCGGGGCTCCGGCGTCCCGCTCGCCGTCGCTGCGAGCAGCCCGGCCAGCGCGTCCGGCAGCGCCGTCACCCCAGCACCCGGATGCTCGTGGGCACCGGGAAGTTCGTGCTGCTGGTGCGCGCCTCGGCGTTGCGCAGGTAGAACGGCCACGGCCGGTTCGAGATCGGCACCAGGTCCAGGTTGCGGAACAGCGCCTGCTCGGCCTGGTGCCAGAGCTCGCAGGCCTCCGGCGGCGTGAGGGCCTGGGCCTGCGCGACGAGCTCCTCGTACTCGGCGTTCTGCAGGCCGGACAGGTTCGTCCCCTCGGGCGGGACCGCTCCGGACAGGTACGGCACCGCCTGGTGCGGCAGCCCGAAGCCGAACCCGCCCAGGTAGACGTCGTAGTCGCTGGTCTCGAACATGAACTGGCTCATTGTCGTGAAGGTGTCCGACGTGAGCTCGACCTGGATGCCGAGCTCCTCCCACTTCTGCGCGACGAGCTCGGCGGCCGGCTGGTAGTCGGGCGTGATCGACGGGACGAAGTGCAGGTCGATCGCCAGCGGCACGCCGTCCTTGGCCCGGACGCCGTCGGCGCCCGCGACCCAGCCGGCGTCGTCGAGCAGCTCCTCGGCGGCCGCGACGTCGAACCCGGGCAACTGGCCGCTGACGGTGTCGCCGGGGCACGCCTTGGGCTCGGCCGTGATGAGACCGTCGGACGCGCTGCCGGTCTCGCCGGTGGACACCGCGACGAGCTCCTCGAAATCCAGCGACTGCACCAGCGCCTGGCGCAGGTCCTTGTCCTGTGTGACGCGGCCGTCGAGCTGGTTGAACCACAGCCAGGCGCCCGACGACGGCACGACCACCTTGTCCAGGCCCTCGGCGTCCAGGCGCTGCCAGTCGCGGCCGGTGATCAGGCTGAAGTTGAGCTCGCCGGACAGCAGCAGGTTGGCGCGCGTCGACTCGTTGGTGACGATCCGCAGGACGACCTGCTTCGGCATCCCCGGCTGGTCGGCGCCGACGCCGTCGGGACCCCAGGCGTAGTCGTCGCGGCGGGTGAAGGTGAAGCTCTGCCCGGGCACGACGTCGGTGAGGACGAACGGGCCGGTGCCGTCGGACTCCGTCTTGAGCAGCTCGGGGTCGGCCAGGCCGCGGGCGCACACGATCGGCAGCTGTCCGACGGTGTGCAGCAGGAAGCCGAACGGCTGGGCCACCGTGACCTCGACCGTGCGCGACGCGTCGTCGCCGGTGGCCGTCAGCGGGACCGTCGGGGTGTACACGCCGTAGTGCGGCGACTGGTTGGCGGGGTCGCTCACGAACGAGATCGCCGCCGCGACGTCGGTCGCGGTCAGCGGCGCGCCGTCGGAGCAGGTCACGTCGTCGCGCAGGGTGAACGTGGCGCCGTCGGCGTCGGCCGTCCACTCCTCGGCCAGCCCGGACACGAACTCGCCGTCCTCGGCCAGGTTCAGCAGCGAGTCGTAGGCCAGGTAGGCCTCGCCGAAGATCAGCTGGCTGTGGTAGGGGTCGAACGCGCCGGGATCGTCGCGCAGTCCGATGGTGAACGTGGCGTCGGTGGCGTAGCTCGCCGACCCGCCGGTGCTGCCGGTGTCGTCGTTCGAGGTCGCGCCGCACGCGGTGACGAGGCCGCTCACGGCCAGCAGGGCGGCGGCGGACAGGAGGGGCAGGCGTGTCGTCATGAGAACACCCGGATGCTGGTCGGGATCGGGAAGTTGAAGCCGGCGATCTGGGCGTCGGCGTGCTGGAGGAACCACGTGTTGGGCCGGTTGGCGATGGGAGCGATGTCGAGGTTGCGCCAGAGCGCCTGCTCGGCCCGGTCCCAGTACTCGCAGGCGTCCGGCGGGGTCAGCGCCTGCGCCTGGGCGACGAGCTCCTCGTACTCCTCGTTGTGGATGCCGGCGAGGTTGGTGCCCTCCGGCGGGACCGGGCCGGTGTTGTAGGCGATCGCCTGGCTGGGCAGGCTGTAGCCGAACCCCTGCATGTAGACGTCGAAGTCACCGGTCTCGAACATGACGCGGTTCAGACCGGTTCCGTCGTCGCCGGTCAGCTCCACCTGGACGCCGATGGCCTGCCATTGCGCGGCGATCAGCTCCGCGGTCGGCTCGTTGTACACCGATCCGGGGCCGAAGTAGTGCAGGTCCAGGGTGAGCGTCCGGCCGTCCTTCTCCCGGACGCCGTCGGCGCCGGCCACCCAGCCGGCGTCGTCGAGCAGTTCCTCGGCGGCGGCGACGTCGTGCTCGGGCAGCTGGCCGCTGACGGTGTCGCCGGGACAGACCTGTGGCTCGATCGTGACCAGGCCGGTCGAGGTGGTGCCGCGGCCACTGCCGTTGACCTTGATGACCTCGTCCAGGTCGAGCGCATGGGCGAGCGCCTGCCGGACCCGCAGGTCCTCGGTGGCGCGGCCGTCCCGCTGGTTGAACCACAGCCACGCGCCGGAGCCGGGCGTGTCCAGCCGGGTCAGGCCCTGTGCGTCCAGCCGCTGCCCGTCCGGCCCGCTGATCAGGGCGAAGTTCACCTCGCCGGACAGCAGCAGGTTCGCCATCGTCGTCTCGTTGAGGCCGATCCGCAGGACCACCTGGGCCGGCGTCCCGGGCGCGCTGGTGCTGGCTCCGTCGGGGCCCCATGCATAGTCGTCGCGGCGGGTGAAGGTGTAGGTCTGCCCGGGGGCCACCTCGGTGAGCGTGAACGGCCCGGTGCCGTTGGAGGCGGTCTTCAGCGAGTCCGGATCGGCCAGGCCACCGGCGCAGACGATGGGCAGGTTGCCGATGGTGTGCAACGGGAACCCGAACGGTTCCTCGAAGGTCACCGTCACGGTGCGGGCGTCGTCGTCGCCGGTGGCCGTCAGCGGCACGGTCGGCACCATGGTCCCGTAGTGCGGCGACTGGTTGGCCGGGTCGGCGACGTAGCTGATGGCGGCGGCGACATCGCTCGCAGTGAGTGGCGCGCCGTCGGAGCAGGTGACGTCGTCGCGCAGGGTGAACGTGGCGCCGTCGGCATCCGCCGTCCACTCCTCGGCCAGGCCGGACACGAACTCGCCGTCGGGACGAAGGTTCACCAGCGAGTCGTAGGCGAGGTAGGCGAGGCCGAAGATCAGCTGGCTGTGGTACGGGTCGAAGCCACCCGGATCCGCGTTGACGGCGTAGGTGAACGTTCCGTCGGTGGCGTAGTCCGGCGTCTCGCCGGCGCCACCGGTGCCGCCGGTGGGGCCGGACGAGGCGCCACAGCCGGCGCTGCCGACGAGAGCGGCGGCGAGGAGCAGGAGCAGCGTGTGCGACGTGCGCATGAGGGTGTCCCTCCGGTCAGTCCCCGCGGCGGGCGGCGAAGGCGCCGTTGTGCAGCAGCGCGATGCGGCCGTCGGCGCCGGCGGTGAAGGCGATGTCCCAGGTGTGGTTGCCGGTGACGGCGTCGTCGGCGGGCAGGAAGCGCTGCGGCGCGATGGGGTGCAGCAGCGTGTGGATGGGCTCCTCGGCCTCGCCGGTGGCGGGGTCGTTGTCGCGCATGCGCCGGACGGTCAGCGCGAGGCCGCCGCCCTGCCGCGCGACGTCGTAACGCACGCCCCAGGCGTCGTAGCGGCCCACATAGTCGTCCGGGTCGAAGGTCAGCCCGGCGTCCGGCTCGGGCCGCTGCGGCTTGGGCAGCCCGAGCCCGTCGCGGAGGACGGCGTCGAAGACCGCGTCGGCGAACGGGTAGCCGCGGGGCGGCGTGTTGACGACGACGGCGACGGCGACGTCGTGCTCGGGGATCCACAGCAGCGTGGACGACCCGTTGTGCGTGGTCCCGCTGTGCCCGAAGACCTCGACGCCGCCCCAGACCTTGCGGTACGGGCCGACGCACCAGGAGTCGGCGAAGACCCGCGACGGCACGTCGGCCTGCGGCGTCTGCATCGTCGCGACCGCCGCCTCGGACAGGATCCGGGTGCCGTCGGCGGCCCGGCCGCGGCGCAGGAAGAGCTGCCCGAAGCGGGCGAGGTCGCGGGCCGTGGTGGCCAGCGACGAGCCCGACGGCGCCATGCCCCGGCTGAAGCACCACGGCCGGACCACCGTGTCGGAGCCGGGCAGCCGCCCGACCGCCGGCCGGTGGTAGGGCAGCTCCTCGAACAGGCTGACCGACTCCGTCAGCCCGGCCGGGCCGAGGATCCGCTCGCGCAGGACGTCGTCCCAGCACTGTCCGGTGAGCGTCTCGACGATCAGCCCCGAGACGTTCGTCGACGCGTTGCTGTAGCCGTACGCCGTCCCCGGCGCGAACACCAGCGGGATCCGCTCCAGCAGCGCGACGTACTTCGCGACGGCGTCGTCGCCGCGGCCGGTGTCGGTGTAGGGCCCGTTGTCCAGGCCGCTGGTCATCGCCATCAGCAGGCGCGGGGTGATGGTCCGCCACGCCTCGCCGGTGGCCAGGCGCACGTCGGGCAGGTAGTCCGTCACCGGGCGGTCGAGGTCGACCAGGCCCTCGTCGGCCAGCTGCATCATCAGCACGGCCGTGTAGACCTTGGTGGTCGACCCGATCTGGAAGGTCGTCTCGGCGGTGACCGGCGTGTCCCGTTCCGCGTTGGCGACACCGGCTTCGGCCTGCACCATCGTCTCGCCGATGGCGACGGCGATCTGAGCGCCCGCGATGTCCAGCCGGGCGATCGTCTTCTCGCACAGCTCGCGCAGTTCGGACTCGGTGACGCCGGCAGGGCTGATGGGCATCGAGGCTCCTCGGAGACGTCGGGACCGCTGAAGTAGGTGATACAGTACAGCGTAAGTTATGGCCGGATGGATGGTCGTTTCGGATGAATCGAGGGATCCTGTGTCGTCGTCGCGCACCAGCCGCACCGTCAAGCGCCGCCGCGCCCCTCGCGGCACGCTCAATCCGGAGGTCATCGTGCGCGCGGCCATCGACGTCATCGGCGCCGACGGGCTGGAGGCCATGACGACGCGGCGGCTCGCCGACGACCTCGGCGTGCGCCCGATGGCGCTCTACACGCACTTCCGCGACAAGGAGGCCATCCTGCGCGCGGTGGCCGCGGAGATGTTCGGCCGGTTCGAGCCGCCGGAGCAGACCGGCTCGGATCTGGAGCAGCTGCGCGACATCATGCGGGCCTACTTCCGGATGTTCGTCGAGCACCCGGCGCTGCTGCAGCTGGAGAAGGCCGGTTTCGGCGACGACATCAACCCGGCCGAGGCGCGGCTCACCGAGGCGATCTACGGCTGCATGCGCCGGCTGCGGTTCGACCACCACACCGCGGTCGGGCTGGTGGCGACGTTCATGCGGCTCATCCTCGGCAGCGCGTACGTCTACCCGACGCGGCGCCTGTGGGACGAGGAGCCCGACCACTGGGAGCGGGTTCGGCTGCGCTGGCTCACCCTGCCGGCCGACGCGTATCCGGCCATGCACGAGCTGGCCAGCCACGACTTTCCGGCCTTCAGCCAGCACGAGGCGTTCGAGTTCGGGCTGCACGCGCTGCTCTACACGGTGGCCATGGCGGCCGGCCTCGAGCCGCTGCCGGGCGGTTCGCTGGGGGTACCCAGCGACGGTTAGCAGGTGTAGGGTGTTACACCCAAGCGACCTCCGGGCCTTCATCATTCGGGACTACGCGGACGGCATCGAGTTGTCCGCAGCGATGAACACCTCCCGGCCGGAGCCGGGCACCATGACCAGATGATCCGGACCGCGACGGGAGGAGACCGCGCCGGTGACCACCGCAACCGCCACGCCCAGCGCACTGAGAGGTGCCGTCGAGAGCCCGTGGGTGGGTTTCGTGCTGCGGCGCCTGCGCCGTCTGCTCGTCTCCCTGTGGGTCCTCGTGACCGCCGCGTTCTTCATGATCCATCTGATCCCCGGCGACCCGGTGCGCGCGTCGCTGGGCGCCACCGCGCCGCAGGAGCTGGTCGAGGCGCGCCGTGAGGCCCTCGGGCTGAACGACCCGCTCTGGCAGCAGTACACCGACTACCTGCGGAACCTGCTCACCGGTGACTGGGGCTCGTCGATGACCACCGACGTGGCGGTGTCGCAGATCATCGCCGACCGGCTGCCGGCCACCGTCGAGATCGCCGCCTACGCGTTCGTGGTGATCATGCTGGTCGCGCTGCCGGTGGGCGTGCTGATGGCGGCGCTGACGCGGGGCGGCCGCGGCCGTCGGACCGAGCTCGCGTTCACCTCGTCCAGTGTGGTCGTCGCCGCCATCCCGGACTTCCTGCTGGCCGTGGGTCTGGTCTACACGTTCGGTGTCAGCCTGGGCTGGGTCCCGGTGGCCGGCAAGAGCACCGTCGAGTCCTACATCCTGCCGGTGCTCGCGCTGGCGCTGGGACCGATGGCCGTCCTGGCGCGGATCGTGCGGGTCGAGATGCTGACGGTGCTCGACGCCGACTACATCCGCACCGCCCGGGCCAAACGCCTGCCCGCCCGGTGGATCTATCTGCGGCACGCGCTGCCCAACGCCATCACCACCACGCTGACGGTCGGCGGGCTGCTGCTCGGCGGCCTCGTCGCGGGCACCGTGCTGGTCGAGAACGTGCTGGCCTGGCCGGGCCTGGGCAGCACGATCGTGTCGTCGATCCTGTCCAAGGACTACCCGGTCGTCCAGGGCATCGTCCTGGTGTACGGCGTCGGGGTGCTGGTGATCAACCTCGTGGTCGACGTGGCGCTGGCGCTGCTCGATCCGCGGTCGGCGATTCGGGAGAGCTGAGCGATGCAGGTGTTCACGGGTGTGGAACGGCCGGAGAGTCTGTCGCGCTGGCGTTCCGGCGTCAGGGGGCGCAGGTGGGCCGCGGGCCTGGGCCGCTGGGGCCAGGCCCTGCGGTCGCCGCTGGGCCTCGTCGCCGCGACGCTGCTCGGCCTGGTGCTCCTGCTCGCGATCGTCGGCCCGATCCTGTGGGGTGAGCGGGCCGACGCCATCGACACGAACGCGCTGTCGCAGGGGTCGTCGTCCGAGCACTGGCTGGGCACCGACAGCCTAGGCCGCGACATCTTCTACCGCGTGCTGGTGGCGACCCGCCTGTCGGTGGCGCTGGCGCTGCTGGCGACGGCGATCGGCGTCGCGGCCGGCGTGCTGCTGGGCGCCGCGCCCTGGCTGCTGGGGCGCCGGGCCGGCCGGTTCGCCGTCGCGACCATCAACGTCGCGGTGGCGTTCCCCGCGCTGCTGCTGGTGCTGTTCTTCGCGGTGATCTTCGGCGTCGGCATCCGCGGCGCCGTCCTCGCCGTCGGGCTCGGCATGGCGCCGTACTACGCCCGGGTGACGTCGACGCTGGTCGCCGGCGTGTCCGGACGCGACTTCGTGGCCGCCGCGCGCACCGTCGGCCTCGGCCGGACACGGATCCTGCTGCGGCACATCCTGCCCAACATCGGTGAGCCGCTCATCGTCAACGCCACCCTGGGCGCCGGTGGCGCGCTGCTGGCCTTCGCCGGGCTGTCGTTCCTCGGCCTCGGCGTGCAGGCGCCGTCGTACGACTGGGGCCTGCTGCTCAACGAGGGCCTGAACGGCATCTACGTCAGCCCGGCCGGCGCGCTCGCGCCGGGCGTGACGATCGTGCTGGCCGGGCTCGCGTTCAACCTGACCGGTGAGGTCGTCGCCAAGAAGGTCGGGCTGCGGACGGCCAACGTGCGGACGGCGTACAGCCCCGTGCCGCCGGCGACCGGCGACGAGGCTCCGGCGGCCGGCCGCCCGGACCCCTCGCCCGTCCTCGAGGTCGAGGACCTGCACGTCACCGTCACCGGACCGGCCGGACCGGTGACGCCGGTGCGCGGCGTCTCCTTCGCGATCGGGCGCGGCGAGGCCGTCGGCCTGGTGGGGGAGTCCGGGTCGGGGAAGAGCCTGACGGCCCTCGCGGTGGCCCAGCTGATCGAGGCGCCGGGCCGCGTCGACGCGCGCCGGCTGGAGTTCCAGGGCACCGATCTCGTGCACACGCGGGGGCGCGCCAAGGGCATCGGCCGGTTGCTCGGCACGTCGCTCGGCGTGGTGTTCCAGGACCCGACGACGTCGCTGAACCCGACCATGCGCATCGGCCGGCAGCTCGGCGAGGTCGTGCGCCGTCATCTCGGCAAGGGCTGGGGCGAGGCCCGCGCCCGCGCCGTCGACCGGCTGCGCGCCGCCCGGGTGCCGGCGCCGGAGCGACGGGCGCACCAGTACCCGCACGAGTTCTCCGGCGGCATGCGCCAGCGCGCCATGATCGCCATGGCGATGATGGGCGACCCGGCGCTGATCGTCGCCGACGAGCCGACCACGGCACTGGACGTCACCGTCCAGCGGCAGGTGCTGCGGCTGCTCCAGGAGATCCGCGCCGAGAACCACGTCGCCGTGCTGCTGATCAGCCACGACATCACCGTCGTCGGGCAGGTGTGCGATCGCGTCCTGGTCATGTACGCCGGCCGGGTGGTCGAGGACCTGCCGAGCAGCGAGCTGCGCACCGCGGCCCGGCACCCGTACACGCGGGCGCTGCTGGCGGCGGTGCCGGGCATGAAGGCCGACCGCGACCGGCCGCTGACCATCATCCCGGGCCGGCCGGTGGACCCGGCGCACTTCCCGCCGGGCTGCGCGTTCGCCGACCGGTGCCCGCTCGCCGACGACCACTGCCGGGCCGTCGACCCGGCGTTGACCGACGACGGGTCCGGCCGGCGGGTGGCCTGCTGGCACGCCGGCGAGCCACTGCCCGTCGTGACCGAGGAGGACAGCGTGGGAGTCGGGGAGGCGTCGTGAGCGAGCTGCGGTTCGATGGCGTGCGGGTGCGGTTCGGCACCGGACGCGGCGGCCTGATCGCCGTCGACGGCGTCGACCTCGTCGTACCGTCCGGCCAGGTGGTCGGGCTCGTCGGGGAGTCCGGATCGGGGAAATCCACGCTGGCGCGGGCCGCGGTCGGCCTCGCGCCGGTGAGCGACGGTCAGATCACCGTCGACGGCGCGCCCTTGCGGCACGGCGGGGGCAGCCGGTCGGGCCGGCCGGTGCAGATGGTCTTCCAGGACCCCTACTCGTCCCTGGACCCGCGCATGACGATCGGCGACTCGGTGGCCGAGGCCATCCCGCGCCGTGCGTTGCGCGGATCGGGCGCCCGCCGGGCCGAGGTCGTCCGCCTGCTCGACCTCGTCGGCCTCGAGGCCGCCCGGGCCGACGCGTACCCGGGCCAGCTGTCCGGCGGACAACGGCAACGGGTCGCGCTCGCCCGCGCGCTCGCGGCCCAGCCCGACGTCATCATCGCCGACGAGATCACCTCGGCGCTGGACGTGTCGATCCAGGGCACGGTGCTCAACCTCGTGCGCGACCTGCAGCGGCAGCTACGGCTGTCGATGCTGTTCATCTCGCACAACCTCGCCGTGGTGCGCTACGTGAGCGACGTCATCGCCGTCATGTATCTCGGCCGCATCGTCGAGTACGGGCCGGCCGAGGACGTCCTCGGCGACCCTCGTCATCCCTACACCCGCGACCTGCTCGCCGCGGCGCCCGACGCCGACACCGACACGCTGACGCGCATCGAGACCGACCCCGTGCTGCGCGCCATCGCCGACGCCGAACCGGCCGACCCGCACCACCCGCCGGCCGGCTGCCGCTACCACCCGCGCTGCCCGATCGGCCCGCTGGTGCTGCCCGAACGCTCGGACTGCCTCACGATCGAGCCGGCCACCGACCACCCCAACCACGCCGCCTGCCACTACGCCAGCGATGTGCTCACCGCCCGCTAGCCGGCTCGTCGACCTGTCCGGCGACGGGCCCGCACGCGGCGCCGTCCACGGGGAGGAGCTGCGGGGCGCGATCGCCGGCGCCCTGGACCGCTGGCGCGACGGGATCGCCACGCGGACCGGCCGCGCGGCCGGGGAGTACGTCGCGGACTTCCTCGGCTCCACCGGCCACGTCGCGACGACGGCCCGCCTCAGCCCCGACCTGTACGGCGAGCTGCTGGCCATCGCCGCCGCGAGCGGCCAGCCCCGCGACGACGTGCTCGCCTACAACCTCATGGACGAGCAGTGGCGCTACGACCGCGACGCCGACACCGGCTGCAGCGTCGTCGCGACCGTCCTCGACGGGGAGGGATCGACGCTGCTGGCGCAGAACATGGACCTGCCCGCATGGATGGACGGCGCCCAGACGATCCTGCGCATCGCGGCGGCGGGTGACGCGCCGGACCAGCTGGTGCTGACGTCCGCCGGCATGATCGGGCTGTTCGGCGTCAACGCCGCCGGCCTCGGCTGCTGCGTCAACACGCTGACCGACCTGCCGGCCGACCCCGACGGGCTGCCGGTGGCGGTCGTCGTCCGGGAGCTCCTGCGGCGCCGCGACACCGCGTCCGCGGGCCGGTACCTGTCGTCGGTGCCGCACGCGTCCGGCCAGCACTACGCCCTCGCCGACCGGCACGGGCCGCGCGGCTACGAGTGCTCGGCGGCGGGCTGTGCGGCGGGTCCGGGCGGGCCGGACCTGCTGCACACGAACCACGCCCTGTGGAGCGCCACGACCGAGGCCGCGCGCTCCACCACCACCCATGCGCGGCTGCGCGCCCTGCGGGCGGGTCTGCCCGCGGTCCGCCGCTCCGGCGACGTACGGCCGCTGCTGAGCTCGCCGGCCGACGGACTCTGCGTCCGTCCGGCCCCGCAGCGGCCGTCCGTCACGTTCTGCAGCGCGCAGTTCCTCCTGACCGCCGGCCCACCGGCCGTCAGCGTCGCCCTCGGCCGTCCCGACCTCGTGCCCTGGCAGCCCATCGGCTGGTCGTGAACGCGCCGTGGATGCCGACGCCGCGACGATAGATAGGGACGGGGGGAGTGTGGCGACGCCGTTGGGGTCGTTGGGCCCGTGGCGGCGTCCAATGGGTGAGATTTCCCGGCGTTTCGGGTGCCCGTACCAGGGGTTTGTTCGCTTCGCCAGGCATGCATGGGTGGTAGAGCGAACAGGCGCCTAGTGGCGTACCGCGTGGTTGATGATCATGGCTGTCCACAGGCCCTGGGAGTCCGGCTAACCGGGGTGAAACGGACGCGCGGACGGTGCGAAGTTGTGGTGACACCACCCGCACGCGCCTGCTCGGCTTCAGCGGTGCGGGCTTCAACGACAAGGCGCGCGCTGCAGCCGATGCGGCACCCGACATCGCGCTCGTCGACCTGCCCACGCTGTACGGGCGCGCGCAGCCGGCCTAGCTCAGGTAGAACTCCAGGACGTCCGGGTCGACCGGCACGGGCGCCAGCCGGTACTCCGGAGGCTCGACGCCCATGAGGTGGCGGACGAGGTAGTCCCAGCGCTTGCGGGAGACGTAGTCCTGGTAGCCCGCGAAGGAGTGCTCGGCGTTGGGGACGATGAGCAGGTCGAAGTCCTTGTTCGCGGCGATCAGCCGGTCCACGAGGCGCATGGTGAGGTGCGGCGTGACGTTGTCGTCCATCTCGCCGTGGATCAGCAGCAGCTTCCCGACGAGGTTCTCGGCCAGCTCGGTGTTGGACAGCCGGGCGCCGGCGTCGGGGTCGTACGGGCCGTGGTAGGTCTCGGCCCACAGGGTGTGGTACGTCCGGTTGTCGTGGTTGCCGGCCTCGGCGACGCCGACCTTGTAGGTGTCGGGGAATGCGAGCAGCGCCCGCCCGGTGGCGAACCCGCCGCCGGACAGCCCGAAGATGCCGACGCGATCCAGGTCGAGCCACGGCCGGGTCTCGGCGAGCTGGTGCAGTGCGGCGACGTGGTCCTCGAGCGACCCGGCGGCGCCCATGTCGCCCCAGGTGTGGTCGTGGAACTTCTTGTCCCGGCCGGGTGTGCCGCGCCCGTCGATGGCCAGGACGGCGAACCCGAGCGCGGCGACGGCCTCGGCGTCGTGGCCGTAGCGGCCGCAGTCGAAGCCGGCTTCGACCCGCTTGACCTGCGGGCCGGGGTAGGGGTGGTCGACGACGGCGTAGCGCTGCGCGGGGTCGAACCCGTACGGCTTGTAGAGGACCCCGTAGATCGGGGTGACGCCGTCGGCGGCGATCGCCCGCACCCGTTCCGGCGCCGTCCAGCCGGCCTCGAGCAGCCGGGAGATGTCCGCGCGCTCGAGCTCCAGCACGACGGCTCCGGTGCGGTCCCGGAGCGTGGTGACAGGGGGAGTGTCGACGGTGGAGGCGGAGTCGACGAACCAGCGGCCGTCCGGAGCGGCGCTGAGCACGTGGTCCAGACCGTCGTCGACCAGCCGGGTCAGCGCGCCGCCGTCGAGGCCGACGGAGACGAGCGTGCGGCGGTAGGGGTCGTCGTCGTCCAGGCCGGACACCGAGAGGAACGCCGTCCGGGACTCCTCGTCGACGTGCAGGATCTCCTGAACCACGAAGTCGCCCTTGGTGACCTGGGCCTCGGGCTGCCCGGTGGTGAGGTCGTACAGGTAGAGGTGACCCCAGCCGTCGCGCTGCGAGAACCAGAGCGCCTCGCGGCCACCGGCCAGCACGTGCACCATCGGCTTCTGCAGCGCACCCGGCGCGGCCTCGACGCGGGTCCGGCCGGTCTCCTCGATCAGCGTCCGGGTCGCGCCCGTGGCGGCGTCGATCGACGCCAGCCGCAACGTCTTCTGATCGCGCGACCGGTCGAGGTGGTACACCGTCGCTCCGTCGGAGGACCACCACGCGGCGCCGGAGCGCAGCGGTGAGGTGAAGCCGAGCGGGAACGGGTCGCCGTCCGCCGGCACCACCGTCCGGGTCTCGACGTCGAAGACCACCCACTCGCCCCGCGGCAGCGTCTCGCCCGGGATCGCGTAGCGGTAGGTGTGCAGCCGCGGCCGGCCGCCGTCGGCCGGTGCGGCCTCGATCATCGGCATGACGGCGACGCCGCGGTGGTCGGTGCGGTGCGCGAGGATCCGGCGCGAGTCCGGCGACCACGCCAGCACCGGCACCGGCTCGAACACGCCGACGCGGCGCAGGTACCACCGGCTGCCGCCCACGTCGGGGTTGATCGCGTACGCGCGGTCGGCGGTGCCGTCGGTCGTGAGCGGGAACTCCTCGCCGCTCGCGGCCGAGCGCACCCACAGGTCGTGCCCGCGACGGAACGCCACCCACCGCCCGTCCGGCGAGACTCGCGTCAGGGGCGTCCGCCGCGGCCTGCTGTCGTCGCGGGCGCAGGTGTAGTCGTCGAGGCGGCAGCTCCAGCGGGCCTCGAACGCCTCGAACGCCACCGCGTCCTCGGAGACCTCGATCGCGTCGAAGGGCAGCGCGTACGGCTCGACCGTCTCACCGCTCGCCGATGCCAGCGCGGCGGCGAGCCGCTCGTGGTCGAACGCCGGCGCCCGCGCCCCCGCGCCCGGGTCGACCAGCACGAACTCCGTCCCGCGCTCGGTGTCGACGCGGTACCAGAATCGCCCGCTGTCGCCGATCCAGCGCGGCCGGACCGACGCCCGCAGTGCCAGCCGGGAGCGGTGGTGGCCCAGCATCCGCTCGGCACGTTCGTACGCGGACGCGGGCAGACGGTCGCTGGTCATGGGCGGTGCCTCCTGTGCCGGGACGACGATGGGGTCGGCATTACTGTACGGCGTAAGTTATCGGCTCGGCTCGTCGGATCGGACGAAACGCGGGCCGGTGATTGCTGCTCGGGCGATAGGTCGAGCGGCTTAAGGTAGGCACTAAAGTACGGTGTACGTTATGGTCGTGTCTCGTTCGCTGGAACGAACCGGGACCGGGCCGGCGCCCACTCCCGGACAAGTCACTCGGCGGTGGGGTGGTGGTGTCCCGATGACGAGAGGACGGCCGCGGGCCAGCCTGGGCAGGGTCCTCGACGACCTCGGGTCGACCCTGCTCACGCTCGGTCACGGGCAGCCGCGCCGCGGCGTCGAGATCGGCGGCGTCGTCATCCACGATCCCGTCGACCAGCCGGACCTGCCGCGGCACGCCGTCGTGCTGGGCGTCGGCCTGCGCGACGCCGAGGAGATCGCGGCGGTGCTGCCGGACCTGGGCAAGCAGGAGGTCGCGGCGCTGATCGTTCGCGCTCCCGTTCCCGGCGACGCCGCGGTCGCGGCCGCTGCCGAGGAGTCCGGCGTGGTGATCCTCGGGCTCGCGCCGGGTGCGTCCTGGACCCAGCTCGTCGCGATCCTGCGATCGCTGCTGGCCGAGGGCGACGTGGGCGTCGTCGACGCGGAGAGCCTGGGCGGCGTCCCGTCCGGCGATCTGTTCACGCTGGCCAACGCGATCAGCGCGCTGGTCGACGCGCCGATCACCATCGAGGACCGCAGCTCCAGGGTGCTCGCGTTCTCCGGCCGCCAGGACGAGGCCGACCAGTCCCGGATCGAGACGATCCTGGGCCGGCAGGTCCCGGAGAAGTACACGCGCATGCTGGCCGAGCGCGGCGTGTTCCGGCGGATCTACCGCGACGACGACCCCGTCTGGATCGAGCCGCTGCCGCTGGGCCCGGACGAACAGCCGCGCGTGGCGGTGGCCGTGCGCGCGGGCGACGAGGTGCTCGGCTCCATCTGGGCCGCTGTGCGCGAGCCGCTGGATCCGGACCGCACACGCGCCCTGCGCGACGCCGCCAAGCTGGTGGCGCTGCACATGCTGCGCATCCGCGCCGGCGCCGACGTCGAACGTCGGCTGCGCACCGATCTGCTGAGCACCGCGCTCGAGGGCGGCGCGGGCGCCAGGGACGCGCTGAGCCGGCTGGGCCTGGCCCGCCAGCCGGTCGTGGTGCTCGCGCTGACGGTGCTCGACGAGCCCGGCGCCGTGCAGCCGCTCCACGTCGACGCGGCGCTGGCCACCGAGCGGCAGCAGCTGGGAGACGGCTTCGCGATGCACCTCAGCGCCGTGCACCCGCGGTCGGCGGCCGCGCTGATCGGCGACGTCACCTACGGACTGCTGCCGCTGAGCGGCGACACCGCCGACGGCGAGGAGCGCGCCGCCCGCATCGCCGCGGAGTTCCTGGGCCGGGTGGGCCACCGTGGCCGCGCCGCGATCGCCGTCGGGCCGGTCGCCCGCGACGTCGCCGAGCTCGCCTATGCGCGCAGCGCCGCCGACCGGGTGGTGCGCGTGCTGCGGTCGGAGCAGGGCGCCGGTCCGCGGGTGGCCAGGCTGGCCGACGTCACCGTCGAGGCGCTCATGCTCGAGCTGCGTGACCTCGTGGCCGCCCGCGGTGACGGGCTCACCGGTGCGGTGGCCCGGCTGTGGGAGTACGACCAGGAGCACAACGGCCGCATGGTCGAGACGCTGCGGGTCTGGCTCGACGCGTTCGGCGACGTCATCGCCGCGTCCGCCGCGCTGCACGTGCACCCCAACACGCTGCGCTACCGCGTGCGCCGGCTCAGCGCGCTCAGCGGCCTGGACCTCGACGACCCCGACGCGCGGTTCGCGGCCATGCTCCAGCTGCGCGTCTTCGACCGGCCGCGCGCGTGAGAGGCACCTGTTCGAGCCGCCGATCGCGGCGGGCGATGTTCGGCGCCGACGACGAACCACCGTGTGCCCCGCACTGAGAGGCTGACGTGATGGCGATCACCGCACTCGACCACGATCACTGGCGCCGCCGCCTGGCCGACCTGGCGGCACGCCACCGGGTTCCGGGCGCCGCGCTGGGCATCGCCTTCGGCGCCGAGACGCTGGAGGTGGCCGCAGGCGTCGCGAACGTCGAGACCGGCGTCGAGGCGACGACCGACACGCTGTTCCAGATCGGCTCCGTGAGCAAGGTGTACACGGCGAGCCTCGCGATGGCGCTGGTCGACGCCGGCAAGCTCGACCTCGACGAGCCGGTCGTCGGCTATCTGCCGGAGCTGGTCCTGGCCGATCCCGGGACGACCGCGCGCGTCACGATGCGGCACCTGCTGACCCACACGAGCGGGATCGACGGCGACTTCTTCCATGACACCGGCCGCGGCGACGACTGCGTCGAGAAGTACGTCGCGGCGCTCGCGACCCTGCCGATCAACCATCCGCTGGGCGCCACCTGGTCCTACTGCAACGCCGGGTTCACGCTGGCCGGCCGGGTGATCGAGCGGCTGACGGGGCAGGTGTGGGACGCGGCACTGCGCGACGTCCTGATCACCCCACTCGGGCTCGATCACACCGTGACGCTGCCGGAGGAGGCGCTGCTGCACCGCGCGGCCGTCGGGCACGTGCACGAGGGCGACGAGGAGCCGTGCCGGGCGTCGGTGTGGGTGCTGCCGCGCTCGGCCGGGCCGGCCGGTCTCATCGCCTCGACCGTCGCTGACGTGCTCGCCTTCGCCCGGCTGCATCTGTCCGATGGGGTGGCCGCCGACGGCACCCGCGTGCTGTCCGCCGAGTCCGTCGCCGAGATGCAGGCCGAGCAGGTCCGGCTGCCCCACTCGTACACGAAGGCCGACACGTGGGGGCTCGGCTGGTGCCGCCTGGACTGGGGCGGACACCGGCTGGTGGGCCACGACGGCGGCACGATCGGCCAGTTCTCGTTCCTGCGCGTGCTGCCCGAGCTGGACCTGGCGGTCGTCCTGCTGACCAACGGCGGCCGCGCGCTCGACCTCTACCAGGACCTGTTCCGGGAGCTGTTCCGTGACGTGGCCGGTGTCGAGATGGCCGCGCCCGTCGCGCCGCCGGCCGAGCCCGTCGCCGTCGACATCGCCGCTCACACGGGCCGCTACGAACGCACCGGCATCCGGTTCGAGGTGTGGCAGGACGAGACCGGCCCGCGGCTGCGGATGATCAGCACCGACACCACGCCCGGCCTGGACCGGCCGCCGAAGGACTATGCCCTCGTGCCGGTGGACGAGAACGTGTTCGTCGTCCGGGACCCGGGCGCGCAGACCTGGAGCCCGGTCGTGTTCTACGAGCTCCCCGACGGCGCGCCGTACCTGCACTTCGGCCGGGCCACGCCCAAGGTCGCCACGTAGCGCCGGGCCGCGGCGGCGGCCGTCATGGTTTGCGGGCGAGGACCGCACCGTTCGCGCCGGGAGCCTCGAACGACAGGGTCCGGACGTCCACGAACCCGGTGGCGCGCAGCCATTGCCCGTACTCCGCCGCGGTGTAGTTGCGCCCCAGCGCTTCCACCAGCATGTTCAGGCCCATCAGGGCGGCGGCGGGCGGCCCGGTCTTCTCGTCGTCGACCAGCAACTCGCTGATCACGATCCGCCCGCCGGGAGGCAAGGCGGCGAAGCACTTGCGCAAGATGGCCAGGTCCTGCTCCGGCGCCCAGTCGTGCATGATCATGGACAGCAGCACGACGTCATGGCCTGTCGGAAGCTCGGGATCGGCGAGGAAGTCACCCGGGGTGACCGCGATGCGGTCCGCGTAGCCTGCCGCCCCGATCTTCTTCGCGGCGATCTCGCAGACCGCCGGCAGCTCGAACACCGTGGCACGCAGGTTCGGGTAGCGCCGGCACAGCTCGATGTCGAAGGCACCCGAACCGCCGCCGACGTCGAGCAGGGCGGTGGAGGCGGACAGGTCGACGTGTGCGCCGAGCTCGCGCGCGGTGAAGGTCGACAGCGAGTGCATCGCCTCCCAGAACAGCGCCAGCAGCTGGGGGTCCTCGCTGTCGAACAGGTGCGCCTGCTCGTCGGGGTTCCAGCTCGTCGGCCGGTTGGTCCGCACCGCCTCGGTCAGGCGGCCCCACGCCGGGTAGAGCCTGCGGTCGAGCATCCGCACCCAGCCGCCGAAGTGGTAGGGCTTGCCGGGCACGAGGAACTCCTCGGCCAGCGCGCTGTTGACGTAGCGCCCGTCGCGGCGCTCGAGCAACCCGATGGACGCGCACGCGGTGACCAGCAGCTCGACGGGTCGCTGCTCGACGCCCAGCAGCTCGGCGAGCTCGTCGACGGTGGCGCCGCCGGTATCGGACAGGCGGGCGAAGAGCTCCAGCTCGTCCGCGGTCGCGAGCGCCTTGAACGACCAGAAGCCGATCGAGAGTTGCATCAATGGCAGGGGTGAGACCGTGGGGAGGTCGTGGGCGACCTGATCACGGGTGTGGTGCATGAAGCCCTCCCGTCCTGACGGGCGTGACGGCCAGCGTCTCCTCGGCCCGGAGCGTGGTGGCGCGGCGGATGCGCAGGCGGCCGCAGGTGCAACCGTCGTACACGACGGTGCCCTCACTGGTCCGGTGCCGGGACTTCGTCGTCCAGCGGTGGACATGGGTCGTGGTCATCTCCGCAGTCTTGGCCGACGGGCCCGCCGGCGACAGGTCGCCCGCCGGACATCTTGCGGACACCTCCGTCATGAGGAGCCGCGGCCTCTACACTCCGTGCGGGGGAGGCAGGAATGGCCGGACCTGGACCACCGAACTTCGCAGAGCTGCTGCGCGCCTGGCGTGAGCGCGCGCTGCTGACCCAGGAGGAGCTCGGGCGCCGGGCCGGCCTCGACTCACGGACCCTGCGCCGCTGGGAGTCCGGCGAGTCGGTCCGTCCGTACGGCCGGTCCCTCCGGCTGGTCGCGGACGTCCTCGCGTTGGACGACGACGAGTTCGCCCTGCTGGCGGCGGCCGCGCGCGGAGCCGGCGCTCCAGCTGTGGCGCTCGCCACGACGCCGGCGGTCCCCGATCGGCCGCACCAGTTGCCGCCGGCCCCGTCGCACTTCGTCGGCCGGGCAGCGGAGCTGTCTGCCGTGCGGGTGCACGTGGCGGCGGGCCGGTCCGTCATCGTCGTCGAGGGCATGGCGGGTGTGGGCAAGACGGCGTTCGCGGTCCAGGCGGGCCGGCGGCTCGCGCCGGACTTCCCCGACGGCCAGCTCTACCTCGACCTGCACGGCTTCAGCGAGCGCACCCGCCCGCTCGAGCCAAGGGACGGGCTGGCCCGGATGATGCGGGCGCTCGGCGTGCCCAGCGACCGGATCCCGATCGACGTGGAGGAGTGCGCCGCCCAGTTCCGCAGCCTGGTCGCCGACCGGCGGCTGCTGTTCGTCTACGACAACGTTGCCGACGCCGGCCAGGTCGCGCCGCTCCTGCCCGCGGCGCCGAGCTGTCAGGTCCTCACCACCAGCCGCTACCGGCTCGCCGGCCTCGACCGCGGCGCGACCATCCGGCTCGGCACCCTGCCGCCGCCGACCGCCGTCGAGCTGTTCGCCCGGGCCGCGGAGTTCAGCGCGCCACCCGGAGCCGGCTCGCAACTGACCGAGGTGGCCGAGCTGTGCGGCCGACTGCCGCTCGCGCTGCGGATCGCCGCCGCCCGGCTGCGGTCCCGGCCGTCCTGGCGGCTGACCGACCTGGTGGCGCGGCTGCGTGAGCAGCGCGCCGCGATCCTCGACCGGCCCGACGACCAGACCCTCGGCGTGTCCGCCGCGCTGGACCTGTCCTACGCCGCGCTGGACGAGCCGATCCGGCGCGCGTACCGGCTGCTCGGCCTGGTCCCCGGCCCTGACGTCGACAGCGCCGCGGCCGCGGCGCTGTTCGCCACCGGCGTCGCCGATGCCGGCGCCGCGCTGGAGAGCCTGCAGGACCTGCACCTGCTCGACGAGGCGCAGGCCGGGCGGTACAGCTTCCACGACCTCACCCGCGGCCATGCCGCTCGGCTCGCGCAGGCCGCCGAGGCCGACGGGGACCGGTTGGATGCCGTGGTCCGGCTGGTCGACCATTACCGCGCCTGGGCGAGCGCGGCGATGGACGTCGCGCATCCCTACACCCGCAGCCGGCGACCGGATCCCCCGTACGCGGCCGACCCGGCGTGGACCGCCGAACAGGCGAATGCCTGGCTCGACACCGAGCTGCCGAACATCCTGGCCTGCGCCCGGGCCGCCCACGAGCTCGAACTGCCCCGATCCGTCGTCGACCTGGCCGGCACCGTGCACCGGTGGCTGATCACGCGCGCCCGGCTCGGCGAGGCCGACGTCCTGCACCGGATGGCACTGCGGTCCGCCGGCGACCTGGGCGACCGCGCCGCTGCGGCGCGAGCGCACGGAGACATCGGCAGGGTGCGGCGCCGCCAACACGACTATCCGGCCGCGGCCCGCCACCTCGAACAGGCGCTTTCCCTCGCCACGGCGGAAGGGCTGACCCTGGTGGAGGTGGAAGCCCACCTCGAGCTCGCCGCGACGGTGAAGTACGGCGGCAGCTCGGTGGATCCCGATCATCATTTCACCCGCGCGCTGCAGCTGGCACAGGACGCCGGAGACGAGCTCGGAGAGCTCGAGTCGCACACGGAGATCGCGCGGGCGCGGTTGAACGAGGGCGACTACCGGTCGGCCGCGAGGCACTTCGACCTGGCCCTGGCCCTGGCCCGGCAGTTGAGCTACCGAGCGCGAGAGGTCAACGCGCTGATCGGCTGTGGCCGGGCCGACGCCGAGCTTGGCCATACGAGCGCTGCCGTGGTCTGGTTCCGCCGAGCCGTGGCACTGGCTCGAACGGAGGGCATCCCCGTCGGCGAGCTCGCCGCCCTGACCAACCTGGGCCACGCCGTCCGCCGTGGCGGCGATCCGTCGGCCGCCTTGCACTCATACCGCGAGGTGCTCGCGATCGCACGTCGGATCGGGGACCTCAACTGGCAGTACGAGGCTCTCCAGAGCATGGGCCGCGCGTATCTCGCCCTCGGCGACGGCCGATCTGCTCTCGAGCACCACCTGCGGGCTCGTGTCATCCCCGAGCGGGAGCGGCTGTGCGCCGATCTCGCCCGGGCCGAGGACGGGCTCGGGGACGCCCACGCCCTCCTGGGCGACCGGGCGCAGGCCAGGCGGCACTGGCAGACCGCCCTGGACCTGCTCGCCGAGATCGGCGTCGATCACACCGACGACCCGGAGACCCACCGCGAGCTGATCACCACGAAGCTCACGAGCGAGCCGGCCGGCTCCTGATCGACGTCCGGCTCCCGACGGTGACCGATGTCACTCGCCACGGGTCCGTTTCGTCCAGGGAAGTGAACTCCCGCGGAGTCGTCCGTGGGCGGGACATCCCGAGGAGGACAGTTGTGATGCGACAGCATGCTGGGCGAGTCGTCGCGGCTCTGCGGCGGACCGGTCGCCGAGCCGCGCCGATCCTGACGGTATCGGTCATGGTCGTGGCGGCCGGCGGTGCCGTGGGCCAGGCACAAGCCCACCCGCACTCCGTGGCTCAGCCTGCGCCGAAGTCGGCGGCGCCGCTGCAGTGGACGCAGACGCCGACCGGGCGCCAGACGGCGGGCCTCGCAGACGTTGACTCCGGTGCGGGGGAGACGTGGGCACTCGGTGCGGAGGTGGCGAACGACTTCGGGGATGGCCGCCCGATCGCGCTGCGATGGCAGGGCGGCACGTGGAGGGTGACGCGCATCCCGGTGATCGTCAACTCCACGTTGACCAGCCTGGCGGTCGCCGGCGCCAACGACGTGTGGGCCGTCGGTTACGACGCCAGCGATCCGTCGGTGTCGAAGCCGCTGGTGGTGCATTGGAACGGGGTGAAGTGGGCGGTCGTGCCCGGGCCGCCGGTTCCGGCGGGCTCGTTCAGCGACGTGCAGGTCGCCGCCGACGGCAGCGTCTGGGTGGCGGGGTGGGCCAGCATCCACGGACGGGAACATGCCGCCGTCTTCCGCCACACCGGCCGAGGCTGGGAGAGGCTGTCGGCGGGACTCGAGGGCGGGATCAACGGCAACGCCCTGGCCGTGCTGTCCGCGAGCGACGCGTGGCTGGGGATGAACGGCGGCCTCGCCCATTTCGACGGGACCCGATGGAGCCTGGTGAGCGACCTGCCGGCGGCCGGCGTCCCGACCGCGCTGGAGGCCGTGGGGCCGAAGGACATCTGGCTGGCCGGCATCGACCAGGGCAGCGGTACGCCCTTCGGCAGCTCGCTGCTCATGCACTACGACGGAACCTCTTGGAAGCGGATCGCGGCACCGCCCGGGTCGACCCAGCTGTATGACCTGGTCCTTCGCGGCGGCCGTCCGATCGCCGTCGGCGAGTGGTTCGAGGAGGAGAGCTTCGAGTCCGGGCAGCTCGTCCTCGAGTACGACGGGTCGGAGTTCGTCCAGGTGAACAGCCCGACAGATGTCGCTGGCACCTTGACCGGGGCCGCCGTCGACGGGAACCGGCTCTGGGCGGTCGGTCACGTGTTCGCGACTCCGGCCGAGCCGGCCGCGTTCGCGGCGTACGCCGAGTAGATCCCACCGCGCGCCCGGCCGAAGGATGGTCAGCCGGGCGCGCGGAGCGGCGAGCGTCAGCCGAGCTGCTGGAACAGCGACACGATGATCCCCTCGGGACCGCGGACGTAGGCCATGCGGACGCTGCCCTCGTACTCGCCGACACCGCCCACGAGCCCGTACCCGTCCGCGGCCACGGCGTCGATGGCCGCGTCGAGGTCGCCGACCTCGAAGGACACGTTGCGCAGACCCAGTTCGTTGGCCATCGGCGCGGGAGATCCGGGCACGTGGTCGGGCGTGACGAAGCTGGAGAGCTCCAGCCGGGTCCCGTCGGCGGGCAGCCGCAGCATCGCGATCTCGCAGTGCGCGCCGGGGATGGCGCAGACGGTCTCGATGAACTCGCCCGCCACCGATCCGGTGCCCTCGACCTCGAACCCCAGCCCGACGAAGAACGCCGTCGCCGGCTCCAGGTCCGCGACGGTGACGCCGATGTGGTCGAAGCGTCGTAGGTGTGTCATGTGATCCATCCTCTGCTGGTCGTCCGGCACTTCGATGCTGGGACGGAGCCGGGACCCGGATCTCGACATGCTCCGGCCGCGAGCTCCGCGGCAGACTTGCGCCGACGCGGGCCGCGGGCGCATCCTCGGACACCGTGCGCGAGATCCCCTACCGAACCGCCGGCGGCAGGGCGCTGCTGCTCCACGTCTCCGCCCCGCCCGAGCCGAGTGACTCACCGGCGCCGGCGGCGGTCTTCTACCACGGCGGTGGGTGGGAACGAGGAACCTGGCGGCAGTTCCAGCCGCAGGCGGCCCGGCTCAACGCACTGGGCATGGTCACCGTCCTCGTGGAGTACCGCACGGAGGGCCCGGTGACGGCGACCGAGGACGCGGTGGCCGCCATGAACGCCGTCTTCGAGCGTGCGGGGGACCTCGGATGCGACGTGGGGCGCGTGGTGGCGATCGGCGGGTCGGCCGGTGGGCAGCTGGCGCTCGCGACAGCCGTGCTCGACCTCCCGGACATCGACGACCGTCATCGGCCGGCGGCGCTCGTGCTCCTCAATCCGGTCACCGACACGACCGGCGACTTCCCGGCCGGATTCGGCCGGCGGCATTTCGACAATGACGACGACGCCCGCCGCTATTCACCGATGCATCACCTCGATGGTGGCGCCCCGCCGCTGCTGATCATGCACGGAACCGCCGATACCGCCGTTCATCACGAGAATTCGGTGGCGTTCGTGGACAGGCTGCTGAGTGCGGGTGGCCGGGCCGAGCTCGTGCTCTATGCCGGCCAGCGGCACGGGTTCTTCAATCCGGCTGAGGCCGGCCACGGAATCGGCGATGACACCGATTCGCACTTCGAGATCACCACGGCGGAAATGATCGGCTTCATCCGTCGCACGGTGATCGAAGGGCGCTGACCGAGCCGGCTCGGCGTCGGCGGCCCCCGCCGGGCCGCGGCGTGACGGTGACGGCGCCAGCCCTCGAGCCCGGAGCCACCATCACGTTTCGTTCCGGGCTCTTGACGTCTCGTGTCATCCATCCGTAACGTGAGCGCGCACCGGATCCAATACGTATTAAGGACTCAGATGGCAGCGCAACGACGGCGACCCACCCAAGTGGACATAGCCCGTCGCGTCGGCGTGTCGCAGGCGACGGTGTCACTGGTGATCAGTGGTGGCGCGGCGAGCGAACAGGTCGCCGAGGGCACGCGCCGGGCCGTGCTGCGGGCCGCCGCCGAGCTCGGCTACACGGTCAACGCGGCCGCCCGCAGGCTCAAGGGCGGGCGCAATCGCATGCTCGGCCTCTATACCTTCGAGCCCGTATTTCCGGTCGGGCAGAGGGACTTCTACTTCCCGTTCCTGCTCGGCGTCGAAGAAGCGACCGCCGAGTACGGGTACGACCTCCTGTTGTTCAGCTCGGCCAGCTCCGGCGGAGATCGCCGGATCTATGCGAGTGGAGTGAACCGGCTGAAAGTAGCCGACGGCTGCGTGCTTCTCGGACGTCATCTGCATCGCGATGATCTCGCCGCACTGGTGCAGGAGGACTTCCCGTTCGTGTTCATCGGCCGGCGCGAGGTCGCCGGCGCCGAGCTCTCGTATGTCGCGGCGGACTATGTGGGCGCCACGAGTGGCATGGTCCGGGAGCTCGCGCGACTCGGGCACCGCCGCCTGGCGTACCTGAAGCTCAGCGACGGGCAGGAGCCGACCCAGGACCGCGAGTCCGGCTTCCTCCAGGGTCTCGGCGAGGCCGGCATCCCGGCCGGCGAGTGTCCGGTGCACCTGGTCGGCGAGGCGGACTCGATCACCGGCGACCTGCTGCGCGGCTGGCTGGCCGACGGCGTCACGGCGCTGCTCGTGGAGCCGAGCGAGGACGACTCGACCATCGTGGCGGTGGAGCGTGCCGCCGAGGCAGTGGGCGTCCGCATCCCCGAGGACTGCTCGGTGGTTCTCCTCGGTGACCCGGCGCTCGGGGAGAACGCCCGCGACTGGACCCGGTTCGCGCTGCACCGGGAGCAGATGGGCCGGGAGGCCGTGCGGCTGCTGCTGGACCTGCTGGACGACGAGGACGACGGGCCCCGGCAGCTGAGTGTGCCCTGCACACCGATCGCCGGCGACTCGGTCGCCCAGCCGCCGGCGGTGACGGGGGGAGCGGCGCGGTGACCTACTTCATCGCGAGGCGGCTGGCGATCGGCCTGCTGACCATCTGGGGCGTCGTGACCGCCGTGTTCATCGTCGTCCGGCTCGCGCCGGGTGACCAGGCCACGGTGGCGCTGGGCCCGGACGCGAGCGCGGAGGAGATCGAGACCTTGCGGGCCGCGCTCGGCCTCGACCGGCCGCTCGTGCTGCAGTATCTCTCGTACCTCGGCGACGTGGTGCGGTTCGACTTCGGCGAGTCCTACCGCTTCGGGCGGCCGGCCATGGACCAGGTGCTCGAGCGCTTCCCGGCGACCGTCGAGCTCACCCTGGCCGCCACGGTCATCGCGATCATCGCCGGCCTGATCCTCGGCGTCCTCGCCGGCAAGAAGCCCGGAAGCGTCCTGGACCGGGCGGTCTCCACGTTCACCCTCGGCCTGCAGGCGCTGCCACCGTTCTGGGTCGGCATCATGTTCATCCTGATCTTCGCGCTGCAGCTGCAGGTGCTGCCCAGTGCCGGCGGCGGCAGCCTCTCCAATCTCGTGCTGCCGGCGGTCACGCTGTCCATCCCGTTCACCGCGCTGGTGGCCCGCATGACCCGCAGCGGCGTGGTCGAGACGATGTCCGAGGCCTTCGTCCAGACCGCCCGGTCCAAGGGCCTCACCGAGACGCAGGTGCTCACCGGCCACGTCGTGAAGAACTCGCTCATCCCCGTGGTCACCGTCGTCGGTCTCCAGGTCGGGACGCTGCTCGGCGGCGCCGTCATCATCGAGACGGTGTTCGCGTGGCCCGGGCTCGGGTCGCTGCTGGTCAGCGCGGTCGGGAACCGTGACTACGCGGTCGTCCAGGCGGCCACCGTCCTGATCGCGCTGTGCGTGATCGTCCTCAACCTGGCGGCCGACATCGTCAACGCCAAGCTCGACCCGCGGATCCGTCTGGAGGCACGCCGATGACCCAGTCGGACATCCTG
Source organism: Jiangella anatolica (assembly GCF_003236295.1). Taxonomy (GTDB): domain Bacteria; phylum Actinomycetota; class Actinomycetes; order Jiangellales; family Jiangellaceae; genus Jiangella; species Jiangella anatolica. Next base: position 92,841 of record NZ_POTW01000013.1, read on the forward strand.
CTCACCGAGGCTCCCGGCCCGGTCGCACCTCCCGTCCGGCGCCGGCGCCGCCGGCCCCTCGCCGCGATCCCGTACGTGATCATCGGCATCTACCTGCTCGCGGCGGCGATCGGCCCGTTCCTGATCGACTACGACCCGGTGGCCACCGAGGTCACCGAGCGCCTGCTGCCCCCGGGCTCGGCGACGGAGTCCGGCACCGCGTGGCTGGGCACCGACGCCGTGGGGCGAGACGTCCTGGCGCAGGTCGTGTACGGCGCGCGAACGTCGTTCATCATCGGCATCGCCGTCGTCACGGTGTGCTGCCTGATCGGCGTCGCGCTCGGCGCGATCGCGGGGTACTCGGGAGGGCTGCCCGACGCGGCCATCTCGCGGACCATCGACATCCTGATGGCCTTCCCCGGCATCCTGCTGGCGATCGTCATCGCCGGTCTGCTCGAGCGCGGCATGCACGTCGTGATCATCGCGTTGTCGGTCGGCGGCTGGGTCGGCTTCGCGCGGCTGTCGCGCAGCATCACGATGTCCACCCGGGAACGCGACTGGGTGGACGCCGCCCGGATCATGGGCGTCTCCAGGTCCGGCACCCTCACGCGGCACATCGTGCCGTTCCTGGCCGGGTCGGTCGTCGCCCTGGCCACCATCGAACTCGCATCGGCCGTGCTGTCCGAGGCGGCGCTCAGCTTCCTCGGTCTCGGTCTTCCCCCGCACATCGTGTCGTGGGGGCAGGCCATCGCGGGCGGCCGGGAGCACCTGGGCACAGCCTGGTGGATCACGGTCTTCCCCGGCATCGCGCTCACCATCCTGGTCATCTGCATCGGCCTGGTCGGCGACAGGCTCACCCGGCGGTTCACGCGCAAGCGGGACTAGGGCGCTGACCCGCTCACTTCCAACGACGAAAGGACTCCCGCACATGACTATCCGCACACGGCGATCGCTGGCAGCGGCCGCAGGCACCGTCGCGCTGCTCATCGTGGCCGCCGCCTGCTCATCCGACGACCCGGCGTCCGAGACCGGCGACTCCGAGGCGGCCGGCGGCGATCTGACCGTCGCCGGGCCGATTCCGATCGAGAACCTCGATCCCCACGGGACGGCAGCCCTGGACGCCGGCACCCAGCTCGCGGCCCGGGCGATCTTCAGCCAGCTCGTGGTCAGTAGCGGTCCCGGCGAGTTCGAGGGGGAGCTCGCGGAGTCGTGGGAGCCCAGCGCCGACACCAGCGAGTGGACGTTCAGCCTGCGTGCGGGCGTCGAGTTCTCCGACGGCACCCCGGTCACGGCCGCCGACGTGGTGGCCTCGTTCAACCGCGTCCTGGCCGGTGAAGGTCCGCTGGCCGGCAACTTCGGCGGGTACACCGCGGCCGCGCCGGACGACTCGACCGTGGTCTTCACGTCGCCGGCGCCGGACGCGGCGTTCCTCGGCAAGATCTCGTCGTTCTTCGTCACGCCGCAGGCCGCCGCGGACGAAGGCTTCTTCCAGGACCCGATCGGGTCCGGCCCGTTCGTCGTGGAGTCCTTCGAACCCGGAGCGACGCTCCAGCTCGCGCCGAACCCCGGCTACTGGGACGGCGAGCCGGCCCTCGACTCCCTGGAGATCCAGGCGATCCCGGAGGTGGCGGCGCGCATGACGGCGCTGCAGACCGGCGAGATCGACATCACCTGGTCCATCCCCGACGACCAGATCGCGCAGCTGAGGTCGGACTCCAACCTCACGGTCGAGAACGTCGCGAGCCCGGCCGTCTTCACGATGTGGATGAACAGCTCGATTCCGGCCCTGCAGGATGCGGCCGTCCGGCGGGCCCTGTGGCAGGCCGTCGACTTCGAGTCGATCATCGCCTCGCTGTACCCGGAGACCGGAACGCCGGCGGACGCCCCGATCAGTCCCGCCGTGCTCGGCTACGCGCCGCAGGAGCCGGTGGAGTACGACCCGGACGCGGCCAAGGCGGCGCTGGACGCGGCCGGGTTCGACTACGAGAACACCGTGATCCGGTGGCAGTTCTCGCAGCCGACCTTCCGCAACTTCGTCGACGCGGTGGTCTCCGACCTGGCCGAGATCGGCGTGACCGTCGAGCCGCTGGAGAAGGAGCAGGCGGTCTTCCTCGAGGACCTGCTGGCGCTGAACTGGGACATGAACCTCCAGCAGCTCGGGACACAGGGCTTCGACCCGGCGACCAACCTGGGCCGTCTCTACACGTGCGAGGCGAACCGCATGGGCTACTGCAACGAGGAGCTCGACGCGATCCTCGCCGAGGCCGGCTCGACGAGCGACACGGCGCAGCGCGAGGAGCTGTACGCACAGGCGAGCCAGATCATCTGGGACGACGCGGTCGGCATGTACCCGATGTTCGTCGAGCAGCCGTACGCCTGGCAGAACAGTGTCGAGGGCTTCGAGCCCGTTCCCGACGGGGTGCCCTACTTCGACGAGGTCACGGTCTCGGGTGACTGATCAGTACTCGTCCACCGCCGCGGCACCCGCGGCAGGCGACGCGACCCGCACACCCGGAGCACCGCTGCTCCGGGTGGAGGACCTCGTGGTCGTGCTGCCGTCGGGTGCCACGACCGGGACCGTGATCGACAAGGTGTCCTTCGCCGTGGACGCCGGCCGCACGACGGGCCTCATCGGGGAGTCCGGGAGCGGCAAGACGATGAGCGCGATGTCGATCGTCGGACTGCTGCCGCCCGGGGCCGAGACCGCGGGCCGCGTCAGCTGGCGATCGGAGGAGCTCCTCACCGCGGCCGCTCGCCGGATCCGCCAGGTCCGGGGCCGGGAGATCGGCGTGATCTTCCAGGATCCGCTGGCCGCTCTGAACCCGATCCAGACGATCGGCCGGCAGGTCGGCGAGATCCTGCGGCGCGGCGGCAAGTCGCGTCAGCAGGTCCGCGCCCGGGTCCTGGAGCTGCTGGAACGGGTCGGAATCCCGGACCCGCACCAGCGGATCGACGTGTACCCGCACGAGATGTCCGGCGGCATGCGGCAGCGGGTCATGATCGCGATGGCGCTGGCCGGCGAGCCACAGCTGATCATCGCCGACGAGCCGACCACCGCCCTCGACGTCACGACCCAGGCACGCATCCTCCAGCTGCTCGCCGACCTGCGCGAGCAGGAGGACCTGGCGATGCTGCTGGTGAGCCACGACCTGCGCGTGATGGCACACGTCGCCGACGACGTGGTGGTCATGTACGCCGGCCGGGTCGCCGAGCGCGGCCCGGCGCGGGAGGTGCTGGAGCACCCGCGGCACCCGTACACCCGGGCACTGGCGAACAACGTGCCGGCGGTCAGCACGAAGTCGGCGATCGCCGAGCCACTGCAGGGCGCCCCGGCCAACCCGTTCGACCGGCCGACCGGCTGCGCATTCCATCCGCGCTGCCCGATGGCACAGGACCGGTGTCGCACCGAGGTGCCGGTCCTGCGCGAGGTCGAGCGGGGCCGGTTCAGCGCCTGCCACTTCGCCACGGAGGTGGCGTCATGACATGGCGCCGAGAAGGTGGAGCCGTGAGTCCGCACGTTCTGGAGATCCGTGACCTCAGGGTGGCGTTCCCCGGACCCCGCCGGTCGCTGCGCGCGGCTCGGACGATCGTCCAGGCCGTCGCCGGCGTCGACCTGGACATCCGGGCCCGGGAGACCCTGGCCCTGGTCGGCGAGTCCGGGTCGGGGAAGTCGACCGTCGCGCGTTGTGTCCTCGGGCTCGTCCGCCCGCAGGAGGGCACGATCACGTACGAGGGCCGGGCGCTCGGGCCGATCGACAAGCGGCCCGCGGAGTTGCAGCGCGCCATCCAGATGGTGTTCCAGGATCCGGGATCGTCGCTGAACCCGCGGATGACCGTGAGCGCGATCATCCGCGAGGCGTGGAACGTCCATCCCGCGGTCGCGCCGAAGGGCGATCGACGGCAGGCGCTGGCCGAGGTGCTCGCCGACGTCGGTCTCGACGCGGGCGTCGCCGGCCGTCGTCCGTCGGCGCTCTCCGGCGGGCAGCGCCAGCGGGTGAGCATCGCCCGGGCTCTGGCGCTGCGGCCGCGGCTGCTGGTGTGCGACGAGGCGGTGTCGGCGCTGGACGTCTCGGTGCAGTCGCAGATCCTGCGGCTGCTCGTCGATCTCCAGCGCACACACGACCTGGCGATTCTCTTCATCACCCACGACCTCGCGGTGGTGCGGCAGATCGCCGATCGGGTCGCGGTGATGAAGCGCGGCGAACTGGTCGAGTGCACGACGGCGGAACAGCTGTTCACCGCGCCCGCCCACCCCTACACCCGAGGGCTGTTGAGCGCGGCACACGACCTCGAAGGCACCCGAGCCGAATTCGAGCACACACAGGAGCAGGTCAGTTGACGACAGACGCGAACCTCCGCACCGACATCCTGATCGTCGGCGGAGGCGTGGGCGGGGTCGCCGCGGCACTCGCGGCCTTGCGCCGCGGCCGCTCGGTGATCGTGACGGAGGAGTACGACTGGCTCGGCGGACAGCTCACCAGCCAGGCCGTCCCACCGGACGAGCACCCGTGGATCGAGCAGTTCGGCTGCACCCGCTCCTACCGCGCGTTCCGTGACGGCGTTCGCGACCACTACCGGACCTGGTACCCGCTCACGGCGGCCGCGCGCCGACAGGCCGACCTGAACCCGGGCCTGGGCCGGGTGAGCCGCCTGTGCCACGAGCCGCGGGCCGCCCTCGCCGTGATCGAGGGCATGCTCGCCCCGTACCGCTCCGCCGGCGCCCTGCGGATCCTCACCGGCCGGCGCCCGGTCGCCGCGCTCACCGACGGCGACCGCGTCACCGCCGTCACCGTCGCCGGTCGCGACGGGACCGAGCAGACCATCGAGGCCGCGTACGTCCTGGACGCGACCGAGCTCGGCGACCTGCTGCCGCTGGCCGGGGTCGAGCACGCCCTCGGCTTCGAGGCGCGGTCCGAGACCGGCGAGCCGAGCGCCCCGAGCGAGGCGCAGCCGCTCAACCAGCAGGCGTTCTCGTGGGTGTTCGCGGTCGAGCACCGCGAGGGGGAGGACCACACGATCGACCGGCCGGACCAGTACGGGTACTGGCGGGACTACCAGCCGGACTTCTGGCCCGACCGGCTGCTCAGCCTCACCGCGCCGGACCCGCGGACGCTGGAGCCGCTCACCCGGACCTTCGTGCCGCATGCGCCGGCCGGACCGGTGGTGGCCGACCAGAGCAAGGACCCTGGCGACCGCGACCTGTGGCTGTTCCGGCGGATCTTCGCCCGGGAGCAGTACGAGCCCGGCTTCGCCGCGAGCGACATCACCGTCGTCAACTGGCCGATGATCGACTACCTGCCCGGCCCGCTGGCCGGGGTCTCCGACGACGAGCGGACCAAGCACCTCGAGGGCGCCCGGCAGCTCTCGCTGAGCATGCTCCACTGGCTGCAGACCGAGGCGCCCCGCCCCGACGGGGGCGCCGGCTGGCCGGGGCTGCGGCTGCGCCCCGACGTCATGGGGACGGCCGACGGCCTGGCGATGGCGCCGTACATCCGTGAGTCGCGCCGGATCAAGGCGCAGACGACCGTCGTCGAGCAGGACCTGTCGATGACCGTGCGCGGCGACGCCGGCGCGGTGCCGTACGCCGACTCGGTCGGCGTCGGGATGTACCGCATCGACCTGCACCCGTCGACCGGCGGCGACAACTACATCGACGTACCGAGCAGCCCGTTCCAGATCCCGCTCGGCGCGTTGCTGCCGGTCCGGGTGCGCAACCTGCTCGCCGCCGGGAAGAACCTCGGCACGACGCACATCACCAACGGCTGCTACCGCCTGCACCCGGTCGAGTGGAACGTCGGCGAGGCGGCGGGCGCCCTGGCCGCGCACTGCCTGGTCAACTCTCTGACCCCCGACCAGGTGCGGGGCGACACCCGGCGGCTCGCGACGTTCCAGAGCGAGCTCGTCGCCGACGGGTTCGAGCTCGCCTGGCCCGAGGTGAAGGGCTACTGATGGCCGCGCGCGGGGTCGCGATCGTGGGTGCGGGAGCGTTCGGTCTCACGCACGCGACCGCGATCGACGCTCATCCCGAGCTGGAACTGCGTGCTGTCGTGGGATCGACGACCGAATCCGCCGCTCGCCTCGCGGACCGGTTCGGTGTCCTCCACGGCGGCCTCGACGACGTTCTCGCGGACCCGTCGATCGACGGCGTCATCATCGCCACGCCACATGCCACGCATCTCGACCTCGCCCGGAGAACGCTGGAGGCCGGCAAGCACGTGCTCGTCGAGAAGCCTCTCGCCGTCACGACGGAGGAGTGCGACGCGCTGCTCGCCGCGGAGAAGACCAGCGCCGGACGAGGGATGGTGGGACACCTGATGCGCTGGGCGCCCGCGCACCGACTCGCCCGCCACCTGCTGGACCAGGGAGTGGTGGGCGACGTGGTCGCCGCGGAGAGCCGGCGCGTCATCCCCTGGAACTGGGCGCACCGACGTCCCTGGCACCGCTCGGCGGCCCAGGGCGGCGGGATGTGGATGGTGCAGGGGGTCCACGTGCTCGACCAGCTGTGCTGGCTCCTGGACGCATGGCCCGACAGGATCGTCGGCCGGTCCGAGACGCGCTTCCATCCCGAACAGGACGCCGACGATTACGGCACCGCGCTCGCGCGGTTCGGGACCGTTCCCGTCTCGGTGACGATCGCGGGCATCCGGCAGGGCGCGACGGAGATCTACACCCAGATCACCGGGACGGAGGCGACGATGCGGGTCTCCCACCGCGGCGACCTCTTCGTCGACTCCGGTGGTGGCTGGGAACAACACGCGAGCCAGACAGCTGACCAGTGGGAACGCACCCTACGAGGAGAGCTCGACGCCTTCGCCGGCGTGATCCTGGGACGTTCGACCGGACCCGACTTCGCCTACGGGCGCCACATCGTGGCGGCGGTCGAAGGGGTGCGGCGATCACAACGATCCGGTCGTTGGGAAGCCATCGGATGAACGAGGCCCGCTTCCTGATCATCGGCGCCGCTCATTGGCACGCGCCGTGGCACCTTCGAGCGCTGGAGGCCGCAGGGGCGCGGGTCGTCGCGATCGTCGATCGCGCGCCCGCCGCCCGCAGCGCGCTCGGAGCCGGTCGTGCGGTGCGCGAGTACGGGGACGTCGACGAAGCGCTCACCCGGCATCCTGAGGCGATCCCGATCGTGCTCACGCCGCCTCGCGAAACGCCGGCCGTGCTCGAACGCATCGTCGAAGGCGGCACGCCGTTCGTCCTCGAGAAGCCGGGCACCGTCGATGCCGGCGCGCTGGCGGCGATCGTCGAGGCCGTGGCCGCGCGACGGATCGCCACAGCCGTCCCGTTCGTGAACCGGTACGCCGACTTCTGGGCGGAGCTCCGCGCGCTCGGCTCGATCAAGGACGACTGGACGCATGCCCACTTCCGCATCCTTGCCGGACCGCCCGGCAGATACGTCCGCGACGGGGTGCCGTGGGTGCTGAGCCGTCGGGACTACGGAGGTGGAGCACTCAGGAACCTGGGTATCCACGCAGCCGACGCGGTGTCCCAGCTGACGGGCTCGGCCGAGGTCAGCGTTCGATCGGCGCGGACCTCCAACCGCCTCCATGGCCTGGAGGTCGAGGACTTCGCGATCGCCGTCCTGGAGACGACGGACGCGCGAACCATCACGATCGAGGCCGGCTACGCCATGCCGGCGGAGAACGCGGCCGACAAGGAGTGGCGTGTCCACGGGCCCGGATGGGCGGTCAGCGAGAGCAACGGCACGGTGACGATCCGCGACGATCAGGGTCCGAGGAGCTACGCGGGCGCCCCCTCCAGCGAGCAGTATCTCGCCTTCGGCCGAACACTCGCGGACTTCGCCGTCACGGGGCGATCAGTCGCAGGAGACGTGCACGACCTCCTCCTGGCCCAACGCATCGTCGATCAGATCTACGCCGCGTCGCCGAGGTCGATGGTTCCGTCGTCAAGGGAGATGTGAAGTGCGCACCAAACGAAGAATCCGTGCTCGTTCCGCATTCGCCGGCGTCGCGCTGTCCCTCGCCTTGACCGGAGCCGTGGCAGCACCGGCATCGGCGGCCGACGGCACGAGCGGCTCCAGGGTCGTCTACACCAAGCCGGCCGACGTCGCCGGCTCCCGCATCCCGCAGATCGCTCATTCCGGAACCAACACGGTCGTCGTCGGATGGCGCAACGAGACCGTCGAACTGGGTTCCCCCGACGGCGTGGAACTCGGCGACATCATGATCGCTCGGTCGACCGACGGCGGGGTGAGCTTCGGGCCCGGCGTCGCGCTGGCGGCGAAGAACGCGACCTACACGTACGGCAACTTCGTCCTGTTCACAGAGCCGGAGACCCAGGACATCTACGCCTACATCGCGAGGTTCCCTGCCGATGCGCCGGACGCGAGGACGCCGCCTGAGTACATCGGCTTCAAGAGCACCGACGGCGGCGCGAGCTGGGCGGCCAACGCCGTCGCCATGAGCTACGCGGGCGCCGTGAACGTCGGCGGGGCGATCATGCGGTACGGCAATGAATACCTGCTGCCGTTCTTCCACGGCCCGACTCGGGTGATCGGTGTGCTCACCTCGACCGATCTCTCGAACTGGACCTTGGCCGGCATCGCCTATGACGGCGTCGACGGAACCACTCCCTACCTCTCCGAGCCCTTCATCACCGTCTCGAATGCCGACCCGACGAAACTGCTGATGGCGATCCGCTCCCAGACAGGGAATGTCGCCTACACGACGGTGTCCTACGACGGCGGCGGAACATGGTCGGCGCCGGCGCCGGACACGAACATCGTCAACACGGCGTCCAAGGGCTACCACGTCAACGACGGCAACAACCAGTACGTGAACCTCTACAACTCCAGCGGCCGGGCATCGATCCTCTATCAGCAGAAGGAACGCGACGGAGCGTGGGTCAGCGGCCAGCCGTTCGCGGACGGCACCGGAATCGACACCTACGCCATGATGACGGAATATCTCCCCGGGAAGTTCTACGCGACCTGGGACAACGCGTCGACGAACATCATGTTCGCGAAGTTCGAGGCCGACGACACCGTCCAGGGTCAGAACACCGACTGGCACAACCTGAGGGGCTGGACCGTGGACCCGCAGGGTGGTTCGGTGACTGCCTCGGACAGCGAGTTGCGCCTGTTCCAGCAGGGCACACCCGGGGCTCGGGTCCATCGCTCCGGCGCTCCGGCCGGGAAGCCGTTCAGTGTCGAGTTCCAGGCCCGCATCACGAACTATGTGGCGGGAACGCCGGCCACAGCCGTCAGCCTGGGCACCAAGGTGACCACCGGCGCGGATCGGCTCATGCTGGCGATCCAGAGTGACGGCGTGTGGGCGATGACGTCGGCGTCGGGCACGACCTGGGTCGAGGTCTGGGCGGGCAGCACCGACTCCGCCGCACACGTCTGGCACGTCGACGTCGACAGCGCGCGCCTGGCCACGTTGAAGAGAGACGGCGTCACGCTCGCGAGCTGGACCCTGCCGGCGAACACCGCGGCTCCAGCCTTCGAGCACTGGACGACGAGTTCGGCGACCGATGCGAGCGAGGCATTCATCGCACGATCCCGCCTCTCCGGCGAGCAGTGACGGCAGAGCCCGCCGGCGCGGAGCAACTCCGCGAGTTCAGCTCACCGCACGAGGACCAGCTACTTCACCCGACGAAGGGACAGCAGCATGGGTACGACAGTCGACCGGCGTCGCCTCCTCCGCACGGCCGGTATCGCCGGCCTCGCCACCGCGACGCTCGGCGCCGTCAGCACGTCGGCGCAGGCAGCGCCGGCCGTGGACGTGTCCGGTGCCACGACTCCGCAGGACTTCGGCGCGGTTGGTGACGGCGTCGCCGACGACACCGACGCCATCCAGCAGGCGATCGACGCCCAGCAGGCCAAGCCGAACAAGATCGTCTACTTCCCGCCGGGCACCTACCGCACGACCCGGACCCTGGTCGTCCCCGACGTCGAGGGGGAGGGCGGCGCGAACTTCAACCGCATCGTGCTGGCCGGCGCCGGAACGATGGGTGTCCGCACGTCGATCATCCGCCCGGACTTCGACGGGACCGCCCTGCTGCTGCGCGCGCCGCTGGCGGCGGTCAAGGGCCTCTGCTTCGTCGTGCAGGCGAGCCTGCCGAACAGCGTCGCCATCCACATCGCCCGGGATCCGGACGCCGTGAAGGCGAACACCGACGACATGGACCCCACGATCACGGAGTGCACGTTCGTCGAGTTCTACACGGCGGTCAAGCACGTCGGCCGGGGCCTGGTCTTCACCAACAACCTCGTCGCCGTCGGCGACTACGGGCTGGACATCTCGTGGCCGACGGCCGGTGTCTCGGGCAGTGGTGTCCACCTCCTGCCGTACGGCATGCGCAAGTGGCTCATCGAGGGCAACCACTTCCACAGCATGGGCACGGCCATCGTCACCACCGGCGCCGACGCCCACAACTTCCGCGGCGCGATCATCGCCAACAACCTGCTCGACATCGGCCGGCGCCTGTTCGCCGGCGGCATCGTCAACTCGACGTTCTCGGGCAATGTGGTGGAGAACGGGTCCAACGGCTCGATCGTCGCGGTGACGTCCGGCGGCACCAACCTCACCTTCACCGGGAACGTCCTCGGCGGCGGGGAGCCGGGCGGCGGCGGCCGGCCCCGGCACTCGATCGAGTTCCGTCCCGAGGCGACGGCGCGCAACGTGACGATCACGGGCAACAGCTTCAACTGGGTCGACGGTTCGCCGGTCTACTTCGCCGCCGCGGCCGCCGAGATCACGATCTCGGCGAACTCGTTCGACAACTGGAATCTTCTGGCGGAGGAGCGGTGGAGCGCGGTCCGCGTCAACGGGAACGCCACCGGTCTATCGGTCATGGGCAACGCGTTCGGTGCGAACACCGTCGCCGGGGCGCCGCCGGTGCGGGTGATCGGGACGCTGTCCGGCTCGACGATCGTGGGCAACATCGTCGACGGCGCGAGCGCTGCCGTCCACGCCGACACGTTCGGGCAGGACAACTACGTCGAGCGCCGCAGCGCCGGCGCCCGCCAACACGAGCTCAGCGCGGCGAAGAACGGCGCGCTCGTGGTCCGGGCGACCGCGGCGCCCGCGCCGGACGCCGACGCGTACGGCAGCTTCGTCGCCGCGTCGGAACAGGCGACCGGAGCGGGTCCCGGGGTCAAGGGCGGCATGCGGGTCGTCCCGGCCAACGCGTCCGGCGCGGCCGCCGTCGAGCTGCTCTGCTCGACGAACGACACCAACGCCGTCGCGGCCATGCGGGTGGACATCAACGGGCTCGTCCCGACGGCGGACAACGCCCGCGACATCGGCTCGGCGGAGCGGAAGATCCGCACCGTGTACGCGCACAACCTGCAGCTCACGACCGTGGCGGCCGCGGACCTGCCCGAACCCACACCGGGCGCGGTGGCGCTGGTGCGGGACGGGTCGACTGGAGCGAGCGTCCTCGCCGTCGCCGACGGCACGGGGTGGCGCCGGCTGCCGCTGGGCGCCCTGGTCAGGACGTCCTGAGGTGAAGGGGATCGACGCGTGAGGCTCGCCAGCTACCTTCTCGACGGCGCCGAGCGGTGGGGGTTCGTCGTCGACGAGCCGGCCACCGGTCAGGTGTGGGTCGTCGAGCCGGCGCGGGCCGAGGCCTTTGTCGGCCGGTACGCGTCGATCCCGTCGTCGGGCCTGGTCGCCAGTCGTCCCCGGTTCCTCGGTGACGACTGGCCGGCCACGCTCGCCGAGTTCCTCGCCCTCGAGGACGAAGGCATGACGGCGTTGTCGCGTCTGGTGACCTACGTCGAGCGGTTCGTGGCGCAGACGGACGCGACGCTGCTGCCCAGGGCCGGGTCACCGGTGGAGGACGTCGAGCTCCTTGCGCCCGTGCCGCGGCCCCGGCTCTACTGGGGACTGGTCGCGAACGCTCCGTCCTTCGTGCGCAACAAGCCGGGCATCCCCATCGTCAACCTGTTCCCGCTCGGCCACCAGCGCCCGCAGGGTGCGGCGATCGGCGCGGGCGCACCCGTCACGTTCCGGAACGGCCACCATCGTCCGCTCATGGCCTACAACGTCGAGCTGGCCGTGGTGATCGGCAGGGCCGGCCGCTACATCCCGCTGGAGCGGGCCATGGAGCACGTCGCCGGCTACACCGTCGTGAACGACGTGTCCGGCACCTACTACTACGACATCGTCCCGGGCAACGCCGGCCGCGGCTACGCGCTGCCGGAGCGCTACAGCGACTGGCTCTACCAGGCGACCGCCTCGTGGGGCGGGAAGAAGGCGGACACCTTGGCGCCCATGGGCCCGTTCCTGGTGACGAAGGACGAGGTCGGCGACCCGTACGACCTGCTGATGTACACCCGGCAGTCCGGGCGCACGCGCGACCGCGCGCACAGCGGGGCGACGCTGCTGGGCATCGAGCGCGTCATCTCCTGGTACTCCTCGTTCGCCTCGCTGTACCCGGGCGACGTCCTCCACTTCGCGACCATGGGCGTCGACGGCCTGCCCGTCCTCCCGGACGACGTCGCCGACCCGGCGACGCGGCTCGAGGTCGAGATCGAGGACGTCGGCACGCTGGTGAACCCGGTGACCGTGGCGGACGGCCCGGTGCGGCTGGACTCGCACCCGTCCTATGCCGTGCGGCAGGTCGCGTCCTCCGGCACTCCGGTGCTCGAGGCGCCGGACGACTGGACCGCGGGGTCGGCCCGGCACTTCTACACGTCGTTCGGCAATCACGAAGCCGCCGAGGAGTCCGACGGGCTGGCCCGGCTGGAGGTGCCGCGATTCCTCAACGGTCCGGCGAGCTCCCTCGGCGGCGGGCCCGTCGACATCCCGCGGCGCGCCACGGACCTCGTCCTGAGCATCGAGCTCGCCGTCGTCGTCCGTGCGCTCGCCGCCCAGGTGGAGGACGGCCTGGAACTCGTGCTCGGGTACGCGCCCATGGTCTCGGTGTGCGACCGCTCGTTCGCCGACGCGGTCGTCGAGCCGGCTCGGACCGGCGAACGCGGCATCCCCGCCATGTACGGCCGATGGGCGGACGGGTTCAACGTGGTCGGCGCGCCGCTCGTGCCGCTGCCCGATCACGACTGGCGCGGCCGCGCCATGTCCCTGGAGGTGGGCTCCCGGGCGGTGAGCGGCTCGACGTCGGACTACCTCGCCGGGCCGGGCGAGCTCATCAGCACCATCTCCGCCATGATCACGCTCTTTCCCGGCGACGTCATCACGCTCGGGTCGACGACGGCTCGGCTCCGCCTCACCCGCGCCGAGTACGAGGCCGGCGTCGTCGTCCGCGGGGGCATCGAGGGCCTCGGCCAGGTGCACGCCGCGATCTCCCCGGTGACCCGATGAGCGGCCGGCCGAACATCGTGTTGATCGTGATGGACGATCTGGGGTATGGGGATTTGAGCTGTATGGGCAACCGGATCCTGCGGACGCCGCGGATGGATGCGGTCGCGGCCGAGGGGATCGTGCTGCGGCACATGTATGCGGCGTCGGCGGTGTGTACGCCGTCGCGGGCGGCGTTGTTGACCGGCCGGTATCCGCAGCGGGTCGGTCTGCCCAAGGTGTTGAACCCGCGTGATGGGACCGGGTTGTCCTCGTTCGAGTACACGCTGCCTGAGGTGTTGCGTGATGCGGGGTATCGGACGGCGATGTTCGGGAAGTGGCATCTGGGGTGCCGGCCGGAGCATTACCCGACCCGGCACGGGTTCGACGAGTACGCCGGGCTGCTGTACAGCAACGACATGCATCCGGTGGAGTTGTTCGAGGGGGAGAAGATCACGGCCGCCGATGTCGACCAGGCCGCATTGACGCGTGCCTACACCGATCAGGCCATCGAGTTCATCGACAGGGCGCATGCGGGTGGGCCGTTCTTCGTGTATCTGGCGCACACGATGCCGCACATTCCGCTGCACGTGGAGGAGGAGTTCGCCGGCCGGTCCGCCGGCGGCCGCTACGGCGACGTGGTGGAGTGTCTGGATCATCACGTGGGGCGGTTGCTGGACCGGTTGGACGAGCTGGGTCTGGGCGAGGACACGCTGGTGATGGTGACCAGTGACAACGGGCCGTGGTTCGAGGGCAGCACGGGCGGGTTGCGGGGCAGCAAGCTGCACACCTATGAGGGCGGCATCCGGGTCCCGTTCCTGGCCCGGTGGCCCGGACGGATCCCGGCGGGGGTGGTGTCGGATGAGGTGGTGTGCCTGTTCGACCTGTTGCCGACGCTGGCCGGGCTGGCCGGGGCGACCGTGCCGGGGGATCGTCCGGTCGACGGGGTGGACATCGCGGCGGTCCTGGCCGGTGGGTCGTTGCCGGTGCGGCGGGCGTTGTTCTTCTTCCACTGGTGGACGCTCAACGCGGTGCGGTGGGGGCGGTGGAAGCTGCACCTGGACCGGTTCCCCCGCGACCCCAACCGGGCCCACGGCCGGGAACTGCCGCAGCTGTTCGATCTCGAGCTCGACCCGGGCGAGACCTACGACCTCAAGGACCGCCACCCCGACATCCTGGACCACCTCACCGGCCTGGCCGCCCACTTCACCGCCGAGATCGACGCCCAACGCGACACCGCCGAAGCCCGCGCCGCCGGCCGCATCACCGCGTAGGCAGGACTGAGGGAGCGGGAGGCGAGACATGACGGCGACTGAGCGTCCGAACGTGGTGCTGATCCATTGGCATGATGTGGGCACGCATTTGGGTGCGTATGGGCATGGTGATGTGACGAGTCCGGCGGTGGATGGGCTGGCGGCGGAGGGGTTG